>JAIUOP010000034.1 GCA_020161815.1 Actinomycetota bacterium | reverse complement strand
TGCGTGGTGACGACGGCTGACTAGGCATCGCCACCGTCGCCACGCAGGGCCCTCAAGGACTGCTACAACACGCGAAGAACGAGGAGCGGGGACTTCTACTTGGCCACCACCGGGGACTGGTCATGGCCACCAGCGGGGACCGCTACCTGGCCACCAGTGGGGACCTTTTCATGGCCACGGACACCGGGGCGCCGAACATGTGGCCCAGCAAGGCTTCGACATCTACCGATCAGCCGAGGACACATGGGCGAGGGAACTGAGATCTCCGCACATGTCAGCCCCCAGGAAGAGCTACGAGGTCGCGGTAAACGTTCGGCGGGGTTCGAGCTCAAGGGCCGGGCGCGTGCACCTCGATAGATGCCGAAACCTTCCGAAGCGACATCTCCGCGCATCGGCGGGGTCCGCGATGGTCATCCACCGGGCGAAGGCAGATCGATAGATGCCGAAACCTTATGAGACGAAACCACCCCCGAAGAGGCCGTCCTCCCTCAGCGCCCCACCGGCAGGTCGACGGCCCCGCCCATGCGACGCTCACGGTCGACATACTGCTCGATGGCCGCCCACAGGTCGCGCCGGTCGTAGTCCGGCCAGAGCCGGTCCTGGAAGACCATCTCGGCATAAGCGCTCTGCCACAACAGGAAGTTGCTCGTCCGCTGCTCCCCCGAGGACCGCACAAACAGGTCGACATCGGGCATCCCCGGCTCGGGCAGATAGCGCGCGAGCATCCGCTCGTCCACCGACGAGGCCTTCACCCGCCCGCGCGCGACGTCCTCGGCCAGCGCCCGCGCGGCGTCCCCGATCTCGGCGCGCCCGCCGTAGTTGACGCAGAAGTAGAGCGTCAGTCCGGTGTTGTGCTTGGTCAGCTCCTGGGCGACCTCGAGCTCCTTGATGACCGAGCTCCACAGCCGCGGCCGGCGCCCGACCCACCGCATGCGCACACCCCACGCATGCAACTGGTCCCGCCGCCGCCGGATGACGTCGCGGTTGAACCCCATGAGGAAGCGCACCTCCTCGGGCGAGCGCTTCCAGTTCTCGGTCGAGAACGCATAGGCCGACAGGTGCGTGACGCCGACCTCGATCGCCCCCGCGACGACGTCGAGCAGCGCGGCCTCACCCGCCTCGTGACCCTTGGTCCGCGGCAGCCCGCGCTGGTTCGCCCATCGACCATTGCCGTCCATGACGACCGCGACGTGCCGAGGCAGGCGATCGGCCGGGATGACCGGGGGGCGAGCACCCGAGGGATGCGCGAAGGGCGCGGCGTAACTCACCGCTCCACCATACGGAGTGAGCGCAGTCCACGTTCGAGGTGCCACTGGAGGAAGGCGGCGACCAGCCCTGACCCCTCGCGCCGGTGCCGCGGATCTGACTCGTCCGCCACGACCCAGTCCCCCGTCAGCAGCGCCGAGAGCAAGCCCAGCGTCTCCGGCGCCGGCGCGGCCGAGCCGGGCGGACGGCATACGGGACACACGGCGCCCCCGGCGACGATGTGGAAGCCCCGATGCGGGCCCGGCGCACCGCATTTCGCGCAGTCGTGGAAGCTCGGGGCATAGCCGGCGATGGCGAGCGCACGCAGCAGGTAGGCGTCGAGCACCAGCCCCGGATCGTGCGTCCCGCCGGCCAAGGAGCCGAGCGCGCCGCGCAGCAGGAGGTGTTGTTGGAGCGCCGGCTCCTTCTCCTCGGTGAGCCGATCGCAGGTCTCGAGCATCGCCGACGTCGCGGTCCACGTCTCGTAGCCGCGCGCCAGCTTGTCGCCATAGGGCTCGATCGACTCGGCCTGGGTGATGCTGTCGAGCGATCGGCCCTCGTAGCACTGGATGTCGATCACCATCGCCGGCTCGAGGCGCGCCCCGAACTTGCTCTTGGTCTTGCGCACGCCGCGACCGACCGCGCGCACCTTGCCCAAGCGGCGCGTGAGGAGGGTGATGATGCGATCGGACTCCCCCAGCTTCTGGGTGCGCAGGACGATCGCCTCGTCACGGTAGGTCGGCACCGCCCCATTGTCCGTGGTCGCCCCGACACCCCCGGTATGCCGCGCCGCTGGCCCCCCATCCCGGCGCGCCTCAGAACGGTGCCCCCTGACCTGGGTTGGGTGCGCTCGAGGGTGTTCTGGCACCGGCGAGCGCACCCGACTCGCCGAGGAAGGTCGAACGTGAGTTCGATTCGTGCACTAAGGTGGGGCCATGGCGGCGTGGCAGGGCTCGCTCCTCGACCTCGAGGAGTCCTTGGCGCTGCGGCCTGTCGCCGATGGGCTGACCCGACGCGACCTCGGTCGTGGAGCGTGGCTGGACGTGCGGCCGGGCTGGCTCAGCGGCGGCGATGAGCTGCTCGAGCACTTGGGCCGCGTGGTGCCGTGGCGTGCTGAGCGACGCCAGATGTACGACTCGATCGTCGATGTGCCTCGCCTGACCTGCTTCTATGACGAGCGCGAGTCTCTCCCCCATCCCGTGCTCGACGAGGCCCGCCGGATGCTCTCGGCGCACTACCGCCCCGAGCTCGGCGAGGACTTCGCCACAGCCGGCCTGTGCCTCTATCGCGACGGGCACGACTCGGTCGCCTGGCACGGTGACCGCATCGGGCGCTCGCGCGACACCGACACGATGATTGCCATCCTGTCGGTGGGTGCCGACCGACCGCTCTCGCTGCGCCCTCGCGGCGGCGGTGCGTCGCTGCGGGTGGCCGCCGGCCACGGCGACCTCGTCGTCATGGGCGGCTCAGCGCAGCGGACCTTCGATCACGCGATCCTCAAGACGAGCGAGGACGTCGGGCCCCGGATCTCGATCCAGTTCCGGGTGCGCGGCGTGCGCTGACCCCGCTGCCGCCACCTTTGCCGGAGCCGCCGGGACCCGTGCGTGCCGGGCGGTGACGCTTGGGGCCTTCGACCGCCTCCCTCTCCCGCTCCTCGAGCGTCTCGCGCGCGGCGTCGACGAGCAGGTCCAGCTCCTCCTGCAGCCAGGACATGAGGTCATCGAGGTCCGGCACGACCTCTCGCGCCGCCACCAGCCCGAAGTGCAGCCCGCCGAGGTAGCCGATGACGGTGATGTTGAGCGCGAGCCCGTCGATGACGACCGACACCGGGTGGTGCGAGAGCAGCTTCGCGCCGGCGAGGTAGACGGGGATGTTCGGGCCGGGCACGTTGGAGATGACCGTGTTGAACGCCGGCGCCTTGTGCAGGATGCCACTGGCGAAGACCAGGCGGGTGCCGCGGTGCGTGAGCGCAGGTGGCGCGAAGGCGGTGACCTCGTCGACCAGGCCGGGCGGGATGAAGGCCTGGTGCGACTTGGCCAGCATCGTGGCCTCGCGCGTGACGGCCACCCGCTCCAAGGGGGTCGGCAGGTGGGTGGGCAGGGCCGGCAGCATGGCCGAGACCTTGTTGCCACCATGCGCACTCGAGTCGTCCCGCACCGAGACCGGCACCATCGCCACGAGCGGCCCATCCGGCAGCCCGTCGTGCACCTCCAGCCACCGACGCAGCGCTCCAGCGCACATCGCCATGACGACGTCATTGACCGAGACGCCCAACGCACTCTTGACGAACTTCACCTCGTCCAGGGAGACCGAGGCGAAGGCAAACCGCCGGTGCGGGGAGATCGCCACGTTCAGCGGTGTGGCGGGCGCCACCAAGGGAGTGGGCGACGGGATGACCTGCCCGTCCCCCGCGACGGACGTCGTGCCCGAGCCGCCCAGCCCGAGCAGGCCCCCGAAGAGCGGCCCGGTGACCGGCGCCACGGCGGGGATGGCCTTGGCCGCATTGGCGGCCAAGCGCACCAGCTCGAGCGGCCGGGTCGCGAGCCGAGCAACACCCCGCACGCCGAGCGAGAGCGCCCCCGGCCCAGGCTGGGGCCGGAAGTCGTCGACGAGCGGCGGGATCTCGATGTCGGGGGCGAGGTCGAAGAGCAGGGTGAGGAGCTCGACCCCACTGACGCCGTCCATCGCGGCGTGGTGGACCTTGGTGTAGGCCGCCATCCGCCCGCCGGCCAGGCCGCTGATGAGGTAGGTCTCCCAGAGCGGGCGGCTGCGGTCGAGCGGGCGGGCGTGGATGCGGGCAATCTGCTCGGCGAGCTGCTCGTCCGAGCCTGGCTGCGGCAGCCCGATCTCGCGGATGTGGTAGCCGATGTCGAAGTGCTCGTCGTCGACCCAGACCGGCTGGTCGATCCCCAGCGGCACGGTCTGGAGGCGCTGGCGCAGAACCGGCACGCGATGCAGCCGCGACCCCATGAGCGCCGTCAACCGCGCCAGGTCGAGCGGCTCAGGCGAGGTCGACGGGTCCAGGATGCTCAGGCCGCCGACGTGCCCGGTCGACGTCGGCGTCTCCAAGGCGAGGAAGGCCGCGTCGAGGCCGGAGAGCCGGCGCATCAGCCGGCCGCCGCGGCGTCGTCGGCCAGGGCGAGCTCCAGCCAGTCCTCGACGACCGGGATGACCTGGTCGGGCACCTCGAGCTGCGGCGTGTGGCCCACGCCCGGGAACTCGACATAGGTCCAGTGCGGGTTGCGCCGTGCCGCATCGCGCGCCGCCGCGACGTTGACCAGCCGGTCCTTGTCGCCCTGGAGCAGGAGCACGGGCGTCTCGATCGAGGCGAGCATCCGGAAGTAGCGGCCGCGCTGCCCCAGGATCCGCAGCAGCGACCGCGCGGCCACGGTGAACCCGCGCTCCAGGTCGCCCTGGTCGGCCTCGACACTCCCTCGCGTCCGGGCCATCGCCACCGTCGTGTCGAGCATCCGCTGCTGCATCCGCGACTCGTCGGCGAAGCACAGCGCGATGAGGTCGCGCGCCATCATCTCGGCCGGCACGGTGTTGCGGGCCCGCCGCATCGCCCGCTCAGCCAGCCCCGGCACGGCAAAGACCGCGAACCGCGCCGTCACCTTCGGGTCAGGACGCACCGCGGCCAACGGCAGAGCCGGGTCCACCAGCACGGTCGCCCGGACCAGATCAGGCCGGGACCGGGCGACGAAGGCCGAGATCATCCCGCCCATCGAGTTGCCGATGAGCACCACCGGCCGCCGGATGAGGTGGCTGATGAAGGAGACGACGAGGTCGCGGTTGGCGAGCACGGAGGTGTCCCGCGGGAAGCCCGGGGTGAGGCCGAAGCCGCGCACGTCGACGGCATACACCTCGCGTGTCTTCGACCACGCCTGGCCGACGTCGAGCCAGTTCAGGTGCGAGCCCCCGAGTCCGTGGACGAGCAGCATCGGGTCGGCGTCGCTGTCCTCGGGCCCGCCCCAGTGGATCCAGTGGACCGGCCCGTCGCCGAGCGTGGTCACGTGGTGGGTCGCCCCCCAGGGCTCGGCGAAGGTGTAGTCGGCAGCCGTCATGGGCAAAGGGTATGCCGCCCGCTCGGGTGAGCGGGCGGCATACGGACGCCTTGGGCCGGGGACGGTCAGGGGCCGCCGCCGGGTCGGCTCACCGGAGCCTCCGGAGCGGCGTCGCGCTCGGCCCGGTTGAGCGCCGACATGATGGCGCGCAGCGAGGCCTTGACGATGGACTCGTGGAGGCCGACGCCCC
This sequence comes from Actinomycetota bacterium, assembly GCA_020161815.1. Taxonomy (GTDB): domain Bacteria; phylum Actinomycetota; class Actinomycetes; order Actinomycetales; family Dermatophilaceae; genus Phycicoccus_A. The sequence continues at coordinate 7,856 of JAIUOP010000034.1, read as the reverse complement.
ACAGGACGCGTTCTCCCACAGCGCATTCCACGTAGGCCGCAGCCCGGGTGTCGACACCGGAGGACATCGCGTGCTCGGAGTAGTCGAGGACGCGCACGTCGATGCCGAGCGTCGAGAGCCCGTCGATGAAGGCCGAGAGCGGACCGTTGCCGCGCCCGTGGATGGTCTGCTCCACACCGTCGACGGAGATGACCGAGGAGATCTCGTCCTGCCCCTCATCGGTGCTCGTGATGCTCGAGCGCACCGGGAAGAAGCGGCCCCACCGCTGCTCGGGCTCGGCCGAGTGGAGGTACTCGTCGGAGAACATCGCCCAGATCTCGGCCGCGGTGAGCTCGCCACCCTCGGCGTCGGTGCGGTGCTGAACGACGCGGGAGAACTCGATCTGCAGGCGCTTGGGCAGGTCGAGGCCGTGCTCGGACTTGAGCAGGTAGGCGACACCGCCCTTGCCGGACTGGGAGTTGACGCGGACGACGGCCTCGTAGGAGCGGCCGATGTCGTGCGGGTCGATCGGGAGGTAGGGCACGCCCCAGTCGATGCCGTTGACGTCGGTGCCGGCCGCCTTGGAGCGCTTCTCCATGTCCTCGAAGCCCTTCTTGATGGCGTCCTGGTGGGAGCCGGAGAAGGCCGTGTAGACGAGGTCGCCGCCCCACGGGTGCCGCTCGTGGACGGGCAGCTGGTTGCAGTGCTCCACCGTGCGCCGGATCTCGGCCATGTCGGAGAAGTCGATCATCGGGTCGATGCCCTGGGAGAAGAGGTTCATGCCGAGGGTGACCAGGCAGACGTTGCCGGTGCGCTCACCGTTGCCGAAGAGGCAGCCCTCGATGCGGTCGGCGCCGGCGAGGTAGCCCAATTCGGCTGCGGCGACGCCCTCCCCGCGGTCGTTGTGCGGGTGCAGCGAGACGACGATGGACTCGCGGCGGTCGAGGTGACGGCACATCCACTCGATCGAGTCGGCATACACATTGGGGGTGGCCATCTCGACGGTCGCCGGGAGGTTGATGATCATCTTGCGGTCCGGCGTGGGGTCGATGACCTCGATGACGGCGTTGCAGATCTCGACGGCGAACTCGAGCTCGGTGCCGGTGTAGGACTCCGGGGAGTACTCGTAGAAGACCTGCGTCTCGGGGATCGTCTCCTCGAGCTTGCGGCACAGGCGCGCCCCCTGGAGGGCGATGTCGATGATGCCCTCCTTGGGCAGGCCGAAGACGACGCGCCGCTGCAGGACGCTGGTCGAGTTGTAGAAGTGGACGATCGCGGACTTGGCGCCGGCGATGGCGTCGTAGGTGCGCTCGATCAGGTGGTCACGGCACTGGGTGAGGACCTGGATGGTGACGTCGTCCGGGATGTGCCCCTCGTCGATGAGCAGCCGGCAGAAGTCGTAGTCGGTCTGGCTCGCGCTGGGGAAGCCGACCTCGATCTCCTTGTAGCCCATCTTGACGAGCAGCTTGAACATCTGGAGCTTGCGCTCGGGGTCCATCGGGTCGATGAGGGCCTGGTTGCCATCGCGCAGGTCGACCGCGCACCAGCGGGGTGCCTGCGTCATGACCTGGTCGGGCCAGGTGCGGTCCGGGAGGTGGACGTCGATCTGCCGCTGGAAGGGGACGTACTTCTGGACGGGCATGCCCGAGGGCTGCTGGATGCCGATCATTTGCGTTGGTTCCTCTGCTTCGCTTCTCGTCTGCGGGTCCTGCTCGGGTGCTCAGCCAGCACAGCGAACTCCGCGACGAGGGCGGCCGATTCAGGCCTCGCCGCGGCGAGTAAGGAGGAGCATCCAGGAACGCACGAGAGCCAGTATGCCGTGTGCTCGCCTCCCCGTGAACGTCGGGTCCACGACGTTGCCGCCTCGGCCTTGGCCCGAGGCCGCGGCGTCTATACACTGTCTTTACGTCGACGAAGGGAGCACCACCATGAGCAGTGCTCCCGCGCGCTCCCCCAGGCCGCAGCAACTCAACTTCCGCGCCACTGATCGTCAGGCCGACCTGCTCCGTCGGGCAGCGGCAGCCACCGACCAGACGGTGACCGACTTCGTGCTCACCAGCGCCATGATCGAGGCCGAGAAGGTCCTGGCCGATCGTCGTCACTTCGTCGTGGAGCGGATCCGATGGGACGAGCTCATCGAGCTCCTCGATGCGCCGCTGCCTTCGACCACGCGCCTGCGCGCCCTGAAGGCACGCCGCGACCCCTTCACTGACGACGAGGCATGAGCGAGTCACTCGCCCGTCCGCGCAGGCTCGAGCAACGCCTGGATCTCTCCCAGTTCCGCAGTGGTGCGGCTGAGCTGGATCTCTGGTTGAAGCGCTTCGCCTGGGAGAACCAACAGGCGAACAATGCCGTCACCTACGTGACCACGATGGGTGAGCGGGTCGTGGGGTACTACGCGATCACCAGTGGTTCGGTCGAACTGGGCGTTGTGCCGCGCGACCTGAAGAAGGGCGGCCGGCCAGACCCGCTGCCAGTCCTGATCCTCGCGCGCCTGGCGGTGGATGAGGCGGTCGCCGGGCGTGGCGTCGGAGCCGGCCTTCTGCGAGACGCCCTGGAGCGCTGTGCGGTCATCAGTGAGTCAGTGGGCGCCGCCGCACTTCTCGTGCACGCGCGCGACGAATCTGCACGCGCCTTCTATCTTCACGTGGCCGACTTCGTCGCGTCACCTGTTGCTGACCTGCAACTCATGGTGTCGATGAAGGCCCTGCGCCGGGTCTTCCTTCCCTGACAGCCGCGCTCACAGCTCCGGTCTGACCACCGAGCGTGGCGGCAGGTCGAGTCCACGCACGTGCGTGGCCATCTCGCCCAGGGACGCCACCCAGACGTCCCCGCACGCGACCACCTCCGCCATCAGCGTGGACAGCGCCGCGGCCCGCAAGGGTCGCAAGGACAGGAACGGGTGGTTGGTCAGGACCCAGCAGCCCCCGGCAGCGCGCAACGCCCGGAACTCGGCGCGCCACAGCTCCACCGCCTTGGCCGGGGTCTCGATCAAGCCCGACCCGGAGATGTCGGGCAGGAAGCAGTACTGCTCCCAGTCGTCGAGTGCCCACTGGATCTGGATCTCGACGAGTGACCCCTCCCCGACGGCCAGCTCATAGGGCGTGTCGGCGGCCATGAGCGAGGAGTCGAATAGGAAGCCGAGCTCGGCGAGCAGCGCCGTCGTGCGCCAGGACAGGTCCCACATCGGCGCGGGGTAGCCCGTCGGGCGCACCCCGGCCACCTCGGCCAGCGCCTCCAGACCACGATCGAGTGCCTCGATCTCCTGCTCCTCGGTCAGCGCGGTTGGCCACATGCGACTGACGGCAGCTCGGATGGATCGCGCGTGCGGAGCTGTGCTTGGCTCCGCAGCCGGGGATGCCTTGGGTGCGGCCTACGAATTCGGCTGCGCCACTGTCGGTCCCGAGGGGCCACGGATGCTCGGCGGCGGTCTGGGCGGGTTCGCGCCTGGCGAGTGGACCGATGACACGTCGATGGCCATCGCTGTGCTCGAGGTTGCCGCTAGGCGTCATGAGCTGGTCTCCGATGAGGCGCTCACCAACATTGCCCGCGGCTGGCGTCGCTGGTTCGACAGCGGCCCCGCGGACATTGGGATCCAGACCCGCAATGTCCTGGCCCGGGCTGGACGTGAGCCCACGGCTGTGGAACTCAGCGCCGCGGCATACCGGCTTCACGAAGAGACGGGACGAAGGGCGGGAACGGCTCGCTCATGCGCACGGCCGCTGTCGCACTCCCCCACCTCGACGACCCCGACGCGGTGGCTGCGGCAGCGCGGGCCATCAGCAACCTGACCCACGCGGATCCTCGCGCCGCGGTGGGCTGTCTGCTGTGGTCGATGTCGGTACGGCACGCAGTGCTGACCGGAGAGTTCGACATTCGCGTCGGACTCGCGTGGCTGGACGCTGCCGCCGCTTGGTGGACAGCGCGAATCGAGGAGGCGGAGACGTCGCCGCCCGAGCGGTTTGTCGAGAACGGTTGGGTCGTCGGCGCCTTCCAAGCGGCGTGGTCGGCGATCGTCCAGACTCCGTGCCCGTTGACGGTATGCCGTGTGCTCATCTCCGCGCTGCTCTGGCCCGAGCCATCGGCATCGGCCACGACACCGACACCGTCGCCGCCATCGCGGGAGCGCTCCTGGGCGCGCGCTGGGGCGCATCCGCGGTGCCGGCAGAGTGGCGGAGAGTGCTTCACGGCTATCCGGGGCTGACCGGTGAGCGGCTGGTCGAGTTGGCGACCTTGGCTGCCGGTCGTGGCCCCGACAGGCAGGGGTGGCCGGGTGTGGATCGACTCGACCATGGCGTGCACCTGGGCGGTGAGCCGGTGCTCGTGCAGCATCCGCTCGACGATGGGGTCTGGCTCGGGGACATCCTGCCCTAGGTGCCTTGTCACCGGGCGCCGACGCCGTCGTGAGTCTGTGCCGCATGGGCCGAGCGGAGGTGCCGGACGGGGTGGAGTCCGTGGTGTTCAGGTTGATCGACTCCGTTGACCCGGCGGCGAACCCGAACGTGGCGTTCGTCCTGAAGGACGCGGCAGAGACGGTGCGAGCGCTGCGTGCGCAGGGGCGTGGAGTGCTGAGGCACTGCGTGGCTGCGCAGAGCCGGACGCCCGCGGTGGCGGCGGCGTACGCGCTCCTGCTCGGGCACGGTGAGGGCGGGGTGAATGCGAAGTTGGCGGCTCTCCCTAGCCAGCAGATGAATTCTGCATTCCGACGTGCGCTGGAGGAGATGTCCGCGTCGGGGTGGTGAGCGATCGCACTCCGGTCTGACAGCAATGTCTCAGGCTGTCAGTAGTGTCGACCTGACGCTTTTGGATCTGATGGCAAGGAGAAGTCGGATGACGGATCGGGCAAGGCCGAGCTTGGTCTTCTTGCATGGGGTCAACAACGCCGCAAACGCCCAAGAGTGGCGCCCGGTGCTCGACGTTGCGCTCGCGCGATTGGGCTACCCGTCCTTGGAATCCGCAGAGGTCGAGGTCTATGCGCCTCACTACGCCCAGCATCTGGCCGGCGCGCCGTCGACCTCCACTGCTCCGGCCCGCCGGGTCTCAAAGGCAAAGGAGGATAATGATCGCGACTTTGAGATGGCACAGGCCCGTCTGCGAAGACTCGTCCGCTCAGAGGAAGCCATCGAGACCGATCGGGCTTTGGAGATCGTCGCTCCTGCAGCCAATCTCGGTGTGGCCACTCCCAAACCGTTTCTTCCCCTCCACGAGGCCAATCGCTACCGGTCCTCGGAACACGTCCGCAACCGTGTCCTCAGCGAGGTCATCAGCGGCCTGCCAGAGGGTGAGCTCGTGGTGGTCGCCCACAGTTTGGGGTCTGTCATTGCGATGGACCTCTTGGGCGTCCTTCCTCCGAATCGCGAGATAGTCCGCTTGATCACGTTGGGCAGTCCACTCGGCATCCCGGCCATGACCAGCTATCTCACCAAGCGTCGGCGAGGTGAGTTCCCCTCTCATGTGGTGCATTCCTGGCTCAACGCGCTTCACCCCAGAGACTTGGTCACCGGCGGACGGGGCCTGGGCGGCATACACCCTCAGGCCCACAACATCGTTCTCAGCGGGGGGATGCAGCACTCTTCCATGAGCTATGTCGACGACTCACGCGTCGCGCTCGCCATCGGCGAAGCCCTGTTTGGGAGTGTTTCGACTGAACTGCAGAGATCCAACCTGGCGTTGGCAGAGCGCATGTCCGATGCGGAGGCACAGGCGGCCTTGGGTCTGGCGGTCAGCAGGAACATCTTGGCTGCGCTGCGCGACGCAAAGAGAATCGACACTGCTGATCGCCATGAGAAAGCGATGCAGGTCAACATCGACACGCTTCGCCTCGAAGCGGAGAGGGACCGGAAAACCTCCGGTCTGAGCCAGACGTTCCTCAACAACCTCGGCGGGGCCGAGGACCTCGATCGGCGCTGGTCCCGGGAGCAACTCCTCAACATCCTGTGCTCCATGGTCGGCCACAACTTCGCCGCGCCGTACCAAATCGACGTGAGCGACGCGCTGCAGAGCGCCTTTCAGAAGACGGCGGCTTCACTTGGTCACGGCCCCGAGTTGGGGCGTCGCTGCGTCGCGGCGCACGAACTCGTGCTCCGCGAGTTGGGGCTAAAGAAGTCCATGGCATGGCGCGTCGGCCTGGCTGCGGTCGGTGTCGTGCTCGTCGCAGCGGCAACCGGCGGACTGGCGCTTGCGGCAGCTCCCGGCTTGGCTGGGGCCGCTGCCTTGACCTCGGCGTTGGCTGCATTCGGGCCAGGTGGAATGGTCGGGGGTCTGGCGACCGCCGGGACCCTTCTCAGCACCGGAACTGCGGCTGCGGCGACGGCGGTGTTGAACGACGGGAGCCCTGCTGTCTTGGAGAGCGCTCTGATCAACGCTCTCACTCTCGCGTCTGCGCGAAAGTCTCTGGGCTACCCGGATGACTTGGTGGCGTGGGAGCTGGTGAGCGCTCTCCACTCGGGCGCCACCGAGGAACTTCAGTCCATTCAGTCGCTGTCGGACAAGGGAGCGGATGCCGTCAAGCATCTGAAAGCCCGCGTGGAACTGATCGAGAAGGCACTCGACTTCCTGCTTGAGCAGGACCTCGCCCCGGATCAGTTGCGCTTCTTGGAGTCCGGGAAGGTCCGGTCGGGCGATCCTGTGTGATTGGGCCCTAATTTCACTTCGGTGGCTAAGTGACACTATGGCGCCTCGGTAATGTCACTTGTGGCCGGCCATCCTTCGATTCGGCGGCAGTGTGGCGATTGTCGGCAGGTGCTTGACTGAGCCCATGAATGAGACTGTGGCGGCCCTGCTGGGCGTTGCCTTGGGTGGCGCCTTCTCCCTCATCGGCCAATGGGTTGGGAGCTCCCGATCGCACCGCTTTGCACGAGGAGAGACTGACCGCCAGGCGCGTATCTCTGCTGTCGCGGACTTCAGCCGGGCCCTGGTTGAGTATCGGATGGCCGCACTGACCCGGGGCATGACGACGTTTCAGCGGGGCGCCGCGTCCGAGGACCAGCTTGAGACGCACCGCAGGGCACGCGCCACGGCGTGGCATGCCTACTACCGCATCCAGATGCTCCTCCCGGAATCACCTGTGGCAGTGGGCGCTAGAGCGCTGGTGGAGGAGGTCGGTGACCTCAAGCATGCAACCAATGAGGAAACGGCGGATCAGCAAGCCGACGCCATCCGGGAACGACTCACCGCTTTGGTCACAGATGCTGCGCGCGAGTTGAGCTAGCTGATGGACGAAGCCGCTGAGGGGGCCCGCCGGGTCGAAGAACTCATAAGGTCCGGCGCGACCGCTGAGACGATCGCCGACGAACTGATCGCCCAGGGCCACCATGCCGTGACTGAGCCCGCGGCCCATGCCCTTCCGGACGAGATCTGGCGTTCGATGAGAGAGGACCCTGACGGGCTGGAAGCCTGGGACCCAACCACGGCGATCGCCGCCATTCAGTTGGCAATGGTGAAGGGTGACATCAGTGCAGCGGACTACCGCGTGATCTTCGAGAGGATCACGCGCGCCACTGGCGCTCCTGTGGCAGAGGGGCAGGTGCCCGCAACCACGCAGACACAATCGCTCGTCATGCTCAACCGCCGGGACGAGAAGGGCACGATGCTCCGGTCGATCAGCCTGTCCCGCTCTGGTGAGCTCAGCGTTGCGGGCCACGACTTGGGCCCGGGAGTGACCGAACTGCTCGGATCATCGGAGCACGAATTCGTGCGGACCTACTCCAAGGCCGAAACGGACAAGCTTCGCGAGCTCCTCGGGGTGGCTCGGGCCCTACCCCCGGATCTTGGACACGGGGTGTGATTACGCAGCGGTTGGCAGCGTAGCGGCCCAGCGGGCTTCGTAGGTGGACGGGGCCAGGTAGCCGCACCAGCTGTGGCGGCGTCGGGTGTTG
>JAIUOP010000033.1 GCA_020161815.1 Actinomycetota bacterium | reverse complement strand
CCGGTGCTCATCGCGTGGGCGCTCTGGTGCACCGGCGCCTGGCGGAGCTGGCGTGCCACGCGCGAGCATCGACCGTAGCGACGCTGGACCCGACGACCAGAGGAGGGGTGCGCCATGCGCCTGCGCTATGCGATCAACGTGACCATCGACGGGTGCGTCCACCACGAGGCCGGACTGCCACCGGACGAGGAGTCGATGGCCTTCTGGACCGACGAGGTGGCCTCGGCGAGGGCGCTGCTCTACGGCCGGCGGACCTATGAGCTGATGGAGTCCGCGTGGCGCCGGCCGGCCACCGGCGAGTGGCCCGAATGGATGGGCGAGAGGGACATTCGCTTCGCCGAGGTCATCGACGCCACGCCGAAGCACGTCGTGTCGAGCACCCTTAAGGCTCCGGACTGGCAGGCCGAGCTGGTGACCGGTGACCTGCCTCAGTCGATGGCCGACCTCAAGACGGCCGGTGGTGGGCACCTGCTCCTGGGGGGCGTGACGCTGCCCCTGGCGCTGGCCGACTCGGGACTGATCGACGACTACGTCTTCGTCGTGCATCCCGTCCTCGCCGGCCACGGGCCCACCCTGCTGTCCGGGCTGCGCGACCGAGTCACCCTCGACCTCGTGGACCAGCGCCAGTTCCGCTCAGGAGCGATGGTCCTCCACTACGTGCCCGCTGCCGGGTAAGGACGAGCACACGGCATACCGATGGAGGGCTCGTCCTGGCGCGACGGGCGAGACCGCGCACAATCGGGGCATGCGCATTGCAGTCACCGGAGGCTCCGGGCCTGGCGCCGGACGCGGCGACCTTCCGCAACAACATGACCGTGACGTTCAACGTCCTCCACGCCGCGATCCGGCAGGGCATCACGCGCATCGTCATTGCCTCCAGCGAGACGGTGCTGGGGTTGCCCTTCGACACCCCGCCGCCGTACGGTTCATCATCGCCTCGCCCGACACCGTGATGACTCGGCCGAATGCCGAGCTGCTCGCGGAGGTCTTCCCGACGTCGAGGTGCGCGGCGAGATCGGCGAGCACACGACGCTGCTGTCCATCGACAAGGCGCGGCAGCTGCTGGGCTACGACCCGCAGCACTCCTGGCGCGACGAGGTCCAGTAGGGCCGGGCGGCGGTGACTCGGGGACCCGCACTCAGTGCTGCCACGCACCGAGCGGTTCATGAGCTCTCAGACCCGCCCTGACTGATGCGCCCAGAGCGCGATCTCGACGCGATTGCGGACGCCCAGCTTGGCCATGATCGAGGCGATGTGGCTCTTGACCGTGGTCAGCCCGATGAAGAGGTCCGCCGCGATCTCGGCGTTGGTGCGGCCTCGAGCGAGGAGGACCAGGAGCTCCTCCTCGCGCTCGGTCAGGGGATCGAGAGGTTGGGCGACGGGCCGAGGTGAGTGCTCGACAAGGGTCGCCAGGAGTCGGCGCGTCACGTTCGGTGCGATGAGGGCGTCACCTTTGGCGGCCGCGCGTACGGCTTGGACGAGCAGGTCGGGGCCGGCGTCCTTGAGCAGAAAGCCTCGAGCGCCCGCCCGCAGGGCGCCCAGGACGTACTCGTCGAGATCGAAGGTGGTGATCACGACCACCGCCATCGGATCGGCCACGCCGGGGCCGGCCAGTCGCCGGGTGACCTCGACGCCGTCGAGGCCGGGCATCCGGATGTCGACGAGCAGGACATCGGGCCGCAGCCGGGTGGCCACCTCCACCGCCTGTATGCCGTCCGCGGCCTCCCCGATGACCTCGATTCCCGCTTGGGCCCCGAGGATCATCACCAGTCCGGTGCGCACAAGGTCCTGGTCGTCGGCCACGACGACGGTGATGGTCATGACGAAACCTCCACAGGGAGAACGGCTTCGACGACCCAGCCACCAGTGGATGCTGGACCGGCGGTGAAGGTCCCGCCCAAGAGGTGGGCGCGCTCGGCCATGCCAGTCAGGCCGAGGCCTGGCTTCACCGAGGCGCCTGGTTGAGCCTGCCCGTCATCGGTGACGCGCAGGCGGACCTGGTCTGCCGCTCGCGTCACCGCGATCGTCACCAGGGTCGGGACGCGCGCGTGGCGAAGGCAGTTGGTCAGCGCCTCCTGCGCCATCCGATAGAGGGCCGTGTCCACCGGGCCGGGCAGGTCAGAGACGTCACCGGTCAGTGAGACCTCAACCGGGGGCGGAGGACCGGTTCGCGACAGCGTGACGAGGTCGCGAACTCCAGGAAGCGGTGCATAGGCCTCGTCGTCGTCCTCTCGGAGCACTCTGACCATGGCCCGCATCTCCGCGAGCGTGCGCTTGGCCTCGTCCTCGATCGTCGCCAGCAGCGGCGCCACCTGGTCGGGTTGGGATCCAGCCACCACAGTGCCGGCTTGGGCCTGCACTGCGATCGCCGAGACATGGTGGGCGACGGTGTCGTGCAGCTCGCGGGCGAGTGCCAGTCGCTCCTGGGTCCTGATCTCTTCGCGCTGTCGCTGCCAGAGGTCTGCGCGGGAGCGGACGACGGCGGCGGCCGTCGCGATGAGCAGGAGCAGCAGGGTGCCACCGATGAGGTCCGCCGGGCCGGCGTCCGCGGCATACATCCCGAGCGCCACGACGGCGGCGACCCACGGCATACCGATGACGATCTCGCGCCCAGATCCCCAGCGGGCCAAGGCGTAGAGGAGGACCAAGATGAACATCATCGCCGACGAGCCGAGTTCGGCTGTGCCCGTCAGCAGTTGGACGACCGAGAGGAGACCCGCGGCGCCAAAGCCGACCACGCACGCGGTGAGCGGATGGCTACGGCGCCACAGCAGTGCGGGGATGACGGCCATGGCCAACAGGGTGACCCACGGCTGACCCGGGGCGGCCGGGCGCACGAGCACCTCGAGCGCCGCGGCGGCCTCGAACGCGCCGGCGAGCAACCAGTCAGCACGGCCCGTCGGCGGAGCACCGACGGGCCGCGGCTCACGCCAGACCTGGCGCCAGCGGGATCTCACCGCTTCAGGCTAGGGACCGCGGAAGCCACTCGCCAGCGCCAGGAGGTGCGCACGATCCAGAGCAGGATGACGAGTTCGAGCGCGAAGCCGAGCCCGTAGTAGAGGAGCCACTCGCCGCCGCTGAGGTTGAAGGCCATCCACGGGATCAGCAGCGCGGCCACGACCAGGTTGGTCCACCGGTTGGCTCGCGGAGCGAGGGTCGTCGAGAGCAGGATCATCATGATCGGCACCGCGGAGGCCGCGAGCGCGCCGGCGAAGAAGGTCTGCGTGATCTCGAACGTGTGGACCGTGCCCTCGAGGATTCCTGCGACGGCGCCCGGCTTGTAGAGCCCGAGGACGTCGACGTAGATGTAGAGGCACATGAAGCTGGTCCAGGCGGCCGCGAGCTGAAGCTGTCGGGGCACCCTGACGGTGCTCTCGGGGCCAGCGGTGGTGCCGGGCGCGTGGACGGTGGTGGTCTGCGAGGTCATCGGGGAGTCCTTCGAGTGGGTGGCGGGGGCTGGTCCACCACGATGCCCCCGGCGCCGCGACCGATTCATCCGCCCAGAGGCCGGTCCTCGACGGCCAAAAGGAGGAGCGCGATTGACGGGCGTTCGATGCGGCGGGATCCGGCCCGTCAGGCCTTCGGGGCGAAGGCGGCCGTGAGAGCGGCGAGCATGCTGCCACGCAGGCTACGGACACCGGCCGCTCCCTCGGTCCCGGGCAGTGCGTCGGCGCCGTGGAACAGGCTCGGCTCGACATGGACCTCGACGGCCACGCCCGCCGCCCGCAACCGGTCGGCATACGCGAGGTCCTCCTCGTAGAAGAGGTCGAGGTCGCCGACCCCGATCCACGCCGGGGGCAGCCCGGTGAGGTCCGCGCGGCGGGCGGCCACGGCATACGGGCGGTCCTCCCGTTCGCCCGCAGGGTGACCGAGGTATGCCGTCCAGCCGAGTCGGTTCGCCTCCGGCGTCCAGACGAGGTGGCCACGGTCGGCGGGACCGTGATCGAGGGTGCGGTCGTCGAGCATGGGGTAGAGCAGTAGCTGGAAGTCGACCGGCACGTCATGGTCGAGGGCCCACTGGGCAAGCTCGGCGGCCAGTCCGCCACCGGCGCTGGCGCCACCGACGGCGACCCTCGTCGGCACTTCCGCGCCCGCGCAGTGCTCGCGCAGCCACGCGAGGGCGGCCGCGCAGTCGTCGAGAGCGGCGGGGAAGGGATGCTCTGGAGCCAGCCGGTATGCCGTGCTGAGGACGGTGACCGAGGCGGCATCGGCGAGCTGCTGGGCGAGGGCGTGATCCTGCATGGGTGCGCCCATGACGCGGCCACCGCCGTGGATCCAGAGCAGGGCGCCGCGAGGAGTGCCCGAGGCGGGCTCGTAGCGGAAGGCGCTGACCGAGCCGGTGGCGGTCGGGATGTCGACGGGGATCGCGTCGGTCGTGGCGAGAGCGCGCAGCAGGGGCATGGCCTTGCGCAGGATGGTCAGCATGGCGGGGCTCGGGTTGAGGGACAGGTAGGCCGCGGGCACGCGCAGGTCGGGCGCGGCTCGACGGACCTGCCGGTGCTGGCGCGCGAGGGCGACCAGCTGGGTGCCGGCGAGGCCGACCGCCCCGAGGGCGAGGGCGCGGCGGAAGATCGCGGTCATGTGAGCTCCTTGGAGGGTGACGAGCCGATGCTCAGGGGAAGGTCGGGAGCAGCGCCAGGCGCGCCAGATGGCGGGCGGCGGCACTCGGCATACGGACGAAGGAGATGCCCGGAGCGCCGCCGTCGCCGCCGTCGCCACGGTCGGCGAGGGTGAGGACGGTGAGGACGTCACGGGCCTCGCCCAGGTGGTCGCGCCGGATGGGACCCAACTCGATGCGCCAGCCGAGGCGGGTGAGGAGGGAGGCGACCTCATCGAGGAACGCCTCACGCGCTCCGTAGCCCCAGCCGGGCTCACCGCGGGGCTCGGGTTCGACCTCAGCGGCGAGGAGCAGCAGGGTGAGGACGCGCTCGTCGGCGGCCGCGTCGCCGCGCACGTGGAGCAGTCCGGCGGCCATGGCCGCCGCGAGGGCACGGATGTCCCCCGCCGCGCCCTGGCCCTTCTTCGTCAGCAGGAGGCGGCCGTTGCGAGTGCGCAGCAGGCCCGCCTCGACGGCAGCGCGTCGGACCACGGTGATCTCGGGAGTGTGCTGCTCGCGGTTGCCCTGACCGAAGCCCCAGTCCAGACCCCCCTCGGTCCACAACCGTCGGCACGCCTGGGGCTCCATCCAGCCGGCTTTGGTCAGCCGGATGCCGTCGGGTTGGGCCTGGTCGAGCAGGACGACCCACGGACGGAGCAGCGCCGCGAGATCGGCCTCGCTGGGCGGATCCACCTCCACCATCGCGGCGGCCAGGAGGGCGGCGAGGTCGACGACCAGATCCGGCGGGGCCTTGTCGACGACAGCGACGTAGGCCGGGTGCATGCCAGCGAACGGATCGTCGCCGTCGGTCCCGAGGCTGGCGAGCAGGGTCGCCGGGTCGGCGCCGACGAGAGCGAGGGCGAGGTTGATGTCGTCGACCTCGACGGCCTCCGGGTCGACATCGGGAGCCAGCCAGTCGGCATACATCCGGTGTTCGCCGGTGAGCGCTCGAGGGTCCGGGTTGGCGCGAAGGAGGGCGGCGAGCTCGTTCCAGGTGCGGATGCCGCCGACGTCCTCCGGAGGGCAGGCGCGAACCGCCTTGTGGCACAACGCATCTGGGTCTTCATCGGTGGCGGGCCGGATCGTCTCGACGGTGATGGTGTGCGCCCAGTCGTCGCCGAAGTCGTAGGTGTAGAAGAGGCGGTCGCCCGTGGTGCGCAGCACCTGGTCGAGGCGCACGTCGGCTTCCGGGGTCCCCTCCTCGCCCTCCTCGAGGTCGAAGGCCGTGACGAAGTGCTTGCCGGTCCACCGCTGCTTGCGAGGGCCGGGCTCGAAGTGGTGGAGGTGACTGTCGGTCCACCCCATCGCAGCTTGCAGGTAGTCGTGGGTCTGCTCCAGGGTCAGGTCGCCACGAAGCGAGAGCCGTCGCCAGATGGGCGGCTTGGCCTCATCAAGCGCCACCTTGACCGTCAGGAGGAGCGGCGTTCGTGGCGGAGGAGCGACCTCGATCCGGGGGTCCGGGCGGCTCGGGGTGCCAGCGCGAGCGATTCCGCCGGGGCCGAACGCCAGCTCGAGCAGCGCGTGCCGGACCGCGGGATCCTGGGGATCGAGTCCCAGGCGGGCGAAGAGGTCGTCGGCGCGCGGCATACGGGTAGTCAACCAGCGTAGGCCGGCAACGTCACCGGCCAAGAACGGCAATCGAAGGTAGACGACACGCCACCTGCCCGACGAGCTCGCGGCGTGTCGTCTACTTCCGACTGTCTCAGGCCAAGGGGTTGACCCAGCGCACGCCGGGGAAGCGGCCGAAGTCCGCGTCGTTGGAGTGGATCGCCCCGTCGAACTCGAGAGCGTATGCCGCGAGCTGGGCGTCCGTGGTCAGGTTCGCCCCGGTCCCCACCTCGGCGAGGAGGTCGAGCGTGCGGCGGACGTGCTCCGGTCCCGGGCTGAGGAAGGCGGCCTGAGGGCGGGCCAGCCATTCCTGGACGTATTCGCCCGCCGACGCCACCGACAGGGGGCGCGAGTGGATGCGCGCACTGGTGCCGAGCCGGACGAAGCCGAAGATGGCCGGAGCGGTGAGCCCGACCTGCTCGGTGCCGTTGAGCACGTCGGTCAACCAGTCGCGGGCCCGGTCATGGAGCGGGTAGCCGTCGAAGACGGCATACACCAGGAGGTTGACGTCGGGGACGATCATGCGTGCGGGGCGGACGTGAGGGCATCGTCCTCGAGCTCGTCCGCCAGCCGGTTCAGCGCCGTGAGGTCGACCCCGGGATGGACCTCGGAGTGGTGCACGCGCACGCGATAGGCCGGCGCTGCGGGAGCGCCCTGGGCCAGGCCCCGGCGCACCGCGTCGTTGACGACCTGCTTGAAGCTACGGCGCTCGCGGTGCTGGGCGTCGGCGATGAGGCGTGCGACATCGTCGTCGAAGGTCACCGTCGTGCGCATGCTTGCATCATAGCATCATGCCGGAGAGCATCATGATGCTCTCCGCATGATCCGTCACGGGAGACGGCGCCACAGCCAGGTCGCGTAGGAAGTGACGACCAGATGCTCTGCTACCTCCAGCTCCTCTCGCCGTGACCGCCGTGGCCTTCGGGCTCAGCGCTCGAGCGCGCCCTTGCCCGCCATTATCTTCTCCCGGGCCTTGGCTGCGCGATCGGCGCGGGTCTTGGCCTGCTTGGCCCCGCCGATCTGAAAAGCCCAGCTCTTCTGGCGCCCGGGCGTGAGCGCGTCAAAGGCCTGGGAGAGCTCGGGATCGGAGGCGAGCGCCTCGACGAGCTCGTCCGGCAACTCGACCTCCCGGCTCGGTTGCGGCGGCCGGAGGCCCTGCTCCGCATTGGCCATCGCCTCGCGGATGTAGTCACGGATCGTCTCCGCGTGCTCGGCGACCTGACCCAGGGCGGTGAAGCGGATCAGGGTCGGGTGCTCACTGTTGGGTCCGGCCGTCTCCAACAGGCCCTTCGGGTCCTTGAGCAGCGCACCGTCCATGAAGGTCAGTCGGTGGTCGTCCCGGAACGCGCCGAGCATGGCCACATTGCGGCCGGCGTGCATGTAGGTCGGGTGCCCCCACTTGACGTGCTCGGTCAGCCCTTCGGCGAGCAGCATGGCCCGGAGTTCGTCGATGTCGTCGATCCAGCGCCGGGTCGAGCAGTCAGGCGTGCCGAACCGGTCGCAGCGCCCACACCCCTTGGTGAAGTAGTCCTCGACGTCGGTGATCATCGCCATGAGCGTCGATCCTGTCAGGTCTCCGGGAGCTCGGCGAACGCCTTCTTGGTCGCGGTGTACCAGCCCATCCCCTTGATCGGGTTGCGCCAGCGCGCCTTCATCGCGGCCGCCGCCTCAGCGTGGTCGCTGTCGCCAGCGGCCACGGCCTCCCTGAGGTGCCGGTCCTGGGCCTTGATGATCTCGTCGGCGGTGGCCGCGGTGTGGGTGAGCCCACACGGGCCGCCGAGCTGATGGCAGGTCATGGTCTTCATGTCTTCTCTCCTGTGAGTGGGTGGTGGGTCACTCATCTGACGACCGCCGATTCTCCGATGTGACCGCCTCAGGCCTTGGGTCGGTCAGTGGGCTCGCCTCGTCGGCGACGCGCGACGCTCGCCACCACCTCCGGGTCAGCACGGAAGACGATGCCCGACACCTTGCCGTCGTGGATCGTGAAGTCGAAGGCCACTCGTGCGACGCCCCGGTGGATCCACGCGGCTCCCGGGCGCGCCCCGATGAAGACGGGCAGGGCGGCCCTGGCGCCGCCGTCGAACATGGCCGCCACTCTGCGAGGGCGACCTCCTCGAACGGGTCCAGCCCCGTGCCCGAGACGGCCAACCCCTCTCCGTATGCCGTGGACTCCGCCGGGTCCGGCACTCGCGCCCGCAGGCGGTCCAGACACAGGCGCGTGGTCACCGTTGTCAGCCAGGCCGGCAGGCTGCGGATGCCGTCGGGGTCGGCGCCGTGGAGGCGAAGCCATGCGGTCTGCACGATGTCTTCGGCCTCGTGGCGGTCACCGAGGATGCCGGCCGCCAGCCGCACCAGCCGCGGCCGCTCGACCTCGAACTCGTCACTGGCTGCCACAACTCCCCCTCCACTGCCACCGGCGGTGGCCCACCTGAGTGACGATTCGAGCGGCACTGTCGTGACCGCCGGCTGCACCTGGGGACAACGCACGGTGAGGTATGCCGCGGAGCCGGGTCACGGCATACCTCACCTCTGGACGGGATGGGTGCTCAGGCTGTCCCGGCCGCCGCGACGTCCGCACACAGGACGCCGCGGTTGTCCTCGGCGTCGGCGACAACCGTGAGGGCGGGAGATTGGCTGTCATCGACGACGGTCCCTCCGGCGGCAACCACGGCGGCGATCCTGTCCTCGACGATCTCAGCCGGCACATAGACCTCGACGTGGAACCGTGACGGCTCCGCGCCGTCCTGAGGTGCATCGTCGAACCAGAGATTGGGGATGCGTGCCGTGGCGTCCCGGACTTCGTCCCCGGGCGTGCCCCGACCCTGCGACGAGGAGTCACCGGTGAGCAGCGCCGCCCACATCGGGGCGATGGCGCCCGAGGTGATCGCATCGAGCCCGAGTTCGAGTTCCGTGACGGAACTGGGGTCGGCTCGCAGCCCCTGCTCGGACGCGATCTGCTGGATGCGACGGGCCAGGTCGACATCCTGCTGCGTGACCCATTCCACGATCAGCTCCTCCCCGTCGTCGGTGCGGTAGATCGCATCAGCGGTGACGAGTTCGAGATCGACGTGACCGGCGCCGATGACGGCTCGCGGATGGTGTCCGCCGGGCGGAATGACCGCCGCAACGGCAGCCATGAATTCGACCCCGGCAGCGAAGTCGTCCACGACGTAGCGGGCGTGGATGCCCTGCGCGAGTTTGCGCCAATCCGTGAGGCCGGCCGCCGCGATGTCTTTCCCCGGCATCATCTCCATGCCGAACCACGCTAGCGCGGCGGTCCGTCAGTCGTCCGGGAGCGGAGCGCCCTCTTTCCTTGGTGGGAGCGTCGTTCAGCTGACCGCGGGGCCCAGCCCGGCGAGGTAGGCGGCCACGGCATCGGTGGACCACCGCTCCTCCAGCTCGGCCGAGATCCGCTCGGCCGCGGTCTGGGCGCGCACCGCCACCATCGACGGCAGCTCTCGCCATGACGTGATCTGTGCTTCGGCCATGGAGCAAGCCTAGGGGGCACGGGGCCCGCCCTGTGGGGCACCAGGGGGCCGGTATGCCGTGGAGCCGGCACCCGGCATACCTCGCCTCACCTGCGGGGCCGGGGCACACTGAGGGCACCCGCCCCGCGAGAGGACTGCGAATGAGACTTCTGCGCTACGCCATCAATGTCACCCTCGACGGCTGCGTCCACCACGAGGCGGGAATCGCTCCAGACGAGGAGTCGATGGAGCACTGGACGAGGGCGATCTCCGAGGCCGGCGGGCTGATCTACGGGCGCCAGACCTACGAGATGATGGAGGCCGCGTGGCGCCGCCCGTCCGACGGAGCGTGGCCGACGTGGATGCAGCAGTGGGATCTGCCCTTCGCCGAGGCCATCGACGCCGCACCCAAGCACGTCGTCTCCCGCACCCTCGAGCGCGCCGACTGGAACGCGGAACTGATCCGCGCAGACCTGGCGCAGGCGGTCGAGCGGCTGAAGGGCCAACCGGGTGGGCCCTTGCTCGCCGGCGGCGTGCGCCTTCCCGTGGCCCTGGCTGACCTCGGCCTGATCGATGAGTACGAGTTCGTCGTGCAGCCCGTGGTCTCCGGTGGCGGCCCGCGGCTGCTCGAGGGCCTGCGGGAGCGACTCAGCCTGGACCTGGTGGATCGACAGGCTTTCGCCTCGGGCGGCGTGGTCCTGCGTTATCGAGCGCCCTCGTCGAAGACCTGAGGGGTCAGGCCGGGCGAACGCGACCCGTGTGGGTGAGGCGGCGCCCGCGCAGCCAGGCGAAGCGCGAGGGCCGGGGAGGGCAGGACGCCTCGCACGGAGTCGGCAGGGCGCGGAGGTCGGCGGCGATGCGCTCGAGGTCGCGGTCGGCGGGAAGGGCGGCGTAGCGGCTGTAGCTCGTGTTCATGCTGTCGAGTGTGTGCGCCCCCTATTGATCAGCACAAGCGAAGGTTTCTTCACAATCATTCAGTCAGAGCGTATGTTTGCCGCATGATCGACGTGACCCGTCTGCGTGTCTTCCGCGCCGTGGTGAGCTCGGGGACGGTCCAGGCGGCCGCCACCAATCTGGGCTACAGCCCGAGCGCGGTCAGCCAGCACCTGGCCGCCCTCCAGCGCGAGACCGGATTGACCCTCTTCGAGAAGTCCGGCCGCGGCATCGCCCCGACCCCGGCGGGGCTGGCGCTGGCCGCCGGCAGCGAGGAAGTGGTCGAGGCCCTCGGGCGGCTCGACGGGCTCGTCGAGGACCTGCGCGAGGGGCGCAGCGGCACCCTGTCGATCGGCACCTTCCCTTCGGCCGGTCAGTACTGGATCCCCGAGGTCGCACGCACGTTGAGCGCCGAATTCCCCTCTCTGCTCATCAATCTCGACCTCATCGACGTCATCGACGGACCGCGCTCGCCCTACGACATCGAGCTGCGCGCCGAGGATCCGCAGCTCGCGCCGACGTCGGTGGAGGGCCACCGCCGGATCGAGCTGCTCGAGGAGGCCTATGTCGCGATCCTCCCCGCCGGCCACCCCCTGGCGGACCGGGACGAGGTGGCCCTGAGCGACCTCGCCGGCGAGCGCCTGATCGCCGAGGGCATGGCGGACACCACCTGCTCCGGGATCCTGCGCAGGGCGTATGCCGCCTCGGGCGCCGCCCCGCGGTATGTCGCCCGCTCCAGCGACCACCACGCGGCGGTCGGTCTGGTCGCGGCCGGCGTGGGCATCACCCTGCTGCCACGCCTGGCCATGGGCCCGCTGCGCGAAGGCGTCGTCGAGCGGCCCGTGGCCGGTGAGGCGGCACCGCGGCGACGCATCGTCGCCTTCGTCAGCGAAGCCGCTGCTCCCCGCAAGGCCGTGGTCCGCGCGGTGGCGCTGCTGCACGAGGTGGCGCGCCGACGCGAAGCCGCGGCAGCGTGAGCCGTGGCTGCATGCTTGGACCGATGACCTCCGCAGCAACGACCGCACTGGCGACCCTCGAGCGGATCGCCCCGATCACGGTCTTTCTTCTGGCGATCGCGGTGGTGGCCGAACTGAGCGATCGGTTCGGCGTCTTCGACGTCGTCGGTCACTGGCTCGCCCGTCGAGGGCGGCATCGAGCGTGGCTGCTCTGGCTGCTCTTCGCCCTTTTCGCGGTGAGCTGCACGGTGTTCCTCTCCCTGGACACCACGGCCGTCCTGCTCACCCCGATCGGGCTGGCCATCGCCCAACAGATCGGCGTGCCACCGCGGGCCTTCGCCCTCACCACGTTGTGGATCGCCAACACCGGATCGCTCCTCCTGCCGGTCTCCAACCTGACCAACCTCCTGGCGCTGGGTCGCTTCGAGCAGTTGGGGATTGGGCATGCCGGCTACGTGAGGCTGGCGTGGCTGCCCGCTCTCGCGAGCGTCCTTGCCACCCTGGCCCTGATCCTGGTGATGCACCGCCGGACGCTCGCCAGTGGCTACACCATCGACCCACCGTCGGGGCCGCACGACCGGACCCTGCTCGTCGTCGGGATGGTGGTCTGCGCGATCGTCGGGCCCGCCTTTGCCATCGGCCTCCCTCCGTGGTTGGTGGCGCTCGTGGCGGCCGCGGTGCTCGTGATCGCGGCCGCGACCCGAGCCCCGGACCAGCTGCGCGGACTCCCGGTGCCGTGGCTCATGACTGCGGCGTTCAGCGCGCTCGCGACCGTCGTCGCCCTGGCGCACGCGGCGGGCTGGCTCGCCTGGCTGACCGGACTCATGGGTCAGGGCAGTGACGCCGCGGCCCTCTTCCGCGTGGCCGGTGTCACGGCGCTGGCATCCAACGGGGTCAACAACCTGCCGGCCTATCTGGCGGTCGAGCCGGCCGTGGCCGAGCACCCGGCCCGGCTGTTCGCGGCGCTGATCGGCGCCAATGCCGGCCCGCTGGTCACGCCGTGGGCGTCACTGGCGACCCTCTTGTGGTTGCAGCGCTGCCGAGCGGCCGGCGTCCAGTGGCGGCCGCATCGTCTGGCGCTGGCGGGGCTCGTGTGCGCCCTCATCGCCGTGGGCGCAGCGACGTTGGCCCTCTGGCTGCGCTTCTGAGTCGTCGCCAGGGGTTCCCGGAGGGGATGGAGTCAGGCAGCGCGCGTGGCACTGGCGAGGCGATGGGTGATGACTGCGGCGGCCAGTCCGGCGACGAGAGGAACGATCATCGCGAAGCGAGCCGATCACGTCGAGCTCGTCGCTCAGTCGCTGGTCGAGCTCTGCGTCATGACCGCCGATCGACAGGGGTGCCGCCCCGCTCCGGGAGGCGGGAGCTCGACTCACCCGTGTTCACTCCGGTCGCGTCCATCGCACTCCGGGGAACCGGTCGAAATCGGCATCAAAGGTCACGATCGTCCCGCCCGTCTCGAGGGCCAATGCGGCCAAGTGGGCGTCCGTGGTCATGTTGCCGGCGGTGCCCGCGTCGCTGAGCAGCCTCATCATCAGGTCGAGGTGACG
The DNA here is from genome assembly GCA_020161815.1 of Actinomycetota bacterium. Taxonomy (GTDB): domain Bacteria; phylum Actinomycetota; class Actinomycetes; order Actinomycetales; family Dermatophilaceae; genus Phycicoccus_A. Next base: position 2,722 of record JAIUOP010000033.1, on the reverse strand, counting down.
CTCCCCGGGGTGAACAACGCTGGCCGTGGGGGCATCCAGCCAGCCACGGACCAGGTCCCGAACCTGATCCACCGCGAGCGGGCGGGCGAACAAGCCAGCGCGGGTGCTCAGTCGCACCACGGCGAGGAGCGCCACCCACGCAAATCCGACGGGTGCGCCACCGCTCAGGCTCGCGTCCAGCCAGCGCTTGGCCACGACATGATCGGGCGCGGAACTGTTGATCGCATTGAGCAGGACGTTGGCGTCGACGATCCTCATGCCCCGCGCCGCAGCGTGCGCGCCAGGTCCTCGTCCTCGAGGTCACCCGCCAGCTGGAGTGCCTTCGTCACGTCAACCATCGGCACGCCGAGGTCAAAGACGGGAGTGCGGTATGCCGTGTCGGCACGACCCTCTGCTCCGTCTCGAATCGCGTCGTTGAGGGCCCGCTTGAAGGAGACGCCCTTGACCCGCATCCGCTGTCGGACCAAGGCTTCAGTGTCCGGGTCGAGAGTGACCGTGGTACGCATTTTGACAGCATAGCATCACGCTTCTTGATGTCATGCTGCTCGTCGGCCGCCGGACTGAGTTCGCGCACAGCCATGGCGCTCACCGACACAGGGGTCGAGTCGCTCTGGCCACACTCGCCGATGCAAGGAGGAACGCCAAGGGCACGGCGAAAGCCGCAGTCACTCCGTAGGCCTGACCCACACTGCCCAGAGCCGGGCCGACAAAAATGTTCGACAGGTAGACCACCGAGACGATCATGACCCGTGCGGCGGCGCGCACCGGGTCATCGCCCATCGACGCCACACTCATCGGGAAGCCGAGCGCCAGGCCGATCCCCAACATCGCGAGGCCCGCAAGTGCCCAGGGCTGAACCTCCGGAGACCATGAACAGCGCAAGGCCCGCAGCCGTCAGGATGCAGGAGGTCAGGACCGTCTGATAGCGGCCGATCGCGTCGACGATGACACCGCCGGGTGCTCCGAGCAGCAGGAGGAGTAGGCACGTGAGAGTGAGGTTGCCGGCCGCGATCGTCGACCCGACGAGGGCAAGCGAGACCCAGGCGATGACAAAGCTGACCGCAGACAGTCGCCGAGCCCCGACTCGGTGCAGCAGCGCGCCCGCCGCGCCGATCGCGAGAAGGCTGCCAAGCACCGTCCCCTGCCCGGTGCTGGGTAGCAGTCGAAGAACGAACTACGGTGAGAGACTCGGCCCATGACACGGGACGCTCAAGGCACCAAGCTTCCTGTACAGCGGAAGCAGGCGCGGCCATCGCGAGCTAGGGGCAAGGCGGGTTATCGGAGGCTTGAGGCGGTTCTGGAAGCCGCAAATCTCGTCGTTCAGCGCGTCGAGACCGAAAACGACATAGGTCGCGACGCCTTTGTCGACATCGTGGCTGGCAGCGACGTCACGGGTGGGGTGGTGTGCGTTCAGGTGAAGTCGGGCCCGAGCTACTTCTGGGATGGCCGATGGGTAGTTCCCGGCGAACCCGCTGATTTCACACTGTGGCGGGAAAGTACAGTTCCCATCTTTGGCGTCGTGCACGACCCAGTGACGGACACGCTGCGCTGGGTCGACCTCACCAAGGCCGCAGAATCTGCGTTAGACGAGTACCTATCCCCGGTGGTGAAGGGGCCCTTCGGTAAGGCCTCGGTGCCGGTCCCGGAGGTCAACCGCCTCGACGTCGACGCCCAATCCTTCATAGCGGCCGCTCAGACAGCCTTACGTCGTCGTAGCGGTTCGCACGTGGCCGCGCTTCTGTCAGACGAACTGACAACTGTCGAAGCTGGCATTGCGGACACGTTCGCAATTGGTCGCCACGACCCCGACTCATTCCTCCTGCTTGCGGCCCTCTTCCACCGGCTGCCCAATGAAGTCCGCCGGTACGCCGTTGCGGCACTGGCCATGGCAACCTCGCACCCCGACGTCTTCTGGTCTAAAGACAACTGGATCCCGCGCAGCACCTCGAACGTCCTCCGTCAGCGCGTCCGATGGACCGACGCTGACGTCGTGGCGCTGCTGGCTGAAGTGGACGACAACGGCTTCCAGAGGGGAACGATCGGGCAATCCGTCTACCACGTCCTGGATCTTGACCGAGGCTTCGAGTCTCGATTGCCAAGAATCGCGCTGAACCGAGCTCTGACCGACGATGTGCGTCGATGGGCCGTAGTCCTGTTCCTCTACCGATCGGGAGCGGAGGCACCGTCGGCACTTGAGGCGCTCCTCGGTGAGGACCGCAAACTCAGCAGTCGGGATGTGCTGTTTCAGCCTTGGCGGGACCTGCATGAGATCGACCACTTCGAGATCATCACCGAGACGATCGCAGACTTCGGCCAACTCGACATTTTCTGATCAAGCGGCCGCAACCAACCCTCGTCCTCGGGAGCCAAGGCGCTCAAAAATGGAACTTAGAGTTCATCAGGCAAGAGTCCAATCTTGGCTGCATCTCGACAGCCACTCTTACAAGATTCAGTGCATCTCGACAGTGGCACGAGTCAGGTTAGTGTCGAGATGCAGCGAGGATTGCACGAGTGTGTGCAGGCTACTTTGCGTGATCGACCCAATTGCAGGGGATCGCGCGAGGTGTGTTTCAGCGTCTCTCACGCACGAGCCCGCCGGTCAGGAGATCTCTTGGGCGCGAAGGCGTAGCGCGTTGCCGATCACGCTGACGCTGGAGAAGGCCATGGCGGCTGCGGCGATGATGGGCGACAGCAGGAGCCCGAAGACCGGGTAGAGGACACC
>JAIUOP010000032.1 GCA_020161815.1 Actinomycetota bacterium | reverse complement strand
CCCGCGAGCTCGACGACCCCTGGCGGCTGGTCCTCGACGAACAGCCAGACGACCGGCCCCTCGACCACTACTACCGCACCGACCGGCGAGCTCGCAGCCCCGGTGAGCGTCCGTAGCCGCGCTTCCTTCCACCGCTTGATCCAGTTGTGCAGCACCTGCTGCACTATTGCCCCGATCGGCTCTCCAACAACTCGAACGCGCTCTCGCACGGGTTCAATGACGTCTCTCCGGTGCGTCAGCCCTCCTCAACCGGCCCCGGACAACACGCTCCACCCGTCCGGCGTCCTCGAACTGCCAGCAACGACGAAGTCCCCGGTCAGATCGCTCTGACCGGGGAACTTTCGGGAAGAGATGACCCCGACATTCGGGAACATCCCCACACGTGCGCAAGGGGGGATTTGAACCCCCACGCCCGTAAGGACACTGCCACCTGAAGACAGCGCGTCTGCCGTTCCGCCACTTGCGCGTGGTGCTCGTCCGGTCGCCCGGAGCGAAGCCGTCTAAGTGTGCCGTATGCCGACCGCGAACTCCAAGCCGGTCGCTCAGCTCGCTGTGGGCACCAGGGGGTCGGCAGGCGGTGCGAGCACACCACCAGCGGGGTTCTCGACCGCAGGCGTCGTCGGCTCAACCGCCGCGGGAACGGTCGGGGTGTCCACGGGCGGCGGGTCCACCGGTGCAGGCACGGTCGGGGTCCCCTCCATCGGCGGAGGGTCGACGACCGGCGGGGTCACCGGAGCAGGACCAGGTCCAGGTTCGGGAGAACGGTCGGCCGGGCAGGCCACCGCGACCTCGGCGAGCACGGACGCGGCCACGTCGACCCCGTTGAGCGACACATCGCGCACCAGGGTGCCCGTCGCGTCGCGGTCGACGCCTCCGCCGATCGCCAGCACCACGTCCTGGCCTTTGACCAGGTCGGTCAGCGCGCGACGGCCCTCGGTCGCCTCGCAGCTGCCGAGAGCCGCCAGGTCCTTCAACCCACGGACGATCACGCGCTGCGTGTTCGCGTCGGCGAACTGCACATTGAGCATGGCGGCGTCGAAGACCGCGACAACGTGGGCGTCCCCGACGAACGCCGCCGGAGTGGGCGTCGGTGTCGGAGTGGGCGTCGGTGTCGGAGTGGGCGTGGGCGAAGGACTCGGAGTCGCCGTCACGCTCGGCACCGGGGCCGGGCTCGGGCGACGCGATGGCAGTGGCGTCACCACGGGCGGAGCCACCGGCGCCGGGGCGACCTGGCTCGACGGAGTCGGCACGGCCGACGGGCTCGGCGTGGGACGGGGAGCCACCGGTGCGGCAGGCACCACCGGGACCACCGGAGACACGGACGCCGTGGGCGTCGGACGAGCCTCGGCCACGACACTCTCGGGGCTGTGCATGCCGTTGGTGATGACCGTCCCGAGGGTCACGACCCCGGCCACGACGAGGGCGCTCAGGCCGACAGTCCCGGGCAGGCCCATGCCGCCGCCCGCACCGGCGGACGCCGGCGCATGGCCATGCCCACCAAGACCCTTGAACCCCTGCACCGAACCAGCGTAGGTGGCGGATCGCCGAAGCGCTCATCCCCTTGACGTGAGTCCGCCCCTCCACGCTTGGCCAACTCTCAGGTAGGCCTAACCGCCTCGATTCCCCCGCGAACGCAGCCGCACCCCCGGCAGGTCCGGCGCGGGGATCCACCACGAGCCGTCCTCGTCCCGCGGCACGTACCCGTGGACATAGCCGAACCGCGGCTCGTGCGCGTTCCACGACGCCTGCGCGGCGACGACCTCCTCGTGGCTGCGCCCGACGAAGTTCCACCACATGACGATCTCCTCGCCGAACGGCGGGCCGCCGAAGACGAGCACCCGCGCCCCCTCCTCCCCCGCCACCAGGGACAAGCCGGTATGCCGGGTGCTCGCCTCCCCGGTCCCGTCACCATCCCCGTCCCCGTCACTGACCTGCCCCCGGGCCTCGACGACACCGAGCTCACCCACGGACAGCGAGCGGTCGGCATACGAGACCGCACCGGTGTCCACGAGGACGGCCACCTCGAAGGACGCGTCGACCGGCAGCTCCACCCGGGCCCCGGGCTCGACGACGAGCTCGGCCCCGAGCAGCGGCATCCCGGTCTCGACCGGCGAGGCCGCTCCGAAAAGCTCCCCGACGAAGACCCGCGCCCGCACCCCGGGCGCCACCTCGAGTGCCGGGATCACGGCGTGCTGGAAGCGCGGCTCCCCGTGACGCATCGCCTCAGGCAGGGCCAGCCACAGCTGCACCCCGTGCAGGACGGTCGTCTCCTCGGTGGAGACCTCCGAGTGGGCGATGCCTCGCCCGGCCGTCATCAGGTTGACCTCGCCGGGACGCACGCGGGCCGTCGTGCCGAGGGCGTCACGGTGCTCGATCTCCCCCGCGAACAGCCACGACACCGTCGCCAGCCCGCAGTGCGGGTGCGGCGCGACGTCCATCCCGCCCGTCGCGGCCACGTCGTCGGGCCCGTAGTGGTCGACGAAGCACCACGCCCCCACGAGCGAGCGCTCCCGCGCCGGCAGCGTGCGACGCACCCGCATCGCGCGCAGACCCCCGAGCGGTACCTGCCGCGGACCCAGGACCTGCACCGACGCACCCATGGGGCCACCGTAAGCCCGAACCGGTGCGCCGGAGCCGGTTTGCGGTGTGCGCTCCGGCTCACGAAGTACGCTTGCGGGACCGCCCGGCCACGTGAAACGAGGAGGTGATACGTCGTGGGTCTGATCGACAGGTTCGAGGGCAAGCTCGAACGCGCCTACAACGGCATCTTCGCGCGCGCCTTCCGGGCCGAGGTGCAGCCGGTCGAGATCGCCAGCGCGATCCGGGGCGCCATGGACGACCGGGCCGCGAGCGCCGGCCGTGGCCGCGCCCTCGTGCCGAACGTGTTCACCATCGAGCTCTCCGAGACCGACCACGACCGCCTCGTCGCCCTCGGTGACCGCGTCGCGGACGAGCTCATCGTCGCCGCCGACGAGCACGCCTCCGCGCAGCGCTACACCCCCGGCGGGCCGATCACGATCAACCTCGTCGAGGCGACCGACCTCGAGACCGGCATCTTCCGGGTCCGCCCGTCGACAGCTCGCCACGTCGGCCCGTCCTCCCCTTCCGCCGCCCCGGCCGAGCCCGCTTGGGTCCGGCCGGAGGACTCCGAGGACGACGAGTACGACGAGTACGACGAGTACGAGGACGACGACTGGGAAGACGACGGCGGGTATGCCGTGCCCTCCCGCCCCGCCGCCGACCTTCCCGTCGTGGCCCCGCCCCGTCACCCCGTCACGCCGGCGCCCGCGGTCGCCCCGCCCGCGCCCCCCCAGCGCAAGGTCAAGGCCTCCGACCGGCCGTGCCTCATCCACGACGGCCACCGCTACCTCCTCATCGGGGCGATCAACGTCCTCGGCCGCGACGACAGCGCCGACGTGATCCTCGACGACCCGGGTGTCTCCCGACGGCACAGCGAGATCCGGGTGAGCATCGACGGCCCCCACTTCGTCGCCGTGATCCGCGACCTCGGGTCGACGAATGGCACCTTCGTCAACGGCGAGCGGGTCGACTCCGAGCACCTCCACGACGGCGATCAGGTGACCGTCGGTCGCACCTCGTTGACCTATCGGGCCAATCGCCCATGAGTGAGCTCACCCTCACCCTCCTGCGCCTGGGGCTGCTCGTCGCGCTCTGGTTCTTCGTCTTCGCGGTCGTCGGCGTGCTCCGCGGCGACCTCTACGGCACCCGCGTCACGGCGCGCACGGTCCGCCGCAAGGAGTCCAGCGGCCCCATCCCCGGCGCCGCCGCGCCCGCGCCCACCCCGCCGCCGGTCGCCCGCGGGGGGATCTTCGGCGGCCGACGCTCCTCCGGCCCGCGCAAGATCGTCGTCACCGAGGGACCGCTCGCCGGCACCAGCCTGCCGCTGCGCTCCACCGGCACCCTCATCGGCCGCTCCCCCGAGTGCGCCCTCGTCCTCGACGACGACTACGCCTCGGGCCGGCACGCCCGCATCCACGAGGTCGACGGCGCCTGGCTCGTCGAGGACCTCGGCTCGACCAATGGCACCTTCGTCGACAACCGCCGCATCACCTCCCCCACCCCGCTCCAGATCGGCACCGCGCTGCGCATCGGGCGCACGGTCGTCGAGCTCCAGAGGTGACGGCCGGTGCCCTACGCCTTCCACTACGCCGCGCGCTCCGACGTCGGCATGGTCCGCACCAACAACGAGGACAGCGGGTATGCCGGCCCGCACCTGCTCGCGATGGCCGATGGCATGGGTGGGCACGCCGGCGGTGACGTCGCCTCCTCGACGGTGATCGGGGCGCTGGCCGAGCTCGACGACGAGGCCCTCTCCGGCGCGGACGCGACCGATGCCCTCCTCGGCGCCATCGCCGCCGCCAATGCCTCCCTGGGCGACCGAACCCGCGAGGACCCCGCCCTCGAGGGCATGGGCACCACCCTCATCGCGCTCCTGCGCGCCCGGGACAAGCTCGTGCTCACCCACATCGGCGACTCCCGCGCCTTCCTCGTCCGCGAGGGTGCGGTCACCCAGATCACCAAGGACCACTCCTTCGTCCAGTCCCTCGTCGACGACGGGCGGATCACCCAGGACGAAGCCCAGACCCACCCGCAGCGCTCGCTGGTGACCAAGGTGCTCACCGGGCACCCCGAGGACGAGCCCGACGTCGTCGTCCGCCAGGCCATCGTCGGCGACCGCTACCTCATCGCCAGCGACGGCCTCACCGACTACGTCGCCCGGGACACCATCGACGAGGTCCTCACCTCGACGACCAAGCCCGCCGATGCCTGCGAGCGGCTCGTCCAGCTCGCCCTCAAGGCCGGCGCCCCCGACAACGTCACCGTCGTCATCGGCGACGTCGTCGACCTGCGCCTGGGGCCGGTGCCCTCCGACGTGCCCCAGGTGGTCGGCGCCGCCGGGGTCACCCGCCGCGGCACCCGACCGATCCCGGTCACCCCCGCCGAGAAGGCCGCGGCCCTCACCCAGGAGGCGACCGGCGCCGCCCCGACCGACGACGTCGAGCTCGCCGAGGAGGGCCCACCCTCGCTCGGTGGTCGCCTCCTGCGCTGGGTCGGCGCACTCGCCGCGCTTGCCATCGTCGTCGCCGGCGGTGTGTATGCCGGGTGGCTGTGGGTGCAGACGCAGTACTGGGTCGGCGTCACCGACGGTGTCGTCACCCTCCACCGCGGCGTCGAGCAGACCATCGGCCCGATCGCGCTCTCCCGCGTCGAGCGCCGGACGAGCATCTCCCCGAACGACCTGCCGGAGATGTATCAGACGCGGCTCGCCGGAGGCATCGCCTTCGCCAACCGCGCCGCCGCCGACGAGCTCCTCGACACCCTCGAGGTGCAGGCCCGCGCCTGCCAGTGGTTCCAGTCCGAGGGCCAGCCGTGCACGGCCGTGCGCGACGACTGGGTCCGCCCCACCCCCTCACCGACGCCGTCACCGACACCGTCGGTCACGCCCTCGCCGGGCACCCCGAGCCCCTCCCCCACCCCCTCGCCCAGCGTCGCGGTATGACGGTCGTCTCCCGCTTCCGCCCCCGCCGCGGCCGCAACGTCGAGCTGCTCCTGGTCATTGCGGCGACGGCCATCGTGCTGCTCGCCTACGTCAACGTCGGCGTCGCCACCCACGGCGAGGTCCCCTCGAGCCTGCTCGTCCTCGGCGGCGGCTTCCTCGGCCTGGCCCTCGCCTTCCACCTCGTGCTCCGGTGGAAGGCCTCCTACGCCGACCCGATCATCCTGCCGATCGCCACCCTCCTCAACGGCCTCGGCCTGGTCATGATCCACCGCCTCGACATCGCCCAGGGACGCTCGATCGGCGACGGGATGGCCCTGCGGCAGCTCATGTGGAGTGGCCTGTCGGTCGCCCTGGCGATCGCCGCGATCCTCGTGATGCGCGACCACCGGGTCCTTCGCCGCTACACCTTCACCGCCGGGCTGGTCGGCTTCCTGCTGCTCCTCCTGCCGCTCATGCCGCTCATCGGCACCGACAAGTACGGCTCCCGCATCTGGATCTCGCTCGGCCCCTTCTCCTTCCAGCCCGGTGAGATCGCCAAGATCGTGCTGGCCGTCTTCTTCGCCGGCTACTTCGTCCAGGCCCGCGACGCCCTCTCGGTCGCCGGCCGCCGCGTGCTGGGGCTGACCCTCCCTCGGGGGCGTGACCTCGGTCCGATCCTCGTGGCCTGGGTGCTCTCGGTCGGCGTCCTCGTCCTCGAGCGCGACCTCGGCTCGTCACTGCTCTTCTTCGGCCTCTTCGTCGCCCTGCTCTACATCGCCACCGAGCGGACCAGCTGGATCGTCATCGGACTGGGCCTGTTCGCGGCCGGGGCGTACGCGGCATACCTGATGTTCAGCCACGTCCAGGTGCGCGTCCTGCTCTGGCTCGACACCTTCAGCCCGGAGGCCCTGGCCAAGTCCGACCAGCTCGCCAAGGGGCTCATGGGGATGGCCGCCGGCGGCATGGTCGGCACCGGTCTCGGTCGAGGACGGCCGGACCTCACCTACTTCGCGGAGTCCGACTTCATCGTCCCCAGCTTCGGCGAGGAGCTCGGGATGGCCGGGCTGTTCGCGATCCTGCTGCTCTACGTCCTCCTCGTCGAGCGCGGCCTGCGCACGGCGATCGGGGCCCGCGACGGCTTCGGCAAGCTGCTCGCAGCCGGCCTCGCGTTCTCGGTCGCGCTGCAGTGCTTCGTCGTCGTCGGTGGTGTCACCCGCGTCATCCCGCTCACCGGCCTGACCATGCCCTTCCTGTCCCAGGGCGGCTCCTCGCTGCTCGCCAACTGGGTCATCGTCGCCCTCCTCCTGCGGATCAGCGACCACGCCCGCCGGCCGCTGCCCGACCCCGGCAGGCCGAGCCCGATCGGCGACGCGCGCACGGAGGTGGTGCGCCTGTGAACGCCCCGATCCGCCGCCTGTCGACCTTCGTCGCCTTCCTCTTCGCCACCCTGCTCGTCTCGACGACCTTCATCCAGTTCGGCCAGGCGAAGTCGCTCAACGCCCGTGAGGACAACCGGCGCACCCTGCTGGCCACCTACGCCCGCGAGCGCGGCTCGATCATCGCCGGGGAGACAGCGGTCGCCACCTCGGTGCCGACCGAGGGCGAGTTCCGCTACCTCCGCACCTATCCGCAGGGAAGCCTGTATGCCGACCTCACCGGCTACTACTCCTTCTACGGCGCCGGTGGTGGGCTGGAGTCGGTGGAGAACGCGCTGCTCTCCGGCAGCAGCGACAAGCTCTTCTACCGCCGGGTCTCCGACCTGTTCACCGGGCGCAAGGCACGCGGCGCCGACGTGGTGCTGACGATCAACCCGGCCGTGCAGCAGGCCGCCTCCGATGCGCTCGGCGACCAGCGCGGCGCCGCTGTCGCACTCAACCCGCAGACCGGCGAGATCCTCGCCATGGTGAGCAAGCCGACCTACGACCCCAACACCCTCGCCAGCCACGACCTCGACGCGGTCGACCGGGCCTACAAGCAGCTCAACGCCGATCCGACCCGCCCGTTGACCAACCGCGCCATCGCCGGCAACCTCTACCCACCCGGCTCCACCTTCAAGGTGGTCACCGCCGCCGCCGCCCTCGAGAGCGGCAAGTTCACCGCGGACAGCGTCCTCCCGGGGCCTGCCGCGCTCGACCTGCCCCAGACCACCGCCTCGCTGCCCAACTCCGGCGGTCGGGCCTGCGGCGCCGGCGACCAGGTCACCCTCACCGACGCCCTGCGGATCTCGTGCAACACCGCCTTCGGCTGGCTCGGCCTCGAGCTCGGGGGCGACGCCCTGCGCACCCAGGCCGCCAAGTTCGGCTTCGGGGACCAGCTCACGATCCCGATGCGGGTCAGCCCCAGCTCGGTGCCGGCCGAGCTCAACGCGCCGCAGAGCGCGCAGTCCGCGATCGGGCAGTACGACGTGCGCGTCACCCCGCTCCAGATGGCCATGGTCGCCGCCGGCATCGGCAACCGCGGCGTGGTCATGAAGCCCTACCTCGTGAAGTCGGCGGTCACCTCCGACCTGACGACCATCGAGACCGGCTCCCCGAGCACCCTCTCCGAGGCGGTCAGCCCGCAGGTGGCCGCGACGCTCACCTCGATGATGGAGACCGTCGTCGACAGCGGCACCGGCACCGCCGCGCAGATTCCCGGCGTGAAGGTGGCCGGCAAGACCGGCACCGCCCAGCACGCCGTCGGCGCCGCCCCCCACGCGTGGTTCATCTCCTTCGCCCCCGCCGAGAACCCGACCGTCGCCGTCGCCGTCGTCGTCGAGGAGGGCGGCGACGCCGGCAACGAGGCCTCCGGCGGGCACACCGCTGCCCCCATCGCGCGGGCCATCATGGAGGCAGCCCTGAGATGACCCAGCCCCGCGACCACACCCGTGCCTCACGTCTTGCCCAACGGAACCGAAGCGACGACGCCAACGTCTGCACACGGCATACGCGATCGTCCACAGCCACGCCAATCGCAAGGAGTGCGAAGCGATGAGTGAGCAACCCCGCCTGCTCGGCGGACGCTACGAGGTCGGGGCCGTCATCGGCCGCGGCGGGATGGCCGAGGTCCACCTCGGCACCGACACCCGACTCGGGCGCAAGGTCGCCATCAAGATGCTGCGCAGCGACCTCGCGCGCGACGCCTCCTTCCTCACCCGCTTCCGCCGCGAGGCGCAGAGCAGCGCCGGCCTCAACCACGCCTCGATCGTCGCCGTCTACGACTCCGGCGAGGACCACGGCGTCGACAACCAGGGCAAGCCCTTCGACGTGCCCTTCATCGTCATGGAGTACGTCCCGGGCAAGACCCTGCGCGAGGTGCTCACCCAACGCGGCCGCCTGGCCCCCACGGAGGCCGCGCGCATCACCGAGGGCATCCTCGACGCGCTCGCCTACAGCCACCGGATGGGCATCGTCCACCGCGACATCAAGCCGGCCAACGTGATGATCGGCCTCGACGGCGCGGTCAAGGTGATGGACTTCGGCATCGCCCGCGCCATCGCCGACAGCAACGCGACGATGACCCAGACCCAGGCCGTCATCGGCACGGCGCAGTACCTCTCCCCCGAGCAGGCGCAGGGCCAGCAGGTCGATGCGCGCTCCGACCTCTACTCCACCGGTTGCCTGCTCTTCGAGCTCCTCACCGGCCGGCCGCCGTTCACCGGCGACAGCCCGGTCGCCATCGCCTACCAGCACGTCGGCCAGGCGCCGCCGCTGCCCTCGGGCTTCGAGGCGGACGTGCCCTCGTCCATGGATGCCGTCGTCCTCCACGCCTTGGCCAAGGACCGCGAGGCGAGGTACCAGAGCGCGGCCGACTTCCGCAGCGACCTCCAGGCCGCCCGCCTGGGCCGCCCGATCAGTGATGCGGCGCGCGGGGCCGTGGCCGGCGCGGCCGGGGGGGCGGCCGGGGGCGCGGCCGGTGCCGCCACCGAGCGGCTCACCGGCCTGGGGGCCGAGCCCACCGAGGTGTATGCCGCCACGCCGGTCACGCGTCCGGGTGACGGTGCCGCCGGAGCCGGGTCGGCCGGCGCGGCTGGTGTGGCGGGGTCCGCGGGCGCCGCTGGGGCCGCGGGTGCCACCGGGGCCGCCGGAGCGGGCGCTGCCATGGCGACGGGGCCGGGTGCCGGAGGCGCCGGGGCTGCCGGAGACGGCGCGGCCACGCACCGCGACACCTCCTCCTTCCCGCCGGTGCGACCCGACGAGGACCGTCGCACGAAGGTGGGCACCTGGATCGTCGGCACCATCGCCGGCCTCCTGGCCCTCGCCCTCCTCGGCTGGGGCCTGAACACCTACCTCGACAACCAGCAGCGCGAGGCCAACATGGTCCTCGTGCCCAGCGTCGAGGGGCAGCCACGCGCGACCGCCCAGCTGAAGATCTCCCAGGCCGGACTCGTGCCGGAGGTCACCAGCGAGAAGAGCGCCGAGGTCGAGGCCGACCACGTCATCCGGCAGTCGCCCCAGGGCGCGGTGCGGGTGAGCAAGGGCAGCACAGTCGAGCTGGTCATCTCCTCGGGACCCGAGGCCGTGCCCGTGCCCAACCTCGTCGGCAAGACCGAGGCCGAGGCCCGCGCGATCCTCGAGGGCATCAAGCTCACCCTCGGAGCCGTCGAGGAGGTCAACGACACAAAGGCCGCCAAGGGCAGGATCACCGAGTCGGTGCCCGCCGCCGGCGACGAGGTCGCCCCCGGCACCGAGGTCAAGGTCAAGGTCAGCTCGGGCAAGGTGACCGTGCCCGACCTCGTCGGCAAGACCCAGAACGAAGCCTTCACCCTCCTCACCGAGGCCGGGCTGGCGCCGAAGTCGACCTACAAGCAGACCGCCGACGCCGCCGAGGGGACGGTCCTCGAGCAGGACAAGAAGGCCGGAGAGGTCATCGATGCCGGCACGTCGGTGAGCATCACCGTCGCCCAGGCGACGCCGCCGACCCCGACACCTGCCTCGCCCTCGCCCTCACCGAGTGCCTCGGTGTCCCCGTCGCCGTCGGTGACCCCGACTCCCTGACGGGGCGGTCGCGGGACCCCCGGGCCGCGCAGGCGCCCGGGGTCAGTCCTGTGCGACGAGGGCGGCGATCCCGGTCGCGTCGTGGACCAGCGGCGAGAGCCCGGCGCTGCGGGCCACGGCCTGCTCGTCGCCGCACATCGCGAGCCAGTTCGCGAGGAGGCGGTGCCCACCCTGGGTGAGGACCGACTCGGGGTGGAACTGCACTCCGTGCAGCGGCAGCTCGCGGTGACGGGCCGCCATGATGATCCCCGACTCGGTGTGGCCGGTGGCGACGAGCGCGTCGGTCATGGTGGCGGGGTCGATCGCCAGGGAGTGGTAGCGGGTCGCGGTGAACGGCGAGGGAAGCCCCTCGAGGACCCCGTCCCCCTCGTGGTGGACCAGGCTCGTCTTGCCGTGGAGCAGCTCGGGCGCCCGACCCACGGTCGCGCCGAAGACGACCCCGAGGGCCTGATGACCCAGGCAGACGCCGAGCATCGGCTGGGCGCGCTCGGCGCAGGCGGCGATCATCGCCATCGAGACCCCGGCCTCCTCAGGCGTCCCGGGTCCGGGTGAGATGAGCACCCCGTCGAAGGCGGCACCCTCCTGCGGTGTCACGGCGTCGTTGCGCACCACCTCGCAGGTCGCACCCAGCTGCTCGAGGTAGCCGACGATGGTGAAGACGAAGCTGTCGTAGTTGTCGACGACGAGGATGCGGCTCACGAGTGGCTCCCGGGGATGGTTGGGGCGGAGGACGGGCCGGGCTCGGCCCGGTGGAAGAGCGCGGCGCTGTCGTCACCGACGGTGGTCTGGGAGAAGGGCAGCAGCGGGCTGATCCGGGGGAAGAGCCACAGGAAGCAGAAGGCGACGACGGCCAGGGCGAGTGCCACGGCCTGAACCACCTTGAGCCAGCGCGGCCCCGGCAACGCGCGCCACAGGACGGCATACATCTCAGGCACCTCCGGGCACGGCGAGCACGGAGGCGGGGAGACCTTCCGCGCGGGTGTAGGTCTTCACGAGCTTCGCGTGGACGACATAGCGTTGGCGCGCGCTGTACTTCGGGTGGCAGGTCGTCAGGGTGAGCATCGCCTCGGTCGGCGCCACACCGGGCTGGTCGGGCACGGGGGCGACGACGTCGACATCGGTGGGGGCGACGATCTCGTGGCCGGTCACCGCATAGACGTCGTATGCCGTGCGCGTCTCGACGACGATCGTGTCACCGTCGATGAGGTTCTCGACGTCGTGGAAGGGCCGGCCCCAGGTCGTGCGATGGCCGGCGACCGCGAAGTTGCCGACGGCGCCGGGACCCACGGTCTCGGCATAGTGCCCCAGGCCGCTCTGCAGGATGTCGTGCGTCGTGCCCTCGAGGATCGGGCGGGACCAGCCCTCCCCGAAGCGTGGCACGTGGAGCAGGGCGAAGGCCTTGCCCTCGATCAGCCCGCCGGGCGCCTTGGCGTCCGGGATCGCGCTCGGCCCGGTCGCCTCGAAACCCTGGACCAGGCTGGAGGTCTCCTTGCCGGCGGCCCGGTTTGCCTCGACATCGGTCCACCAGAGCTCCCACGCCGCGAAGAGCAGGAGCAGGACGCCGAGTGTCACCGTGAGCTCGCCGAGGACGCCGACGACGCCCCACAGGCGGATCCGGCGGCGGCGGCTCGCACGGCTGGCTGCGGCCGCAACGGTCACCGGATCACCTCGGCGTGGTGCGGCGTGATCGAGCCGACGTAGGCGGGGAAGGTCGCCGAGGCCTGGCTCTTGACCTGGTAGCCCAGGCCGACCGCCGAGACGTACTCGCGGTAGATCCGGACCTGCTTGTCACCCTCGAGCCCCTTGCGCATCGCCGGGACATCACCGATCGCGGAGATCGTGTAGGGCGGGGAGTAGACCCGGCCCTGGAGGATGAGGGTGTTGCCGACGCACCTCACGGCGCTGGTGCTGATCACCCGCTGGTCCATGAGCATCATCGCCTCGGCCCCGCTGGCCCACAGGGCGTTGACGACGGCCTGGACGTCCTGCTGGTGGACGATGATGTCGTCGACGGTGAAGCCGTCGGGCAGGTCGCCCGAGGTCAGCTTGCTGTCGTTGAGGGTGACCGTGAGGGCCGGCCCGGAGACGGGCGTGCGGCCGGCTGCCGGGGCCAGGGCGTCGGCGGTGGCCTTGATCGCGGCCACGGCCGCATCATTGGCCGTCCCCCGTCGCGCGAGCTCGTCGACCTGTCCCTGGAGGAGGGTCAACCGCTCCGAGTCGCGCTCGTTGGCGGCAGTGCCCCGCCGGATCAGGTCGGCCACGGTGTCGTTGTCGTAGCGGAGCGTGCCACCGGCCGCGGCGGTGCTGCTCGTCGCGAAGAGCGCGCCGGCGAGGAGGGCGACGACCGGGACGAGGATCGACCAGGTCGTCGGGGAGACGCCGAGGAAGGCGCGGGAGCGTCGCTGCGCCATCGGTGTCCTCCCTCCTGCCGTGGTCGGCGTGCGCGTGTCGGAATGGTCGTGGGTGCCGGATCAGTGACCGACAGTGCTTACGCTAGGCCAGAACGCTTCATCGACGAGAAGGATCCCGCCGTGCCCGAGTCCAAGGGACGTGACAAGGCCAAGTACACCCCGCCCCGGACGGCCACCCAGGCGAGCGTGGCGCCCAACCCGCGGTGGTACGCCCCGGTCATGGTGGTCCTCATGGTCGTCGGCCTGCTCTGGGTCGCGACCTACTACATCTCCGGTGTGCACCAGTGGCCGGTGCCGGCGATCGGCCGGTGGAACCTCGGGGCCGGCTTCGCGCTCATGATGGCCGGCTTCATGATGACGACCCGCTGGCGCTGAGCCACGGTCGGTGGTCGATCGCCGGCGCGGGGTTGTCCGGCTCGGCCGAGTTACATCGGTGTGATTTGTCCCCAGGTGGGGACAGGCCTGTGGAAAACCCTCAGCTGTAGCCATTGGTGAGCGCGTACTTCGCGACGGCGGCCATGACGAGCACGAGGGTGACGGCGGCGAGTCCCAGCCAGTGCACCCCCTGCCGACCCCGGGTCGAGGCCGGCGCCAGCGGGTCGCGTCGGTGGCCGGTGTAGGCGACGACCGCCGCGCAGGCCGCGCCGACGAGCAGGCCGCCCAGGTGCGCCTGCCAGGCGATGCCCGGGATGACGAACCCGAGGACGGCGTTGATGCCGATCATCGCGACCATCCCCGCCGAGGAGCGCCCCAGTCGGCGGTTGAGGACGAGGAAGGCGCCGAACAGCCCGAACACCGCGCCGGAGGCGCCGACCGTGGGCGTCACCCACGGCCCGGTCACGCCGGCGTGGAGCTGGGCCAGGGTCAGCGCAGGGGCGAGCAGGAGGTAGCCGACCGATCCTCCGAGGGCGCTGATGAGGTAGGTCGCGACGAAGCGCGCCCGCCCGAGCAGCGGCTCCAGGTAGCCGCCCATGATCCACAGGGCATACATGTTGAAGGCGAGGTGAAGGGGCAACGCGTTGCCCATCAACTGGGGGCTGTGTGCGAAGGCCGCGGTGAGGAAGCGCCAGGGCTCACTGCGCCCGAGGTAGGGGACGAAGGCGATGTCACGCGTGAGCGAGGGCAGCACGAGCGTCTGGCCCAGGAAGACGAGGGCACAGATCGCGATGATGCTGATCGAGGCGATCGGGCGACCCCACGCGACCGCGCCGCCGAAGACGGTCGTGCCCTGCCGTGCCTGCTGGGCCGCCTGCGCCACGCAGGAGACGCACTGGATGCCGACCGCCGCCGGTCGCTGGCACTCGGGGCAGGTGGGTTGGCCGCAGCGCTGGCACCGGACGTAGGCCACCCGGTCGGGATGGCGTGGACAGACCGGCACCTCGGCGGGGTCGCCCGCCGGTCCGTATGCCGTGTGCTCGCTCACGTGGTCTCCCTGCCTGCGAGCGTGCGCGTCGTCCGTCGCTGTCGCGACGGACGACGCGCACGCAAGGGTGTCGCTGCGGTCAGTCCTCGATCTCGACGCGCTCGATGACGACGTCCTCGAAGGGCTTGTCGTTCGGGCCGGTCGAGACGCCGGCAATGGCGTCGACGACCGCGCGGCTGGCGCCGTCGGCGACCTCACCGAAGATCGTGTGCTTGCCGTTGAGCCAGGTCGTCGGCGCGACGGTGATGAAGAACTGCGAGCCGTTGGTGCCCTTGCCCATCCGCTTGCCGGCGTTGGCCATGGCGAGCAGGTAGGGACGGTCGAACTGCTTCTCCGGGTGGATCTCGTCGTCGAAGGTGAAGCCCGGGCCGCCGAAGCCCTGCCCGAGCGGGTCGCCGCCCTGGATCATGAAGCCGGGGATGATCCGGTGGAAGATCAGGCCGTCGAAGTACTTGGTCGGGTTGGTGCGGCCCGCGTCGTCCTTGTAGTCGAGCTCGCCCTTGGCGAGGCCGACGAAGGTGTTGACCGTCTTGGGAGCGTGGTGCTCGAAGAGCTCGACGGCGATCGGTCCGTGGTTGGTGTGCAGGGTTGCCTTCATGCGGCCATTGTTCCACGGAGGCGTGGAGCGAAAGTCCACGCCGAGGTCGGCGTGCAGTTAGACTGAACCTTGGACAGACGCTAGACAGGGAGTTCCCCACAGGTCCCGGACCAGCGCGTGGGCGCGACCTGGACAGTGCAGGTGGGCAGCAAGTGCTGACGGGTCTGACGTACTGCCTGACCGATGAGACAAGGAGCCGACGTGTTCAAGTCGCAGAGCAAGACCGACCAGGCCAAGGCCGCCTTCGCGGCCGGGCTCGAGAGTGCGCAGGATCGCGCCGCCTCCGCCTCGGCGCGCGCCGAGGACCTGCGGGCGCAGGCCGCCGACGCCGGGGCTGCGGCCAAGGTGCGCGCCGCCGACGCCGCCGACCGTGCCGCCGCCGGAGCCGCCACGGCTCGGGAGAAGGCCCACGACTTCGCCGACTACGCCGCCCCCAGGGTGGAGTCCGCCCGCGAGACCCTCGTGGACGAGGTCCTCCCCAAGGTCGCCCAGGCGATCGCCACGGTCGCGGCCGGAGCCGTCGCGGCCAAGAGCGCCGCCTCCGAGGCCGCCCACAACGCGCCCGACGCCCTGTCGGTGCTCAAGGGTGAGGCCACGGCCAAGAAGAAGGGCCGCGGCAAGTGGGTCCTCCTGCTCGGTGCGCTCGCCGCCGGCGCCGCCTACGCGGCCTACCAGCGCAGCACCACCAAGGCCGACCCGTGGGCCAGCGCCCAGCCGTACACCCCGCCCACCACGGCCGGGGCCGAGGGTCTGGGTGCAAAGGTGACCAACCTCGCCGACGCCGCCAAGGAAAAGGCCTCCGCCGCCGCTGCCGCCGCGGGCGAGAAGGCCGCCGAGCTCAAGGACGCTGCGGCCGAGAAGGTCGCCGAGGTCAAGGGCGAGGCCGCCGACGCCACCGACGACCTGCGCGCGGACGTGGCGCAGGCCGCGGACGACGCGACCCATGCTGCTGCCGATGCGGGCGACGCGGTCGCCGACGCCGCTGACGAGGCCAAGGACGCCGTTGCCGAGGGCACCGACGCGGCCGCCGAGGGCGCGGACGACGCCTGGAGCAAGGCCAAGGACTGGGCCGACGAGCGCGTGGACGACGCCAAGAGCTGAGCACGAGCGTGGGTGGGCCGGGAGACCGGCCCGCTCACGGCATACCGAAAACCACCGAGGGCCGGTCACCGTGATGGTGACCGGCCCTCGCGGGTGGGATGGGGCTCAGAGGAAGGCCGCAGGGTTGACCTTGGCGCCGTTCTGCTCGACCTCGAAGTGGAGGTGGCAGCCGGTCGAGGTGCCCGTCGAGCCGACGAGGCCGACCAGGTCGCCCTTGCTCACCGACATGCCCACGGTGAGCGAGCGCTTGGACAGGTGGTTGTAGGAGGTCTTGAGGTTGCGGCCGTTGACCATGCCGTGGTCGATGACGACGCGGTTGCCGTATCCGCCGCCCCAGCCGGACTCGACGACCTTGCCGTCCTCCGCCGCGCTCACGGGGACACCGCACGTGACGCGGTAGTCCACACCGGTGTGCATCTTGGAGTAGCCGTAGACCGGGTGGATGCGGTAGCCGAAGCCGGAGATGACCGGCGCGTTGACCGGAGCGACGAGGACGAAGCGCGCAGCCTCGGCGGCAGCGGCCTCGGCGGCGGCCTGAGCGGCAGCAGCCTCAGCGGCGGCCTGGGCGGCAGCAGCCTCGGCGGCCGCCTTCTGGGCGATCTGGTCCTGCTGGACCTGCGCACGACGGGTCTCGAGCTCGGCGGCCTGCGCGGCGGCGTCGACGGTGGCCGCGTCGTTGGCGGCAGCCTCGGCCGACGGGGTGGCCGTCGTGGTCTCCAGGCCGGCGCGCTGGTCGGTGCGGGAGGTCTGGGCCATGAAGGCCTCGGTCCGGCCCGCGAGCAGCGTGGAGATGCCGGCCTCTGACGCATTGGCCGTGGCCGTGGTCGAGCCGGAGTCGCCCTGGGCCGCGGTGGCCTGGACCGCGCTGAGCGCACCGGTGAGCACGAGGAGGGCAGCCGCCTGACGCGGACGGGTGAAGGACGAACCGGGCTTGCTCGCCGCGGCCGCCCTGGCGACCTTGAGGGCGCGAGCGCGGTGCGTGCCGCGGGCGCCACGGGAGCGGGGGGCGCTGGAGGGCGCGATCGCGGTCACCGTGGCGAGGCCAGCAGCGGCCTTGGCGGCCTGAAGGGCACGAGCCTCCGCGCGGGTCTCGGGGACGAACGCCTCGAGGTCGGCGGGAGTGCAGGTGCCGGACTCAAGGTCGGCGATGGTCGGACGCGCGCTCACGAGCGCGGGCGACTCTTCGCGGTGAAGGTTCACCACCCCAGACATGCAAACTTCCTTCGAATCGTGCGGGCAGGCACATCCCCAACACGATCGAGCGGGCACGCGGGCGCGCCGTAGTTATCACGTCGTTATCTCAGGGGCTTTCAAGGTAGCGCGAACCGGGGGCCAAAGTCACATCCATGCACAGGATGAGAACGTTTTCGCAGTGGTTCGTGCGTGGATGCCCGACGATGCGTGACCCGGGTCACGTCGACCGCGTTGTGCACAACTTTCCACAAACTTTCGACAAGCTCGGGGTGAACTGCGAGCGTCCTGGGGGGTCGTCCGGGAGGTCGCGGCGAGCCCGCTGTCAATGGCCATGTCGCGGTCCCCGCTGGTGGCCAACTGAAAGTCCCCACCCCTCGCTGAGTTTCAGGTGGTCTTGAGTCGGGTTCCTCCGTTCGCTCTGGCCTGTTTCATTCGGTAGGAGTCGCCGTCGGTGATGACGGTGTGGCAGTGGTGCAGGAGCCGGTCGAGCATGCTGACCGCGGTGGTG
>JAIUOP010000031.1 GCA_020161815.1 Actinomycetota bacterium | reverse complement strand
AGCTCGGGGATGTTGATCCGCACCGGGCAGGCGTCGAAGCAGGCCCCGCACAACGACGACGCATAGGGCAGCGACTGGTCGACCTCGCTCGCTGTCCCCCGCAGTTGCGGGTTGAGCACGGCCCCGATCGGGCCGGGATAGACCGAGCCGTAGGCGTGGCCACCGGTACGTTCATAGACGGGGCAGACGTTGAGGCAGGCCGAGCACCGGATGCACCGTAGCGCCTGCCGGCCCACGGCGTCGGCGAGCACGTGGCTGCGCCCGTTGTCGAGCAGCACGACGTGGACCTCCTGCGGTCCGTCGCCGTCGTGCACTCCCGACCACATGGTCGTGTAGGGGTTCATCCGCTCCCCCGTGCTCGAGCGCGGGAGCAGCTGGAGCATCGGCGCGAGGTCGTCCCACGTCGGCAGGACCTTCTCGATGCCGACGACCGAGATGAGCGTCTCGGGCAGCGTGAGGCACATCCGCCCGTTGCCCTCGGACTCGACGACGACGAGGGTCCCGGTGTCGGCGATGGCGAAGTTGGCCCCCGACACCGCGACACGGGCCCGCAGGAACTTCTCGCGCAGGTGCAGACGGGCGGCTTCGGCGAGCCGGGCCGGCTCGTCGGTGAGGTCCTCGGGCGCGGGGCGTCCGACCTTGGCCATCTCGCGCAGGAAGACGTCACGGATCTCGGTGCGGTTGCGGTGGATCGCGGGCACGAGGATGTGGCTCGGCCGGTCGCCGAAGAGCTGGACGATGAGCTCGGCGAGGTCGGTCTCCCACGCCGAGATGCCCGCCGCCTCGAGCGCCTCGTTGAGCTCGATCTCCTGGGTCGCCATCGACTTGACCTTGACGACCTCGTCGACACCCTTGGCCCGAGCGATCTCGACGACGATCGCGTTGGCCTCGTCGGCGTCGCGTGCCCAGTGGACCGTGGCGCCGTTGGCCGTGAGGCTCGCCTCGAGCTGCTCGAGGTAGTCGCCGAGGTGCGTCAGTGCCTCGTCCTTGGCGTCCGCGCCGGCGACCCGCAGGGCCTCCCACTCGGGCACCTCGGCGACGACGGCTGCGCGCTTGGCCCGGATCGTGTGCGTGGCGTTGCGGAGGTTGTCGCGCTGCTGCGTGTTCGCGAGGGCCTCACGCGCGGCCTCGGGGAAGGACGGCATACCCACGAAGGTCGGCGAGGTCTGCTGGACCGGAGGGCCGCTCACGCTGGGTCCTCCCGTGTCGAGGCGAGGATCTCGGCGAGGTGCAGGCTCCGTATGCCGGCCCCCTGCCTTCCGAGGATCCCGCCGATGTGCGCCAGGCAGGAGTTGTCGCCGGCGACGACGACCTCGGCGCCGGTCTCGGCGACGTGTGCCGCCTTGTCAGTGCCCATGGCGACGGACACGTCGGAGTTCTTCATGGCGAAGGTGCCGCCGAAGCCGCAGCACTCGTCCGCTCCGGGGAGCTCGACGAGGTCGATGCCCTCGACGGCCCGGAGAAGCTGCAGCGGCCGGTCCCCCACCCGCAGCAGCCGGAGCGAGTGGCAGGTCGGGTGGTAGGTCACGCGGTGCGGGAACCACGCCCCGACGTCGGTGACGCCGAGGACGTCGACGAGGAACTCGGAGAGCTCGTGGACCCGCGGCGCGACCTGCTCGACCTCGCTCGCCAGGCCCTCGTCGCCGGCGCGCCGGGCGACCATCGCGTGCTGGTCGCGGACCGAGCCGACGCACGACGCCGACGGCGCGACCACCGCGTCGTAGTCCCCGAACACGTCGACGAAGCGACGCACGTGCGGGACGGCCTCACCGGCATACCCCGTGTTCGTGAGCATCTGGCCGCAGCAGGTCTGCGCGGCAGGGAACTCGACTCGGCACCCGAGCCGCTCGAGCAGGCGCACCGTCGCCTTCGGCGTCTCCGGCCACATCGTGTCGTTGAAGCACGTGGCGAAGAGCGCGACCCGAAGATCCGTGCGAGGCGTCGTTACCATCATGGCAACATCCAAGCAAGGATCGTTGACTGAAGCCCGACAAGCAGGCAGACCGCGACAATGAGTCCGACGCTCCAGGGCAGGACCTTGCGCAGGATGTCGGGCTCGCGACCGACCAGCCCGACCGCGGTGGCGGCGATCGTGAGGTTCTGCGGGCTGATCATCTTGCCCACGACACCACCGGACGTGTTGGCGGCGACGAGCAGCGTCGGATCGATCCCGGCGTTCGTGGCTGCGGTCTGCTGGAGCGTGGCGAAGAGTGCGTTGGCGCTGGTGTCCGACCCGGTCACGGCCGTGCCGATCCAGCCGAGCAGCGGTGACAGGAAAGCAAATGCGGCGCCGGCACCGGCGATCCACGTGCCGATGGTGATCGTCTGGCCCGAGAGGTTCATGACGTAGGCCAGGGCGAGCACTGACGCCACCGTGAGGAAGGCGAAGCGCATCTTGTGGGCCGTGGCCGCCATCTCGGCGCCCAGCCCGCTGACTCCGACGCCATAGACGAGAGCGACGACGAGCGCACTGATGAGGAGCAGGGTGCCGGGAGAGCTGAGCCACTGGAAGGTGTAGGTGGTGGCACCCGACGGTTCGCCGGCGTGGTTGAGGATCTCGCCGGACGTCCCCGGCCACGGGATCTTGACGTCCGTGCTGGCCAGCCAGTCCTTGACCGCAGGGACGAGCTTGGCGACCGAGAAGATCGCGATCACGAGGAGGTAGGGGAACAGGGCCATGCTGATGCCCCGCGCGTTGAGGTTACGGGCACGTTCGTCGAGTTCGACGATGGAGACGCTGTGGTCATCGCCCGCCTTGTCGAGCGCTCGCGGAGCCGAGGTGGCGGCGTCGCCCGAACCATCAGCGGCGTATGCCGTGGAGTCGCCTGCCGCGACCGATGCCAGGTCCCGTTCGCGCTCGGCACTCAGAGCCTCGAGGGCCTCGTCGCGACCGGTCGGATGCCACACGCGCAGGAAGAGGACAGCGGCGGCCAGGCCGGCGAGGGAGGCGATGATGTCGGTGAGTTCGACCGAGATCCACGTGGCCGAGATCCACTGTGCGACAGCGAAGGTGGCCCCGACGACGACGGCAATGGGCCACGTCTGACGCACGCCGCGTCGACCATCGGCCATGAGGACGAGGAGCAGCGGCACGAAAAGGGCGATGATCGGTGTCTGGTGTCCGACGTAGGCGCCGATCTCGGTGTAGGGGATCTTGGTGAGGTTGCCGGCGGTGATGATCGGGATGCCGATGGCACCGAAGGCGACCGGTGCCGTGTTGGCCAGCAGAACGACGGTTGCTGCACGCAGCGGTGAGAAGCCGACGGCCATGAGCATGACGCCGGTGATCGCGACCGGTGCGCCGAAGCCGGCGAGCGCCTCGAGGAGACCGCCGAAGCAGAAGGCGATGATGATCGCCTGGATGCGCGGGTCGTCCGAGATGAGGTGGAAAGTCGCGCGCAGGTCCTCGAAGTGGCCGGACCTCACCGTCACTTGATAGAGCACGATCGCCGTGAAGACGATCCACATGATCGGGAAGATGCCGAACGCGGCGCCCTGGGTGGCCGCGAGCGCGGCGAGACCGACCGGCATACCGAAGGCCAGGACGGCGACGAGGATCGCGACCCCGACGGCCGCGAGTCCGGCCCAGTGGGCCTTCCAGCGCAGCCAGCCGAGGGTAACGAACACGGTGATGAGCGGCAGCGCCGCGATGAGGGCTGACAGCGTGAGGCTGTCGAGCACCGGCGCGATATCGGGCTTGAAGGAGCCGGCCAAGGTGGGGATGTGAGACATCTGCGGGGCCTCCGGTTGCACGTCATTGAGCAGGAGTTCCCGAATGGTCAGACCAATCTTGATTCCCGCCAAGATAGGGGCGGTGATGATTCGGTGTCAATGGTCTGACCACTTCTTCTTTCGGCACCCCAGGGGTGACATGCTGGGCGCGTGGACGCCGATTCCCTTCAGCCGAGCTTTGCCGAGCCTCCCGGCCGGGCCTTCGAGGTCGTCCTTGCCTGGGTCGATGCGCAGATCCTCAGTGGGGACCTGGCCGTCGGCGATCAGCTCCCGGCCGAGCGCGAACTCGCCCGCCTGCTCAACGTCAGCCGGGCCGCCGTCCGCGAGGCCGTGCGGACCCTGCAGGCCCAGGGCGTCGTGCGCTCGTCGGTCGGAGCCGGAGCCGCTGGCGGCACGACGATCAACGCTCTCCCGTCCGACGCCCTGACCCGACTGCTCCGGCTGCACGTGGCCCTGGCCAACTTCCCGCACGAGGACGTCATCGAGGTGCGCGTCGCCCTGGAGAGGCTCAGCGTCCGGCTCGCCGCGCAGAACGCGACGCCCGAGCAGTTGGATGTTTCCCAGAAGGCGATCGACGTCATGGCCGACCCGGACATCGAGCGGGAGGCCTTCAACGACGCCGACACCGCGTTTCACGTCGCTCTGGCCGCAGCGGCGGGGAACCGACTCGCCATGGACACGACGGCTGCCATCCGCGAATCGATGCGGCTGCCCATCCTCGACCGCTTCCGGCACGTGCACGCGTGGGACGACATCGTCGAGGACCTGAGACGGGACCATGAAGCGATTCAGGCCGCCGTGACGCGCGGCGACGCCGAGGAGGCCGAGCGGTTGGTGGAGACCCACATCCGCTCCGCCTGGCACGCACTGTCCTATGACGTGTCTGCCGGCGGTTGGCTCGGTGGGTCAGAACGATGAGCTCAACGAGGACGCCGCCGCAGTAGGTCATGGCGTACTTGTCGTAGCGGGGTGGCCGGTCTACGCCCCTGCTTGAACCGGTTGAAAGACCGCTCGACGGTCTTGCGATGCTTGTACTTTTCGGCGTCGAACGCGGCGGGCGCCCTTGGATCCCTTGGTCTTGCGGTAGGCGATCTGATCGCTGCGTTCGGGGGCAGTGTGCTTGATCCTCTTGTCCCGCAGGAAGGTTCGGGTGCTCGAATGGGAGTACGCCTTATCCGCCAGGAGCCGGAAGCCCATGTCGTGACCGGTCTCGGCCAGTGCCTTCAGCAGCGGGGCCAGCATCGGGTTCGCCGGCCTGTCCCGTGGTCAGCAGGGCCAGCACCGGCGTGCAGGTCGGGTCGGCCAGCGCGTGGAGATTCGTCGTCAGGTCGCGCAGGTCATCCCGCGTGTCCGATCCGCGCGCCCGAAGGGATTCGAACCCCTAACCTTCTGATCCGTAGTCAGATGCTCTATCCGTTGAGCTACGGGCGCCTGTCACGCGTGAGGCGCAACGATCGGGAATCGTACCCGCCTGCCTCGGCCTCCGCGAAATCGCACCTGAACCAGGAGGCCGGCTCCACGGCATCCCCACGGCATACGGCATCGGTGTGAGCCAATCCACAGGCGCGCAAACGCTTTCGCCGGAGCTACCCCCAAGTAACCCTGACTACGTTGGGAGACAGCGACTTCCGGCCGTGCGGGCTGCCTGAACGACTGGGAGTCCTCGCACATCCGGGGTCCACCCACACTCCATGCGCGTCAGGCACGCGGAGTACGGTGGATCTCGTCAAGCAGCTCGGTCCACGGAAGGCCCGCACGCGCCCTCCGCGGGTGCTGAGCAAGGCCCACAACAGCCTCGGGACACCCTCGAGGAGCCGGAAGGACGAAGCGCCGACATGACGACAACGCAGACCCAGGGCACGACCCACGCCGGCCTGCAGGCCTGGGTGGACGAGATCGCCGCCCTGACCACCCCCGACCGCGTGGTCTGGGTCGACGGCTCCGAGGAGGAGCGCGACCGACTCAACCAGGAGCTGGTCGACTCCGGCACCTTCGTCCGCCTCGCCGAGGACAAGAAGCCGAACTCGTTCTGGTGCGCCAGCGACCCCAGCGACGTCGCCCGCGTCGAGGACCGGACCTTCATCTGCTCCGAGACCCCCGAGGGCGCCGGCTTCACGAACAACTGGAAGTCCCCGGCCGAGATGAAGGCCATCATGACCGACCTCTACAAGGGGTGCATGACGGGCCGCACGATGTACGTCATCCCGTTCGTCATGGGTCACCTCGAGGCCGACGAGCCGATGTACGGCGTCGAGATCTCCGACTCCGCCTACGTCGTGGTGAACATGCGGATCATGGCCCGCATCGGCGCCCCGGTCCTCGCCCAGATGGAGCGCGACAACGCCCGCTTCGTCAAGGGGCTGCACTCGGTCGGCGCCCCGCTCGCCGAGGGCCAGGAGGACGTCGCCTGGCCGTGCAGCGACACCAAGTACATCGCCCACTTCCCCGAGACCCGCGAGATCTGGTCCTACGGCTCCGGCTACGGCGGCAACGCACTCCTGGGCAAGAAGTGCTACGCCCTGCGCATCGCCTCGGCGATGGCCCGTGACGAGGGCTGGATGGCCGAGCACATGCTCATCCTCAAGCTCACCTCACCGGCCGGGAAGGCCCACTACATCGCCGGCGCCTTCCCCAGCGCCTGCGGCAAGACCAACCTCGCGATGATCGAGCCCACCCTCGAGGGCTGGAAGGCCGAGATGGTCGGCGACGACATCGCCTGGCTGCGCTTCGGCAAGGACGGCCGCCTGTATGCCGTCAACCCCGAGTTCGGTCTCTTCGGCGTCGCCCCCGGCACCGGCGAACACACCAACCCCAACGCGATGCGCACCATCGAGCAGGGCAACTCGATCTTCACCAACGTCGCCCGCACCCTCGATGGCGACGTCTGGTGGGAGGGCATGACCAAGGAGAAGCCGGCGCAGCTCATCGACTGGAAGGGCCGCGACTGGACCCCCGAGTCCGGTGAGGTCTCCAGCCACCCGAACAGCCGCTTCACCACCCCGGCCAAGCAGTGCCCGATGATGGCGGCCGAGTACGACGAGCCCAACGGTGTCCCGATCGACGCGATCCTCTTCGGTGGCCGTCGCCAGACCACCGTCCCGCTCGTCTACGAGACCCGCGACTGGAACCACGGCGTCTTCGTCGGCGCGACCCTCTCCTCGGAGACCACCGCCGCGGCCGTCGGCGCGGTCGGCGTCGTCCGCCGCGACCCGATGGCGATGCTGCCCTTCATCGGTTACAACGCCGCCGACTACGTCGGGCACTGGCTCGAGATCGGCAAGCAGGCCGACGCGAGCAAGCTGCCGAAGATCTACCAGGTCAACTGGTTCCGCCGCGACGAGGACGGCAACTGGCTGTGGCCGGGCTTCGGCGACAACGCCCGCGTCCTCAAGTGGATCACCGAGCGCCTCGAGGGCACCGGCGAGGGCGTCGACACCCCGGTCGGCATCGTCCCGGCCCCCGGCGCGCTCGATGTCTCCGGCCTCGACATGAGCGAGGAGGACGTCGCCAAGGCGCTCAAGGTCGACGCCGCCGAGTGGGCCACCGAGCTCGCCCTCATCGAGGAGTGGCTCGGCAAGTTCGGCGAGAACCTGCCGACCCAGATGAAGGACGAGCTGGCCACCCTCAAGGCCAACCTCGACGCCTGAGCCTGCACCCGGCATACCGAAAGGGTCCGGTTCCCCACGGGGAACCGGACCCTTTCGTATGCCGTCCGCTCACCCGGTGCGTGTATCAACGGCCGGGCTTGATCCTCCTTCCCCATGACCCGTCGGATCGGCCGGCGGTGAGATCAGGAGGTAGGACCATGTGGGATCCCGAGCATTTCCCGGGGGCGGACAACGTGCCGTGGCAGCTGCTGATCCGCGCGCGCTTCGCGCACGAGATCGACGCCGTCATCGCCTCGACGATCGTGCGTCAGGTGGGCGCGCGCCTGTCGGACAAGCAGGCCGTGCACCTGGCGCGCGCCGCCCAAGTGCACACGCAGCGGGCCGAGACCAATGCCGAGCAGAAGGTCAGCGTGCTCTCGCTCCTGGCCGAGTGGGACGGTGAGATCTGTCCGGTGGGTTGGCCGTTCCGGTGGCCACCGAAGAAGCGGGGCTTCGAGGAGCTCGACGACCCGATCACGGTCATCGGCCTGCAGCGAGGTCTCGAGCTGCTCCAGCACGCCTCTCCCGACCTGCAGAAGCAGCTCGGCGAGGCCATCGGTGAGATCGGCGGGTTCGCTCGCTGAAGCGTCGGGGCGACCCGCCTGTTCCACGGCCGGCTCCTGCAACCTCTGCTAACAGAGGAAACATCACGAGGACCCATGGAGTTCCATGGGTCCTCGTGATGTTAGCCGTCTTAGCAGAGGTTGCGGGGAGGGGGCTGGTCAGCCGGGGGTGCCCGGCAGGGTCGGGGTCTGCTGCTGCGTCGAGCCGCCGTTGGGGGCCGTGCGGCCGGTGCCGCCGTTGGGGTCCATCTGGCCGGTGACGCCGTTCGGGCCGAACTGGCCGCCGCCGGGCGGGAGCTGGCCGTCCATGTCGCCGTGGTGGCCACGGCCGGGGCCGAAGCCGCCGTCGCCGTCGCCGTCACCGTCACCGTCGAACATGCCCCCCTGCTGCGAGGTGCCGATGCCGCCGTCGGCGTGGGCGAGTGACACCGCGGCCGCGCCTCCCGCAGCGCCCAGGGTGGCGATGCCGAGGGCGGCGGCCCCCACGAGCAGGCCCTTCTTCAGGGACCAGCCGCTGCGGCCCGGGCTGGCCGGCGCCGCCGCCGCGGCAACCGGCTGGGCCGGGACCGGCGGCACGACCGACGAGCCCTGGTCCACGGCCGGCTCGTCGGCGGCCCCGTCGACCGACACCGCAGCCATCGGATCGGCCGCGAACGGGTCCACCGGCTCCGGCTGGACCGCCGTGTGGTCGGTCGGGATGGCCTCGGTGGCTTCGCCGGCGAGGTCGGCGTCAGCGGGGTCGGTCACCTGGGCCCACTCGGGCGTCTGCGGGTCGGGCTGCTCGCCGAGGGCGGGGGTGGGCTGGTTCTGGTCGGACATGGTCGGTTCTCCAGGGGATGCATCGTGCGACGTCATGGCCCAACCGTCGAAGGCATCCCTGTGCCCGACCTGTGCCCCCGCCCAGCCGCGGCTACGAGCGCTCGCCGAGCCCACGGCATACGCTCACAGAAAGCACACAGGTGATGCCAAGGCGGCCGACGGCTGAGGAGAGTTGAGTTCTCGACATGAACAGCACGAACACCGCCCCGCAGCTGCAGCGCCTCGACGGCAGCCCCGTCCGCGTGCTCGTCGTCGACGACGAGTCCAACCTCACCGAGCTGCTGTCGATGGCGCTGCGCTACGAGGGCTGGGAGGTGCAGACCGCCGGCACCGGGCTCAAGGCCGTGCGCGCGGCCAAGGAGTTCCAGCCCGACGCGGTGGTGCTCGACATGATGCTGCCGGACTTCGACGGCCTCGAGGTGATGCGCCGGATGCGCGCCGACAACGGCAGCATGCCGGTGCTCTTCCTCACCGCCAAGGATGCGGTCGAGGACCGGGTCGCCGGCCTCACGGCGGGCGGCGACGACTACGTCACCAAGCCGTTCAGCCTCGAGGAGGTCGTGGCGCGCCTGCGGGCCCTCATGCGCCGCACCGCTGTCGTCGCCGACGAGTCCACCTCGCTGCTGGTCGTCGGCGACCTCACGATGGACGAGGACAGCCACGAGGTGACCCGCGCCGGCACCGAGATCAGCCTCACCGCCACCGAGTTCGAGCTGCTCCGCTACCTCATGCGCAACCCCAAGCGGGTGCTCTCCAAGGCCCAGATCCTCGACCGGGTGTGGAACTACGACTTCGGCGGCCAGGCCAATGTCGTCGAGCTCTACATCTCCTACCTGCGCAAGAAGATCGACGCCGGCCGCTCCCCGATGATCCACACGATGCGCGGTGTGGGGTACGTGCTCAAGCCGGCCGACTGACCATGCCGGCGACCCTCACCCGCCCCTCGACGTGGACGCTGCGCTCGCAGGTCCTCGTCTCGGTCCTGGCCCTCTTCACCGCCGTCATGCTCGTGACCGGCGCCCTCACCGTCGGGTTCACCAAGCGCCACCTCGACCAGCAGCTCCGGGACGAGCTCGCCGGGGCGCAGAGCATCTCCTCGGTGGGCCCGAGCCGCCCCAACGACGGGTTCGACCCGGACGGGGACGATCACGGCCGCCCGCCGACCCAGCGCAACTCCTCGGCCGTCCTGCGCGCCGTCCTCGTCCAGGGGCGGGTGCCGATCGACTCCAGCGGCGACCCCCTGGCGACGATCACCTCCTTCGGCGCCGAGCAGTCCACCCTGACCGACGGCCAGGTGTCGGCTCTCGAGAAGGCGACCTCCGGCCTCGGCCCCGACGAGCGCCGGGTCGACCTCGGCGACGCCGGGACCTACCTCGTCGCGGCGCGCACGGCGGGCTCGACCACGTCCGTGGTCGGCGTGCCGACGGGCGCGGTCGACCGCACCCTGGCCAGCCTCATCGAGATCGTCACCGCCGGCCTGCTGCTCGGCCTGGCCATCGTCGGCGTCGGCGGCAACTGGCTGGTCCGCCGCAACCTCGCTCCCCTCGCCCGCGTGGCCGACACCGCCAAGCAGGTGAGCCGGCTGCGCCTCGACTCGGGCGAGGTGGCCCTTCCGGCGCGCGTGTCACCGCGGGACGCCGATGGGCACACCGAGGTCGGGCAGGTCGGGCAGGCCCTCAACACCCTGCTCGACAACGTCGAAGACGCCCTCAAGAGCCGGCAGCACAGTGAGATGCGGGTGCGCCAGTTCGTCGCCGACGCCTCGCACGAGCTGCGCACCCCGCTGGCCTCCATCCGGGGGTATGCCGAGCTCAGCCGCCGCGAGCGCGAGCCGGTCCCCCCGACCGTCACGCACGCTCTCGGTCGGGTCGAGTCCGAGGCCCTGCGCATGCAAGGGCTCGTCGAGGATCTGCTGCTCCTCGCCCGGCTCGACTCCGGCCGCCCGCTCGAGCGCGAGCCGGTCGACATCACCCTGCTCACCATGGACGTCGTCAGTGACGCCCATGCGGCGGCCCCGGACCACCAGTGGGAGCTCGACCTCCCCGAGGAGCCGATCGAGATCAGCGGCGACCGGGCCCGACTCCACCAGGTCCTCGCCAACCTGCTCGCCAACGCGCGCACCCACACGCCCGAGGGCACCCGGGTCATCACCCGCATTCGCCGCGAGGGTGCGCACGTGCGCGTCTCGGTGGAGGACAACGGTCCCGGCATCCCGGCGGACCTGCAGCCCAACGTCTTCGAGCGGTTCACCCGCGGAGACGACTCCCGGGCGCGGGTGTCCGGGTCGACCGGGCTCGGCCTGTCGATCGTCGCGGCAGTGGCCGGCGCCCACGCGGGCCGGGTCGAGCTGGAGAGCGCCCCCGGCCGGACCGTCTTCTCGGTCCTCCTGCCCGCGAGCTAGTCCCGCACGATGAGCAACCGTCAGTAGGGCACAGCCACGAAGTCCCCGTTGCTGTTCACGAGGTGGACGACGTAGACCCATTGGTCGGTGCCGTCGACCGGGGTCGAAGCGGTCGATGTGACCCCAGACGGGATAGGCCATGGGGTCTTGACCGGGCAGGAACCACAACACGGCGTCCAGCAGATTGACTACTACCTCGACGAGCACTCGACCCTGCACCACACCGAAGCGAACGCCGCCTGACCACTGTCACAAGTTTGTGACACCAGCGCGACCAGGGTGTCCAGCAGGGCCAGACCCGCGCCCACCGCCGCCCCGATCGCCCATCCGAGCGCCGTCCTCGCCTTGAGCAGCGCCTCGTGCGCGGCGGCCTCCGAGGAGGTGGTTGCCCCTCCGGCGCCGGTGGCGAAGGCCTCCGGGCCCCAGGGCGCGCCCGCAGGTGCGGCGTGTGGTGACAGTGGCGACCCCGGCGGCAGCGCCGGCGGGGGCGGGGTCGTGGGCTGAGCCGCGCCGGACCCGGCGGTCTCCCACGCACCGGGAGCGGGCGACCCGGCCGGCGGGTGGGTGCCGTCGGGGTGCGGAAGTGGGGGAAGGCTCAAGCGCGGACGGTACCGCTTTGCCCGCACCGCCGTGCGACAGATACCCTGTCGGGGCACTGGAGGCGTCGCCTAGTCCGGTCTATGGCGCCGCACTGCTAATGCGGTTTGGGTTAACGCCCATCGAGGGTTCAAATCCCTCCGCCTCCGCGCTGTGTCCGATGGGGCTCACGGGTGACCGTGGGCCCCATCGCCGTTCCCGCAGACCTACGCACCAGCCCGATCGGCCCCTCGTCGGGGCCCACCCGTCGGCACTCCGCGGGCACAGCCACTAGATTCGCAACATGCGGCGGCACACGACCCTCCACACCTCGATCGGTGACCTGCTCGCCGTCGCCGAGGACGTGGACGGCGCCGACGCGCTCATCGGGCTCTACTTCCCCGGGCACTGGCACCCGCCGGCCGAGGGCACGATCGGCCACCCGGTCCCGGCGAGCGATGACCCCCTGTTCGCGCAAGCGCTCGGTGAGCTCACGGCATACCTCGCGGGAAACCTGACCACCTTCGAGGTCCCGGTGCGCACCCACGGGGACGCCTTCTCGGAGCGGGTCTGGGACCGGCTCGCGCACATCCCCTACGGCGAGCGGGTCACCTACGGCGCGATCGCGACCGAGCTCGGCAACCCCGGTCTGGCGCAGCGCGTCGGCCAGGCAGTGGGGCACAACCCGGTGAGCATCATCATCCCGTGCCACCGCGTCGTCGGGGCCGACGGTTCCCTGACGGGGTATGCCGGTGGGCTCGATCGCAAGCGCACCCTCCTCGCGCTGGAGTCGCCGAGCGCGGACGCCGAGGGCCGCCTCTTCTGACCGGGGGTCAGCTACTCGCAGATGCTCTCGTC
Source organism: Actinomycetota bacterium (assembly GCA_020161815.1). GTDB lineage: Bacteria > Actinomycetota > Actinomycetes > Actinomycetales > Dermatophilaceae > Phycicoccus_A. The sequence continues at coordinate 5,460 of JAIUOP010000031.1, read as the reverse complement.
GGCGGTGCGCGTGTTGATGTCGCCCCAGCCGCCGGAGGAGCTCGCCGAGGGTGACGCCGACGCGCTCGGCATCTCCGAGGCGGACACGCTCGGGGAGGGCAGCGGGTCGGTGCCGAGGCGGTTCTCGACCTCGGCGACATTGGGCGCACCGGTGCCGAGGGTGACCTTGATGGTGTCAACGAGGGCGGTATTCGGCTTGAGCACGGCCCCGGGGAAGGCCGCGGCGACCGTGCGCGCCGCCTCCGCCTGGTAGGCCGAGTGCTCGATGACGACGCCCTGGGTGCGGCCGACCGCATCGCCGATGGTCACCGACCCGAAGCCCTGCACCTGGAGGGCTGCCTTGGCTTGGGTGGCCAGGCCCTTGACGCCGGAACCGTTGAGCAGCTGGACGGAGATCCGCGCGGGGCTGACCGTCAGCGGCTCGGACGGGGTTGCCGAGGGGGTGGCGCCCGGTGTCGGCGTCGGGTCGGGGGCGCCGATCGCCTTGTCGTTGCGGATGGCGTCCCAGACGAGCTCGGCGTTGGGGGCCCATTGCACCCGGTTGGGGTCCTTGGGGTAGCCCTCGACCGGCACGGTGACGAACTGGATGTTCTCCGGCCCGACGTTCTGGAGGCTGCGACCGACCTCGGCCATGTCCGAGATGCCGAGGTCCTGGTCGGTCGTCAGGGCCTTGGTGGCGGCGCTGAGGAAGGAGTAGAGCATGTCCGGGCGCTTGAGGATCTCGGTCGAGACGGCCTTCTGGGCGACCGAGGACATGAACGCCTGCTGCCGCTTGATCCGGTTGATGTCCGAGCCACCGGTGAGCGACTTGCGGGCGCGCACGTAGCCGAGGGCCTCATGCCCCTGGAGGAGGTGACGGCCGGCCGTGATCGAGATGCCGGCCGCCTCGTCGTCGATGGGGACCGGGGTGCAGACCTCGACGCCGCCCAGGGCATCGACCATCGAGGCAAAGCCCTCGAAGTTGACCACCGCGTAGTGGTCGATGAAGACGCCCGTGTTGCCCTCGAGCGTGCGGATCGAGCAGCCGGGGCCACCCTTGCCGTAGTTGTAGTTCCACTGCCGGACGACCCAATCGCTCTTGGGTGCCGTCGCCGAGCAGTCCTTGGGGCCGGGGACCATCGAGTCCCGCGGGATCGAGACGGCGAGCACGGCCGAGCGGTCCGCGGCGATGTGGACGAGCACCGTGGTGTCGGAGTGTGCCCCACCCTCGACGGTGTCCGTGCCGTACTCATCGGTGGTGAGGTCGGTCCGGGTGTCCGAGCCCATGACGAGGATGTTGATCGCCTTGGTGGCGGCCGTCGGGGTCGGTCGGTCGGTGCCGATCGCCTTGGTCACGTCGACGCGGCTGACGTTGCCGTTCAGCTTCCAGAGGGCCGCGCCGACCGTGACGACGAGCACGACGACGAGCAGGCCGGCGACCCATGCGACGCGACGCAACCACGGGTGGCGGTGCATGCGGCCGGGACGACGGTGGCTGCCACGCCGGGTCACCGGCGGGCGCGACCGGTCCTGGTCACCTCGGCTCACGCGCGTCCTCCCACGGCTCTGGCTCTGCGTCCACGAGCCACACGGTCGCCCCGAGTCTAGGGCCGGGGGCTCGACTCCCTTGCGGGGCGACGCACCACGATACGAGCCTTTCCTGTGGGCACGCTGGACGCGACATGCCGCACGCCCATGGCACCAGCGTCAGCGGGGTGGGGTTGACTGGCAGGCATGCGTTTCCGACCCGGCCTGATCGCGAGCCTGCTCGCCGTCGCCCTCGTCGTCGCCGTGGGTGGCGGCGCGTGGTGGTGGCAACGTGAGGAGCGGGCCAAGGACGCCGCCGCCGAGGCCGCGGTCGGGGCCTACGTCGCCGGGTGGAAGGCCAAGGACATGAGCACGGTGGCCTTCGCAGAGGAGGGTGCGGCCGCCGACTTCGCTGCGGCCATCGCCGGGCTCGGCGCCGCCCCCGTGACCGTGTCGGCGAGTCCCGTCGAGCGGGTCGGCAGCTCGGCGACGTCCCGGCTCAGCGTGACCTGGACCCTCCCGGGGGAACGGCCGTGGTCGTATGCCGTGCCCGTCACCGCCGTGGACCGCTCCGGGACCTGGGTCATCGCCGCCCCCGCGGACTCGTCCCGATGGCACCCACAGCTGCCGCCGGGCGCCACCCTCGCCGTGGAGAAGGTGACGCCGGAGCGGGGCGACCTGCTCGACGGCGGTGGGGCGGCGCTCATGCCGATGTCCGCGGTCTACCCCGTGCAGATCGACCCGGCCCGGGCCACACCGGAGTCGGCGGCGGGACTGGAGTCGGTCACGGGCGAGCCGGCCGGCTCCCTCGTGGCGAAGCTCGCGGCTGCGAAGGCCGCCGGCTCGCAGGCCCCGATCCCGGTCATCACCTACCGGCAGGCGGACTTCGACGCCCGGCGGGCCCAGCTCGACGCCCTCGTCGGCGTGATCTACCCCAAGACGATGGCCCCCCTGGCCCTGAGCCGGTCGTTCGGCCAGCCCCTCCTGGGGACCTTCGGCGACGTCACCGCCGAGATGGTGACCAAGGGCAACGGGCGCTACGCCGCCGGGGACCGCGCCGGACTCTCAGGCCTGCAACGCCAGTACGACAGCGTCCTCGGCGGCTCCCCCGGCCTGCGGGTCATCACCTCGACGGGGAAGGTGCTCTTCGAGGAGAAGGCGGTCGACGGGGCCGACGTCGCGACCACGCTGTCCCCGGCCGTGCAGGCCGCGGCCGAGCAGGCTCTCGCCGGCACCGGCTCCGTGCCCTCCGCCATGGTGGTCGTGAGCGTCCCCACCGGCGAGGTCCTCGCCGCGGCCAACTCTCCCGCCGACGGATTCGACCGGGCCCTCACCGGCCACTACGCGCCCGGGTCCGGATTCAAGATCGCCACCACCCAGGCCTTGCTGACACGGGGCCTGACCACCCTCGATGCACCCGTGGGCTGCCCGGCCACGATCACGGTCGACGGCAAGTCCTTCCGCAACTTCGAGGGCGGCGAGCAGGCCGAGGCCACGTTCGCACGCGACTTCGCGATCTCCTGCAACACCGCGTTCATCAGCCTGGCGACGGGCCTCTCCCCCGACGACCTCACGCAGAGCGCCACCTCGCTCGGCATCGGCGGCTCGTGGACGGACCGGATCGGCGTAGACGGCACGTTCGCCGGCTCGGTGCCGGCGACGACACCGGGCACGGACCAGGCGGCCGCGAGCATCGGCCAGGGCCGCATCGAGGTCTCCCCGCTCGCGATGGCGGTGCTCGCCGGGGCGGTGGCACGCGGGGCCTCGATGGCTCCGACCCTGGTCAAGGCCGGGCCGGGCGCGGGTCCGGCGGCGACCGAGCCGCTGGATCCCGGCGTCGTCGCCTCACTGCGCACGCTCATGCGCTCGGTCGTCACCGAAGGCTCGGGGACGGCCCTTCGGGATGCCCCCGGCGGCGAGGTGTTCGGCAAGACGGGCACCGCGGAGTACGGCACGGACTCGCCACCACGCACTCGCGCATGGTTCGTGGGCTACCAGGGCGACATCGCCTTCGCCGTCCTCGTCGAGGACGGCCGCAGCGGCGGCTCGGTGGCCGCACCCATCGCCCGCGCCTTCCTCGACGCCTACCGCGCCGCCCCGACCGCCCCGGCGCCGGAGTGAGCCCCCGTCACGGGACGACGCAAGGCCCCCACCCGGCATACCGGATGGGGGCCTTGGTGAAGGACCGGAGTCCTCGCGTGCGGTGCGCTCAGATGGGGCGGACCTGGTCGGCCTGCGGACCCTTCGGGCCCTGGGTGACCTCGAACTCGACCCGCTGGGCCTCGTCGAGGGACTTGTAGCCCTGGGTGTCGATGGCGGAGTAGTGAACGAACACGTCCGGGCCGCCGCCGTCCTGGGCGATGAAACCAAAGCCCTTCTCAGCGTTGAACCACTTCACGGTGCCCTGTGCCATGTGGGGTAACTCTTTCCTGTTGTAGCACTTCGGGAACGCGCCTTCCGCGCCCCCAGTGGTCTTCAACCGCACCCCATGCTGACGGCGAACCGCCCTGTGACGAGCGCGCCCGCGGCCGGTGACCTGCGGGCGTTCTTGCGACTTGCGAGGAACTGCTGTTGTGCAACCGGGAACGAACTTATCAGTGTTTGGCCCTACTCGCGGGTTCGGGAGGAGAGATCCCGGGGACCACTCGGCTCGCCCGGCGGGACCCAGGGCCCTAGATTTGCTCACGCGCCAACGGGGGTGTCGTTCACGAGGGGGAACCACATGACTTTGCGTACCCAAGCGCTGCGCGTGGGCGCAGCACTGGCCCTGACCATCGCCGGCATGGGCGCGGCATCGGTCCCGGCGGTCGCCGAGGACGCGGTCTGCGCGACGGGCGGCGGGTATGCCGATCCGTTCTATCCCGGCCCAGGGTCCAGTTCGCCCTACGACGGGAACTTCGCCAACGGGGCACCGATCAACGCCAGCCTGATCGACGGCGACTACGTGCCGCAGGGCCTGGCGTGGTGGCCGAACTGGAACGGCACGGGGACCTCGGCCCTGCTGATCACCGCCTACCACGACCCTGATCACGACAAGGTGCCCGACAGGACGAGCGCGATCTTCGGCCTCGAGATGAACGGCGCGAGTTACGTGCGCGGCCTGGGTCATGTCCCGATCGAGGGTGGCCACAATGGCGGCATCGCCGTGGTCGGGAGCTGGGTGTACGTCGCCGACGGGACGTCGATCCGTCGCTACACCGCCTCCTCGGTGGCCACGGCACTGGCGGGCGCGTCACCGACCACGGTCCTGCCGTCGGCCGGCTCGCAGGGAGTCGGTCGGCAAGCCAGTTTCCTCGGCGGCGGCAACGGCTCCCGGATCTGGGTCGGCACGCACGACACCGATGCCGAGTCGACGATGGAGGCCTGGGACCAGAGCGCCACGGGCGCGCTCACCGAGTCCAATGTCGTCCGCAAGGTACCGGCCAAGACCCAGGGGATGGTCGAGACCTCGACGCGGTTCCTCTTCTCGACCTCCTACGGACGCAACGATCGCTCGAACATCTGGGTGACGCCGAAGAACATCACCACCTCGACCTACGCCGATGGCGACGACATCCGCGACGCGAACTCGTACTGCATGCGCGCCCCGTCGATGAGTGAGGGCATGGCCATCGGCGCCGGTCGCGTGTGGGTCAACTACGAGGGCGGATCCCACACCTACACCGGGCCGACGGCCGGCACGGACTGGTCGCGCAACCCGATCAAGCACGTCCACACGGTCAGCTCGACCTACCTGGCCGGTCGCCCCATCGACATCGCCTCTGACTGACGGTCGCTGTGCGCTCCCGCCGGGAGTTTGCCTGACAACGCCCCGCAGCACGCCCTCGGACCTGACTTCGGTCACTTCGACCTGATCGGCGAGGGGTGGGGTCTGTGACCTGCGGGAACGTGGCGCGTCGCGCGATGTTTAGGCACTAATTGATGCCTCTAGGCTTCGCGGATGGCGTGGATCCG
>JAIUOP010000030.1 GCA_020161815.1 Actinomycetota bacterium | reverse complement strand
CCACGGACCGTGGCGAGGCAGACGACGTCGTGTCGGGCAGATCCCATGACCGTCAGCGGGCAGTTCTCATGACCGCCAGCGGGCAGCTTCGTGGCCGTCTCCGGGCAGTTTCTCGTGGCCGCCGACAGAAGTGGGCCTCGATATGGGCCCGGGTCCGGACGTAGACCGGGCGGCTGTTCAGGTCCGTCTTGCTGACCCGGAACGTTTGTTCGATGCGCCACAGTTGGCGGTATCGGTCCAGGATCGCGGTATCAGTAAGGGTGGTTTCGGAGGTGCGGACCAGCTGGAAGCCGTCGAACACAGCCTCAGCGTCGGCGCGGGCCCGGTCCACCGACAGGCTGGTCCGTTTCCCGGTGATCAGTTCCCGGGTGGCGGGGTCGATCGTTTCGGCGGTGATGTACTTCTTCACCCCCCGCTTACTGGAGGCCCGATGCCTGGCCTCGTCAGCAGCCAACGCTTCGGCGTGGGCCAGGATCTCTTGGCGCATCAGCCGGTCACGCTCGGCCGCTGCGGCTGACCAGCGGGCCACGACTTTCTCGGTCACGTTGAAGGGCACGTTCGGCACCCCGTACATCGTGACCGGCACCGAACGGGTCACGATCATCGATTTCGTGCGCACCTTGTCGTCGCCGGTCCAGCCGACGGGGTCGAGCAGCCACGCCTTCAAGGTCTTGTCGGCTCCCCGGGCGGAGGCGGACACGATCCAGCCGTCCCCGTGCTGGGCCAACGCCCCGAGGTTGTTGGCGGTGTTCATGGCCTTGTCGGCCACCACCACGATCCGCTCGCAGGCGAACGCTTGTTTGAACTCGCCCAGTGATGGGGTCTATCGCAGTGACGGTGTAACTGGCCCTACGGCCCGGTTGGGCAGGAGGGGTCATGGGGACTGTCAGAGAAACGGTGGGTGGTCTGGCCCACCGTTTCTCTGACAGTCCCCCTGCGGATCCTCGTCGTCCGGCAGATCGGGCAGTTGGCAGAACACGTCCACATCATCAACGCGACGGATCGACACCTCGCGCTTGTAGGAGCCGATCAGGACCGTGTGCAGACCCCATCCCGTCAGATCGGCGTCACGGTCGAGGACATCACGGACCTCGGCATGAGCGTCAGCTGCGTGCGTCGCATCGTCACCGGGCTCGATCGCCGACAGGGCATCCTTGAACTGCTTGCTGAGGACCGCCACGCCGTTCCCCCATTCTCCCGCGCAAGTCGGGCTAGTCGTCGCCTCTAGGGTACGAACAGGGTCAGACAGTCTCGTCGGCCCCAGGTCCGATCGGCTGGAGCGTGCATGACTGTTGGCCCCAACGCGCCGGGCTCATGGCACAGCCGAAGAAGCCTGATCGGCGCAACTCGCCCTCGACAGGCATGTGAGTGAGGTCACGACCCATCGGCGTCGATGTCCGCCCATGGCATCTCCGGACGTCTGACTCTCGGAGAGAGCGTCGCAGTGGCCCACGTCCACGCGGAACAGTGGCTCACCCGATGCCGGAACGGTTGCTCTCGCCCAGCGCGATGTCCACCATGAGCCGTCCGTGGGCGGGACTGAAGGGGCTCCCCTGTCCAAGGAACGAGGGTCCGCCTGTGGCCATCCGTGGGCACGCCGGGCCAAGACTCCCGGACGCCTATTGCACGTTTATTGCACGAATGCGATTGGTATGGGTATTGCTGGAACGTAAGCCTTAGTCAGAACCTACTAGCATTGGTGGAGAAGACGGGACTCGAACCCGCAACCCCCGCCTTGCAAAAGCGGTGCGCTACCAATTGCGCCACTTCCCCTTGTCACGGCCTGGGCGGTCGCGGCAAGCAACTCCGGAAGCACTACCTCTCCCGGACCACGAGGACGTCCGAGCCCGACGCGCTTCGAAAGTGGTTCTCAGCGGCGGGTCGTCATTCTCGCTTCCCACATCCTAGGACCCTTCCCCCACGCTTCCCCCCAGCGGCCAGGAAAGGCGCGGCTTCCCTCGGCCTGATTCGCCGCCTATGGCGCGCTGACCTGCAGAAACGCGAGGCAACGAGGAGGAAGGTCTGCCCCTAACCCCCTGCTTGCAAAGCAGGTGCGCTACCAATTGCGCCAAGGCCCCGTGCGGTTGGGCTGCTGGAGCTCAGGCGCCCGCGGTGTCTTCCTTGGTCGCCTCGGCCCACAGCGCGGAGTCCGAGGAGTCCTTGGCCATCTTGTTGCGGACGAACACGGCGCCAGCCGCCGTCGCAACGAGAAGGAGGAGCTTCTTCATCGTGACCCCTTGTCATCGTGGAGGTCGGTCGGTGGTGGGCCTAACAGGACTTGAACCTGTGGCCTCTTCCTTATCAGGGAAGCGCTCTAACCGTCTGAGCTATAGGCCCGTCACCGCATCCGGCGTCGTCCACACGCAGTGGACGCGAGGACCGAGGTTACCCCACCCGCGCCACGCTCTCCAAAACGTATGCCGTCTACCCCAGGAGGCGGACGGCATACGGAAACCGAGGACGGGGATCAGTCGTCGGTGAGGGTCAGGCCGAGCCCGCCGACGAGCGAGGCCGAGACGTTGTAGATGAAGGACCCGAGGGTGGCGATCGCGGTGATGATGAAGACGTCGATGACCGCGAAGACGATCGAGAGCGAGACGACCCGACCGAAGCCGACGAAGTCCATGATGTCGAACTTCTTGTCGCCGTCCTGGATGATCGAGCCGACGAGGTTGTTCACCTGGTCGAAGGCGCCCATGCCCTTGAGCACGAGCCAGAGGGCCGCGACCGCCACGACCATGGCGATGCCGAGTGCAACCGAGAGCAGGAAGGACATCTTCAGCGCCGAGAACGGGTCGATGCGCGAGAGCGTCAGGCGCACCCGTCGACCCGGAGCCGCAGCGGCCGGACGGGGCGCCGCCTTGGCCGGCGCGGCCTTGACGGGGCGAGCGGCCTTGGCCTCGAGTCGAGCCTTCTCGGCATCCGCGGGACGCAACGGGATGTTGCCAGCCGTGGACCCTGCCGCCGCCGGTGTGCGCGGCAACTGCTCAGTGGGTTCGCCGGGGGTCACGCCTTACCTCCATCGTCATCCGCAGGCGCCTCGGTGCCGGCACTGTCCTCGGCCGGGCTCACACCCGACACGGGCTGCACATCGTCACCGCCTGTCTCCGCTGACGGTACGGCATCGGTCGCAGCCTCCGCACTCCCATCCGAGTCGTCGGCCTCCGGGGTGCGCTCGACGTTGCGCGCGACCGCGACCACCGAGTCGCCGCGTCCCGGGCGGGCGAAGGTCATGCCCTGGGTGTTGCGGCCACGGCGCGTGACGGTGTCGACCGCCATGCGCACGACATTGCCCCGCTCGAAGACGACGAGGACCTGGTCGTCCTCGGCGACGGTGAGGCCGCCGACGAGGTCGCCGTTGCGATCGGTGAGCTTGGCGACCGCCACACCGAGCGTGGCCCGGCCCTTGGCGTTCCACTCCGAGGCGGCCGTGCGCTTGGCCATGCCGTTCTCGAAGACGACGAAGACGTCCGGGTCGGTCGCGTCGCGGATCACCGACATCGAGAGCAGGTGGTCGTCGGCGCGGAACTTCATGCCGGTGACACCGGTCGTGGCCCGGCCCATCGGGCGCAGCTGGGCATCGGTGGCGTGGAACCGGACCGACATCCCCTTGCGCGAGATGAGGAGCAGGTCGTCCTCGGCCGCGATGAGGTCGACCCCGACGAGCTCGTCACCGTCCTTGAGGTTGACCGCGATGAGTCCACCGGAGCGGGGCGAGTCGTACTCGGTGAGTCGGGTCTTTTTGACGACACCAGACTTGGTCGCGAGGACGAGGTAGGGCGCCACGGAGTAGTCCTTGAGCGCCAGCACCTGGGCGATCTGCTCACCGGGCTGGAAGGCCATGATGTTGGCGACGTGCTGGCCCTTGGCATCCCGCCCGGCGTCGGGCAGCTCGTAGGCCTTGGCGCGGTAGACCCGGCCCAAGTTGGTGAAGAAGAGCAGCCAGTGGTGGCTGGTCGTGGCGAAGAAGTGCTCGACCATGTCCTCACCGCGCAGGTTGGCGCCCTTGACGCCCTTGCCGCCGCGGCCCTGGAGTCGGTAGTTGTCGACGCGCGTCCGCTTGGCGTAGCCACCGCGCGTGATCGTGACGACCACGTCCTCCTCGGGGATGAGGTCCTCCATGGACATGTCGCCGTCGAAGGGCACGATCTGGGTGCGGCGCTCGTCGCCGTACTTGGCCACGATCTCCGCGAGCTCCTCGGAGATGATCGCGCGCTGCCGGCCCGGCTTGGCGAGGATGTCCTGGTAGTCCTCGATGAGCGCCTGCAGCTCGTCGTGCTGCTCGATGATCTTCTGCCGCTCGAGGGCGGCCAGACGGCGCAGCTGCAGGTCGAGGATCGCACGGGCCTGGATCTCGTCGACACCCAGGAGCGCGATGAGGCCGTCGCGGGCCTCCTCCACGGTGGGACTGCGCCGGATGAGGGCGATGACCTCATCGAGCATGTCGAGCGCCTTGAGGTAACCGCGCAGGATGTGGATGCGCTCCTCGGCCTCCTTGAGGCGGAAGGCGGTGCGCCGCTGGATGACGTCGACCTGGTGGTCCACCCAGTGGCGGATGAACGAGCTGATCGGCAGCGTGCGCGGCACCCCGTCGACGAGGGCCAGCATGTTGGCGCCGAAGTTCGTCTGCAGCTGGGTGTGCTTGTAGAGGTTGTTGAGGACGACCTTGGCGACCGCATCCTTCTTCAGCACGATCACCAGGCGCTGGCCGGTGCGACCGGACGTCTCGTCGCGGATGTCGGCGATGCCCTGGAGGCGGCCGTCCTTGACGTGCTCGGCGATCTTCTGGGCGAGCGAGTCCGGGTTCACCTGGTAGGGCAGTTCAGTGACCACGAGGCACTGCCGACCCTGGATCTCCTCGACCTGCACCACCGCGCGCATGATGATCGAGCCGCGTCCGGTCGTGTAGGCGTCCTCGATGCCGCGGTGGCCCATGATGAGCGCCCCGGTCGGGAAGTCCGGGCCCTTGACCTCGCGCATGGTCGCCGCGAGCAGCTCCTCGCGGCTGGCGTCGGGGTGCTCGAGGAACCACTGGGCCGCCGCCGCCACTTCACGCAGGTTGTGCGGGGGGATGTTGGTGGCCATGCCGACCGCGATGCCGGAGCTGCCGTTGACGAGCAGGTTGGGGAACCGGCTCGGCAGGACCTCGGGCTCCATCGTCTTGCCGTCGTAGTTCGGCTTGAAGTCCACCGTCTGCTGGTCGATGTCACGGACCATCTCCACCGACAGCGGCGCCATCTTGCACTCGGTGTACCGCGGCGCAGCGGCCGGGTCGTCACCGGGTGACCCGAAGTTCCCCTGACCCTGGACGAGGGGATACCGCATCGACCAGTCCTGCACCAGTCGCACGAGGGCGTCATAGATCGCGGTGTCGCCGTGCGGGTGGTACTGGCCCATGACGTCGCCGACGACGCGGCTGCACTTGTTGAAGCCACGGTCCGGCCGGTAGCCGCCGTCCCACATCGCATAGAGCACCCGCCGGTGCACCGGCTTGAGCCCGTCCCGCACATCGGGCAGCGCCCGGGACACGATGACCGACATCGCGTACTCGATGTAGCTCTGCTGCATCTCGGTGTTGAGATCGCGCGGCTCGACCCGGTCACCTTCCGGCGGAAGCGTCCCGGTGATGTCGTCACTCATGCGTCGTCCTTACGTCCTGCTGTGGTGAAGTCAGTGGTCTTTCCCGTATGCCGTGGGCCCGGAGGGCTGGGAGGCGACCCAGCCGCGAGGGCGGAGCCCGGAACGCCAGCACACGGCATACGAATCAAATGTCCAGGAACCGCACGTCGCGCGCGTTGCGCTGGATGAACGAGCGGCGCGACTCGACGTCCTCGCCCATCAGGATCGAGAAGATCTCGTCGGCGGCCGCCGCGTCGTCGAGGGTGACCTGCAGGAGGACTCGGTGCTCGGGGTCCATCGTGGTCTCCCACAGCTCGGAGTAGTCCATCTCGCCGAGTCCCTTGTAGCGCTGGATGCCGTTCTCCTTGGGCAGGCGGCGGCCCTTGGACTGCCCCTCCTTGACGAGGGCGTCGCGCTCGCGGTCGGTGAAGGCGAACTCGTGGGCGGCGTTGCTCCACTTGAGGCGGTAGAGCGGCGGCTGCGCGAGGTAGACGTAGCCGGCCTCGATGAGCGGCTTCATGAACCGGAAGAGCAGCGTGAGCAGGAGCGTGCGGATGTGCATGCCGTCGACATCGGCATCGGCCATCAGCACGATCTTGTGGTAGCGCGCCTTCTCGAGGTCGAAGTCCTCGCCGATGCCGGTGCCGAAGGCCGAGATGAGCGCTTGGACCTCCTGGTTGGCCAGGGCCTTGTCGAGGCGGGCTCGCTCGACGTTGAGGATCTTGCCGCGGATCGGGAGGATCGCCTGGGTGTGCGGGTTGCGGCCGCGCACCGCCGAGCCGCCGGCGCTGTCACCCTCGACGATGAAGACCTCGGAGATCGAGGGGTCCTTGGACTGGCAGTCGCGCAGCTTGCCCGGGAGTCCCCCGGACTCGAGGACGCGCTTGCGGGTGGCTTCGCGCGCCTTGCGGGCGGCGAGGCGGGCCGTCGCGGCCTGGATGGCCTTGCGGACAACCTCCTTGCCCTCGTTAGGGTGGCGCTCGAGCCAGTCGCCGAACTCCTCGGTCATCGCGCGCTGGACGAAGCCCTTGACCTCGGAGTTGCCCAGCTTGGTCTTGGTCTGGCCCTCGAACTGCGGCTCGCCGAGCTTGACGCTGATGACCGCGGTCAGGCCCTCGCGGGCGTCGTCGCCGGTGAGGTTGTCGTCCTTGTCCTTGAGGAGGTTCTGCTTGCGGGCGAAGTCGTTGATCAGCTTGGTCAGCGCCGCGCGGAAGCCCTCCTCGTGGGTGCCGCCCTCGTGGGTGTTGATCGTGTTGGCGTAGGTGTGGACCGACTCGCTGTAGGCGCTCGTCCACTGCAGGGCCATCTCCAGGCTGAGGGCGCGCTCGGCATCCTCGACCTCGATGCTGATGATCTCGGGGTGGACCGGCTCGGACTTCTTGGAGCCGACGAGGTGCTTGACGTAGTCGACCAGGCCTTCCTCGTAGCGGTAGGAGACCTTGCGCGCCTTGGTCAGCTTCTTGCCCTGGCTGCTGTGCTCACCACCCTCGGAGTCGGCGTCGTCGGTGGCCTCGACGTCGGCGAGGTCGGCGTCGACCCCGTCGAGGTCCGGCTCGTCATCGGCGGCGACCTCCTCGGCCGGGACGCGCTCGTCGACGAGGTTGATCGTCAGGCCCTTGTTGAGGAAGGCCATCTGCTGGAAGCGGGCGCGGATGGTCTCGAAGTCGTACTCGGTCGTCTCGAAGATCTCCGGGCTCGCCCAGAAGGTGATCGTCGTGCCGGTGGCGTCGGTCTCCTCCTGGCGCTCCAGCGGGCCGGTGGGCACGCCGTGGTCGAAGGTCATCCGGTGGGCGTAGCCCTTCTGCCGGACGCAGACGTCGAGCCGGGTGGAGAGGGCGTTGACGACGGAGGAGCCGACGCCGTGGAGGCCGCCGGAGACCTTGTAGCCGCCACCGCCGAACTTGCCGCCGGCGTGCAGCTGGGTCAGGACCAGCTCGACGGCGCTGACCTTCTCGGTCGGGTGGATGTCCGTGGGGATGCCGCGGCCGTTGTCCTTGACCCGGACGCTGCCGTCCTCGCGGAGGGTGACGTCGATGGTGTCGGCGTAGCCGGCGAGTGCCTCGTCGACGGAGTTGTCGACGATCTCCCAGACCAGGTGGTGCAGACCGCGCTCGCCGGTGGAGCCGATGTACATCCCGGGCCGCTTGCGGACCGCCTCGAGGCCCTCGAGGACCGTGATCGCCGAGGCGTCGTATGCCGTCCCGTCGCCCTGGGTGCCGGGCCCGGTGTCGCGCTGGGTGTCGGGCTGCTCAGCCACGATGCTCCTTCGAAGTGTTCAACACGTCTGGTCATGACACGCGCCCGAGAGCGAGAACGCTTCGGGCGCGCGCGGACAACTGCCGAAATTCTAACGGTCAGGCCCGACAGAAGGTGCCCGCTGGGGGCCCGTGGCGGCACCTTTGTGCCGATGGACCCCGTTTCGTGGGTCCCGATACGCACCCCGGTGCGTTGTCGCGTCAGCGCGCGCTCCCGGGTTGTCCAAGAGGCCGATCACGGGTGGGGCCGGGCCCCCCAGGAGTTGGTCCGTTCGGGTGATGCCTTCCTGAGGAACACCTGAGAAGATGTGGGGGTGACTTACCGGTAACCGTCTCGATCAGGTGACAAGGACGATTCCGGGCCAAATTGCGCATAGGCTCTCCCACGGTTGCCAAGGTTTTCGGCCTTCGCGAGCCTTGACGTCGTGGGGGCGTCGAGAGCACTGATTAGAGGATCGACCATGACGCACATTGACCCGCACCCGTCCCAGACGGGCATCACGCGCAGGACCGTGGCCCGTGGGGCGGCTTGGAGCGCGCCGGTCATCGCGGTGGCGGGCGCGGCCAAGGCCGCCGCCGTGTCGGGACCTCGTCCGACGGTCCAGTTCAACGGCGCCTACAAGTTGCCCGGTCGGAGCTGTGGCAACAACCCCTTCCTCTACGGGTTCGAGTTCACGATCACCAACACCAGTACTCAGACCATCTGGATCTACCCGAACACCTTGTCCGTGTCGACCACCCCCAACTACGGGTTCACCTACTCCGGAAGCACGACAGCCATTCAGCTCGCACCCAACGCCAGCCAGACGTTCCTCCTGCGCATGACGGGCACCAACAGCGGCAACCTCACCTTCACCGGCACCTACAGCCTTGGGTGGGGGCACTGCGCCACAGCGGGCTGCGACACCTACGGGCACCTCCCCATCGCCGACAGCCTTGTGGTCAATGGCACGCCGCCCGACCACACCCGTTGCGGCTACTGATCCCTCAGCGCCAGGCCACGAAGGCCGCCCCCCGAGGCTTCGGGCGGCGGCCTTCGCCGTGCCCTGTCCTGCTCATGACTCCAGGGTGCGGTCGAGCAGCGCCCTTGTCGGCTCGGGGAGGACGTGCTCGGCGATGGTCACATCCAGCGCCGGGCGCTCGCAGACGATGCCGTAGCAGAAGGCATCGGGATGGGCCGGCTCGTCGGCCAGGGCCCGGAGTCCTTCGGGAGCGGTGAGCAGGCCGCGCCACGCACTGGCGTCGCGTTTGGGCAACTCGCCGAGGGCGACGGTGCGCTCCTTGACCAGTCCGGCGACACCCCCGCTGCGCGAGACCGAGATCTCGGTGGCCGCCACGGGGGACCCACCGGCCGCCCGAGACTTCCGCTGCTTCTTCACCGGCGCCGCCGCGGGGGTGACGCCGACCGACGTCCACGCGGCCGCCACGGCCGTGGCCTGCGCCGACTCGGCACCGAACTCGGTGACGGCGGCCTCGTGGGTGAGTCGGGCGAAGGTCGCGAAGTCGCAGTCGGCCTTGATGTCCCCGGTGATCGCGGCATACCAGATGGCGCCGGCGTCCTCCCAGGCGTGCCCGCCCAGGGTCTGGGCCACGAGGACGAAGGCGCGATTGGGGATGCCGGAGTTGATGTGGACGCCGCCGTTGTCGCGCGAGGTCACGACGAAGTCGTCCATGTGCCCGGGCTGCGGGTCCGTGCCGAGCCGCGGGTCGTCATAGGCCGTCCCCGGGTTGACCATGTCACGCAGCGCCCGACCCTTCACGCCCGGCGCCAGCAGGTCGGCGCCGATCAGCCAATCCGCCTCTGCCGCAGTCTGGCCCAGCAGTCGCTGCTTGACGAGCACGCCGAAGACGTCCGAGACCGACTCGTTGAGCGCCCCCGACTGGCCCTCGTAGTTCAGGCCCGAGGTGTACTGCGTGACCCCGTGCGCCAGCTCGTGCCCGATGACGTCGAGGCTTCGAGTGAAGTCGAGGAAGATCTCGCCGTCGCCGTCGCCGAAGACCATCTGCCGCCCGTTCCAGAAGGCGTTGTCGTACGCCCGGCCGTAGTGGACGCTCGCGATGAGCGGCAGCCCCTTGTCGTCGAGGCTGTCCCGCTCGTATGCCGTCGCCCACAGCTCCCAGGTCGCCCCCAGTCCGTCGTAGGCCGCGTTGACCGAGGTGTCCCTGGTGGCCGCGTCGCCCTCGCCGCGGACCTTGGCGCCCGGGAGGGTCTGGGCGCCCGCGCAGTCGTGGACCTGGCGGACCGGCGCGGGTGTGGCTGCGTCAGCGCCGGTCCGGCTCGCCCGCTTCACCTGCGGCAGCTCGCCGCCGTCGCCCGTCTCATGGGCATGGCGATCGGCCCGCAGCGCCTCGTCGTGCTCGAGCGTGGCGCGTGCGCGCCGCTCGACGGCGGGGTCACCGCTGGAGGCCAGGGCCTCGAGGACATAGGGCGGCACGATCGTGCAGAAGGGCGTGGGCCCCCCGGCGCCTCCGGCCGGGAGGCCGGGAGCCAGGACGCCGGAGGAAGCATCGGTGCGGGCGGAGCGGAAGTCAGCGGACGGCATACGAGCACTCTGCCCGCCCCCACCGACACCCGCACCCCGAACCAAGACAGTCGAAAGTAGAGGAGGAGCTGCTTCCGGGCGACGCAGGCGGCTCCTCGTCTACTTTCGACTGTCTGAGAGGGGAGGAGGGCCTACGGACTACCGCTTGATCTGCATGACGACGGCCTTGGGCTCGGTGAAGAACTCGCGGCTGAAGTTGCCGCCCTCACGCCCGACGCCGCTGTCGCCGACGCCACCGAAGGGGGTGCGCAGGTCGCGGATGAAGAAGCAGTTGACCCACACCGTGCCGGCGCGCAGGTTGCTGGCGACGCGGTGGGCGCGTGAGAGGTTCTCGGTGAAGAGCATCGCGTTGAGGCCGTAGCGCGTGTCGTTCGCGAGGTGCACGGCCTCCTCCTCGGTCTCGAAGGAGTTGACGATGCAGACCGGGCCGAAGATCTCCTCGCAGTAGGGCGCGGCGTCCAGGGCGAGCCCGTCGATGATCGTCGGGCGCACCATCCAGGTGCCGTCGTCGGCGACCCCGCCGGTGTGGAAGTTGCCGCCGAGCTCCTTGGCCGAGTCGACATAGGAGACGACCTTGTCGAAGTGGCGCTTGCTCGCCAGTGCCGAGAACTTGGTCTTCGGGTCGAAGGGGTCGCCGGTCGGCAGCGCCTCGGCCGCGGCGGCGAAGCGCGCCATGAACTCGTCGTAGATCGACGCCTGGACGAAGAGGCGCGAGCCGGCGAGGCAGATCTGGCCGGCGTTGCGGAAGATCGCCTCGACCGCCCAGTAGACCGCGTTGTCGAGGTCAGCGTCCTCGAAGACGATGTTCGCGCCCTTGCCGCCGAGCTCGAGGCTGACCGGCGCCAAGTGCGTTGCGGCAGAGGCCATCACGGTCTTGCCGGTGGTGGACGAGCCGGTGAAGGTGACGCGGTCGACCCGGTCGTCACCGGTGATCGAGGAGCCGGCCGGGTGGCCGTAGCCGTTGAGGACGTTGAGCACGCCCGGCGGGAAGCCGGCCTCGGCGGCCAGGCGCCCGAGGTAGGTCACCGATGCCGGGGTGTCCTCACTCGGCTTGATGATGCAGGTGTTGCCCCAGGCGATCGCGGGCGCGATCTTCCACGAGGCCATCATGAGCGGGAAGTTCCACGGGCTGATCGCGGCGACGACACCGGCCGGACCGAACTCGCTGTAGGTGTGGTGGCCCGAGTCCATCGGGTAGACCTCACCGACGTGGTCGCGCTGGTGGTCGGCGAAGAAGCGGAAGTTCCAGACCGAGCGCGCGACGTCGTGCTTGGCCTGCTCGAACGGCTTGGCCATGTTCGTGGTGTCGAGCGTGGCGATCTCGTCGGTGCGCGCCTCCATGAGGTCGGCGAGCCTGTGGATGGCCTTGGCGCGCTCGTTGCGCCCCATCCGCGGCCACGGCCCCTCGTCGAAGGCCTTGCGCGCGCTCGTCACGGCCCGGTCGGCGTCGGCCGCGCTGCCCTCGGCCGCCTGCGCCCACACCTGCCGGGTGTAGGGGTTCCAGACGTCGAAGCGCTTGCCGTCGAGGGACTCGACTTCCTCGTTGTCGACGATGTGGCCGAAGAACTGGAGCTCGCTCATGGTCCTACTCTCCCCGCGCCGCCGCCCGCGAGTAGCCAGCGTTTCTGGATGCGGAACGGCGCTGCATGGCCAGGCCGGTCCCCCGGCGACCTCCCCCGTGGACGGCCTCGACCCACACGGTGGAGCCGCTACCGGTTTGCCTCCGCTGGGGAGGCAAACCGGTAGCGAGCCGCCGAGACTTCCAACGGGTCCGGCCGCGGACGAGGCGAGCGCACGGCATACGACGTCGGTATGCCGTGCGCTCGGGTCGGGCGGGTCAGTCGCCGGAGCGAGGGTCGGGTGCGCCCTGTCGCTCGGCGATCGTCACGTCGCCGGCGGCGAAGTGGGTCTTGGGGACCTCGCGGACGACGACTCGGATCGAGTCCTTGGGGGCGTCGACGGTCTCCATCGCAGCCTGGGTGAGCCCCGTGATGAGGGACCGGAGCTGCTGGGGGGTGCGGCCCTCGACGAGGGTGACCTCGATCAGTGGCATCAGGGCTGCTCCCCTCCGTTGATGAAGCAGGACCCGAGGTTGGTGAAGTGCACCGCGACCGAGGAGCCGGGCGGGGCGAAGACCGCGTCGGTCATGCCGCCGGTGAGGACGACCCAGCCGGGCTCGATGCTGTGGCCGCGACGCGCGAGGTCGTTGGCCGCGAGTGCGAGCGCCTCACCGGGGTGGCCCTGGACGGCGGCACCGGTGGCGGAGTCGACGATCTGGCCGTCGACCTCGACGAGGACGCCCTCGAGCGCGAGGTCGATCGAGCTCGGGTGCACCCCGATCGGGCCGGTGACGTAGAAGCCGGAGCTGGCGTTGTCGGCCGAGACGTCGCCGGCCTTGAACCGGAAGTTGTGGTAGCGGCTGTCGATGATCTCGAACCCGCCGTAGACGCTCTCGACGGCGCTCATCGCCTGGGCGCACGAGACGCCCGGCCCGGCGAGGCCATCGCCCATGACGAAGACGATCTCCGGCTCGATCCGCGGGTGGATGAGCTTGTGCTGCGGCACCGGGTCGCCCGCGGGCAGGATCATCGCGTCGGTGAGCCAGGCGACGAACGGGAAGTGGACCCCCATCCGCTGCTGCTTGGCGCGGCTGGTCAGGCCGAGCTTGACGCCGATCAGCTGCTCGCCGCGCTCGAGGCGCTTGGTGAGGTTGAGGTCCTGGATCTGGTAGCCGGTGTCGAGGTCGAGCTCGGGCCACTCGTCGGTGAAGGGCTCGCGCTCGCGGCGCTCGTCCTCGCAGGCGAGCAGCTCGGCGGCGACGGACTCGATGGTCCAGTTCGCCTTCGCCTTGCCCGAGGCCGCCTTGCGAGGGGCCGCCTTCTTGGCCGTCGCCTTCGACGGCGCCTTGGTCGTTGCCTTGGTCGCCATCAGCGCACTCCTGCCCCCGCGAAGTCGCCCAGCTCGGCTTCGTTCTGGAGCTGCAGGGCGATATCGATGATCATGTCCTCCTGGCCGCCGACGTAGCCGTACTCGCCGACCTTCTGCAGGATCGCATGCGCCGGCACGTTGTAGCGCTCGGCCGCGCGCTCGGCGTGGAGCAGGAAGCTGGAGTAGACCCCGGCATACCCCTGCGTGATCGAGGCCCGGTCCATCCACGGCAGGCGCGGGATGAAGGGGCGCACGACGTCCTCGGCGGCCGAGAGCACCTCGCCGAGGTCGATGCCGGTGCGGATGCCCATCCGCTCGTAGGTCGCGGCGAGCACCTCGGTGGGGGAGTTGCCGGCACCGGCGCCGAGGGCGCAGAGCGCGCCGTCGATCTGCTTGGCGCCCGCCTGGTAGGCCAGCACCGAGTTGGCGATGCCGAGGCTGAGGTTCTGGTGGCCGTGGAAGCCGACCTGTGCCCCGTCGCGACCGATCTCGTTGATGACCGACTCGATGCGCTCCTGGGCATCGGAGAGGACCAGGGCCCCGGCGGAGTCGACGACGTAGACGCACTGGGCGCCGGCGTCGACCATGATCCGGGCCTGCTCGGCCAGCTTCTCCGGGCTCGCGCGGTGCGAGAGCATGAGGAAGCCGACCGTCTCCATGCCGAGCTTGCGGGCCTCGCCGAAGTGCTGGATCGAGACATCGGCCTCGGTGCAGTGGGTCGCGATGCGCGCCACCGAGGCACCCATCTCGTGCGCCTTCTTCAGGTGGTGCACGGTGCCCAGCCCGGGGAGCATGAGGATCGCGATCTTGGCCTGGTTGGCCTCCTCGACGGCGGCCTTGATGAGCTGGAACTCATCGACCTTGGAGAAGCCGTAGTTGAAGCTCGACCCGCCGAGGCCGTCGCCGTGCGAGACCTCGATGACCTGCACGCCGGCCCGGTCGAGGGCGGAGACGACGCCGCGCACCTGCTCCTCGGTGTACTGGTGGGCCATCGCGTGCGAGCCGTCGCGCAGCGTGGAGTCGGTGATCCGCAGGTCGGTGCCGGTGTCGGCAGCAGCTGCCTTGCCGTCGGTGTGCTCCCGCACCTCCGACTCGGAGACGATGTGGTTGACCTTGGGGGCGTCCTCGGGACGGATGGTCATGTCACCCATGGCTGATCAGACTCCTGCCTTCTCGGTGGCGGACTCGGCGGCTTCGGAGCCGTCAGAGACGGGCGCGTCGGCGGCCTCGCCGAGGTCCGAGAGTTCAGCAGCGGACTTCCACGTCGACTGAACTCCCAGCTTGCGGGCGATCATGATGTCGCCGACGCGGGCGGCGGCCGCAGTGATGATGTCGAGGTTGCCGGCGTAGTCGGGGAGGTAGTCGCCCCGGCCCTTGACCTCGATCGGGACGAAGATGCGACCCTGGCCCCGCCAGGTCTCGCGGGCGTGGTCGAACTGCGGCTCGGCGCGCAGGTGGTAGCCCGGGACGTACTCCTGGACGGTGGCGACCATCGCGTGGACGGACTCGAGGATCCTGTCCTGGAGCTCACCGGGCTCGGCGGCCTCCGGCGGGATCGCGCAGAAGACGCTGTTGCGCATCATCAGCGGCGGCTCGACCGGGTTGAGGATGATGATCGCCTTGCCCTCCGTGGCGCCACCGATCGAGGACACCGCGAGGGAGGTGGTCTCGGTGAACTCGTCGATGTTGGCGCGCGTGCCCGGGCCGGCGGACTTGCTCGAGACCGAGGCGACGATCTCGGCATACGGCACCTCGACGACCGAGGAGACCGCGGCGACCATCGGCACCGTCGCCTGACCACCGCAGGTGATCATGTTGACGTTGGTGGCGTCCATGTTGAACTCGAGGTTGACCGGCGGGCAGATGAGCGGGCCGACCATCGCGGGGGTGAGGTCGACGGCGAGGATGCCGGCCTCGGCATACCGCGGCGCGTTGGCGGCGTGCGCCTTGGCGGAGGTGCACTCGAAGACGATGTCCGGCAGCTCGTCCTGCGCGAGCAGCCAGTCGACGCCCTCGTGGCTGGCCTCCAGGCCCACCGACGCGGCGCGACGCAGGCCGTCGGAAGCCGGGTCGACGCCGATCATGTAGCGCGGCTCGATGATCTCGCTGCGGCGCATGAGCTTGAACATCAGGTCGGTGCCGATGTTGCCGGGGCCGACTATCGCGGCCGTTCCCTTCGTTGTCACAGAGCCCATCTCGTTTCCTTTGTCGTATGCCGTGCAGTCGGGTTGCGCTGCGGCTCAGGCGAAGCGGGCGGTCACGGAGCCGAGCCCCGAGAACGTCGCGGTGAAGGTGTCTCCTGGGGCGACGGGGACCATCGCGCACACCGCCCCGGGGAGGATCACGTGGCCGGCCTCGAGGACGGTGCCGCGGGCGCCGACGGTGTTGGCAAGCCAGACGAGGGAGTTCAGCGGCGAGCCGAGGACGGCGCCACCGGCACCGGTGCCGACGACCTGGCCGTTCTTGTGGAGCACCGCGCCACCGAGGCGTAGGTCGATGTCGGACAGAGCGGTCGGAGTCGAGCCGAGGACGACGGCGGCGCTGCTGGCGTTGTCGGCGATGGTGTCGAACAGGCCGATCTTCCAGTCCTTGATCCGCGAGTCGACGATCTCCAGGGCCGGCAGGACGAAGTCGATCGCGGCGATCGCCTCGTGGACGGTGACGCCCGGGCCCTGCAGCGACTTCTTGAGGACGAAGGCGACCTCGGGCTCGATCCGGGCCTGGATGAAGCGATCGGTCGGGATCGGCATGTGCTCGAGGTAGAAGAAGTCGTCGAGCAGGTGGCCGTAGTCCGGCTCGGTGACCCCGAGCAGCCGCTGCATGGCGCCGCTGGTGAGGCCGACCTTGTGGCCCTTGACGGTGCGCCCGTTGCTCGTCAGCTCATGCATCTGGAGGAGCTGGATGGCGTAGGCGTCCTCGAGGGTCATGTCCTTGTACGTCGTCGTCAAGGGCGTGATCGGGCGCCGCGAGTCGTAGGCGGCGAGGAGGGACTGTGCGGCCTTGGACCGGTTGAGGCTGTCCACGGTTCACCTTTCTCGGGTGGGTCGATGGCGTGCGGGCACACGTCGGACCACCAGCGACACTAGGGGTCCTCGGTGGGACGTCGCCGGTGACGTTCCACCACAAAGAACACGCCGGGGCGGGTTCGCCACCGCGTCGGTGATCAGTCGTTCAGGTTCTTGGAGATGCGCCGGGAGGCGGCGGTGAGCAGGGGCACGAGGCGTTCGATCTCGGGCTCGATGACGGCCGTCGGGCCGAAGACGGAGACGCTCGCGACCGCCACCCGTCGGTTGAGCACGGGCACGGCCACCGAGGAGCTGCCTTCGAAGGACTCGTTGCTGGAGACGGCATACCCGACCCGCCGGGCCTGGTCGACCTGGCGCTGCCAATCGGCCTCGGAGCGGACGGTGCCGGTCACGCGCGGAGGGAAGCCGGAGGCGACGCGCGCGGCATACGTCGTGGGGTTGAAGGCCGCGATGACCTTGCCCGAGCTCGTCGTGTGGGCCGGCAGGCGGCGCCCGAAGTGACCCAGGATGCGCACTCCGTCGCGGTTCTCGAGACGCTCGAGGAAGACGATGTCGGGGCCGTCGGGGACGCCGAAGTTCACGGTGAGCCCGGTCGCGACGTGCACCTGGCGCAGGACCGGCATCGCGACATGGCGCAGCTCGTTGCGGGCGTGGGCGAGCTGACCGAGCTCGAAGAGGTGCAGCCCGAGGCGGTAGAGACCGGAGTGGGGGTCCTGCTCGACGAAACCACGCGAGACCAGCGTGGTGAGCAGGCGGTGGGCGGTGGACTTGGCGACGCCGAGGCGGCGGGCGATGTCGCTCACGCCGAGCTCGTTGTCGACGGCGAAGCACTCGAGGACGTCGAGCGCGGAACCGACCGACTTGAGCACCGAGGCGTCGTCGGGCGCGTGGCGCTTCGGCGTGGTGGCGCACCACGCGTGCTCGGCAATGCTCATGAAGGACTCCCTTGTCCGGCGGGCCGAGGCCGTGTCTGGCTTGCTCCTGACGGTGACGCATGGTGCATGGTTGGATCAAGCAATGCATTCCACTGAGCGGAACGATGGTGTCCCGCCGCGTGACGGTGTGCTCGATCGCGCGGCGGCGCTCGTGGCTGCCTTCGACGAGGGCTCACCGGTGCTCTCGCTGGCCGAGCTGGCCCGGCGCAGCGGCCTGCCCAAGCCCACGGTCCACCGGTTGACCGGGCAGCTCGTGCGCCTGCGCATCCTCGATCGCGCCGACGACGGCTACCGCCTGGGGATGTGGCTCTTCGAGCTCGGCGAGCTGGTGCCCCAGCACCGGACGCTCTCGGAAGCGGCGCTGCCGATCATGACCGACCTGTACGAAGCAACCCGCCTGCGCATCCACCTCGCCGTCCTCTCGGGGATCGACGTGGTCTATGTCGAGATCGTCGGCGGGGCGGGCATGGCGGTGGGGTCGCGCACGGGCGGTCGCCTGCCGGCGCACGCGACGGGGGTCGGCAAGGCGATGCTCGCCTACTCGCCGGCGGCCGTCGTGCGCACCCGCCTCGAGGCCGGGCTGCCCCGGTTGACCCCCCGGACCATCACCTCGCCGGGCGCCTTCGAGAGCGAGCTGCGCAAGATCCGCTCGGTGGGCATGGCCATGGACCTGGAGGAGTCGACGGTCGGCTTGTCCTGCGTGGCCGCCCCCGTCTTCGACTCCGACCGCAAGGTCCATGCGGCCCTGTCGATCACCGGCCGGACGGCGACCTTCGACCCCGGCCTGCTGGGTCCGGCGGTGCGCACTGCCGCCTTCACGCTGAGCCGGACCCTGCGCACCTCCGGCCTCTGACGCCCCCCTCCCCCCCCCGATTCGAGGTATGACCGCCGCAGAATGTGCGGCGGTAATACCTCGACTCGGGGGGGGAGAGCTGCGCGCGGGAGGTGAGCACACGGCATACCTGGCTTGGTTAGGTTTGGGGCATGCCCGAGAAGCTCCACGCGAACCTGCAGCCGATGTTCGACGCCGTCCTGGCGCGCAACCCCGGCGAGAGCGAGTTCCACCAGGCGGTCTACGAGGTGATGCTCAGCCTCACGCCGATCGCCGGGCACCGGCCGGAGTACGCGCAGTGGTCGATCCTCAAGCGCATCTGCGAGCCGGAGCGGCAGATCATCTTCCGCGTGCCGTGGGTGACCGACGCGGGCGAGGTGCAGATCAACCGGGGCTTCCGGGTCGAGTTCAACTCCGCCCTCGGTCCCTACAAGGGCGGGTTGCGCTTCCACCCGAGCGTCAACCTCTCGATCATCAAGTTCCTCGGCTTCGAGCAGACCTTCAAGAACTCCCTGACCGGCATGCCGATCGGTGGTGGCAAGGGCGGCTCGGACTTCGACCCCAAGGGCCGCTCCGAGGGCGAGATCATGCGCTTCTGCCAGTCCTTCATGACCGAGCTCTATCGGCACATCGGCGAGTACACCGACGTGCCGGCCGGTGACATCGGCGTCGGCGGGCGCGAGCTGGGCTACCTCTTCGGCCAGTACAAGCGGATCGTCAACCGCTGGGAGGCCGGCGTCCTGACCGGCAAGGGCCTGTCCTGGGGTGGCTCGCGCGTGCGCACCGAGGCCACCGGCTACGGCACGGTCTTCTTCGCCCGCGACATGCTCGCCGAGGTGGGGGAGTCCCTGGACGGCAAGCGGGTCGTCGTCTCCGGCTCGGGCAATGTCGCCATCTACGCCGTGGAGAAGATCCACCAGCTCGGCGGCACGGTCATCGCCTGCTCGGACTCCTCCGGCTTCGTCGTCGACGAGCACGGGCTCGACCTCGACCTGCTCAAGGACGTCAAGGAGGTCCGGCGCGAGCGGTTGAGCGTGTATGCCGATGAGCGCGGTCCCAGCGCCCGTTTCGTCCCGGCCGGGTCAGGTGGGGAGGGTTCGAGTGGCTCAGGGGACGGGGGTGCCGGGATCTGGGCGGTGCCGTGCGACGTCGCGCTGCCGTGCGCGACCCAGAACGAGCTGCCGGCCGCGGGAGCCAAGGCCCTGGTGAAGAACGGCGTCCGGCTCGTGGCCGAGGGCGCGAACATGCCGACGACGCCAGATGCGGTGGCGATCCTGCGCGAGGCCGGCGTCCTCTACGCCCCCGGCAAGGCCTCGAACGCCGGTGGCGTGGCGACCTCGGCACTGGAGATGCAGCAGAACGCAAGCCGTGACTCGTGGGGCTTCGAGGAGACCGAGGCCAGGCTCGAGGAGATCATGGGCGCGATCCACCGGACCTGCGTGGAGACCGCCGACCGCTATGGGCACCCCGGGGACTACGTCGTGGGGGCCAACCTCGCCGGCTACATGAAGGTCGCCGACGCGATGGTGGCGCAGGGCGTCATCTGAGAGCTGTGGCCAGGGCAGAGCTCACCGCCCTCCAGACCTCAGCCCTGTCGAGGGGTCGCAAAACGCCCGGGAAAGCGTTCTTCCCGGGCGTTTTGCGACTCCTCGACTGTTCCCATCCGGAGCGTTGAGGGGTGGCGGCCGGCGGGGTGACGGACGCGTTGTCCACAGGGCTGTGGACAACAGCTGCTCGCTGGGGGTCGCCGGCAGCACGCTGGGGTGCATGTCCACGCGCTCCCTGCCACCGGAGCTGAGGTCGGTGCCCTTCCGCACCTCAACGGCGAGCGCCCTCGGCGTCCCCGACGGCTGCCTCTACGGTGTCGGTGCCCACAAGGTCACTCACGGAGTGCTGGCCCTGCAGGCTCCGGGGGCCGCGTTGGCGGATCAGGCGCGGGCGATGCAGTTGGCGCTGCCGGAGGAGGGCGCGTTCTCGCATGTGACGGCGGCCCGCCTGCACGGCCTGCCCCTTCCGGCCTGGTTGGAGCAACGGCCTGGACTCGACGTCTGCACCCCGTCCGCGATGGTCAGGCGCCGGCGCCCCGGCTGGATCGGGCACCGCGGCGCCGAGTCCCGAGTCATCGTCGACGTGGCTGGAGTCCGCACGATCGACGTGGTCGACACGTGGATCGACCTGGCCGGGCTCATGGTGGGGCGACGACCCGTGCTGTCACACCACGATCTCGTGGTCACCGGTGACGAGGTGCTGGGCCGCGTCCTCGGGCGGCTCAACGTGGCCCGTGGCTCGCGCAAGGCCTTCCGACCGCACCTCGACGCGGAACTGGTGGCCGCGGCATACGCCATCATCGACGCGACCATCGACGCCAAGGTGCGCCCACGCGGCAAGCGGGCCCTGCTCACCGCCCGCGACCGCATCCGGGCGGGGGTGAAGTCCCCTCAGGAGAGCCGGGCGCGGCTGGTCCTGGTGGACGCCGGATTCCCCGAGCCACTCATCAACGTGCCGATCCACCACCCCGCCGGCGACTTCCTCGGCGAGGGGGACCTGGTGTGGCTGGCCGAGCGGGTCGTCGCGGAGTACCAGGGCAGGCACCATGCCGACCCTGCCCGGGCCAGTCACGACGAGGTCCGCAACCGAGGCCTGCGGGACGAGCAGTGGGACGTCCATCCGCTCTGGGCCGAGGATCTGTGGCCGGGGGTGCGGCGCCGGCAGTTCCTCCTCCGCCTGGCCCTCGCCCTGGGTCTGGACCTCTCGACCGTCACCCTGTCGTGAGCTGGCGTCCCACCGGGCGGATGGTGTCTGTCCAGTCGAGGAGTCACGAAACGCCCGGGAATTGGGGGCGTCCTCAGGGGGTGAACGCAACACGACCTTGGAGGCGTGTTGTGACACTGAAATTGGCTCGTCGTTTTGAGGACGCGTTCTGGAAGGAGTACCGGCTACACGGCAGTGCCGATCGGGCGGCTGC
>JAIUOP010000029.1 GCA_020161815.1 Actinomycetota bacterium | reverse complement strand
CGAGGTGGTCGACGCGGATCCCCAGCTCGCCGGCCGCGGCCGGCGAGCTGGGGATCCGCGTCGACCACCTCGGCTACACCCACCCCGGCGCCGAGCGCGCCGTGCTCACCGACATCACCCTTGAGGCCGGGCCGGGCCTCACCGTGGTCACCGGGCCGTCCGGTGTCGGCAAGACCACCCTGCTCGAGCTCATCGTCGGCCTGCGGCGCCCGGACGCCGGCAAGGTCACGACCGGCGGCATCCACCTGGTCACCCAGCGGCCCTTCCTCCCGGCCGGCACCCTGCGCGCCGCCCTGACCCTGAGCGCCACCGCCACGGACGACCGGCTCTGGGAAGCCCTGCGCAGCGTCGGCCTCGACGGCTTCGTCGCCGGGCTGCCGGAGGCGTTGTCCACGCGCATCGGCGACGACGGCTTCGGCCTGTCCGCGGGCCAGCGGGCACGACTGGCCCTGGCGCGCGCCACCCTCTCGACCGCTCCCGTGCTCCTCCTCGACGAGCCCACCGCCCACCTCGACGACCGCGCTGCCGCGCGGGTCCACGCGCTCATCGACACCCTCGCCGAGCGGCGCACCGTGCTCGTCATCACCCACCGGTCCGAGCTCGTCGCCCGCGCGGACCAGCACATCCACCTCGACGCCCGCGGAGCGGAGGTGCGCGCATGACCTTCTCGCCGAGCACCGCGCCCCCGGCCAGCACGTCGTCCCGGGCCTGGTCCGACCGACGCCCCACCCCGGCCATCGTCATCGCCGGGCTCATCGGCGGCGCCGCCGTCGCCTCCGGCGTGGCCCTCACGGCCACGTCGGGCTGGCTCATCGTGCGCGCCTCCGAGCGCCCGATCATGCTCACGCTGCTCTCGGCCATCGTCGCCGTGCGCGCCTTCGGCATGGCCCGCCCGTACTTCCGCTACGTCGAGCGGGTTCGCTCCCACGACGCCGCCCTCGACGACCTCGCCGCGCGCCGCACGAGCGTGTACGCCGCGCTCATCCCCCTCACGCCGGCTCGCCTGGGCCGCTCGGCCCGGACCGAGGTGCTCACCGGGGTGGTCGACGACCTCACCGACACCGTCGAGGCCCAGGTCCGCGTCACCGTGCCGGTCATCTCCAGCCTGGTCGCCGGCCTCATGGCGGTGATCCTCACCGGGGCCCTCTGGCCGCCGCTCGGACTGGTCCTGGCCGGGCTCCTGCTCGTCCTCGCCGCCGGCTGCTGGCTGGCCTGGCGACTGGAGTCCCGCGCCCAGTCCGACCTGCTCGCCGCCCGCGCCGAGGTCCTGCGCGTGAGCGACCTCGTGGCCCGCCAGGCCGACGAGCTCCGGGCCATCGGGGCCCAGGGCCAGGCGCTGACCTGGCTCGACGAGGCCCACCGGGCCTGGCGCGGCGCCGTGCGCCGACAGTCCCACGGGCGCGCCGCGGTCGCCGCCCTCATCCTCACCGGCACCGGCCTCGCGACGGTGGCCGCGGCATACCTCGCTCGTGGAGCCGACGTCAGCGGCCCGGTGGCCGCCCTCCTCGTCGTCGTCCCGGTCGCGGTCGGCGACGCCCTCGCCCCCCTCGCCGAGGCGATGCGCGCCCTCGCCCGCGCCGACGGCAGCTCGGCCCGCCTGGACGCCCTGCTGCACCAGAGCCCGGCGGTGTCCGACCCGGCCGAGCCTGACGTGGCACCGACGAGCTCACACCCCCACCTCCGCCTCGAGTCGGTGAGCGCCTCGTGGACGGGCGAGCGCGCCGACCTGCCGCCAACCTCGCTCGACCTGCCGCCCGGCCGCCGGGTCGCGATCGTCGGGGCCAATGGGTCCGGCAAGTCCACCCTGCTCGCCGTCCTCGCCCGCCACCTCGACCCGACCGCTGGGCGCTACCTCGTCGCCGGCGTGGACGCCCGCGGCCTGGACCTCGAGTCGGTCCGCCGCCTGCTCGCCGTCGTCGACGACGAGCCGCACGTCTTCGCCTCGACCCTGCGCGCCAACCTGCTCGTCGCCGCGCCGGAGGCCACCGACGACAGCCTTCGTGCCGCGCTGTCCGGCGCCGGACTCGGCCCGTGGTTCGACGGCCTGGCCGACGGCCTCGACACCCGCCTCGGCGCGGGCGGGCGCGGGATCTCCGGTGGCGAGCGGGCACGATTGGGCCTGGCTCGCGCGTTGGCCTCACAGCGGCCGGTCATCCTGCTCGACGAGCCGGTCGCCCACCTCGACCACGCGACCGCGATGGCGATCCTCGCCGACCTGACCGATGCCACGACCGGCCGCACCGTCGTCATGATCAGCCACCGCCCCGACGGTCTCGCCGGCTTCGACGACATCCTCGACCTCACCCCGTCCGCCCACCGCTAGGAGCCGCCATGTCACCGGTCTCAACTGCCACCCCACGCCTGGGCGATCTCGAGCGCGTCGTCATGGAGCACCTGTGGGAGTCAGCGGAGGCCCACGCCGACGGCGTGACCGTCCGCGAGGTCCACGCCCGCTTCGAGGGCGATCGGGAGATCGCCTACACCACCGTCATGACCGTGCTCGACCGCCTGGCCAAGAAAGGCTTGGTCACCCGGGTGCGTGACGGCCGCGCCTGGCGCTACCTGCCCGCCGACACCCGCGAGGCGCTCACCGCCCAGACCATGCGCCGGACCCTCGACGACATGGACGTCACCGACCGGCGCGCTGCCCTGCTCCACTTCCTCGACGGCGCCACCGAGCAGGAGATCGAGGACCTGCGCTCGGCGCTGGCCGAGATCGACTCCCGTCGCCCGCTGCTCGGCCTGCGACGTCCCCGGCGCCGCTGATGGTTGCCCTCGCGCTGATCCTGCTGGCGCTGGCGTTGGCCTGGCCTGCGCCGCGCCTGATGGCGCGCGCCCACGTGTTCCGTCGGGCGCCGCGGGCGGCACTGTTCGTGTGGCAGTGCCTCACCGTGAGCGCGATCCTCGCGGCCCTGGCCGCCGCCCCCGCGGTCGCCCCGATCGTGCTCTTCGACGGGCAGACGGTGCAGCAGCACTTCATGCTGCTCTCGCTGGCCGTGGCCGTCAGCGGGATCATGCTCGGCCGCCTGCTCATCGCCGGCCACCAGATCGGGCGGCGGATGCGTGTGCTGCGGCACCGCCACCGTGAGGTCGTCGACATCATCGCGCTCGACCACGACGCCCACAGCCGGGTCCGCGTCCTCGCCCATCCGGACCCGACGGCCTACTGCCTGCCGGGCCGTCAGTCCCGCGTCGTGGTCTCGCAGGGCGTCATCGACGCGATGTCGCCCCTGGCCCTCCAGGCCGTGCTCCTCCACGAGGACGCGCACCTCAAGGCCCGGCACGACCTGCTCGTGGAGTTCTTCTCCGTCATCCACGAGACCGTCCCGGCGCCCTTGCGTTCAGCTGCCGCCATGCACGAGGTGCGGCTGCTCGTCGAGGCACTCGCCGATCGAGCCGCCGTGCGCCGCGTCGGCACCGATGCCACCCGTCAGGCCTTGGTGGCCCTCGCCGGAAGCCGCGCGCCGGAGGCCGCGATGGCCGCCGGTGTCGGCTCCACCGCAGCGCGGATCGAGCTGCTGCGCTTCGGTTCCCAGCCGGCGCTCTCCGCGCTCATGTATGCCTACGCCGCGGGCCTGCTGGCCCTCCCGGTGGCCCTGCTCGCCCTCGCCTGGAAGGCGATCTGAGGGCTCAGGCCCAGGACGGTGGCGGCGGCGGCGGTGCCGTGCCACCCCCGGACTGCGTCGGGGGTGCCGTCGGCGGCGGGGGCGGAGGCGGGTCCGAGAGGTATGCCGCACCGCCACCTCCCGCGCTCGCCTCACCGCTGGCCCGGGCCGCCTCCGCGGCGCGCGCCGCGGCGCCCGGTGGAGGCGGGGGTGTGCCAGGCGGCGGGGGCCCGCCGAATGCACTCGAGGTCGTGGCCATGCTCGTCACCCTCAGCGCCGCGAGCGCACCGGACGCCTCGAGCTCGCGCATGGCCGTCAGGACGCGCTCCTTCTCGGACGCGTCGACGGGGTGCCCGTGCGCCTCGCGCCAGCTGAGCAACCCGAAGTCGCGAAGCGCCGCGTCGAGCGAGCGTGTCACCCCCGGGTCGCCGCCGGCCAATCCTCCCAGGGAGCCAGTGATGCCCCCGGGCGGGCCGGAGATGCCCGCGTTCGCCATCGCCTGGTCGGCCTTGGCCGCCATCTCGGTCGCGGCCTGCTTGGCTTTGTCGAAGAAGCTCATGCCCGCACCCTTCCACCCAGTGAGGGTCGACCCCGATTGGTCACCCACATCTGGCTCGACGATAGGACGAGAGCGGGCCCCACGGCATACCTTTGAGAGCACGAGATGCCGCCGGCGTCCGAGGCAAAAGGGAGCACCGCCATGACGATCCACGGATCGCTGTTCACCGAGTTCAAGGAGAAGGACACCCAGGATCCCTTCTCGCTGCAGAACAAGAAGCTGCTGCGGATCGACATGCGCTACGGCGAGGTCATGGCCAAGGCCGGGTCGATGGTGGCGTACCAGGGGGATGTGCGCTTCACGAAGCAGAGCTCGGGTCTCGGGCGGATGTTCAAGTCGGCGGTGACCGGCGAGGGCGTGTCGATGATGACCTGCTCCGGGTCGGGCGAGCTCTTCGTCGCGGACAGCGCCTCCGAGGTGCAGGTGATGTACCTCGAGAACGACGCGCTGTCGGTCAACGGCAACAACGTGCTCGCCTTCAGCAGCTCGATCCAATGGGACATCCAGCGGATCCAGGCGCGCGGGGCGGCGATGACCGGCGGGCTCTACAACGTGTCGCTGCGCGGCACCGGCTACGTCGCGGTGACGACCAAGGGTGATCCGATCGCGCTCGACGTGGCGTCCGCGCCGACCTTCGCCGACGCGCAGGCGGTCGTGCTGTGGACCTCGGGCGTGACGATGAACGTGCGCGTCGACACCGGCGGCATCGGCTCGATGATCCGCGGCGGCACCGGCGAGCTGCTCCAGATGGCCTTCGGTGGGCAGGGCTACGTCCTCGTCCAGCCGAGTGAGTCCGTCGTCGACGGCGGGCACCAGGGTGGCGGCGGCCAGCAGGGCCCGGGCGGGATGCTCGGTCAGCTCCTCGGCTGACCTCCTCCGCCGCCGATTCGAGGTATTACCGCGCGGGTACCCGCGCGGCAATACCTCGAATCAGCTGCTCGACTGAGGTGGGGTCAGCCGGATCCTGAAGTCGCTGAGGTCGTAGGCGAGCACCAGGTCGTTCCAGGCCAGGTCGGGCTCGCGCTCGATGGTGACCTCGTTGCGGAAGAGCCGGCGGAGCAGGATGTCGGTCTCGTGCATCGCGAGGTACTCACCCGGGCAGGAGTGGGCGCCGGCGCCGAAGGCCATGCCGGCCGGCGGGATCTTCGGGGCGAGGGTGCGCTCGGTGTCGAGGGTGAAGGGGCAGGACCCGACGGCGGCCTCGTCGGTGTTCGTGGCGCGCAGGGCGACGTCGACGAGCGTGCCCGCCGGGATGTCGACGGCGCGCTCCCCGTGCTCGAGGCGGAGCGGGTGGGTCACCGTGCGCAGCAGGTTGCCGGCGACCGTCTCGAGCCGGATGATCTCGGCGAGGATGCGCAGGCGCTCGTCGGTGCCGGCCGCGAGGTAGCGCTCGCGCAGGGCGGGCTGCTCGACGAGGTGCCACAGCGCCATCGGGATGAACTGGCGGGTCGTGACCATGCCGGCGGCGGCGTAGGTGAGGGCCTCGATGACGATGTCCTGGGGGCGCATGCCGGCTGCCACCAGGTGGCTGATCACGTCGTCCCGCGGCTCGGCCCGGCGCGCCCGGATGGCCGGGCGCACGTCGCGGACGTAGAAGCGGAGCACGCGCCCCTGGGCGATCGCGGTCTCGCGAACCATGGTGCGCAGGGGCACCTTCCCGACCGCGGGCGCCGTCTCGAAGAAGCCTTCGAGCCGTGACTCCAGGCCCCGCGGGTCGGACTCGGTGAGGCCGACGATCGCAGCGACGACGGCCATCGCCATGCGGAAGGACAACAGCGCGAGGTCGCCGCCCCCCTGACGCTCCATCGTGGTCACGAGCTCGTCGGCCAGGTCGACCATCATCGGCTCGTGCGTCCGGGTGACGGCCCGCGGAGTGAAGAACCGGGCCGCGGCACGACGCTGCTCACGGTGCGCCGGGCCGTCGTTGAACAGCGTCGGCGGGTTCATGAAGCGGGTGCGCGGGGTGAACTGCGCGCCGAACCCGGCTTGCCGCGTCCCCTCGGGGAGCCTGAGGAAGGCATGGCCCAGGCCGAAGTCGCGGATGACGAGGACCCGTTGCGTGCCGCGCAGCTCCCACTCGTATGCCGGGTGGTTGCGGTCTGCCTCCCGCCTCGCCTTGCGCTGGTCGGCCGGACACGGGGACGTGCTCACACCGGCAGCCTAGGCCGCGAGCCGGCCCGCCGCGCTCCCCCATCCCTTGCGTCCCCGTGCGGGCTACCGGGCAGGAAGTGCCGTGATCGCAGCACTTCCTGCCCGGTAGCCGGCACGAGGGGACCGGGACGGGTCTCGCCGAGGTGAGCACCCGGCATACCCCCGCTGCCGGTGCGGGGTGTGCCACGGTGAGCCATGACGCGACTGCGGAAGGTGACCCCTCGGATGAAGGGTTGGACGCGGCGGAGGGCGGGCAAGGGCTTCACCTACCGCGACGCCGATGGGCGGGCGCTCGGGCCAGAGGACGTGGCGCGCATCAAGGCCCTGGCGATCCCGCCGGCGTGGACGGACGTGTGGATCTGCCCGATCGCGAACGGGCACATCCAGGCTGTCGGGACGGATGCGGCCGGGCGTCGGCAGTACCTCTACCACCCGGCCTGGCGGACCCGGCGCGACCAGGAGAAGTTCGACCGGGTGAGCGCGGCGGCCCGCCGCCTGCCCCGGGCCAGGCGGCGCGTCGCCGCGGACCTGCGGGCCGAGGGGATGCCCCTGGAACGGGCCTCGGCGATCGCGGTGCGGCTGCTCGACCTCGGCTACTTCCGGATCGGCTCGGATGCCTATGCCGATGCCAACGGGTCATTCGGGTTGACGACCCTGCGGCGGCAGCACGTTCGACGCGTGGGCAAGGCCCTGGTCTTCCGGTTCGTGGGCAAGTCGGGAGTCGAGCACACCATCGAGATCGACGATGCCGACATCATCGAGGCGGTCGCGGTGCTGCGGGCGCGGCGTGGCGCCAGCGATCGACTGCTCGCGTACCAGCTGGAGCGGCGGTGGTCCGACCTCGACGCCGCAGCGGTCAATGCCTATCTCTCGGACGTCATGGGCGGCGACCTGACGGCGAAGGACTTCCGGACGTGGCACGCGACGGTGCTTGCTGCCGCTGCCCTCGCTGGCTCGACCGAAGCGGGCGACACGGCCGCGTCCCGCAAGCGCGCGGTCAAGGCCGCCGTCGAGGAGGTCGCGGGCTACCTCGGCAACACCCCGACGATCGCGAAGAACTCCTACATCGACCCTCGGGTGCTCGACCGCTACGAGTCGGGCACGGTGATCTCCCTCCCGCGGGCCAAGGCTCCGGCCCGCCGGCAGGCGGCCCTGGAGAAGGCCGTCCTCGCCCTCCTCCGCTGATTCGAGGTATTACCGCGCGGATTCCCGCGCGGTAATACCTCGAATCGGCGGGGATGGACCCACGGGCGGGGAGCGGACGGCATACGGGAGAATGGCGGACATGACGGCCCAGGCGAGCGCCACCACCACCGGCACGGACGTCCTCGACGTCGCACGCGAGCAGGTGCTCGAGCGCGGCGAGGCGCTCAGCTACGAGCAGGTGCTCGAGGTGCTGCGCACCGGTGACGACCGGCTCGCCGAGCTGCTGGCGCTCGCCCACGACGTGCGGATGAAGTACCAGGGGCCGACCGTCGAGGTCGAGGGCATCGTCTCGCTCAAGACCGGCGGCTGCCCCGAGGACTGCCACTTCTGCTCGCAGAGTGGGCAGTTCACCTCGCCGGTGCGCTCGGTGTGGCTCAACATCCCCGAACTGGTGCGCGCGGCCAAGCAGACGGCGGCGACGGGGGCGAGCGAGTTCTGCATCGTGGCCGCCGTGCGCGGGCCGGACGAGAAGCTCATGGAGCAGATGCGCGAGGGCGTCGCCGCGATCCGTGCGGCGGTCGACATCAACGTCGCCGCCTCACTCGGCATGCTCACCCAGGAGCAGGTCGACGAGCTCGTCGAGATGGGCGTGCACCGCTACAACCACAACCTCGAGGCCGGGCGCTCCTTCTTCCCCAACGTGGTGACGACGCACTCGTGGGAGGAGCGCTGGGAGACCTGCGAGATGGTCAAGGCCTCGGGCATGGAGCTCTGCTGCGGCGGGCTCGTCGGCATGGGCGAGACCCTGGAGCAGCGGGCCGAGCTGGCGGCTGACCTCGGTCGGCTGGAGCCGCACGAGGTGCCGCTGAACTTCCTCAACCCGCGGCCCGGGACGCCCTTCGGTGACCTCGAGCCGATGGAGACCAACGACGCGCTGCGCACGATCGCGGCCTTCCGCCTCGCGCTGCCGCGCACGATCCTGCGGTATGCCGGTGGCCGCGAGCTCACGCTCGGCGACCTGGGCACGCGCGACGGGCTGCTCGGCGGCATCAACGCGGTCATCGTCGGCAACTACCTGACCACCCTGGGGCGCGACCCCAAGGAGGACCTGTCGCTGCTGGCCGACCTCGAGATGCCGATCCGGGCGCTCAACGAGACCTTCTGACCCCGTATGCCGTTCGCAGGCTCGGGCGCCTCGGCGCCGCTTCCCGATGAGGCCGGGACGTACTGCGGCGCGTGCGGTGGGGTGCTGGCCGAGGGGGACCATGCCCGGTGCGCGCGCCGGCTCGAGCTGGAGCCGCCGCGCTACTGCGGTCAGTGCCGCCGGCGGATGAAGGTGCAGGTCACGCCGGGTGCGTGGACGGCGACGTGTGTCGAGCACGGGAGCATCGAGCACTCGACCTGGTCCTGACTCGTCTCAGCCCCACTCCTCCCACCGCCCCCCAGCCCCACCCCCAGTCGAGCGAGCACGAATCGCCCGGAATTCGTACGAATCCCGGGCGATTCGTGCTCGCTCGTCTGGTGAGGGAGGTGGGCATGACCGGCCGGGAATGGATCAGCGGTCGCCTTGGTTGGGATGTTGACTGTTCAACCACCTTCCCCGCACTCCAGGAGTCCTCGTGAAGCTTCTCGTCCTCGTCGGATCCACGCACGCCGGCGGCTACAACGACCGGCTCGCCGAGCTCGCGGTCCGCGAGCTGCCCGCGGAGGTCGAGGTCAGCCGCTTCGACCTGTCCACCCTGCCGTTCTACGACGAGGTCGCCGACGCCGAGGGTCGTCTGGGCGCCTCCGTCGACGCCTTCCGTGCGGCCGTTGCCGACGCGGACGCGATCCTCTTCACGAGCCCCGCCTACAACGGCACCCTGTCGGCCGTCGCCAAGAACGCCATCGACGTCGCCTCCCGCCCGCGCGGCAACGCGCCGATCGTCGACAAGCCGGTCCTGATCGCGACGGCCGTCTACACCAAGGGCGCCGACGAGCGGGTCATCGACCACGCCCGCCTCGCACTGACCATCGCCGGGGCGAAGCCACTCGAGCGCGCCTTCTCGGTGACCGAGCACTTCGCCGCCTTCGACGAGTCCGGGCTCGCTGACAAGGACCGCGAGCGCGAGCTCCAGGGCCTCGTTGCCGACCTGCTCTCCCCCGCCACCGTCTGAGCTTCGCCTCCGCCCGGCGGGCCCACGCGCCGGCCACCGAACGGGTCGGTCACACTGTCACGTGTGACCGACCCGTTCGACGTGCTCGCCTTTGACCGCGCGCACCTCTGGCATCCCTACGGATCGGCCCTCACGCCCAGTGACCCTTACCTTGTGGAGTCCGCGCGCGGCATACGAATCCGATTGCGGGACAGGGACGGTGAGCCACGCGAGGTCATCGACGCCATGTCGTCCTGGTGGTGCGCCATCCACGGGTATGCCGTGCCGCAGCTCGACGAGGCGGCCCGCTCCCAGCTCGATCGGGTCAGTCATGTCATGTTCGGCGGCCTCACCCACGAGCCGGCCGCAGAGCTCGGTCGGCGCCTCATCGACCTCACGCCGGAGCCGCTGCAACACGTCTTCTTCGCCGACTCCGGCTCGGTGAGCGTCGAGGTCGCCATGAAGATGGCGCTCCAGCTGCACCTGGCCGCGGGCGAACGACGCACCCGCTTCTTCACGGTGCGTGGCGGCTACCACGGCGACACCTTCTCGCCGATGAGCGTGACCGACCCCGAGGGCGGGATGCACTCGCTCTTTCGAGGCGTCCTGCCCGAGCACGTCTTCGCGCCCAGGCCACCAGCCGGAATCGACTGTGCCGCAGACAGTCCCGCGATGATCAAGTGGGAGCGGGCGACGCGTGAGCTGTATGCCGCGCACGCCGGCGAGATCGCGGCCGTCATCGTCGAGCCGGTCCTCCAGGGCGCCGGAGGCATGCACATCTGGAGCCCGTATGCCGTGTCCGTGCTCCACTCGCTCGCGCGGGAGCACGGTGCCCTCGTCATCCACGACGAGATCGCCACCGGCTTCCACCGGACCGGGCCACTCTGGGCGGCCTGCCACGGCGCGGCAATCGGGGCGGACCTGACGCCCGACATCCTCTGCGTCGGGAAGGCGCTCACGGGGGGCTACCTCACGCTGGCTGCGGTGCTGTGCACCCGGGATGTGGCCGTCGGAGTCTCGCGCGGCGAGGCC
The DNA here is from genome assembly GCA_020161815.1 of Actinomycetota bacterium. Classification (GTDB taxonomy): domain Bacteria; phylum Actinomycetota; class Actinomycetes; order Actinomycetales; family Dermatophilaceae; genus Phycicoccus_A. The sequence goes on along the minus strand of JAIUOP010000029.1, from coordinate 10,993 downwards.
GGGGGGCTGATGCATGGGCCGACCTTCATGGCCAATCCGCTGGCCTGCGCGATCGCCTCGGCCTCGCTGGACCTGTTGCGGGACAGCGACGCTGGCGCTGGGGTCGCGCGCATCAACACCGGACTGACCGAGGGACTGGCCGCTGCCCGCGCCCTGGACTCGGTGCTCGACGTGCGCACCCTCGGAGCCGTGGGCGTCATCCAGCTGCGTGAGCCGGTGCGGGTCGCCGCCGTGACCGCGGCGGCGATCGAGCGGGGCGTGTGGGTGCGGCCGTTCCGCGACCTCGTCTACACGATGCCGCCCTATGTCACCGGCGACGACGACCTGGCGACGCTGACCTCAGGCCTGGTCGACGCGGTGGCCGCCGTTCACGGCTGACGCGCATCGAGCTTCTGGGCGAGGAAGCGCCGACCGGCTCGGGTCAGGATGATCCGCTGACCCTTGGCATTGAAGGTGACATGGCGCTGGGGAGTGAGCGCGCGTGCCCATCCCACGACCTCCGACTCGGGCAGGTCGAGCGCCGCACCCAGCCCGGCGGCCGAGGCGAACTTGGCCGGCTCCAGCGCGAGCATTACGGCCAGTCCCGGCGATGACCCCAGGACCGGTCGAGGCACCACCACAGGCGACGCCGACCGCCACCACAGGGCGTACCGAACCGCGACGACGAGCACGGCTCCGCCCAGCAGGATCAATGTGGTGCCACGCGCGGCTTCACCCCGCCAGAAGAAGGCCACCATGGCAGCCACGAGGGGCACGAGAACAAGGACGTTGGAGGCAAGCGGCCACCGAGGCGCGGCCTGCGCCCGGGCGGCCAGCACGTTGCCGAAGAGGATGACGCCGAGCACCACGACGGAGAACCACCCCAGGTCCCCACCGGTCGCGACCAACCCGCCGAAGATCACGATCGGCGGGATCGACAAGGTGGCATCGAGGAGCACGTCCCGGCGCGTCCACGGGATCACGCGCCCACGCGCCTCACGGGCATCGGCAAGGTCCTGCGGCGTCGGCGCGGACGGATCCAGCCCATCCATGCCCGGCACGCTGACCGGCGGCATCGGCGCCACACTCATCGCGACCCCCCTCTCCCTCGCGCTCAGACTAGGGGTAAGGGCCTCACCCGACCAGCATCGCCTACGACGAGCGCCTCCTCGAGGCGGCCGCAGGGCTGGGGTCGACGTGCGCCGCACCGGGCAGGCCGGCCTGAGAGGCTTGCTCACATGAGGATCGTGATCGTCGGCGCGGGCTCGATCGGCTGCTACCTCGGCGGCCTGTTGGCGTCCGACTCCGCCGTGCACGTCACCCTCGTGGGACGGCCGGCCCTCACGTATGCCGTGGAGCAGCTCGGCCTCACCGTCGGCACCCCGGACGATCCCCGCGCAGCCGGCGGGCGAGGAGCACGATCGGAGTGCCGATGGCAGCGGCGAACAGGACCATCAGCACCGGCACGGGGGTCTGCGACACCGCGGGCAGGAACGCCGGCGCCACGAGCAGGGCCATCACCGGCATGGGGAGCCACATCAGCGGAATGCGCGCGTTAGTGGGCTTCAGCCACAGGATCACCACACCCAGGGCGAACGCAGCGAACAGCGCGAGGAAGATCGGGGCCGACGGCGTCTCCCCGGAGCTCAGGGCGCGCGTCATCACGACGACTTACCCGACGCCGATGGCCGAGACGACGAGCCAGCCGAGGTCGAACAGGGCGTCCCTGCGCGTGAGCGGGTTGACGTCACACACCCTCGCCAGCAGGTCGACCGCCTCCCCCGGCGAGGCCGAGGGTACGACCGGCGGGTTCTTCAGCGGCCGGTGACTGATCCGCCAGGGCAGGTCCATGGCGTCATGGTGACCGAGTGCCCGGCGCGTCAGTGCGGTCGCCGCAGCGACAGGGTCACGAGCACCGGGCCGGAGCGCCGCTCCGAGGGACCGGAGGCCCCGCACCCCGCGGACCCATCCACCTGCCCGGAGGCGCACGAGCCACACCCGCCATCGGGGCAGCCGATCGCCAGTTCCCGCGACTCCAGACGCCCGGCACGCACCAGGTGACCGATCGCGGCATCGACGACATCGCGCGACAAGCCGGTCCGCACCACGACTTCGTCGACCGAGTGCACCCCCGCCCCGAAGGCCTTGAGCACCGCCGTCAGCGGACCGCTCACCAGATCAACCGTCCGACCTGGAAGACCAGAACGGCCAGCACCCACGCCACCACAAGACCCAGCACCAGACCCAGGGCCGTCCAGCGCACGCCGATCTCACGCTTCTGCGCCGAGATGGTCGCCACGCAGGGCGTGTATGCCAAGAGAAAGACCATGAACGCGACGACCGCCACCCCGGCATGCCCACCCGAGGAGGACTCGAAGGTCGCCAGCAGGTGCTGCCCCAGCGCTCCGGGCTGCCGCTCGGACGCGGGCTCGGCGAGCGCATAGGTCTGCGCCCAGGAGGAGATGACCGCTTCCTTGGCGATGAACCCGACGACGAGCGCCGACACCGCCTGCCAGTCACCGAAGCCCGCCGGGGCCAGGACGGGCGCCACGAAACGGGACACCGCGGCATACAGGCTGTCCTCCACCGGCACCGCGCCGAAGGTGCCTCCACCCCCGCCGGGGATCATCTGCAGCAGCCAGACGACGCAGACGGTCGCCACGATGATCCCGCCAGCGGTCCGCAGGAACCCCTTGAGCCGCAACCACATCACCGACAGCGACAGCCGCGCCGTCGGTCGTTGGTAGGGCGGCAGGTCGATGACGAGCGGGTCCGCGCCGACCGCCCGCCACAGCGTCGAGCGCAGCAGCAGGCCGATGAGGACGACGAGGAGGATGGAGGTGAGGTACATCGCGAAGACGACCGTGCCCGCACGCTCCGGGAAGAAGGTCGTCGCGAGCAGCACGAACACCGTCAGCCGCGCCGAGCACGACGTGAACGGCACGAGCAGCGAGGTCAGGATGCGGTGGCGCGCATTGGGCAGGATCCGGGTCGCCGAGATCGCCGGCACATTGCAGCCGAAGCCGACGACGAGCGGCAGGAACGCCCGCCCCGGCAGCCCGAGCCGCCCCATGAGCCGATCCGTCACCACGGCCGCGCGCGCCATGTAGCCCGAGTCCTCGAGGACGGCGATCAGCAGGAACATCAGCCCCATGAGCGGCACGAAGGTCAGCACCATGCCGACGCCGGCGATGAGGCCGTTGACGAGGAAGCCCTCGATGAGGCCGCCGCCGAGCCCGATCGCCCCGAGCCCCGCCGACACGGCCGCACTCACCGGTCCCGAGACGAGCTGGTCGAGCCCGTCCTGCAACGGTGCGGCGACGACGGTCGTGACCTGGAAGACGGCCCACATCACGGCCAGGAAGATCAGCGGCCCGATCACCGGAGCCGTGACCCACCGGTCGATCCGGTCGGTCCACGTCTGGCGGACGTCGGCCCGCGCGGTCACCCCGGCGGTCACCGCGCGCTCGATCCAGGCGAAGCGTTCGTCGGCCCGCTCCAGCTCGTATGCCGTGTGCTCGCCGTCGAGCGCCGGCTCCACCAAATCGTGGGGGCAGCAGGAGCAGGGCGCGTCCGCGGTGCAGCCTCGGCAGCCACAGGGCTGGACCCTCACGCGCGCAGGGTCGACGCGCGGGGTGGCCGGCCCCGCGTCGAGGGCGGCCAGGACGACGCGGTCGAGGTCTTCGTGGCCACGGCGTCGCCGCGGGTCCACGCTGACGACCGGGCAGCCGAGGGCCCGCTCGAGGGCGGCGGTGTCGATCTCGATGCCGCGACGGGCAGCGACGTCGATCATGGTGAGCACGACGACCACGGGCAGGGTGGTCTCGCGGACCTGGGCCACGAGGTAGAGCGAGCGCGCCAGGTGGGCCGCGCTGGCGATGACGACGACGGCGCCGGGACGTGCCGCGGGATCGGCGGCGAGCAGCAGGTCTCGGGTGAGCTCCTCGTCCGGGCTCATCGGGTCGAGGCTGTAGGCCCCGGGCAGGTCGACGAGCGAGACCTGCTCGCCCGGCAGGGCCCAGGCGCCACGGCCGACCTCGACGGTCGTGCCCGGCCAGTTGCCCACGGTGCGACGGGCACCGGTGAGGGCGTTGAAGAGGGTCGACTTGCCGACATTGGGGGCTCCGGCGAGGGCGACGACGCGGGCCCCGGCCGGGGCCTGGGGCGCGGAGCCGTCCTCGTGGCAGTTGGCGGCGGCCAGCCCGCGCGTGGTGTCGGCGGGCAGGGTCGAGGTCGCGGTCTCGGGGGTCACGGCGATCAGCCCTGCGGCTCGGTGTGGATCGAGCGCAGCACGCTCACCGCGAGGGCGATCCGGCTGCCCGCGACGTCGATGACGCGACCACCCCCGGCGGTGCGGTGCATCGGAGTGACGACCGCGGACCGGCGGATGCCGAGCTCGGCGAGGCGCCGCACGAGGGCCGGCGGGCCGTCGACGGCGTGCACGACGAGCGCGGCACCGGCGGGCACCTGATCGAGGCTTCTCGTCGACACGAGGACCAAGATACGCCCGGTTAGGGTCACCTAACCAACCGGACCGCTGTGCGGAACATCTCTCCCCATTTGCGAGGATTCCGGGGTGAGTGACTTCCTCGAGCGCCTCCGGGCCGGTGCGGACGACCGAGCCGCGCGCGGGCTCACCCGCTCGCTCACCACCTTCGACCCGAGCACGGTCCTCGACCTCGCCGGCAACGACTACCTCGGCCTGCGGAACCACCCGCGGGTCATCGACGCCGGCATCGCGGCGCTGCGGGCTCACGGGGGCGGGGCCGGCGCGTCCCGGCTCGTCACCGGCACGTTGGCGATCCACGAGGAGCTCGAGTCGAGGCTGGCCGGGCTCGTCGGCGCCCCGTCCGCCCTGGTCCTCTCCAGCGGGTATGCCGCGAACCTCGCCGTCCTCACGTCCCTCGCCGACGCCGACACCCTCATCGTCAGCGACGCCCACGCCCATGCCTCACTCATCGACGGCGCCCGTCTCTCGCGCGGGACGGTCGCCGTCGCCCGGCACAACGACGTCGAGCACGTCCGGGAGCTGGTGACCGCACGCTCGCAGGCGCGGGCGCTCATCGTCGTGGAGTCGATCTACTCCGTCTTCGGGGACGTCGCGCCACTCGCGGACCTCATGACCCTGGCCGCCGACACCGGCAGCGTCCTCGTGGTCGACGAGGCCCACGCCCTGGGCGCCTCCGGACGCGGCGGCCGTGGCCTCGTCGCCGACACTCGTGCCGCCGAAGCCCTCGGCGGAGAGCCGTTCCCGGAGCAGGTCGTGATCACCGGCACCCTCTCCAAGGCGCTCGGCAGCCAGGGCGGCGTCGTGCTCGGTCACCCCCTCGTGCGCGAGCACCTGGTCAACACGGCGCGACCCTTCATCTACGACACCGGGCTCGCCCCCGCGGCTGCCGGGGCCGCGCTGGGCGCGCTCGACGTCATCGCCGAGGACCCCGGTCTCATCGATCGCCTGCGTGACAACGCCGAGACCCTGGCCGGCGCCTGCCAGGTCGCGGCCCCGCCTGGCGCCGTCATGTCGGTGCCGATGGCCGGCCCCGAAGCGGCGCTGGCGGCGGTCGACGCAGCTCAGCGGCACGGCATACGGATCGGTTGCTTCCGGCCGCCCTCGACCCCGGACGGGAGCTCACGCCTGCGCCTGACCGCCCATGCCCACCACACGGAGGAGCAACTCGCCTCTGCCGCAGCCGTTCTCGCCGAGGTGTTCCCCGCATGAGCCTGTCCCTGCCCAGCGTCGTCCTCGTCACCGGCACCGGCACCGAGGTCGGCAAGACGATCGCGACCGCCGCCCTCGCCTGCGCCCTGCGCGCCCGCGGCACCGATGTCGCCGTCGTGAAGGTCGGGCAGACCGGTGTCGGGCCCGACGAGGAGGGCGACGCCGCGACCGTGGCGCGACTGACCGCCGGCGTCGACGGCGCACCCGTCCCCACCGAGGAGTTCTTCCGGCTGCGGGACCCGCTCGCTCCCGACGCGGCGGCTCGACGTGAGGGGGTCGCCCTCCCGCCGGTGGCGACCCACCTGCGGCGGATCACCGAGCTGGCCGCGACCCACGGCGTGGTGCTGGTCGAAGGGTCCGGCGGCCTGCTGGTCCGCATGGACTCGCGCGGCGGCACGCTCGCCGACCTCGGCAAGGCCTTGCGCTACAAGGGATCCAGCTGCGGCGTCGTGCTCGTGGCGGCCGCAGGACTTGGCACCCTCAACCACTCGGCGCTCACGGCGGAGGCGCTCGCCGCGCGGGGAGTGCCCCTCATCGGCACCATCGTGGGCTCCTGGCCCGCGCACCCGGGGCTGGCCGAGGAGAGCAACCTCGTCGACCTGCCGACGGTCACCGGCGCGCCGCTGCTGGGATACCTGCCCGAGGGCGCGGGCACGCTGACGCCGGCCGAGTTCGCCGTGGCCGCACCGACGTGGCTGCCGACGATCGCCGGGTGACGCCGCGAGGCGCGAGCGCATTTGCGAGGATCGGGGCATGAGTTCGACCGACCACTCCCCCTATCGCGTGACCGTCGTCTGCTGGGGCAACATCTGTCGCTCGCCGATGGCGGAGTTCATCCTCCGGCAGGCCTTCGAGGACGCCGGGCTCGGCGACCGGGTCGTGGTCGACTCAGCGGGCACCTCCACCGAGGAGCTCGGCCGCCGGATGGATCGGCGGACGATCGCGACGATGGTGCTGCACGGGGTGCGCGACACCGGGTTCGGGGACAAGCGGGCGCGCCAGTTCCGCCACGACTCCTACGACGACAGCGACCTGGTGCTCGCCGCCGACCATGTCCACGACGAGATCCTGCGCCGTCGCGCCCGTGGCCCCGAGGACAGCGCCAAGATCCGACTGCTGCGGTCCTTCGACCCCGATGCGGTGGCTGCGGGCACCCTCGGCATGGAGGACCCGTGGTACGGCGACGACGAGGACTTCGACACCACCTATGCCGAGATCGTGGCGGCAACCCCCGGCATCGTCGACTTCGTCCGTGGCCAACTCACCTGAGGCGAGCACACGGCATACGGAACCGCCAGCGACCACGTCCACGCACGATGGGAGGATGGGGTCCATGGGATCCCTGGCTGACCTGACCCCACCGATCGCGCTCGGGGCGCTCGACGGCCGCTACCGCGGCGCCGTGGCCGACCTGGTCGACCACCTCTCCGAGCCCGCGCTCAACCGGGCCCGGACCCACGTCGAGGTCGAGTGGCTCATCCACCTCACCGACGAGCAGGCCGTGCCGGGCGTGCGGCGCCTCACCGGCGACGAGAAGGCCGCACTTCGTGCCGTGGTCACAGGCTTCGGTGCCGACGAGATCGCCGAGATGGCCGCGACCGAGCGGGTCACCCAGCACGACGTCAAGGCGGTGGAGTACTTCCTCAAGGAGCGCCTGACCCACATTGCGCCCGCCGAGGCCGACCGCGGCCTGGCCGAGCTCATCCACTTCTGCTGCACGAGCGAGGACATCAACAACCTCTCCTACGCGCTCATGGTCAAGGGCGCGGTGCAGGAGGTCTGGCTGCCCCGCGCCAGCGCGCTCGTCGAAAAGCTCGCCACGATGGCCAGCGACCTGCGCGAGGTGCCCCTGCTCGCCCACACCCACGGCCAGCCGGCGACGCCGACGACGATGGGCAAAGAATTGGCCGTCCTCGCGTTCCGCCTCCAGCGCCAGCTGCGAAGGATCGAGGAGGCCGATTTCCTCGGCAAGCTCAACGGCGCCACCGGCACCTATGGCGCGCACCTCGCGGCCGTCCCGGGCGCCGACTGGCAGGCCATCTCCGAGTCCTTCGTCGAGGGCCTGGGCCTGACGTGGAACCCGCTCACCACCCAGATCGAGAGCCACGACTGGCAGGCCGAGCTCTATGCCGACATCGCGCGGTTCAACCGGGTGCTGCACAACATGTGCACCGACGTCTGGGCCTACATCTCGATGGGCTACTTCGCGCAGGTGCGCGGCCAGGGCACCGTCGGCAGCAGCACGATGCCGCACAAGGTCAACCCGATCCGTTTCGAGAACGCCGAGGCCAACCTCGAGGTGAGCAACGCCCTCTTCGACGTCCTCGCCGCCACCCTCGTCCAGAGCCGGCTCCAGCGCGACCTCACCGACAGCTCCATGCAGCGCAACATCGGTGTCGCCTTCGGCCACAGCCTGCTCGCGATCGACAACGTGACGCGAGGCCTCGACGGCCTCGACGCCGTGCCCGAGGCCATGGCCCGCGACCTCGACGCCAACTGGGAGGTGCTCGGCGAGCCGATCCAGTCGGCGATGAGAGCCCTTGGGGCACAGGGGGTTCCGGGCATGGAGGAGCCCTACGAGCGACTCAAGGAGCTCACTCGAGGTCGGCGCATCGGGCAGGCCGAGCTGGTCGAGTTCGTCCGCGGGCTGGGGCTGCCGAGCGAGGTCGAGGAGCGCCTGGCCGCGATGACGCCGGCGACCTATGTGGGCCTGGCGCCTTCGCTGGTGGACCACCTGGACTGAGGACGGCAGGCACACTGATCGGTATGCCGTCCGCTCACCTCCCAGCGCCCGTCACCCGCGCCGACCTCGACGACCCCTGCCTCGGAAGAGTCGTGAAGAGCCGCACCTCGGACTAGCTCTCAGGGGCGTGCTTGGCGTGTTGAAGTTCGAGTTCGATGAAGGTGTCGATCATCGGTGGCCAGATCGCGCTGATCAGCCGCGGGTCCACACCCATCCTTCGCGCCTCTGAGGTCCTGGCCTGCAGAACCTGTTTCACCCGATCCGGATCCCGCACGGAGGATTCCACTTCTTCTGGCGAAGCTTCCTTCTTGATCTCTGCAGCTCGCTTGACCCACATGTGTCGCTGGGCCAGCAACGCGATGATTGCGCGGTCGATGCCGTCGATGGAGGACCGGACTCCTACGAGGGTTTCGGGCATTTCCTCGTCCTTGGGGGGCTCTGGGCGAGTCAGGGTGAGGAAGGCGTGGACTCCCGCCTTTGCTTGGGCCCCCAGCTCTGGCAGCTCGGGCTGGGGTTCGCCGAGAAGCACATTGATCTGCGCGTCTTGGATCACGAGTCCGAAGAAGAGTGAAAACAGGTGTTCGCCGTCGCCGGCGGAGATGACACCGCGGTGTGACAGCTTCTCGAAGTAGGCAGCTGCCGCCGCGCGCACCCGTCTCGGCCCAGACACCGTGAGCTCGTTGGCCAGCGCAGGCGAAGACAAGGCCGCGCGATTGATGACGACGGACACCTCGCTAGTCAAGAACGTCAGGAGTGACGCCGCGAAGTCCTCAAGCACCGATCGGGCAGTCGACAGGTTCGGGGGGACCTCCTCCAGAGCCCTCAGAAGCGGGGTGGCCGCGCTGTCGGCATTGCGCTCAATGAGCCTCTTGAGCAACCCCTCCAGGTCACCGAACCACTTGTAGAGCGTTTCCTTGCTCGCTCTGGCCTGGACGGCGATCGTGTCCATCGTGAGCCCTCCGATGCCATGGCGTTGGAGGGTGAGGAAGGCAGCATCAAGAATCTCCGACTCGCGCGCCTCTCGCCTGGCTGATGCCAGTCGACCACGCCGAGGCGGGTTGGCGGGCTGAGGCACAGCAGATGGCATTGACAAACCGTACCAGAACGTACTAATACTTTGCCATGATATCCGAACGACTTCGTACGCTTCTGTCCGCGCACACACCTCGGGATGGTTCCCCCCTGCTCTTGGCTCGCGCTGTCGGTTTCGTCGCAACTCTCCTGATCGCCGCCATCTTCGGATTCTTCTACGCCTGGGTGTGCTCCACGATGTGGGGGCTTGATGCCGCAGACCCTCGCGTAGCGATCGCCGCGATGCAGGCAATGAACGGCTCGGTGCGCAACGCCGTCTTCTTCCCCGCGTTCTTCCTCACTCCGGCGGTGCTTGCACTGGCTGGGGCCCTCGCACGACACAGTGGCCGCAACGTCTCAGCCAGCTACTTCGGCGCGAGCGCTGTGTTGTACCTCGTCGGAGGTCTGCTCCTGACGATGTTGGTCAACGTGCCGATGAATGAGGCTCTCGGTCAGGTCGTCGTCCCCGAGTCTGTCCCCGAGGCTGCCAGCGTGTGGAGCGCCTATTCGACGCCGTGGCAGCGGTGGAATCTGGCCCGAACCTTCGCAAGCGGGCTCAGCTTGACCTTGGCATTGTTGGCGATGCTCCGCCTGGGGGGATACCGGAGTGAAGGAGAGCGCGGCGCGTGAGGATTCCTCCGGCAGAGAATCTCATCGCCTTTTCACTGGCCGCGACAGCGCTGGTCGCAGTTCCTGGGCCAAATCACTTCTATGTTGTGTCGCGGACCGTGCTTGCCGGACGACGTTCCGGCTTGACTGCCGCCGTTGGCATTGAGGTTGGAACAGGACTCCACATCGGGCTGGCTGCGGTCGGACTGTCGCAGCTCCTCGCCGCTTCTCCCGGCGCCATGCAAGCAGTCACCATCACCGGAGCCGGTTACCTTCTGTACCTGGCCTTCCGGGCGCTCCGCCATTCGTCAATGGCGCAACAACCCAGAAGCGCAGCCGCACCCAGCAGTTGGTTTCACGAGCTGCTCAAGGCAGCTGCGGTCAATGTCCTCAACCCCAAAGTCATCTTGTTCTTCGTCGCGTTTCTCACCCCATTCCTCGATCAGGCTGGGGGAGATATCCCGAGTCAAGTCCTCAGCTACGGAGTCATCGTCCTCGCGCTCGGGCTCATCTCAAATCTGACCTACGCACTGGCTGCCTCAACATTGTCGGCGCTGACGACCTGCGCCGTCAGCAGCCGGACGGTCGTCGGGCGCCTTCAAGCTGGGGCCTATCTCATCCTGGCCCTTGTCGCGATGGCTTCAACCGCACTGGCTTGACCTGCACGACCACTTGATCTGGGCACCCTTACGCAAGCTCGGAGCCACGAAGAGCGGTGCGAGGTGTCAGCCGTATATGCCGGGGTCTAGGGGCTGTTACGAAAGTGACTGGTGTGGTTTGAGCGTGTCGCTGGAATGAGGTGAGACCCCTGGAGTAACGCAGGTGGTGTCAACGCATCCCACGACTCCAGGAGTCTCGATGGCCACGATAGA
>JAIUOP010000028.1 GCA_020161815.1 Actinomycetota bacterium | reverse complement strand
CCACACCGGTCGGTGGTGGCCCACAGCCCCCTTGGGCAGATCCCATGGCCACCACCGGGCAGATCTCGTGACCGTCAACGGGCAGGTTTCATGTCCGGCTCTGGGCAGTTCCTACTGGCCCTTGACACTGACCCTGATCGACGAGATCGGGTTGGCGCTGCGCGCCCATCGCCGCGCCATGGGGCTGAGCCAACGGGCCTATGCCCTCAAGCGCGGCTATGCACGCTCGACCTTCGCCCGCTTGGAGGCCGATGCCGGTGCTGCCCGCCTCGACGAAGTGCTCAACGCCCTCGAGGGGACCGGGTTCGGCCTCTACATCGGCGTGGTCGGCACTCCCCCATCCCCCGACCACGACGCGGACGGAACCTCGGCCCTGCCGTTGCCCGCATCGGTCCATGAGGTGGTGCAGCCGTTGGCCGGGCGTCCGAGCCCCGTACCCGTCGAGACCTGGCCCCGGCCGGAGCTCATTGCGCGCGTCCGCGGAGGCTCTCGGCGCTTCCCCGGGCACCGGCGGACTCACCAGATCACGTCCCCACCGGTCTGGTGGTGGGTGCAGGAGTACTTCCGCGGAGGGACCGCGGAGCCCCAGTGGTACTCGCCCATGTGGCAGTAGTCCGGCGGCGGCCACCCAGGAGGCATCGCGTCCGAGGTCGCTCAACCCGCGGGTCTGACCCGCCGGCTGGAGCATGTGTACGCGAGGTCAACCACACTCGAGACGGGGCCGCCGCGTCGACGAAGTCACCCGAGAGGCGTGCGCCAAATCAACTGTGCAGCGAGCCTGACCCGCCGGCTGGAACATGTGTACGCGAGGTGAACCCCCACACGAGACGATGTCGTCGCCACCGACGGTTACCCAAGCGGGGGTGCTTCCCAGGTCGCTCAAACCGCGGTCCTGACCCGCCGGCTGGAGCATCTGTACGCGGGCTCAACCGACACACGTGAATCGGTGGTCGCGCCGACGCATGTGGCCCTGCGCAGAACCGGTGGGCACCAATAACGCCGGTGGGCACCAATAACGCCGGTGGGCACCAAGAACGCCGGTGGGTCGGCACGGTGTCGGGCCCAGAACTCACAACTGGTGACCGACGAAGACCGGCTCGTTGACCAGAGTGACGCCAAAGGCGTCGTGGACGCCGTCGCGAATCGTCCGGGCCAGTACCACCACGTCCGCCGCCGTCGCACCCCCGCGATTGGTCAGGGCCAGCGTGTGCTTGGTCGACAGCGCCGCCGGCCCGGGCAGGCCGAATCCCTTGCCGAAGCCGGCTCGCTCGATCAGCCACGCGGCCGACAGCTTCACCTGCCCCGCGCCGTCCGGCCACTGCGCGATGGACACATCCGTCCCCAGCCGGTCCCGCACCTTGGCGGCGAAGGCCTCGAACTGTTCCCCGGACACGATCGGGTTGGTGAAGAACGAGCCGCAGCTCCACGTGTCGTGATCCTCCGGGTCCAGCACCATCCCCCGCTGACGCCGCTGGGCCAGCACGGCCTCCCTGGCATCAGCGAGCGGGACACGCGTCCCCAGGTCGACGCCCAACCCGTTGGCCAGGGCGGCATACGACACCGGCCGTGAGGTGTCCGAGAGCTCAAGCTGGAAGACGACCTCGAGCACCACGTACCGATCAGTGCCCTTGAAGAGCGAGTGCCGGTAGGTGAAGGCGCAGTCGGCATTGGCGAACGTCCGCACGGCCTGGTCACCCCGGTCCCAGACGCGCACCTGCGCGATCGTCTGGGCCACCTCCTGGCCATAGGCGCCGACGTTCTGGATCGGTGTCGCTCCAGCCAGCCCGGGGATCCCGGAGAGCGCCTCGACCCCGGCCCAGCCCTCGGCCACCGCCCGCGCCACGAACTCGTCCCAGGACTCTCCCGCGGCGACCCGCACCGTGGCCCCACCACAGGCGTCGGCCGACTCCACCCGTATGCCGTGCGTCGCCACCCGCACGACGGTCCCGGGGAAGCCGTGGTCGGCGACGACGAGGTTCGATCCACCCGAGACGACGAGCAGGGGCTCGTCCGCATCGTCGACCTCACGGACGGCATCGACCAACTCGTCGGTCGTGCTCACCGTGACCAGTCGCGCGGCCGGGCCGCCGACCCGCATGGTCGTCAGGTCCGCGAGCGCGACGCCCTCGCGCACCTCCATCAGGCGAGCTGGACGACGGCGATGCACCGTCCGAGGACCTTGTCGTCCCCGCACGTCGTCGTCACGTCGACCGTGGCCCGCCGCCGCTCGGCGTCCACGGACTTGACCACCCCGGTCACGGAGATCTCGTTGCCCTGCGTCGGGACGACGACCGGCTTGGTGAAGCGCGTGCCGAACTCGAGCACGCGGCCGGCGTCGCCGACCCAGCGCGCGACGACCGACGACGAGGCACCCATCGTCCACATCCCGTGCGCGATCACGTCCGGCAGCCCGACGCCCTTGGCGAAGGCCTCGTCCTGGTGGATCGGGTTCTGGTCGCCGGAGGCATTGGCATAGGCCACGAGCGTGTCGCGACCGACCGCGACGACCTCGGGTCCGAAGGTCTCGCCGATGCTGACGTCCTCGAAGGAGCGCACGCTCATCTCACTCACCTCCCCGCACGACGATCGTGGAGCTGGCGGTCGTCACGGCGGCCCCCGCCTCGTCGGTCAGCTCGGTCACCACGGTGATCATCGAGTGACCACCGGCCTGGCGGATGCTCGCGACCGTCGTCGTCGCGGTCAGGGCATCCCCGGCCACGATCGGGCGGTGGTGCACGAAGGACTCCTCACCGTGGACGACCCGGGAGTAGTCGATGCCCGCCTCGGGATCGGCGACATAGGCCCGCGAGGACTGCTGCTCGTAGACCACCGCCATCGTCGGAGGGGCGACGACATCGGCATAGCCCGCCGCCCTGGCTGCCTCGGCGTCGGTGTGCACCGGGTCGGTCGCGCCCACGGCCGCAGCGAAGGCGGCAATGTCGGCGGCGCTCACGGCATACGGACCCGAGGGCGGATAGGTGCGCCCCACGAAATCGGTGTTCACGGCCATGGGGCCCACCCTAGTCAGCCCGCGACGAGCTCGGCGACCGCCGCCGCGAAGTGCTGGAGGTGCGCCTCGACCTGCTCGGCCGTGGTGTCCGGGCACATGAGTGCCATGTTGTGGAAGGGCGTGAGGAGGATGCCGCGGTTGGCGAGGTAGAGGTGGAAGTAGTCGTCGAGCTCCTGGTCGTGCCAGGCGGCCGCCTCGGTGCCATTGCTCGGGGGAACCTCGCTGAAGCGGTACTCCGTCCGCGCCCCGAGCTGGCTCACCGACCAGGGCAGGTCGTGCCGGGCGAAGATCTCACGCACGCCGGCCGCGAAGCGGTCCGCGAGCCCGATCATGTGCGCGAAGGCCTCATCGGTGAGGACCTCCTCGAGCGTGGCCCGCGCCGCTGCCATGGACAGCGCGTTGCCGGCCATGGTGCCGCCGACGCCACCCATGTCGATGATGTCGAGATCGGTTCTGCCGAGGACGGATTCGGAGAACTCAGCGCTGACGCCATAGGCCGCTGCCGGAATCCCACCACCGATCGACTTGCCGATGACGACGATGTCCGGGTGGAGGTCGTAGTAGCCGATCGCTCCGCACGGCCCGGCCGAGATCGTGTGGGTCTCGTCGATGAGGAGCAGGACGTCGTGACGACGGGTCAGCTCGCGCACGCCCTCGAGGTAGCCCTCGTCGGGCAGGACGATGCCGATGTTGGTCAGGGCCGGCTCCATGACGACCATCGCGACGTCGCCCTGGGCGAGCTCCTTCTCCAGCGCCTCGAGGTCGTTGAACTCGGCGACCCGGCTGGTCTCGGTGACGTCGCAGGGCGCACCGACATTGCCCGGGCGGCTGGCCGGCCCGTCGGGGGTAGCGACGATGAGCGACTCATCGACCGTGCCGTGGTAGCAGTAGGAGTTGAAGAGGATCTTCGAGCGGCCCGTGACCGCGCGGGCCAGGCGGATCGCCCAGCGGTTGGCGTCGGTGGCCGTCAGTGCGAAGCTCCAGCGACTCGCCCGGAAGCGCCGGGTCAGCTCGGCACCCACCCATTCCGCATCCTCGGTCGGCAGCATGGCAGTGGCCCCCCCGAGCTCCCCGAAGCGCTCCTGCACGGCGCGCACCGTCGCGGCCGGCGAGTGCCCGGCCATCGCCGCGGTGTCGCCCAGGGCGAAGTCCGCGTAGGTGATGCCGTCGATGTCGGTGATCGTCGCTCCGCGCGCTCCCTCGAGATAGATCGGGAAGCTCATCGCGTGCTTCATCATCCAGGTCATCGGCACCTTGCCGAACAGGTGCGTCGAGGCCTCGTGGGCCGCCTGCGACTTCGGGTGCTCGGCGACGAAGCGCTCCTGCTCACGGGCGGTGAGCTCGGACAGTCGGGTGCGGTCGATCGTCATGTCAGGTCCTTGGGTCGTATGCCGAGGGGCCGGGTTCTCGGGTAGCTGCGGAGCTGGGAAGCCGGGGCTACATCTGGATGCCGAGGTACTTGGTCTCGAGGTACTCCTCGATGCCCTCGGGCCCGCCCTCACGGCCGTAGCCGGAGGCCTTGATGCCACCGAACGGTGCGGCCGGGTTGGACACGATGCCGGTGTTGAGGCCGACCATGCCGTACTCCAGGGCCTCCCCCACGCGGATCGCCCGGGTCAGGTCCTTGGTGAAGAGGTAGGCCGCGAGCCCGAACTCGGTGTCATTGGCCAGCCCCACGACCTCGTCCTCGTCACGGAAGGTCACGACCGGGGCCACCGGACCGAAGATCTCCTCCTTGAGCAGGCGCGCGTCCTTGGGGACATTGGCCAACACGGTGGGGGCGTAGAAGAAGCCGCGCCCCGGCAGGGCCGCCCCGCCGGTGAGCGCCTGGGCACCCTTGTCCACGGCGTCGCTGACGAGCTCGTGGACGCCATCGCGCGCCTTGGCCGTGATGAGCGGGCCGACGTCGACCCCCTTCTTGGTGCCCTTGCCGACGGAGAGCCCCGCCATCCGGGCGGCGAACTTCTCGGAGAACTCCGCGGCCACGGCCTCGTGGACGTAGAACCGGTTCGCGGCGGTGCACGCCTCGCCGATGTTGCGCATCTTGGCCAGCATCGCGCCGTTGACGGCGGCATCGACGTCCGCGTCCTCGAAGACGATGAAGGGAGCATTGCCCCCGAGCTCCATCGACAGGCGCAGCAAGCCCTGGGCCGACTGCTCGGCGAGCCGGCGTCCGACCCCGGTGGAGCCGGTGAAGGTGAGCTTGCGCAGTCGCGGGTCGCGGATGAGCGGCTCGCAGACCGCCCCGCTGTGCGAGGTGGTGATCACGTTGAGCACACCCTTGGGCAGCCCGGCCTCCTCCATGAGGGCCGCGAGCGCCAGCATCGACAGTGGCGTCTCGTGGGCCGGCTTGACCACCATGGTGCAGCCGGCCGCAATGGCCGGCCCGATCTTGCGGGTGCCCATGGCCAGGGGGAAGTTCCACGGCGTGATCATCAGGACCGGCCCGACCGGCTGCTTCATGGTGAGCAGGCGGGTGGCGCCGTTCGGGGCCACCGACCAGCGGCCGCTGATGCGGACCGCCTCCTCGGAGAACCACCGGAAGAACTCCGCGCCGTAGACGACCTCGCCCTTGGCCTCGGCCAGGGTCTTCCCCATCTCCAGGGTCATGAGGAGGGCGAAGTCGTCGGCGCGCTCGATGAGCAGCTCGTAGGCGCGGCGCAGGATCTCCCCACGGTCCCGCGGCGGGGTCGCCGCCCAGGCGGCCTGGGCGGCCACGGCCGCGTCGAGCGCGGCGGCGCCGTCCTCGACGGTGCCGTCGGCGACCTCGGCCAGGGTGCCGCCGGTCGCCGGGTCGTGCACGGGCAAGCGCTCGCCCGAGGAGGAGGGGCGCCACTCACCCCCGATGAGCAGATGGGTGGGGACGGAGGCCAGCAGGTCCTTCTGGGAGGTCACGGTCGATCAGCCCTTCGTGCCGGTGGCCTCGGCGAAGGCATCGGCCAGGATGTCGAGCCCCTCCTCGAGCAGCTCGTCGCTGATCGTCAGGGGCGGGAGGAAGCGGAAGACGTTGCCGAGCGTGCCGCAGGTGAGCGTGACCAGGCCTCGGGCGTGGCAGGCCTTGTTGATCGCGGCGGTGAGGGCGGCCGCGGGCTTCTTGGTCTCGCGGTCCTCGACGAGCTCCATGGCGATCATCGCCCCGCGCCCGCGGATCTCACCCACCTCGGGGTGGATCTCGGCCAGCGCGTTGAGCCGCGCCGTCAGGCGCTCACAGATCGCGGTCGCACGAGCCGCGAGGCCCTCGGCCTCCATCGTCTCGATCGACGCGAGCGCGGCGGCGCAGGCGACCGGGTTGCCGCCATAGGTCCCGCCGAGCCCACCGGGGTGGATCGAGTCCATGATGTCCGCGCGTCCCGTCACGGCCGCGAGCGGCATACCTCCGGCGATGCCCTTGGCGGTGGTGATCAGGTCCGGCACCACGCCCTCGTCGTCACAGGCGAACCACGACCCGGTGCGGCAGAAGCCGGACTGGACCTCGTCGGCGATGAAGAGGATGTCGTGCTCCTTGCACCACGCGGCGAGCTCCTTGAGGAAACCCGGCGGCGGCACGATGAAACCGCCCTCGCCCTGGATCGGCTCGATGATGACGGCGGCCGTGTTGTCCTCGCCGATCTGGGCGTGGATCTGGTCGGTGATGTAGTCGAAGGCGTCACTCTCACAGGCCTTCTCGCCACCCGGCCAGCGATAGGGGTAGGCCATCGGCACGCGGTAGAGCTCGCTGGCGAACGGACCGAACTTGTTCTTGTACGGCATGTTCTTGGCCGTCATGGCCAGCGTGAGGTTGGTGCGCCCGTGGTAGGCGTGGTCGAAGGCGACGATGGCGTCGCGCCCGGTGTAGTGGCGGGCGATCTTGACGGCGTTCTCGACTGCCTCGGCGCCGGAGTTGAAGAGCGCGCTGCGCTTGGGGTGGTCCCCGGGAGTCAGCTCGTTGAGCTTCTCGCAGACCGCGACATAGGGCTCGTACGGGTTGACCATGAAGCAGGTGTGGGTCAGCTTCTCGATCTGCTCCTGGACGGCCGCGATGACCCGGCCGTTGCCATTGCCCACGCTGGTGACGGCGATGCCGGACCCGAAGTCGATGAGCTGGTTGCCGTCGGCGTCGAGGAGTATGCCGTCCTGCCCGGCCACGATGTAGGCCGGCAGGCCCGTGGAGACCCCCGCCGAGACGGCGTTCAGCTTGCGCTCCTGGAGCTCCTTCGACCTCGGCCCGGGGATCTCGGTGACGAGGCGGCGGGCTTGCTCGATGGTCATCGGTCCTCCATCCCCCAAGGGGATCCGTATCCCTCGGGCTTGTCCGCCGCGAGCAGCTCGAGGAAGGGCACCGCGTCGAAGGCCTCGGGGCCCTTGACGCCGGAGCCCGACCAGGCACCGTTCGCGAGGAGTTCGAGTGCGACGATCGGGTTGATCGCCGTCTGCCAGACGACGCACTGGGCGTCGTAGTCACGCATCGTCACCTCGTTGTCGGCGACGTGGTAGAGGTAGGTGCGGCGGGGCTCGCCGTCCTTGCCGGTGCCGGTCACCCAGACACCGGCGCAGGTCTTGCCCTGCAGCTGCGGGCCGATGCTCGCCGGGTCCGGGAGCGTGGCCGCGACCAGGTCGCGCGGGGCGATGTCGACGCCCTTGATGCGGATCGGGTCGGTGCTGTCCAGGCCCAGGGTGTTGAGCGCCTTGAGGATCGAGATCATCTGCTCGCCCAGGCCGTACTTGAAGGTCACCCGCTCGGCCTCGAGCCAACGCGGCATGAGCAGGACCTCCTCGTGCTCGACGTGGACGCACTCCACCGGCCCGATGCCCTCGGGGAAGTCGAAGACCTCGGGCTCGCTGAATGGCGGGAGGGTGAAGAAGCCCCCCTCGACACCGCGGCCGGAGGACTCCGCGCGGGCCTTCTCCCACACGACCGGCGGGTTGAGGCACTCCTCGATGATCGTCCACATCGAGAAGCCAGGTGCGAACCCCTCGGAGCCGTCGGGACGGTAGTAGGCGAGGTTGGCCCCATCGCGGGTGCCGAGCTCCTCGACCGACGAGAAGAGGTGGTCCACGGCATACCGGGCAAAGACGTCGGAGAGGCCGGGCTCGACCCCGATGCCGAGGAGGGCGAGCTTGCCCGAGGCCTCCCAGTCCGCCGTGCGCGCGAACTGCAGGTCACCCAGCTTGAGCCCGGGCTGCTCGTAGGGACGGTCGGGGTGCGGGGTGGACAGGCTCATCGCCATGTCGAGGTAGCTCGCCCCGGCCTCGAGGCAGCCCTCGAAGATCGGCATCACGAAGCGGGGGTCGACCGCGTTGAGCACGTGCGTCGCGCCGGTGAGCCGGACCAGGGCAGCGACCTCGGCCGACGAGCTGGCATCGACCTGCAGCGCGTGGAAGCGCCGCTCCCCCTCGCGTCGATCGACCACGCACGCGACCGTGCGCCGGGCACGCTCGAGGTCGTAGTCGGCGACGACGAAGACGTCGAAGAAGTCCCGCTCGACGGCAATCTTGGCCGCCGCGTCACCGACGCCACCGGCGCCGATCATGAGGATCCGCACGCGGATCACGCCTTTCGTCGGTTGGAGATGATCGATCCGGCGATCACGAGGAGCAGGGCGATGGCGAACATCGAGAAGCCGATGACGTTCGCCTGGGCCGGGATCCCACGCAGGTAGGAGACATAGACGAACTTGGGGAAGGTCGTCTCGTTGCCGCTGACGAAGCTGGTGATGATGAAGTCGTCGAAGGAGAGCGAGAAGGAGAGCATCGCGGCACCGATGATGCCGGGGAGCACGAGCGGGAAGGTGACCTTCCAGAACGTGTTGGCGGGTGTCGCGTAGAGGTCCATCGCCGCCTCGTCGAGGCGCGGGTCGAGGCTCTGCAGGCGGGCCTTGACCGTGACGACGACGAAGCTGATGCAGAACATGATGTGCGCGATGACGATCGTCCAGAAGCCCAGTCGCAGACCGACATTCGAGAAGCCCTGCACGAAGATCGTCAGCAGGCTCGCGCCGAGGACGATCTCCGGCGTGGCCATCGGGACGAAGACCAGGACGTTGCCAGCGGTCCTGCCGCGGAACTGGTGCCGCACCAGCGCGAAGGCGAGCAGGGTGCCGAGCACGACCGCCGCCAGCGTCGAGATGATCCCGATCTGCAGGCTGGTCACGAGCGACTCGCACACCCCCGGGGCACCGCACGGGTCCATCCAGTGCTTGAGCGTGGGGCTGCCGTTCGGGTTCCAGGCGATATTGGACTTGCGGTAGTTGTTGAACGAGAAGATGAAGACGTAGAGGACCGGCAGGAAGAGGTAGAAGAGCACGAGGACGGCTGCGATGAGGGCGAATCGGTTGCCCAGCCAGGCCAGGACTCGCTTGCCGGTCGAGGGCCGGTATGCCGTGGGGCCGGCTCCCGCGCCATCTCGCCGGGCGTCATTGGTCACGGTGCTCACAGCAGCTCCTCCGTCCCGAACTTGCGCACGTAGACGAAGACGAGCGCGAGGATCAAGGCCATCAGGGTGAAGGACAGGGCGGCCGCGATCGGGAAGCCACCGAGGACCTTGAAGAACTGGCTCTCGATGACGTTGCCGATCATCTTGGTGCCGTCGGACCCGAGCAGCTCGGCGTTGACGTAGTCACCGGCTGCCGGGATGAAGGTGAGGAGGGTGCCGGCGAGGACGCCCGGCATGCTCATCGGAAGGGTGACCGTGCGGAACGTGGTGAAGCCGTTGGCGTAGAGATCCCCCCCGGCCTCGATGACCCGGTGGTCGGCGCGCTCGAGGGAGGCGTAGATCGGCAGCACCATGAAGGGCAGGAAGTTGTAGGTCAGGCCGGCGACCACGGCGATCCAGGTCTCGGTGATCCGGCCGCCGGGGAGCAGGTGCAGCGCGTTGAGGGTCGAGGCGATCGGGCCCTCGTCGGCGAGGATCTGGCGCCAGGCCACCGTCCGGAGGATGAAGGAGGTGAAGAACGGGGCGATGACGAGGATCATCATCACGCCGCGCCACCGGCCCGCCTTGAAGGCCATGGCGTAGGCGAGCGGATAGGCCAGGCAGAAGGCGAAGAAGGTGGCCAGTCCGGCGAAGAGCAACGAGCGCCCGAAGTGCGGCGCGAACTCGGTGAGGGCGCGCCAGTAGTTGCCGACGTTGACATCGCGGTAGTAGTAGCCGGGGTAGCCCGGGAACTGGGACTGCAGGCTCACCGTGAAGAGCTGGACCAGGGGAATGACGAAGAAGACGAGCAGCCACACCGCTCCGGGGAGGAGCAGGAGGTAGGCCAGCTTGCTCTTGCGCGTGGGCTGTGGGGCCGCCGCGCCGGGCGCCCCGGGCGCGGTTCCCGCGCCGACGTGCGCGAGGGCGCTCACCTCACTCCTCCGCTTCCGGGTCGAGCACCGTCGAGGACGTCGAGGCCTCGGCGTCGACCGGCACCCCGAAGGCGTGGCCGGACTGCCAGGTCAGCCACACCTCGTCACCGGGGCGAAGGTCGATCGGCTCGACGTCGAGGTTCTGCTCGTAGGCCGACCACACGGCGCCGCTGGGCACCTCGACGAGGTACTGGGTCGCCACGCCGATGAAGGAGACGTCCCGGACGATGCCCTTGACGTCGTCGCCGATGCCCTCGGGCTGCTCACGCCGCACGCGCACCTTCTCCGGCCGGACGCCGAACATGACCTCGCCGGACTGGACCGCGGACCGCGCCTTGGGGATCTTCACGCGAGAGCCGTGGACCTCGGCGACCAGCCGGTCCCCGTCGGTGTCGACGATGCGTCCCACCCCGAGGTTGGACTGCCCGACGAAGTTGGCGACGAAGGCCGTCTTCGGGAGGTCGTACATCGCCTCCGGTGCGCCCATCTGCTCGATCCGGCCATGGTTCATCACCGCGACCGTGTCGGCCATGGTCATGGCCTCCTCCTGGTCGTGGGTGACGTGGATGAAGGTCAGTCCCACCTCGGTCTGGATCCGCTTGAGCTCGACCTGCATCTGGCGACGCAGCTTCAGGTCGAGCGCGCCCAGCGGCTCGTCGAGGAGGAGCACCTCGGGGCGGTTGACCAGGGCCCGCGCCACCGCCACGCGCTGCTGCTGGCCGCCGGAGAGCTGGGCCGGCTTGCGCCCGGCGAGATGGGGCAGCTGGACCAGCTCGAGGGCCTCGTCCGCGAGGGCCGTGGCATCGGCCAGGCCACGCCGCTTGGGCCCGAAGGCCACGTTGTCCCGCACGGTCAGGTGGGGGAAGAGGGCGTAGCTCTGGAAGACGGTGTTGACCGGCCGCTCGTAGGGGCGCGACCCGGTGAGGTCGGTGTCCCCGATGAGGATCCGGCCCTGCGTCGGCTGCTCGAGCCCGGCCACCATGCGCAGGGTCGTCGTCTTGCCGCACCCGGACGGTCCGAGCAGGGCGAAGAAGGATCCTCGGGGCACCACGAGCGACAGGTCGTCGACCGCGGTGAAGTCCCCGAACGACTTGGTGACGTTCTCGAGGCGCAGGTCGCCCTGGGCCTCCCTGAATCCCGCGTTGCGAGCCATCAGTTCCCCATCACCTTCTGCCAGATGGCGCTGAAGTCGGCGTCGTCCTCGGCGGACAGCGCACTGAAACCCTTGATGTTGTTCTCGGCGATGTACTCCTCGCTCGGGAAGATGAACGGGCTCTCGGCCAGCTCGGGATCGGTCTGGGCCAGGACCTCCTTGGCTCCCTTCACCGGGCTCACGTAGTTGACGTAGGCCGCCACCTGGGCCGCCACCTCGGGCTCGTAGTAGTAGTTCATGAGCTCCTCGGCATTGCGCCGGTGGGTCGAGGTGATCGGCACCATGAGGTTGTCGGACCAGAGCGTCCCGCCGGACTCGGGGATCACGAACTCCCAGTTGGGGTCCTCGGTCTCGGCCCGGAGGATGAAGAGGTCACCGCTCCAGACGATCCCGGCCACCGCGTTCCCGGTCTTGAGGTCCTCGATGTAGGAGTTGCCCTTGATCCGGCGGATGTTGCCGTCCTTCATCCGCTTCTCCACCTCGGCCACGGCCTTCTCGAACTCGGCCTTGCCGATCGGCTGGGAGATGTCCACCCCCTGCTGCAGCAGGATGCACCCGACCGTGTCACGGAACTCGGAGAGGACCGTGACCTTGCCCTTGAGGTCGTCGGCCCACAGGTCGTCGAGGCTCTTGAGCTCACGGCCCACCTTGGCCTTGTTGTACCCGATGCCGGCGAAGCCGCTCTGCCAGGTGAGCGAGTGCGTCCGGCCCGGGTCGAAGGAGACGTCCTTGAGCGGCTCGAGCATGTTGTTCGCGTTCGGGATGCGGATCAGCTCCAGCGGCTGGCACATCTGCTCGCGGATGACGCGGTTGGCCATCCAGTCGGTGAAGGTGAAGATGTCCCGGCCGATGTCCTGCCCGGCGATCAGCTGCGGGCGGATCTTGTTGTAGTACGCGTCGTTGTCCTCGATGTCCTCGCTGTAGGTCGCCTCGATGCCGGTGCGCTCGATGAACCCCTGGAGGGAGGGGTACTGCTTGGTCTCCTCGTCGTAGTCGAGGTAGGCGGTCCAGTTCGCCCAGCGGACCACCTTGTCGGTCGTGGAGACATCGGTGGGCAGCTTCAGGGCCTGGGCGGTCGCCGGCGGTGGCGGTGGCGCACAGGCCGTGAGGGCGGTGGCTCCCAGGCCCAGGCCGACACCACCGAGCAGCTGGCGCCGGCTGACGGCAGATCGCTGGGCAGCGACGACGAGGTCCCGGACGAGGGGGTCGGCCGGGGGGCGGCGACGGATCATGTGCGAGTCCCTCAGCTCTCGATGTTGGCCATGACGTGCTTGATACGGGTGTAGTCCTCGAGCCCGTACATGGACAGGTCCTTGCCGTAGCCGGACCGCTTGAAGCCGCCATGGGGCATCTCGGCGACGATCGGGATGTGCGTGTTGATCCACACGCAGCCGAAGTCCAGGGCCTTGCTCATCCGCATGCCGCGGCCGAAGTCCTTGGTCCAGACCGAGGAGGCCAGGCCGTAGTCGACGTCGTTGGCGTAGCCGATGGCCTGGGCCTCGTCGGAGAACTTCTGGACGGTGATGACCGGGCCGAAGATCTCGTTCTGGATGTGCTCGTCGTCCTGGCGCAGCCCGGCGAGCACGGTCGGCTCGATGAAGTAGCCGTCCCCGAGGGCACTCACCCGGTTGCCACCGGCGGCGACGGTGGCGTGGCTGGGGAGCCGGTCGATGAAGCCGGTCACCCGCTCGAGCTGGCTGGCATTGTTGACCGGCCCGAAGAGGGCGTCCTCGTCGTCGGGCAGGCCGACCTTGGCGTTGTCCCTGGCGTAGGCCGCGAGGGCCTCGACGAAGGCGTCGTACATGCCTTCCTGCACGAGCACGCGGGTGGCCGCCGTGCAGTCCTGACCGGCGTTGAAGTAGCCGGCGATGGCGATGCCCTCCACGGCCGCGTCGAGGTCGGCGTCGTCGAAGACGACGACCGGGGCCTTGCCACCGAGCTCGAGGTGGACCCGCTTGAGGTTGGGCGCCGCACTGGCCGCGACCTGTGCGCCGGCGCGGACCGAGCCGGTGATCGCGACCAGTCCGGGGGTCTGGTGCTCGACGACGAGACGCCCGGTGTCGCGGTCACCCGTGACGACGTTGAAGGTCCCCTTGGGCAGGTGCGCGGCGGCGATCTCGGCCATGAGCAGGGTGGTCTCGGGGGTGGTGTCCGAGGGCTTGAGGACGATGGTGTTGCCCGCGGCGAGCGCCGGGGCGATCTTCCACATCGCCATCATCATCGGGTAGTTCCACGGCGTGACCTGGCCGACGACACCGATCGGCTCTCGACGGATCCACGAGGTGTGGCCCTTCATGTACTCCCCGGCCGACTTGCCCTCGAGCACGCGGGCCGCGCCGGCGAAGAAGCGCAGCTGGTCGAGCATCGGAGGGATCTCCTCCGAGGTCGTCAGGGCCTTGGGCTTGCCGGTGTTCTCCGCCTCGAGGTCGATGAACTCCTGCGCCCGCGCCTCGAGGGCGTCGGCGAAGTCCAGCAGCGCCTTCTGCCGCTCGCTCGGCGTCGTCTGTCCCCACTCGGCGAACGCGGTGGAGGCCGCGGCATACGCGGCGTCGACGTCCTGGGCATCGGACACCGGGGCCTTGGCGACCACCTGTCCGGTGGCCGGATTGACGATGTCCTGAGTGGTCTCACCGGAGGGGGTGACGGACTCGCCGTTGATGAAGTTGCGAAGGGTGCGGATGGACACGTGACTCTCCCAAGGACGTCGCTCGACCAGGGTGCACTGATCGGTGTGGTCGCACTGTATCCAGCCCCACGGCGAAAAGGCCAGAGGTTTGCGGCGATGAATGGGGTAAACCGTCGCGAGGAGCCCATCAAATCGATGGAATCCGTCGTTGGTGGTTGCCTTTGTGTCGCCGGAGAGTCAGGATGCAGGGCATGGCCCCTGCGAACCCCGCCCCCCGTCCCGAGCCGGCTCGGCTCGACGCGAGCGCCAAGCGGATCATCGAGCTGCTCCAGGTCGACGGGCGCCTCTCCTACGCCGCCCTGGCCAAGGAGGTGGGCCTGTCCGAGGCGGCGGTCCGCCAACGCGTGCAACGCCTGCTCGACCAGGGGGTGATGCAGATCGTCGCCGTCACCGATCCTCTCCAGGTCGGGTTCCGTCGGCAGGCGATGATCGGCATCCGCACCTCCGGTGACCTGGTGGCCGTCGGCGAGGCGGTCGCCGCCATCCCCGAGGTCGCCTACGTCGTCACCACGGCCGGCAGCTTCGACCTGCTCTGCGAGGTCGTCTGCGAGGACGACGACCACCTCCTCGAGGTGCTCACCAACCGTATCCGCAGCATGGAGTCGATCGTCTCGACCGAGACCTTCGTCTACCTCAAGCTCACCAAGCAGCACTACGACTGGGGGACCCGATGAGCATCGTGCCCGACGAGGTCTGGGAGCCGGCCTCCGACCAGCGCACACCCCGAGGCACGCGCCTCGCCGAGGCGGCGCGCGACCACCTGTGGATGCACTTCACCCGGCACTCGGTCTTCGAGGACCGGGGCGACGGCGGCCTGGGCCACTCGGTGCCGATCATCGTGCGCGGTGAAGGGCACCGGATCTGGGACGACCGCGGCCAGGAGTACATCGACGCCCTCGCCGGCCTCTTCGTGACCAACGTCGGCCACGGGCGCACCGAGATTGCCGACGCGATGGCCGCCCAGGCCCGTGAGCTGGCCTTCTTCCCGCTCTGGTCGTATGCGCACCCGCGCGCCATCGAGCTCGCCGAGCGGCTCGCGGCCGAGGCCCCCGGTGATCTCAACCGGGTCTTCTTCACCACCGGCGGCGGCGAGGCGGTCGAGACCGCGTGGAAGCTGGCCAAGCAGTACTTCAAGCTCACCGGCAAGCCGGGCAAGACCAAGGTCATCTCGCGCCAGATCGCCTACCACGGCACCCCCCACGGCGCCCTGTCGCTGACCGGCATCACGCCGGCGCGCATCCCCTTCGAGCCCCTCGTGCCCGGCGCCTTCAAGGTCCCGAACACCAACATCTACCGCGCGCCCGAGCACCTGCGCGACGACGAGAAGGCCTTCGGACGGTGGGCCGCAGACCGCATCGAGGAGGCCATCCTCTTCGAGGGCGCCGACAGTGTCGCAGCGGTCTTCCTCGAGCCGGTCCAGAACTCCGGCGGCTGCTTCCCGCCGCCGGCGGGCTACTTCGAGCGGGTGCGGGAGATCTGCGACGCGCACGACGTGCTCCTGGTCTCCGACGAGACGATCTGCGCCTTCGGCCGGATCGGGTCGATGTTCGCCTGCGACGACTTCGGCTACGTCCCCGACATCATCACCACGGCCAAGGGCATCACCTCCGGCTACGCCCCCCTGGGCCTGATGATCGCCAGTGACCGGCTCTTCGAGCCCTTCCGCACCGGCCTGAACTTCTTCCCGCACGGCTACACCTGGGGTGGTCACCCCGTCTCCTGCGCCGCGGCCATGGCCAACCTCGACATCTTCGAGCGCGAAGGCCTCAACGACCACGTCAAGGCCAACGCCCCCACCTTCCGCACCACCCTCGAGCGCCTGCTCGACCTGCAACTCGTCGGCGACGTCCGCGGTGCCGGCTACTTCTACGGCATCGAGCTGGTCAAGGACAAGGCCACCCGGGCCACCTTCGACGATGCCGAGTCCGAGCGGCTCCTGCGCGGCTTCCTCTCCAAGGCCCTCTTCGACGCCGGCCTCTACTGCCGGGCCGACGACCGCGGTGACCCGGTCATCCAGCTCGCGCCGCCCCTGACGATCGGGCCGGCCGAGTTCGACGAGATCGAGTCCCGGCTGCGCGCGGTGCTCACCGAGGCCCAGCGCCACGTCTGACGCCGGCGGTCACCTCCCCATGAGTGGCACCGACCCGCTGTGGTGGGACGGGTATGCCGTCCGCCCACCCGAGCCGGTCGGGATCCCGCCGCGTGCCGACGTGGTCATCGTCGGTGCCGGCTACACCGGGCTGTGGACCGCCCTGCACCTGCTGCGATCCGACCCTTCGCGCCAGGTGCTGCTGCTCGAGGCCCGCCACGTCGGCTTCGGCGCGAGTGGTCGCAACGGCGGGTGGGTCTCGGCGCTCTGGCCGGTGGCGCCGGAACGAATCGCCTCCCGACACGGGCGCAACGCCGCCCTCGACCAGTTGGCCGCCCTGCGGGGGACGGTCGACGATGTCGGCTCCTTCTGCCACGACCACGCGCCGGAGGCGGGCTTCGCCAAGGGTGGGACCCTTCTCCTCGCCCGCAGCCCGGCCCAGGTGGCGCGTGCCAGGGCGTACGTCGAGCACAGCGACGCCTGGGGTGAGGGCACCGCGTGGCTCGAGGCCGAAGAGGCCCGCGCCCGGCTCGACGCCCCCGATGCCCTGGGGGCGACGTTCAACCCGCACTGCGCGCGCATCCACCCGCGAGCCCTCGTCGAGGCTCTCGCCCGGGAGGTGCGCGCCCTGGGCGCGGTCATCGCCGAGGGCACACCGGTCGCCGAGATCTCCTCGGGCTCGGTGCGGCTCACTGACGGGCGCGAGGTCCGCGCACCAGCGATCCTGCGGGCCACCGAGGGCTGGTCGGCGCGACTGCCGGGCAGTCGTCGGGCCGTCGTCCCGGTCTACTCCCTCATGGTGGCCACCGCTCCCCTCCCGGCCGCAACCTGGGATCGCCTCGGGCTGCGCGCCCGGGAGGTCTTCGCCGACCACGGCCACGTCGTCACCTACGGGCAGCGCACCGTCGACGACCGCATCGCCTTCGGTGGCCGGGGAGCGCCCTACCACTGGGGGTCGCGGATCCGGCCGTCGTACGACCACGAGGAGCACGTCTTCGCCGCCCTCCGTCGAGGCCTGCGGACGCTCCTGCCGGAGCTGGGCGACGTGGGCTTCACGCACGCCTGGGGCGGGCCGCTCGGCATCGCGCGCGACTGGCACCCCAGCGTCGCCTTCGACCGGGCCACCGGCCTGGGTCACGCCGGGGGCTATGTCGGTGACGGGGTCGCGGCCACCCACCTCGCCGGCGCCACCCTCGCCGACCTCGTGCTGGGCCGCGACAGCGCCCTGACCCGGCTGCCCTGGGTCGGGCACCGGTCTCCGGCCTGGGAGCCCGAGCCACTGCGCTGGGCGGGCGTCAACGCCGGCCTGGCCCTGGCCAGGGCCGCTGACGCCGAGGAGCGCCGCACCGGGAAGGCCGCGCGGACGGCATACCTGCTCGATCGCCTCACCGGGGGGTGAGCCCAACGCGAAGGCCGCCCGCACCGAGGACTCGGTGGGGCGGCCTTCGCGGCGAGCGGCGTGCGCTCAGCGGGTCTCGCGGTGCTCGGTGTGCTTCTTGCAGCGCGGGCAGAACTTGGCGAGCTCGATCCGGTCGGGGTTGTTCCGACGGTTCTTCTCGGTGATGTAGTTGCGCTCCTTGCACTCCGTGCACGCCAAGGTGATCTTGGGACGGACGTCGAGGCTCTTCTTGGCCACGGGGCAACCTTCTTCGTAACGACTGCGGATGATCGGGGCGCCCGGCGCGCGGGCAACCTGACCAGGATAGGTGATGGCCGAAGGGATCCGGAAATCGCCTGTTGTAGCGGGAGCGGGGCTCGATCCCGCGACCTCACGATTATGAGTCGTGCGCTCTAACCAGCTGAGCTACCCCGCCCTGGGTGGTCGACCGGCTCGCGAGGAACGGCTGACCAGAGCCCCCTGTCGGAATCGAACCGACGACCTTTTCCTTACCATGGAAACGCTCTGCCGACTGAGCTAAGGGGGCGCGCTCGACCGGCCACGGGGACCAGATGAGTGCGTCGGAGAGATTACACGGTCTCCGGTCGCGCCACGAAATTGGCGGCTGCCCGGCCCGGCCCCTCAGCCCTCAGGGCGTGGACTCCACGGTGACCTTGCCCGTCGCGACACCCCCGGACGAGCAGGTGAACGTGTAGGTGCCCTCCGCCGTCGTGACCGCGCCAGTGGTGGTCAGGGTCGCGACTTCGGCGCCGGACTCGTCGGTGATCGCCACCGTGCCGCTGCCGATGAGGGACACCTCGTGACTCCCGGGAGCGACGGTGGGGCGATTGATGGTGCAGGTGTCGAGGACGATCTCGAGTGGCGCCGAAGATGCCGCGGGCTCAGGATCACCGAGCCCTCCGACGACCGAACCATCCGTCGATCCGTCGCTGCAGCCGGCCATGAAGAAAGCGGCCACAGCCAGTGCAACCACTGGCCTTCTCGGCCAGGTTGACGAGTTCATGTGCGTCCCATTTCCCCCGACGAATAGATCGCGATTCTTCGACTCTACGACCGCGTCGGGCCGAGCGCGCGCCGAGCGGCCGGCAGGACCGACTCCTTCAGGATGCGGGATCAACAGGCCGGTCCTACTCTGAATGAGTCGACGGTCGCTGGGGAGCGCCTTCGCAGGGAGGGTGGGCCTGACCGAAGCAAGGGGGTTTGCCATGAGGACTGTGACATCCAGGGCGACAGCGGTCATGAGCGGGGTGGTGGTTGCCCTCGCCCTCGCGATGCCGTCGGGTGCGGTGGCCGCTCCCGGGGGTAACGGTTCTGGTCAGTTGAAGGTGTCCGTCGACACGGGCACCCAACTGCGGGCCAGCTTCGAGACCTCGGCGACAACTGCGGCCATCGAGGCACACAAGGCCGGGCCGACGCGGGACGTGGTCGCTGTCACGGTCGGCGCCACGACCTTCACGGCCGACCGTGACCTGGCGACGGGGAAGGCGTCCTGGGGAGCCGACGGCGCGGGCGTCACAGCGCGCGATCGCGTCGTCATGAGCCAGCTGCTTTCCGCGACCGACACCTGGCGGCAGGGCGGCGTCGATCGATCCACCGGAGCGACCAAGCAGGCCGGAGGGTTGAAGGATCTCACCACCCGCCTGCTGATGCTTGCCGCGGAGGCGCCGGAGGGTGTGGCCATCGGCACCCAGGTGGTGGACCGCCCCAGCGAGCGGCGGCTCGAAAAGACTCTCGCCGACGTGCAGGTGGTCGCGGATGCCAGCGCCACCAAGGCTGACTCGTGCGCGGCCGACGTGGTGGCCACGACCACGGCCGACTCGGCCGAGCGCGTCGCGGCGCTCGCGGCCTGTCAACAGGCCAATGAGGACGGGATCCTCTACTTCGGCAGTTGCGCGACCACGACTCGATGGCTGATGCACGACGCCGGCAGCCATTGCATGGTGGGTGAGAGCATCAACGCCGGACCGCGGTCCTCCGAGTGCATGGGTGAGTGCGGACCGGGCTGTGCTGGCCTGAACATCTACACCTACGACTGCGGCGACCACGACCGCTGCGGACGCGTGCACGGGGGGAGCACCAACCCGTGGGACTCCGAGTGTGGCGACGAGTACTTCGAAGCGGACGACGACTTCATCTGGGGATGGCCGAACTGCACATGAGGTCCCCGGACTCGGTGAGCGATTCGAGGAGAACCGACTGCCTCCGGATCACCGCGATCGTGGCCACGCTCGGAGCGGCGACGCTGACGAGCGCATGCTTCGGAGGCAGCGGGACCCCGGGCACCGATTCCACCCCCGCGGTGATGGCCAAGGTGGGACCCGACGCAGTGGTCACCCAGCGCGAAGTCGAGGACTCAGCAACGTTAGTCGTGGGCGGCGGACCGGTGCTGGACCTGGAACGACCGTGCGCCCGCACCGATGCGGACGTGTCGCGCGCCGTCGATGACGAGTTGCTGTCCCTCTGGGCCGTTGCGGAGGGCCTGGCTCCCGCGTCCAACTCGCGCGCGGAACGCATCGCAGCCGCGAGAGCGCAGCTGGACTCCACGCTGCCCTCGACCCTCTCGGAGGATGACGCGGCCGCGTGGCTGAGTGCGCGGGAGTCGCAGTTCGCGAGGGTCCAGACGGCTGAGGTCACGTGGGCGAAGTTCAACTCACCGAGGTCGGCGTGGTCGGCGCTCGGGAAGTCAGCCGGCCCGGTCGACCCGGCGACTGTCCCCGCGCTCAGCCCGCAGTCCGGCACGGCACGCCTCGCTCACGACGGCTCCGGCGCCGACGGCAACGTGGCGCGGGTGGCTTTCGCCCTCCGGCGCGCAGGCTCGGTCGGCTACACCTTCGACGGCACGAACGCATGGTTGGTCGGCATCACCTCAATCGAGAACGAGCCACCCTCCTCCGAAACCGGGCGGGCACAGCAGCTGCGACGACTGGCGACCGAAGGCGCTCGTGAGGATGCCATCGCAGCGTTCGCGTGGTCACTGCGTGATCGCTGGCCTGTCGAGATCCTCAAGCACTGCACCCCGGAGAGCGCAATCCTCGGCCGATGATCGGTCATGTCGTCCCGGTCAGTGCTGCTCCAGCCGCGCCCGCACCTGGAGCATGGCCGGGCCGTACCACGTGAGGAGCCGACCGCTGACGAGGCGTGTCGGCAGGTGGGTGAAAGCCTCCGGCCCGTCCTTGGCGGTGAAGGCATAGGGCTCGTCCGGCAGCAGGACCAGGTCGGCGAGCGCGGGGTCGTCGAGGGCGGTGAGGTCGGCGTGGGGATAGCGGCCCGGCTTGGGTGAGCACACGGCATACCCGAGGCGGGCGAGGAGGTCTGCGGTGAAGGTGGGGTGACCCACCACCATCCACGGGTCCCGCCAGATCGGGACGACGACGCGGGTGTGCGGTGGAGCCGGCTCTCCCGCCCACGCGCGGTCGGCCTCGGCCAGCCATCCGGGCGCGGCCCACGCGCACGCGTCGACGAGCAGTCGGCGCATGGATTCCAGGGCCTGCGGCACGGTCTCGATGTCGGTCACCCAGACCGGTATGCCGTGTGCGCGCATCCGCTGCACGTCCAGCTCCCGGTTCTCCTCCTTGTTGGCGATGACCAGGTCGGGGGCGAGGGCGACGATGGCGGCCACGTCGGGGTTCTTCGTGCCACGGACGCGGGGCACGTCGGCCGCGTCCAGGTCGGCCGGGTGCGTGCACCAGTCCGTGGCGGCGATCAGGGTCTCGGGTGCGGTGGCGGCGACGGCCTCGGTGAGGGAGGGCACGAGCGAGACCACGCGCCGCACGGGGCCGGTGGGCAGGTCGACGGGCTGGCCCAGGTCGTCGGTGAGCTGGCGGGTCATGGGCGGCTGCCCCGGTCTGCGTCGGCGAGCCACCCACGCAGGTTCTGGCCGATGGCCCGCATGGACGCGAGCACGAGGTCGCGGTCGAGTCGGTCGCGGTCCGGCGGCCAGTTGGCAAGGACGGCGTAGGCGAGCGTGCGGTGGTCGGTCGAGACGAGGCCGGTGTCGGCACGCACTCCGAGGTTGGAGCCGGTCTTGTGGACCAGGTGCGGCGGTCCGTCCTCCTCGTGCGCGAGGGGGTCCTGCGCGAAGGCGCCGGCGACGAGTGAGAGGTCGACCCCGGATCGGAGCCACGCGAGGACCTGGGCGGCAGGGGGATGCTCACACTCGCGCCACAGCCTGGCGAACACGGTCGTGAGGTCGGCGGCGCAGGCGAGGGCCAGGTGCGGCGGATCGTCCGGACCGCGCCGCCCGCGGACGATGTCGTGCAGCGTCGATCCGCCGGGCGCCCACTCTGCGGCCCTCGCCCGGATCGACTCGAGGCCGAGCCGGTCGATGAGGACATTGGTGGCCCAGTTGTCGCTCACCGCGCCGACGAGGGTCGCGATGTCGGCGACGGGCAGGGTGTCGGTCGTGAGCCGGTGCCAGAGGCCGGAGTCCGCGACGGCGGCGACCGACCGGCGGTCGAGCATGGTGCCGGGGGCGAGGTCGCCGGCGGCGAGGCGCTCGGCGAGCTCGATGAGGACGAAGACCTTGCCCATGCTGGCAGCCGAGAGCAGGCGTGCCGGATCATGCTCGGCGAGGACGCGGCCGGACTCGGCATCGGTGATCGA
This sequence comes from Actinomycetota bacterium, assembly GCA_020161815.1. Taxonomy (GTDB): domain Bacteria; phylum Actinomycetota; class Actinomycetes; order Actinomycetales; family Dermatophilaceae; genus Phycicoccus_A. Next base: position 1,044 of record JAIUOP010000028.1, on the reverse strand, counting down.
GACCGACCAGGTGACGACGTCCGGCAGGTCGAGCTCCCCGAGCGGGGTGGCCGCCACGATCAGCGGGGAGCCATGCGCAGCGCGCCGTCCATGCGGATGGTCTCGCCGTTGAGGTAGTCGTGGTCGATGATCGCCAGCGCGAGCTTGGCGTACTCGTCGGGGCGGGCCAGTCGCTGCGGGAAGGGCACTCCGGCGGCCAGGCCGGCACGGAACTCCTCGGACACCGTGGCGAGCATCGGGGTCTCGACGATGCCCGGGGCGATGGTGACGACGCGGATGCCGTACTGCGCGAGGTCACGCGCTGCCGGCAGGGTCAGGCCGACGATCCCGCCCTTGGAGCTGGCGTAGGCGGCCTGCCCGACCTGTCCGTCGAAGGCAGCAATGCTGGCGGTGTTGATGACCACCCCACGCTGCCCCTGGGGGTCGGGGTCGGTCTGCGCGATGGCCTCGGCGGCGACGGCGAGGACAGTGAAGGAGCCGATGAGGTTGATCTCGATGATGCGCCGGTAGAGCGCCAGGTCGTGCACGCCCTTCCTGCCCAGGATGCGCGCACTCGTGCCGATGCCCGCACAGTTGACCACGGTCCGCAGCGGACGGCTCGGGTCGCCGGCGGCCTGCGCGACCGCTGCGCGCACCTGCTCCTCGTCGGTCACGTCGGTCGGCACGTAACCGATGCCCTCGGCCGGCTCGGCCTGGGCGATCTGGCCGGCGAGGTCGAGGCCCACCACGGTGGCCCCGGCGGCTGCGAGCGCAGTGGCGGTGGCGGCACCAAGACCCGATGCGGCGCCGGTGACGAGGGCTGTGGTGTGGGCGAGTTCCATACCTGCCATCCTGCCAGCCCGCAGTTCTCGGCGAGAGGCCAAGCCTGGGCCACCTGTCACCCTCATCGAGGGGTCACGAAACGCCCGGGAAAACCGGGCGTCCTCAGGGGGTGAACGCAACACGACCTTGGAGGCGTGTTGTGACACTGAAATTGGCTCGTCGTTTTGAGGACGCGTTCTGGAAGGAGTACCGGCTACACGGCAGTGCCGATCGGGCGGCTGC
>JAIUOP010000027.1 GCA_020161815.1 Actinomycetota bacterium | reverse complement strand
GACCTCGACAACGTCGCTGACGGCCTCAACGCCCGACCCCGCAAAACCCTCGGGTGGCGCACACCGGCCGAAGCCCTCGCCGAAGTACTGTGAAACCACATCGTTGCGTTGACCGATTGAGACCGCCCGCGTCTCCCGGGCGTTTCGTGACCCCTCGACGGTCTCAGGCCCGCCGTATGCCGCCCGCTCACCGCCGGCGGAGGCCGCCGCTCAGTGGTCGCCGGCCATGAGGCGACCGATCTGGGCGCGGTCGGCACCATCGGCGGGCATCTCCTTGACCACCTTGCCGCCGTGGACGACGGCGATCCGGTCGGACAGGGAGAGGATCTCGTCGAGCTCGGCCGACACGAGCAGCACCCCGGCGCCCTCGTCGCGGGCGGCGACGATACGCTTGTGGATGAACTCGATCGAGCCGACGTCGACGCCACGGGTGGGTTGGGCGGCCATGAGCACCTTGGGCTTGAAGCTCATCTCGCGCGCGACGACGACCTTCTGCTTGTTGCCGCCCGAGAGTGACCCGGCCGACTGGGCGACCCCGGAGGAGCGGATGTCGAACTCGTCGCGCAGCTTCTCGGCGTTGGCGCGCACCGCGTCGAACTGGCGCACGCCGCCCTTGGCGTAGGGCTCCTGGTCGTACTCGTTGAGGACGAGGTTGTCGGCGATGGAGTAGGCCGCGACGAGGCCGTGCTTCTCGCGGTCCTCGGGGATGTGGCCGAGCCCGGCGTGGTGGGTCGCGTAGGGGTTGGCCTTGGTGAGGTCGAGGTCGCCGAGGGTCATCCGACCGGAGGTGACCTTGCGCATGCCGGCGAGGGCCTCGACGAGCTCGCGCTGGCCGTTGCCCTCGACACCGGCGACGCCGACGATCTCCCCGGCCCGCACCTGGATGCTGAACCCGCGGACGGCCTCGAGGTTGCGGTCGTCCTTGACGTGCAGGTCCGCGACGTCGAGCACGACCTCGCCCGGGGTGGCCGGCGGCTTCTCCACGTTGAGCACGACCGAGCGGCCGACCATCATCGTGGCCAGGTCCGTCGTGGTCGTGCCCGCGACGTCATCGACCTGACCGACGACCGCACCGTGGCGCAGCACATAAATGCGGTCGGCGACGGCGAGCACCTCGCGCAGCTTGTGCGTGATGAAGACGATCGACGTGCCGCCGTTGGCGAGGTCCTTCATGACACCGAGGAGCTCGTCGGTCTCCTGCGGGGTGAGCACCGCCGTCGGCTCGTCGAGGATGAGCAGGTCGACCTTGCGCGAGAGCGCCTTGAGGATCTCGACGCGCTGCTGGGTGCCGACGGGCAGGTCCTCGACCTCGGCGTCGGGGTCGACGACCAGACCGTGCTTCTCGGAGAGCTCGCGCACCATGACGCGCGCGCTCTCCAGGTCGAGGAAGCCGCCCTTGGTCGTCTCGTGGCCGAGCATGAGGTTCTCGGCGACCGTCATGACGGGCACGAGCTGGAAGTGCTGGTGCACCATCCCGATCCCGCGCGAGATCGCGTCCTTGGGGTCCTTGATCGGGGTCTTGTCGCCCTTGATCGTCACCTCGCCGGTGTCCGGGCTGATGAGCCCGAAGATCTGGTTCATGAGGGTCGACTTCCCGGCGCCGTTCTCGCCGAGGAGGGCGACGATCTCACCGCGTCGCACGTGCAGGGTGATGTCCTGGTTGGCCTTGACCGTGCCGAAGGACTTGCTGAGGTTCTTGACGTCGAGCAGCACCTCGCCGACGTTGCCGGCGCCGAAGCCCGAGACCTCGGTCGGCAGGGCGAGGATCTCCTCGTTCGTCACGATGGCGGCCAGGTGCTCCTGCGAGGTGTCGACCTCGGGCACCGACGGGTCGTACTCCATCGGCGCCGCGTCGGCCGGTATGCCGCGGGGCTCGGTGCCGTCGTTGGTGGGCGTGGTCATCACTTGCCTTCCTTGACGAACGGTTGACCGACGGCGCCGGGTGCGCGGACCTTGCCGGCCGCGACCGCCAGGACCACGAGGGTCATGACATAGGGCAGGGTGCCGACGAGCTGCGGCGGGACGTTGATGACCCGGTCCGCCTGGAGCTGGCTCGCGGCCGCGGTGACGAAGCCGAAGAAGAGCGCCGCCGCCGCCGCACGCAGCGGCCGCCACGCACCGAAGATCATGATCGCCAGGGCGAGGAAGCCTCGACCGGCGCTCATGCCCCGCTCGAAGCTGCTCGTGGAGTCCATCGAGAGGAAGACCCCGGCGAGGCCCGCGAGGGCGCCGGCGAGCGTCACGTTGACCAGGCGCATCCGGATCACGTTGATGCCCGCGGTGTCCGCCGCGGACGGGTACTCGCCGATGGCCCGGGTGCGCAGGCCCCAGCGGGTCTTGAAGAGGGCGAGGTGAATGCCGATGACGATGACGATGGCGAGGAGCGCGATGACGCCCGTGCCCTTGAAGAAGACCTCGCCGATGAGCGGGATCTTCGACAGGACCGGGATCGACACGTGCGGCATGAGGGCCGGCAGCAGCTGACCGGGCTTGTAGTAGAAGGACGTGATGCCGGTGGCGACGATGTTGAGGACGACACCGGCGATGATCTGGTCCATCCGCCACTTGACCGTCGTCCACGCGAGGAAGCCGCCGAGGATGAGGCCGCAGCCGACACCGGCGAGCACGCCGACGAGCAGCGAGCCCGAGTAGGCCGCGCCGAAGAAGCCGGCGAAGGCCGAGACGAGGAGCTGGCCCTCGATGCCGATGTTGACGACGCCGGAGCGCTCGCCGATGACCCCGACCATCGCGCAGAGCACGAGCGGCACGGCATACGACCACGAGTAGCGGTACATCGACAGCGCCGTGGTCTTGTCGGCGAAGTAGTAGAGGTAGGCGAGGACGAGGACGACAGCGCCCAGGCCCACGGTCATCTTGTTGCGAGAGATCCACTCGGACACGTCAGTTCCCCCAGCTCGTGGCGGCGGCCTCGACCTTGTCGGCGCGGCTCCGGAAGATCCACTTCCCGAGGACCGGGATCGAGACCAGCAGCAGGGTGATCGCCAGGAGCAGGTCCACGATCTCCGGCGCGATGCCGGTGGCGAACTGCAGGCCGGCGGCGCCGGTGCGCAGGATGCCGACGAGGAAGGCGGCCGGGATGGTCCAGACCGGGTTGCTCCGCGCCAGCAGGGCGATGGTGATGCCGTCGAAGCCGAGCGTGCCGCCGATGGCCGGCTCGAAGTGGTGCATGACGCCGTGGACCTCCATGGCGCCGGCCAGGCCGGCGAGCGCCCCGGCGAAGGCCATCGCGAGGAGGATCACCTTGCTGATCCCGATGCCGGCATACCCGGCGGCGAACTTGTTCTTGCCGACGGTGTCGAACTGGAAGCCCAGCGTCGTCTTCTTGAGCATCCACCCGCAGACGAGCGCGAGAGCGACGGAGACGAGGAAGGCCACCGGCAGGCCCGCGATCGTGGGCATCCGCGCCGCGTCGTCGATCGGGCCGGTCATGGGGATCTGGGAGGTGTTCTTGTAGGCCGCGGGCCCACCCGGGGTCACCATCCACCAGATGATGCCGAGCGCGATGTTGTTGAGCATGATCGTCGTGATGACCTCGTGCACGCCGCGGGTGGTCTTGAGCAGCGCCGCGATCGAGGCCCACATGGCGCCGACGAGCAGGCCGACCACGAGGCCGATGATCAGCGCGAGGAAGCCGCTGCCCCGGGTCGCGTAGCCGGCCCAGCCGGCTGCTGCGGCGGCGAGGACGAACTGGCCCTGGCCACCGATGTTGAACAGGCCCACCCGCAGCGGCAGGACGACGGCCAGGCCGGTGAGGATGAGGGGGCTGGTCTTGGTGAGGGTCCGTGCGAGGCCGCCGGAGGTGAAGAGCGCCTCGTGGAAGATCGTCTGGTAGGCGTACCACGGGCTCACCCCCTGGTAGCGGATGAGGATCGCGCCGAGGGCGAGCGCACCGAGCAGGGCGACGACGATCACCGTGAAGCTCTGGTTGCGGAGGATGAACGCAAGCGCACCCGCAGGGGTCTCGTCCCGTGGCGTGTCCGTGGGGGGTGGGGGAGTGGCTGCGGTCCCCTCTTGGGCGGGGGGTGCCGGGTTGGCGCTCACGGGAACTCCATCTGCGGACGGATGACACGGCCTCGCCGCGTCCTTGCGGGTGGTGGGGACAGAGTAGAGGGGCGGGGCCGGGAATGTCCCGAGCCCCGCCCCTCTACTCACACGTTGTGCATCGAGGCACGCTCGGTCAGAGGGTCACGCCCGTCTTGAGCGAGCCCGACTTGAGGTCGGCGACGACCTTCTCGACCTTGGTCTTGACGTCGGCCGGGATCTTCGAGTCGAAGTCGTGGAACGGCGCCAGGCCCGCGCTGCCCATGGTGGTCAGGCCCTCGAAGTCGCCCTTCTGGGCGGTCTTGAGGGTGTCGGTGACGCTCTGGCTCAGCTCCTTGGTCGCCGAGGTGATGAGGCACTTCTGGGCGGCCGGGACGGTGTTCCACTGGTCGGTGTCGACACCGATGCAGAACTTGGACTCGCCGGCGCCGTCGGCCTTCGCGACCTCCTGGAGCGCACCGTTGCCGGTGTTGCCGCCCGCGCCGAAGATGATGTCCGCGCCCTGGCCGAGCTGCTTCTGGGCCTCGGCGGCGCCCCACGTCGGGTCGTTGAAGGCGTTGTCGCCGGCGGGGTGGTAGACGGTGGCGACCGAGATGCCCGGGTTGGAGGCCTTGGCGCCCGCCTCGTAGCCCTTGGCGAACTTCTGGACCGGCGGGATCTCGAGGCCGAGGACCTGGCCGATCTTGTTCGTCTTGGTCATGAGGCCGGCGAGGTAACCGGCGGCGTAGCCGGCCTGGTCCTCGGGGTACTGGATGCCCGTGGCGTTCTTCACGGTGACCTTGGCCGGGTCGTAGAACTGGTCGACGCCGATGAACTTGGTGTCGGGCGACGCCTTGGCGGCCTCGATCGTGGCGTCGGTCATGAGGAAGCCGACGGTGACGACCGCGTCGTACTTCTTGTTGGTGAACTGCGCCATGTTGGCGGCGTAGTCCTTGGCGTCCTGGGTCTCGACGTACTTGTAGAAGCCCTTGAGCTCCTCCGCGGCCTTCTTCGCACCCTCGTGGGCGGCCTGGTTGAACGACTTGTCGTCGACCTTGCCGGTGTCGGTGACGAGGCCGATGCAGAAGACCTCGGCGTCGGCGCACTTGCTGTCGTCGGTGGGGGCGCCTGCCGCGCCGCCGCTGGAGCCGCCGGCGGAGGAGGAGGAGCCGGTGCTTCCGCCGCAGGCGGTGAGCCCGAGGGCGAGGACGGTGGCCGCACCGGCGGCGAGGTAACGCGAGGCCTTCATGTGGGGGTTCTCCTTGAGGAAGGGATGAGTGGCTCCAATGTACGACCGCCCGTGCGGTGCTCGACACGCGTCCGGGTGGACGTTGCCGTGTCGTTACTCACCGGTCGGGCGCCGTGTGACGGGTGAGGCGCACGGGGTCGCTGGTGTCCCTGCGGGCGCGTCCGGGTCCCCGATCGCTGGCCGCCCGTTGGCCGGACCTCCCGGGCACTCATCACCCGTCGAACGAGCACGAATCGCCCGGGATTCGCTCGCTTCCCCGGCGATTCGTGCTCGTTCGACGGGTTGGGGAGGGGCGGGCTTGGGGTTGGGGCGGGCTTGGGGTTGGGGCGGGCTTGGGGTTGGGGCGGGTTGGGGGTTGGGAGGGGAGAGAGTCACCAGCCGGGAGAGGCGCTCCAGCCGGCGTCCACCGGCACGACGACGCCGGTGACCCCGGAGGCCGCCGGGCTCGCGAGGAAGGTCACGACGGCGGCGACCTCGTCGGCGGTGACCGGGCGCCGCAGCGCGCTCGCCGCCTCCCACCGGGCCACCCCCTCGGGCCAGTCGCCCGCCAGGCCGGGGCGGTCGATGAGGCCGGGTGCGACCCCCACCACCCGGATCCCGCGAGGACCCAGCTCGTATGCCGCGGCGCTCGTCAGGTGGTGCAGCGCGGCTTTCGCGGTGGCATAGGCGGCGTGGCCGGGGGCCGGGCGCAGGCCCTCGATCGAGCCGATGACGACGAGGCAGCCGCCGGGGGCCAGGTGGTCCGGGGCCTGGCGCAGGAGGGTGGCCGTGGGGCGCAGGCCGCCGTCGAGCACCACGTCCCAGGCGGCGGTGTCGAGCTCGTCCCAGGGCGTGAGGTCCTGCGGGAAGGCGTTGAGGACGACCACGTCGAGCGGGCCGAGGGCGCCGGAGGCCTCGGCGAGCAGGTCCTCGCAGGAGCGGTCCAGGGCGGTGGGGTCGGCGAGCGCGAGGTCACGGCGCACGGCATACGGCCGGCGACCGGCGGCCACGACGGCACGGGAGGTCTCGTCGGCACCGGCTTCGTCCGAGCGGTAGTGGACGGCCACGTCGTGGCCGGCACCCGCGAGGGCCAGCGCGATGGCGCGCCCGAGTCCGCCGCTGGCGCCCGTGACGAGGGCGGTCACGCGCCCTGCCCCGGCCCGCGGGTCAGCACGCGGATCTCACGGTCGAAGCTGGGGTAGCCGGCGACGAGCTCGTCGGCGTCGCCGAGGGTGAAGTGCTTGTCGCGGAAGGCCGGGGAGCACCAGCAGGCGACGAGGGACCACGCGCCCAGGGTGGAGGCGCCCTGCCAGTCACCGCGGCGGACGAGGATCTGGCGGTTGCGCTCGTTGAGCATGTTGAGCACTCCGCGGCCGCCGCGGCGCAGCCGGAGCAGGGCCACCGGGGCACCGTCGAGCCACTGCCAGCCCTCGTCGATCTCGAGGCGGTGCATCGCCGAGAAGCCGTCGGGCTGATCGGTGAGGAGGACGGTGATCGAGGAGAGCTCCTGGGTGCGCGGCCCCGGCACGAACCATGCGCCCTCGCCGGGGATGGGCGTCATCCCCAGCTCGTCGATGATCTCTTGGGCCGTGCGCATGTCAGGCATCCTTTGCTGCGGCGGCGGCGACCCGTCCCCGAGCCCTGGCGCGGGCGAGGAGGTCACCGGTGTCGATCAGGGTGCTCCTCCGATCCTGCACCACGTGGCGCCCGTCGACGAAAACGTCGCTGACGTCGCCGCGGCCGGCGGCGAAGACGAGCAGGGCCGCGACGTCGTGCACCGGCGTCAGGTGGGGGGCGTCGAGGTCGAGCAGGACCAGGTCGGCGCGCTTGCCCACCTCGAGGCTGCCGACCAGGTCGTCGATGCCCAGGGCGCGTGCCCCGTCGATGGTCGCGGCCCGGATGACCTCGTGGGCGGGCGCCGCCGTCGGGTCGCCGCTGACGAGCCGGGCGAGGAGCGCCGCCTGCCGCATGGTCGCCCACAGGTCGAGGTCGTTGGAGCTGGAGCATCCGTCGGTGCCCAGGGCCAGGGGCACGCCGGCGTCGCGGTACACCTGCCACGGGAGGGCGCCGGAGGCGAGCTTGAGGTTGGAGCCCGGGCAGTGGGCGACGGTCACGTGGGGCCGGCCGGAGGCGTCGGTGCTGGCGCCAATGAGGGCGCGGTCGGCGGCGTCGAGGTGCACGCCGTGGCCGAGGACGGTGCGCCACCCGTTGGGTGCGTGGAGATTGTCGCCAGGGCGTGGAGTTTCCACGCACCCAAGCGGGGGTATGCCGCTCAGCAGGCCGGCGTCGGCGAGGACCCGTGTCGGGCTGGCTCCGTGCCGGGCGAGGACGTCGGCGTTCTCGGCTGCGTTCTCGCTGGCGTGGAGGTGGACGAGGGGGCGGACCTCGGCGGGCCAGGTCGCGACCACCTCGGCGAGACCGCGCAGGTGCTCGGGTGAGCAGGTGTAGGTCGAGTGCGGCATCGCGGCCGTGGGCACGGTCGGCGCCTGGTCCCCGTCGAGGGCCCGCAGCCGGTCCGGCCACGCGGCGAGGAGGTCGAGGCGCTGCTCCCACGTGAGCCCGTCCGGGCCGGCCCCGTCGAAGAAGACCGGACCGCCCACATGGCGGGCGCCGGTGAGCAGGGCACCCTGGTGGGCCTCCTCGTGGTGGAAGTACATGTCGAGCGTCGTCGTCACCCCGGCGAGCAGCGACTCGAGCGCCCCGAGTTCGGCGCCCAGCCGCACCGTGTCGGGGTCCATGACCGCGCCCTCGGCGGCCCAGACCTTGGCGAGGAAGCCTTGGAGGTCGACGTTCTCCGCGAGACCGCGCAGCAGGGTCATCGGCAGGTGGGTGTGCAGGTTGACCAGGCCGGGGAGGGCGAGCTTGCCGCGCCCGTCGAGGACGACGGTCCCCTCGGCGACGCTCTCCCCGGCGGTCTCGCCGGACGGCTGCGCCATAGTCGCCGTCCCCGTCGGGGTGATGGCGGTGATGACTCCGTCGGTGATCTCGATCGTGGCGTCGTCGAGGATGGTGAACCCCTCGTCGACGGTCACCACGTGGGCGAGTCCCTCGATCCGCGTGCGCGCCATGGTCAGTCGGTGAAGACGGCGCGGGTGTGGACGAGGTCGTCGAGGATGGCCAGCACCTTGGCCGCCGAGGCCTCGAGCACCGACCCGATCTCCGCCATGGTGATCGGCTCACCCGACCCCACGCCCGAGGCGGGGTTCACGACGAGGCTGATCGCGGCATACCGGAGGCCTGCCTCGACGGCGAGGGTGACCTCGGGCACGCCCGTCATGCCCGCGACGTCGCCGCCGGCGAGTCGCGCGAGGCGGATCTCCGCAGGGGTCTCGAAGCGCGGGCCCTCGAAGCAGGCGTAGACGCCACCGTCCCGAATCGGCTGTCCCACAGCCGAAGCCGCGTCGAGGATCTCGCGACGGATCGCCGGGTGGTAGGCCTGCATGACGTCGACGTGGACGACACCTTCGGGTCCGGAGCCGTCGTGGAAGGTGCCGACCCGGCTGCGGGTGAAGTCGATGAAGTCGTCGAGGCAGAGCAGGTCGCCGGGCTCGAGCTCGGGGTCGATCGAACCGGTGACGTTGACCGCGACGACGTCCTCGACCCCGGCGTCCGCGAGTGCGCGGATGTTGGCGCGGTAGTTCACCAGGTGGGGTGGGACCGAGTGGCCGGCGCCGTGGCGGGTGAGGAAGAGGACGGGTATGCCGTGCCAGCGGCCCCGCGTGTAGCGCGCCGCTCCGTGGGGGGTCTGGACGTCCTCGACGGTGGGGTCCTCGAGGGCGTCGAGGTCGTAGAAGCCGGTGCCGGCGATGATGCCCAGAGGTGCGGTGCTCACCCGGGTCACGCTACCGGCGGGCGGTGGGGCCGGGACGCTGGTTGCTGGAGGCGATGCGGAGGGTCGGCACGACCCACGTGGGGTCCTGGCTCCGCCATGCGTCGGCGAGCCGCGCGGCGGCCGGGGGATCCGGGGCCAGCGCCGTGAGGGAGCCGCCGCTGCCACCGGCGCCATTGACCTTCCAGCCGAGGGCACCATGGCGGCGGGCGAGGTCGATGGCGTGGTGGTGGCCCGGGCCGACGAGGTGTTCGTTGAGCGCGGCCTGGGCGTCGGTGTTCGCGGTGAGGATGCCGCCCCAGCCAGTGAGGTCGCCGGCGCGCAGGGCGGCCGCGGCGGCGCGCGCCAGGTCGGCCAGGTGGCTCAGGATGGCCCGGCCCCCGTCGATGCCATGGCCGCTGGTGAGCAGGTCGTCGATGACGCGCCGGTGCACCGCCGAGGAGTCGTGGGCGCCGAGGACGACGGTGACGAGGCAGGCGTCGAGGTGCTCTCGGGTCGCCGCGGCCAGGGCCAGGGGGCGGTGGGTGACGGTGGGTGTGTCGCCGGCCCGCTCGAACGGCCCGATCTCGAGCAGGGCCGGCTGGGCGAAGGCGGCGGCCCACTGGTCCTGGACCCCGGCCTCGAGGCCGCAGCGCACCGTCTCGACCTGGTGCGCCTGGACGGCGAGGTCGAGCGGGCTGCGTGTGCCACCGGCGAGGAGGAGGTCCAGGGCACGGAGCAGGGCGACCTCGACCGCGGCCGAGGTGCCCATCGAGGCGCCGTGCGGGATGCCGGAGTCGATGTGCAGGTGGACCGCGGCGCCGTCGGGGATGAGCCCGGGGTCGGGGTCGAGCACGCTCGCGACGGTGTGCCGGAGGATCGGATGACGTTCGGGCACAGCAGGATTGGGCCCGAGCGCCAGGTCGACACCGACCGAGGGGGCCACGATCCGCACCAGCGGCGTGTCGGGCGTGCGCTCGACGAGGCGGGCAGTGACCTCGACGCCCGGCTCGACCGGGAGGTGGCACACCAGGCCCGGCGCGCCGAACCAGGTGTCGGTCCACCCGCCCACGTCCGCGACCCGCACCGGCGCACTGACGACCACCGACCAGGCCGCACCCGCACGTGGAGGCGGGCACTCGGCATACGGGCTGGTGGGGGGTGGGGGGCTCACGGGGGCGATGCTAGGCCGAGGGTTCGCGGGACTCCCGCAGGCCGGACAGGGCGGCGCCAGGGTGGGCTCCGGTGCCATCATCGATGCCATGTCCAGCACGTTCGGCGCTCGCCAGGTGGCGCTCGCCGCGACCGGGCCGGTCTCGCTCGGGGCGGGCCGAGCCGTGGCGCGTGCCGGGGGCAATGCCGTCGACGTCGCCGTGGCGGCCGCGATGGCGGCGATGAGCACCGAGCCGGGCATCGTCTCGCTGGGGGCCGGGGCGTTCATCTCGATCTGGGCCGCGGACGAGGAGCCGATCCTCATCGACGGCAACGTCGAGATGCCCGGGCGCGGCCTGCCTCCGGAGCGCTTCGGCGAGGGGGTGACGCTCGTCGAGTTCGCCTATGGCGGCGGGGTCAGGATGTACGGCGGGCACGGCTCGGTCGCCACGCCCGGTGCCATCGCGGCCTGCCAGCTCGCGGTCGAGGAGCGGGGGAGCGCGCCGTGGGCCGAGGTGGTGGCCCCGTCGGCGGCGGCCTGCCGGGCGGGCTATCCGATCGGTGGCGCTGCGGCGACCTACCTCGCGCACACCGCCGACGTGCTCTTCGGCCTCGACCCGGAGGCGCATGCGCTGGTCACGCGGTCCGACGGCACGCCGCTGCAGGTCGGGGACGTCGCGACCAACGGCCAGCTCGCCGACGTGCTCGACCTCATCGGGCGCGAGGGGTCCTCGGTGATGACGATCGGCGAGATCGGCCGGGCGCTCGTCGAGGACATGGAGGCGCACGGCGGTCTCATCACGGCGCGTGACCTGGCGGAGTACGACCCAGCCGCGCGGGCACCGGTGCGCCTGACGGTGGGGGACTGGGACCTGGCGATCAACCCGCCGCCCAGTGTCGGGGGGCCGATGCTTGCGGTCATGCTGGGGGAGCTGGCGCGGCGGGCACGGGCGGGCGCAGTGCGCAGCGACTGGCGCGACATCATCGACATCCAGCGCCACGTGCTGGGCTACCGCCTCGCCGTCCACGACCTGGCGCGGGACCTCTCGCGGCAGGGGCACGAGCTGCTGCTCGCCGTCGAGCGCCACGGCCTGGCCGGGCTGCCCACGTCGGCCTCCACGGCGAACGTCTCGGCGGTGGACTCCGACGGGCTCGCGTGCGCCGTGACGGTCTCGAGTGGCTATGGCGCAGGCATCACGATCCCCGGCACCGGGCTGATCCTCAACAACGCGCTCGGGGAGCCCGAGCTCAACCGGCTCGGCCTGCACACCCTGTCGCCGGGCACGCGGATGGCCTCCAACATGGCGCCGACGACCGGCCGCACCGCCGACGGGCGCGTGCTCGCGATCGGCTCGCCCGGGGCCGACCGGATCACGACCGCGCTCATGCAGGTGCTCATCCAGGGGTGCCTGCACGACGCGGACCTGCCGAGCGCGATCGCCGCACCCCGCGCGCACGTCGCCTTCGACAGCGTCGGTATGCCGCGGGTCGAGCACGAGTCCGACCCCGAGATCGCGGCGGCCTGCGTCGAGCTCGGGTTGGCCGGGAACGACCACGGCGCGAGCTCGATGTACTTCGGCGGGGTGGGCGCGGCATACCGGGCTCTGGGCGGCGGGCTGGAAGCGGCGGGGGATGCCCGGCGGGCCGCTGCCGTCGCGCTGCTCCCCTGAGGTGAGCGGTGGCGCGGCCCGGTCATGCAGAGGGCGGAAGGGGTTCCGCGTTCTGCATGACGCAGACGAGCACTCTCAGGCGCCGGTGACCATCCAGCGGGTCGTCCGGACGCGGAGGCCGAGGGCGATCCCGCGCAGCACCATGAACCCGGTGAACGCCACCCACAGCCAGGTCACCGCGACCGGCGCCGACCACATCGCGCCGGCGGTCGGGGCGCGCAGGTGCACGGCGACGATGAGCGGCAGGTAGAGGCAGTAGACCGCCACCCCGGCCAGCGCCAGCCAGCGTCCGTCGTCGGCGCCGATGAGCACCCCGTCGATGACGAAGACATAGCCCGAGATCGGTTGCGAGAGCGCCACCACGACCAGCGCCGCCGCGATCGCCCCCTGCACCGACGCATCGGGCGTGAACAGCGGTGGCAGCACCCGGTGCAGCACGAGCACGACCGCGCCGAGGAGCACCCCCAGCCCGATGCCCCACCGGATCATCAACCGCGTCGCCGAGCGCACCCCCTCGACATCTCCCGCCCCGAGGGCCTTCCCGGTGAGGGCCTGCGCCGCGATCGCGAGCGCATCGAGCGCGAACGCGAGGAAGCTCCACACCGTCGCCGCCACCTGGTGCGCCGCGAGCGGCACGTCGCCGAGACCGGCCGCGACCCACACCGTCGTGAGCAGCGCCGCGCGCAGGGCGAGGGTCCGGATCAACAGCGGTATGCCGTGGCGCGCCGCCCCGAGCACCCGCCCGGGGTGGGGGTGGAGACGAAGGCGGGTGCGGACGGCATACCGGATGAGGACGGTGACGAGCGCGGCGGCCATGCCGGTCTGGGCGATCACCGTCCCCCAGGCCGAACCGGCGATGCCCATGCCGAAGCCGTAGACGAAGAGGTAGTTGAGGGCGATGTTCGCGGTGAAGCCGCCCACGCTCGCGACGAGGGGGGTACGGGTGTCCTGCAGGCCGCGCAGGACACCGGTCGTGGCGAGGATGACGAGCATGCCGGGCAGGCCGGCGGCGGAGATCCGCAGATAGGTCACGGCCTCGTCGACGACCGCCGGGGAGGCGCCGAACGCGCGGCAGAGCGGGGTGGCGAGGAGGGCCACGACGACGGCCGAGAGCAGCCCGAGGGCGATGGCCAGCCAGGTGCCGTCGATGCCGGCCCCGATGGCACCCTCACGGGAACCGGCCCCGAGCTGGCGCGCGACGATCGCGGTCGTCCCATAGGCGAGGAAGACGAAGACGCCTGCGGCCGTGAGGAGCACGGAGCTCGCCACGCCCAGGCCGGCGAGGGCGCTGGTGCCGAGGTGGCCGACGATCGCGGTGTCGGCGAGCAGGAAGAGGGGCTCGGCGATGAGGGTGAGGAAGGCCGGCACGGCCAGCCGCAGGATCTCCCGGTGCTGGCTCGGGGTGGGAGGCGGCGAGGGCGCCGGTGCCGAGCTCACCCCGACGACGCTAGCGAAGAATCTCAGCTCGCTTGGAGTGCGGGTCGGCTGGCGGGACGCTAGTTTGCCTCGCAGGCCCGGCAGCGTCGCCGGGCGCGATGGAGGTCCTCATGGTGCGTCGTGTCCTCGTCCTGCTCACCGGGCTCGCGCTCGGGCTCGGCCTGCTCGCCGGGCCGGCGTCGGCCGCCTCTCCCTGGTGGGAGCCGGTCCACCCCCAGACCCCGGACAGCGAGGTCAACGTGACCGGGGCACCCTTCGGTGGCGTGGCTGCCGACGGGACGGTGCGCGGTCTCGTCGACGGGCACACGCACATGTTCTCCGACCTCGCCTTCGGCGGGAACGGCGTGTGCGGCAGGACGTATGCCGTGGACGGGATCGCGTCGGCGCTCACCGACTGCCCCAACCACCAGCCGAACGGGTCGTCCGCGCTGCTCGAGAACGTGACCAACCTCGAGGGCGGCGGCAATGTCACGCGCACCCATGACACGACCGGGTGGCCGACCTTCAAGGACTGGCCGGACTGGGCCTCGCTGACGCACCAGCAGATGTACTACACGTGGGTCGAGCGGGCCTGGCGCGGTGGTCAGCGGGTCATGGTCAACGACCTGGTCAACAACAGCGGCCTCTGCATGATCAACGGGATCGTGGCGCCGCCGAACAAGTACTCCTGCGACGACATGGACTCGGTGCGGCGGGAGGCCGCAGCGGCGCGCAGCCTCGAGGCCTTCGTCGATGCGCAGTACGGCGGGGCAGGCAAGGGCTGGTATCGCATCGTGACGAGCGCGGCCCAGGCGCGGGAGGTCGTGGCGGCCGGCAAGCTCGCGGTCGTGCTGGGCGTCGAGGTCTCGGAGCCCTTCGGGTGCAAGCAGACCCTGGGTGTGCCCGGCTGTGACCGGGCGGCGATCGACCGGGGGCTGGACGAGCTGACGTCGCTCGGGGTGTCCTCGATGTTCCTCTGCCACAAGTTCGACAACGCGCTCTGCGGGGTGCGCTACGACGCCGACTCCAACGGGATCGCGGTCAACCTCGGGCAGTTCCTCACGACCGGCACCTGGTGGAACCCGCAGACCTGCAAGCCCGGCGAGGTCCCCGACAACACGGTCACCGGCGGTGTCCTGCCGGCGGAGCTGTCGCTGGCCTTCCCGGCGGCGGTGCTGCCGGTGTATCCCACCGGCCCGCACTGCAATCCGCGTGGCCTCTCCGATCTCGGGGAGTACGCACTGCGCGCGATGATGGCGCGCGGGATGGTCGTCGAGCTCGACCACATGAGCGCCAAGGCAGCCGACCGAGCCCTCGACATCCTCGAGGAGGCGAACTACCCCGGCGCCGTGTCCTCGCACTCGTGGATGAACGAGGCCTACATGGACCGGCTCTTCCGCCTGGGTGGCTTCGCGACCCAGTACGGGCACAGCGCAACGCAATTCGTCACCGACTGGCAGCGGACGCGTGACATGCGCGCGAAGTACGGCGTGGCCTATGGCTACGGCATGGACATGAACGGCTTCGGCGGCACGCCCGCCCCTCCCGGTGCCGCCAACACGATGTCCTATCCGTTCACATCCGTCGACGGTGGTGCGACGCTGACTCGCCAGGTCACGGGTCAGCGGGTGTGGGACTACCCCACCGACGGCGTGGCGCACTACGGCATGATCCCGGACTGGGTGGCCGACCTCACCGGCCGGGCGCCGGCGCTCAAGGCCGACCTGCTCGGCGGTGCCGAGTCGTACCTGCGCACGCTCGGTGGCGCCCAGGGCTGGACGGCCCCGACGAACCTCGCACGGGGGAGGGCAGCCAAGGCCTCCTCGACCGAGTGGAGCCTCTTCGGCACGTATGCCGCCGGCCGGGCCAACGACGGGTCGCTCTCCACCCGCTGGGCCTCCGCGTGGGGACCCTCGGCGTGGTGGCAGGTCGACCTCGGCTCCGCGCAGCAGGTCGGGCGGGTCGCGGTGAACTGGGAGGCGGCCTATGCCACCGGCTGGTCCGTGCAGGTCAGCGGTGACGGGTCGAGCTGGCGGACGGTGTGGTCGACGACCACCGGTGGATCGGGCACCGACGTCGCCGTCTTCGCGCCGACGACGGCTCGGTTCGTGCGCGTGGTCGGGGGGACCAGGGCGACGCAGTACGGCTACTCGATCTGGGAAGCCGGCGTCTACGCCCGCTGACCCTCCCCGCAACCTCTGCTAAGACAGCTCGCGTCACGGGACCCCAAGGAGTTCCTTGGGGTCCCGTGCACTTTCCTCTGCTAGCAGAGGTTACGGGGAGGCGGCAGGGGTCAGAGGTGCTTGAGGGCCTCGCGGCGGGACAGGCCGGAGAGGCGATCATGGTGTGCGGCAACGAAGTCGAGCACCCACTGAGGGTCGGTGCGGGCGTGCTGGCGCAGGGCCCACCCGATCGCCTTGCGGATCCAGAAGCTCGATCCGTATGGCTGGGGGTACCGCCCGCTTGCGGGGGAGGGCGCGCCGTCCGCGTCCGTCTTCAGGTTCGCTTCGATCGCCTCCGCGAGGAGGGCGACGTCGGTTGCCTCCTTGGCGCCGAGCTGGCAGATGATCGCGGTCCGGCGCAGCCACAGCGCGCCATCGTCCGAGTGTGCCGGCGACTCCGTCGACGGAGGCTTGGCACTGTCGACGGGCGTCGTGGCGATCATCCACTCGCGAAGCACCGGCGTCACGTCGTCGCGGTGCCGCAGCAGGATCGGCCCCACATGATGTGAGGCCAGCTCGTCGACGTGGTCCCACCAGGCACCCGTGACGATGAGGTGCTGGAGAAGGGGCACCAGGTCGGGGTCGCACCACTGGTGATACGCCCGGTGGCCGAGCAGAGCCGTTGCGGCATAGCGCTCCTCGCGGTACTCGGCACCGTCCCAGAGCTCACGGACGCAGCCCTCCCACGCCTCGCGGGTGGCCGGACGCAGCGCAGAGTCCGCCAGCAGGGGCCGCAGGAGCGCCTTCAGCTCACCCGACGTGATGCCTCGATAGGGCATGGACGACTTCATGTAGCGCTGCTGGCCCAACGCCCGACCGGGATCGCCCGCGGAGGCGAGCACACGGCATACGGCTGCCGTAAAAGGGTGGACAGCGCTGCGGGACAAGGGAACTCAGGCGAGGCCGAGCTCGCGGGCCTCTTCCCAGAGCTCGTCGCGGACGTCCGGGTGAGCAGTGTCGCGGATGATGTGACGGGCCTGCGCCTGCTGGTCGTAGCCGAAGAGCTCGGCCACCCCGTGCTCGGTGACGATGGCGCTCTGCTGGAACGAGGTCACGGGCTCGTCGAGGAGCGGGACGATCGTCGAGACGTTCGCCTTGGGGTGCCAGGAGCGCAGGGCGATGAACGACTGCCCGCCCGGCGAGTGCAGGGCGCCGACGATGAAGTCGGTCTGGCCACCGAAGCCGGAGTAGATGCGGGCGTTGATGCGTGAGGCATTGGCCTGGCCGAAGAGGTCGACCTCCAGGGCGGTGTTCACCGACGTCATCGACCGCTGGAGGGCGATGAGGGCGGGGTCGTTGGTGTGCTCGGTGCGCATCATGCGGACGCGGTGGTTGCCGCTCAACCAGGAGTAGAGGTCGCGGCTGCCGAAGATGAACGACGTCGTCAGCGGGTGGTTGGGATCGAGCGCGCCGATCCGGTCCAGCTCCAGGACGCCGTCGGAGAACATCTCGGTCCAGATGCGCAGCCCCCTGCGGCCGGTGAGTGCGGCGAGGGTGGCGTCCGGGACGCCGCCGATGCCCATCTGCAGCGTCGCGCCGTCACCGACGCGACTGGCGACGCGCTCGCCGATGGCGGCCGAGTCGGGGTCGGGCGTCTTGGGGTCCACGGCGGGCAGGGGCTCGGAGACCTCGATCGCGTAGTCGACCTGGTCGACGGGGATGAGGGCATCGCCGTAGGTGTAGGGCATCTGGTCGTTGATCTGGGCGATGATCCGCCCCGAGCGACGCTTCGCGCCCTCGATGGCCGCCGGCAGGATGTTGACCTCGATGCCCAGGCTGAGCATGCCGTCGCGAGGGGGCGCGCAGTGGATGACCACCATGTCCGGCGGGATGACGCGCTTGAGGAGGACGGGCACGAGCGAGAGCCGGCAGGGGATGTACTTCAGGGACGGGTGCTTGCGCATGCCGGCGCCCACGAAGCAGGTCTCGGCGGTGACGCCGGGGCGGTCGGGGATGCCCTTCGGGGCGTTGAGGGCGTGGAGGGTGTACTCCTCGAGGGCCTCGTCGACACACTTCAGGGCCGTCCAGGGCATCGCCATGTTGCCGCTGAAGGCGAAGCGCGTGCCGGGGGCCAGTGTCGACAGCAGGCGGGTGAGCTCGTCGGTCGTCATTGTCCGCATGGGTCCATCTTCGCCCGTCTCCCTCGGGCGGGCGAGGTCAGGTGCGCCTTGCTCGACCTACGCTGGAGCGATGTGCCGGAACATTCGCCAGCTCCACAACTTCGAGCCGCCCGCAACGCGTGACGAGGTGGGGGCCGCGGCCCTGCAGTACGTGCGCAAGGTGTCGGGCTCGACGCGCCCGAGCCAGGCCAACCAGGCGGCCTTCGACCTTGCGGTAGCGGAGGTGGCGGCGGCGACGCAGAAGCTCCTCGATGCCCTGGTGACGGCAGCTCCGGCCAAGGACCGCGAGGTCGAGGCGGCCAAGGCGCGCGAGCGGGCGGCCATCCGCTACGGGCGTCCCTAGTCCTCGCTGGCGCGCCACACGACGGAGGTGTCCCGTGCTCTCGTTCTCGAGCCCCACCGGCGGCGCGTCGCTGAGGTGCCGGTGCGCGACGCCAACGCCCTGGCCGAGCGGGCCGATAAGGGCGTTCCGGCGGCGTGCTCGTCCATGGTCCGTTCGGATCATGTGTCGGTGGTCATGTGGACACGACACGCCCGAAAGTTTCTCGTCCCCACATCCGGTGGATTCCGTTTCCGCAGGTCAGAGCGGGTTTCGTTGGAACGACTGACCGGTATCCCCAAGGCTGTCCCAGCCCTGTGCACATCGACCTCGGGCGCGTTGCACACCTTGTCCCCGCGTTGTCCACAGGGCTGGGAGGCGAGTGACGGCTGGGACTTGGGCGGTCGGCATACCGGCCTCTAGCGTGGGGCGGTCGTGAGGTGACCGGGCTGTCGGTGGGGGCTGGTGGACTGGTCCCACGCGGGTCAGCGAGGTCCAACGGAAGGGTGGCGCGGGTGTCGATCGCGGAGCTGGGTGGGGGCTATGCCGGGCCCGACGAGCGGGTGCCGCCGCAGGACATGTCGGCCGAGCAGTCGGTCCTCGGGTCGATGTTGCTCAACAAGGACGCGATCGCCGAGAGCCTGCAGAGCGTCAAGGCGCACGACTTCTACCGGCCGGCGCACGAGTCGATCTTCAGCGCGATCCTCGACCTGTTCGGGCGGGGCGAGCCGGCCGATGCGATCACCGTCGCCGACGAGCTGACCAAGCGCGGCGAGCTGGCCCGGATCGGTGGGGCGAGCTACCTCCACGAGCTGGTGCAGGCGGTGCCGACGGCGGCGAATGCCTCGTACTACGCCGAGATCGTCCACGAGCGCGCGGTGCTGCGGCGCCTGGTCGAGGCCGGCACGCGGATCGTGCAGATGGGCTATGGGCAGGGCGAGGGCGACGTCGAGGACATCGTCAACCGCGCCCAGGCCGAGGTGTATGCCGTGGCCGAGAAGCGCGGCGGCGAGGACTACGTCATCCTCTCGGAGGTGCTCGACCAGACGCTGACCGAGATCGAGGCGGCGGCCGGGCGCACCGACGAGATGATCGGGGTGCCGACGGGGTTCATCGAGCTGGACGAGCTGACGCACGGCCTGCACCCGGGGCAGATGATCGTCGTCGCGGCGAGGCCTGCCGTCGGCAAGTCCACGCTGGGGATCGACATCGCGCGCGCGGCGGCGATCAAGCACAACCTGACGACGGCGGTGTTCTCGCTCGAGATGAGCCGGACCGAGATCACCATGCGAATCCTCTCGGCTGAGGCGACGATCCAGCTCCAGGACCTGCGCAAGGGCCTCAAGGGCCAGGAGCAGTGGAACAAGCTCGCGCGCATCATGGGCAAGATCGGCGACGCCCCGCTGTTCATCGACGACTCGCCGAACATGTCGCTCATGGAGATCCGCGCGAAGGCGCGCCGGCTCAAGCAGCAGCACAATCTCAAGCTGGTCATCATCGACTACCTCCAGCTGATGACCTCGGGCAAGAAGGTCGAGAGCCGGCAGCAGGAGGTCGCGGAGTTCTCGCGGGCGCTGAAGCTGCTCGCCAAGGAGCTCGAGGTGCCGGTCATCGCGATCTCGCAGCTGAACCGTGGGCCCGAGCAGCGCACCGACAAGCGACCACAGATGTCGGACCTGCGTGAATCCGGTTGTCTCCCTGCGGAGACGCGCATCCTGCGGGCCGACACCGGCGCCGAGGTGACCATCGGGGAGCTGGCGCGGAGCGGGGAGCGCGACATCACGGTGTGGGCGCTGGACGACGGCCTGCGCTACACGAAGCGCACGATGACGCACGCCTTCTCGACGGGCACCAAGCCCGTCTTCCGGCTGACCACCGCCTCTGGCAAGACGGTCCGGGCCACGGCCAACCACCCGTTCCTCACCCCGTCGGGGTGGAAGCCACTCGCTGACCTCGACCGTGGCGACAAGATCGCTGTCGCCCGCCACGTGCCGTCGCCGGTGATGGTCACCCCGGGTTGGACCGACGCCGATGTGTATGCCGCGGCGCTCTCCTTCCCGAGTACGGACCCCGAGCACGTCATCCCGGATGAGATCTTCTGCCTTCCGAAGGAGCAGATCGCCACGTACTTGAACCTCGTGTGGGAATTCTCCGGGCGGGTCACCGCCGGTGAGGGTCCCAGCCCGATCGTGGCGTGGAACATGTCTCGGCGCTCGCTCGAAGGGATCGCCCGGCTCTTGCTCCGCTTCGGCATCCAGACGATCCACGAGACCCATCGCTGCGAGGGTGACCCGTTGCTCTATGTCGATGGCGTCGACTCTGTGCGCCGGTTCCTTCAGGAGATTGGTTCTCCCCACAAGGAGCGCGAGGATGGCGAGGAGCTGCTGGACTCGATCCGCGGGCAGGGTGCCGACCTCGCGCGGATCGACGCCAAGGTGTGGAGTGATCTGGAGCGGACGCTGAGCGAGCACGGCGATGAGGGAGACCAAGGGCAGGTCGCGCTGCTGACACGCGTCGAGTCCTCGCTCGCTGCAGGGGAGATGGAGCTGTCAGCGACGAACGACGTCGCGTGGGAGCCGATCTGGTCGGTCGAGCCAGACGGTGTCGAAGAGGTCTATGACGCGACGGTTCTGGACTGCCACAACTTCATCGCCAACGGCGTGGCCGTGCACAACTCGATCGAGCAGGACGCCGACGTCGTGATCCTCCTTCACCGCGACCGCTCGGATCCCGAGCGAGATGGTGAGGCTGATGTGATCGTGGCGAAGCACCGGAATGGCCCGACCAAGGACATCGTCCTGGCCTTCCAGGGGCACTACAGCCGGTTCAACAACATGGCCCGCGAAGGCGGCTTCTAATGTCGAGATGCAGCCAAGATTGGAGTAACGGCGCTTCAATACAGTATTAACGTGACGTTATGCAGCTCGGGCGTGCTGGCCAGGTCGCGTTATGGGTGCCAGTCTTGGGTCGACTAGCTATTCCCCTGCCCGTCTACGACGCGGGACGCTCAATGTGCGTATCGATGAGGAAGCCTGCGATGGCAAAGCCTGCATTCACGGCAAGCTTGGCGTGTCGAGGTGCCGGGCGGACAGCGTTCTTCCCTCGACCATGCGCGTCGCTGAGGCTGTTGCGCATCGCACCTAGACCTATGACGACCGTGGACACTCCGGACAGGATCTGCTTGAACACCTGCTCTGTGTGCTGATCGGGAGCCAGGTTCATGGCTCCCGACGCTGCCTTGTAGAGGCGGCTAAGGTCCCATGAGTCCTCGTAGGCCACCCCGCGTTCGTCGCAGATGTGCTTACAGGTGCTCTCCAACAGAGTGCGCGTAGCCGTGATGGCTCCCTCAGGGTCTGAGTGGATCTTGTTGAGGGCATGACGCCAGGAGGTCTGTACGGACTTCCAGTCCTCCAAGGTCGCGAGTCGTTCACCAGCTGCATCCGAGCCCGGCGCGCTCTCGGCCAGCAGCAGCGCGCCTAGCTTGGCGATCTGCTCGTCTGATGGCCGGCCGTGTTTGATGTAGCCGTCGTACTCGCACAGTTCGAGCAGGAAGCGCACCTGATGTTCTCGCGTGAGCAACTTGAGACCGCGTTGGAAGGTCTGCCAGCGCGACTCGGCTCCCCCGCCCCAGGCTGACGAGTATCGTGGGTACTCTAGGCGTGCGGCCCCATGTCGTCGCACGCGTGACGAGCAGGACCATCGCTTCGGCGAACTGCAATTGCTAGGAGGTGTTTGTGTACGGGACGACGCCGACGAATACGCAAATCGCTGAGCTGCTGAAACAGGGTTTACTCAAGATCGATCCTTTTGAGCCGGAGAATCTCAAGCTGGCTCACTATCGACTCCGACCGTTCCAGTTGTGGCGCCCCGGCCCTCAGTTGAAAGACGGCGGACATAGGCGATCCTTCGTTCATGACTTCGAAGAAGGCCCCTATCAGTTTGAGCCAAACGAGTATCTCATAGTCACTTTGCTGGAGCATGTTACGATATCGGGCCACCTCGTCGGGTCGGTCCTTCCCGCCTCAACGTTAGTTGAGCAGTGCTTTAGCCTTACGGCCGGTAAGTTGGACCCTGGCTATGGAGCGATCGGGGGAAAGAAGCAGGACTTCATCATGGGCATCAAGAACATGCTGGATGAGCCGAACTGGTTTCATCCCGAGCGCGGTGTCGCCAACATCTCGTTCGTGGATTTCAGAGGCACGAGGTACGACGAACCGAAGTGGACGCCGGCGGAGAGAGACGACTTCAGAGACCGCGAACTAAAGGCTAGGAGTGGGGCTGTCGGTGGGACGCCCTAGTCTGCGGGGGTGCCAGAAGACTCAAGGAGTGCGCATGGACGGTCAAACATTAACTAACGCCAATATCTTGGCATGCCTGGAATCCAGCCTTATTTCGCTAGATCCCTTCGAGCCAGCCAATTTGAAATTGGCGCATTATCGCCTCCGAGCGAGCCAACTGTGGCGTCCATCCCTGCAGTTTCCTGACGGGAGCCATGATCGAAGTCTTGTGCACGATTTCCAGGACGGTCCATTCCTGTTCGCTCCCAAGGAATACCTCATCGTAACGCCGGTGGAGCACATCACTATCCAGGCCAACCTAGTTGGGTCGGTCCTTCCGGCGTCTACGCTCATTGAGCAGTGCTTTATCCTCACAGCAGGAAAAATCGATCCCGGATACGGACGCATCGGAGATCGACAGCAGGACTTTGTGATGGGGCTGGCGAATCTCCTCGACGAGCCCAACTGGTTCCACCCCGATAGGGGGATCGCCAACATCTCCTTCGTAGACTTCCGAGGAAGTCCCGTGCTCCCGACTCAATGGACCGTTTACGAACGCAGGTCATTCCGCAACCGCGAGCGTCTACTTCGTGCTGCGGACGACGGCCCGTTCTATGAGGAAGACTCCTGGAGCGAGGAAGGCTGACTTTGAACGTCGCCCTCCTGATCACGAATGTGGCCCTCGTGTTGGTGACTGGCGCATACGTTTTCCTGACGTGGCGCTTGGCTACGTCCGCTGAAGCTTCCGCGAGACATGCCAAACAGGCTGCAGAGTCCGCCGCGCTAGCGGTGGCTATCCAACGCGCCTCGCTGAACGTGTCGTTTGACATCGTGATGTTGCCGCGTCCGGAGCACTTGCGGACAGCAGCAGGTCGATCCGAGCTTGAGGGCGTTTGTCTACGCAGTTTGGGTGATGCGGTTTGGTTGCACTCCATAGATGTGGTGGCCGTCGCCACACTGCTGGGCGGCGAGCCCCAATGGTATCCGGCAAGCGGAACGCAGACGCTTACGTCTGCGGATGCTCCGAGTCCTTGGTTCATGCAGGCGGGCGAGAGTTGGACCGGCGCGCTCAGGACCCGAGGCTCTCGCATGGAACTGTGTGGAATTCCAGCGACCAACGCTCGTTCGGCTGTCGATGGTGTACGTCTGGCGATAGCCTACAGTGTTGATCGCGATGCCCAACCAGCCCGAAAAGTCTTTGAAGTGCTCGATCAGCTTGATTGATTCCCTCGGTTGGGTCTCCCCGAACATGGGGTGGGACGCCACCACACGCCTGCGGAATGCTGTGCCGTCGTCCGGTTGCTCCCCCCAAAACGGCTCTTCGACTTTGAGCGGGGCGGGGTGGTGGTCATGCTGCGTCTCGTCGTGCTCGGGTGAGCGCGATGGTTGAGAGTATCCGGCGCTGGTAGTTCTCGAGGTTGCGGAAGCCGCAGGCGACGCGTTTGGTGTTCTTGATGACCCGGTTGAAGCCCTCGGTGCGGGCGTTGGTGACCTTCATCGTCAACGCGACGTGGATGGCCGGCCACCAGGTCTCGATGGTGGTGGCCAGGCGGGTGGGCTCGGGTGTGTCCGCTTGCGCGGCGTCCCGATAGAACTCGTACAGCCGGTGCCGGATCTGGTGTTCATCGGTCTCGGCGAGCAGCAGTCGAAGTCGTTCCTTGAATCCCCAGGCGGCGCCGATCTCGTTCGTGGGGTCCTCGCCCGCGAGGGTGGCCTTGAGCCGGGCACGCTGCTTGACCGAGAGGTGCTCGTAGCCGGTGAGGAGCAGGTGCCGGTTGACCCACACCCGCTCCTTGGTGGTGCCGCGCCGCCCGTACCGTTCGCGGGTGACCCGCTGGCGCACCTCGGTGACCATCGTGTTGGCCAGAGCCACCAGGTGCCACCTGTCGACCGCGATCTTCGCGTCGGGCACAGCGGACCGGACCCCGGAGGCGTACGGCGCGGAGGTGTCGATGACGACCACCTCGATCGCGTCGCGGCACGCGGAGCTCTGCTCGTTGATCCAGTCCTTCACGCATGCCCCGGACCGTCCCGGCGCCAACCCGAGCATCCGGCCGGGGCCGGTGGTGTCAGCGTCGACGAACGAGGTCAGCCACGGGTCAGTCCGGCGCCAGCCAGCCTCGGCCAGGACCCACCGCACCGAGCGGGCCCGGGTCTCATCGATCCCGAGCACCCGCACCGGCTCCGGTGCCGGCAGCCACCTCGCGGCCGCGGCGACCAACGCTCGGTGCGCCGTCGGCCACGACACCCCAGACGTCGGCCACGACACCCCATGAGTACGGGCGACCTCCTCGACAGCCCGGTTCCCCGAAGCGATCTCGGTCGCGATCACCTCGCGCAGCCGGCTGGTCAGCCGCGCCCGTGTCGGGATCGCCTCCGACTGCTGCGTGAACGAGCCCGTACCGCACAGCGCTTCGGGGCAGACCAAGCGCCGCTTTCGCCACCACAGCTCAATCACCTGCCCGCACGCGGCCAAGTCCTTGACCGGCACCAGCGGACGCTCCTTCACCCTGGAGGTGAAGACTCCGCAGGCCGGGCAGGGCGCCTCCCGGTCCCGCTGCTCAATCACGACCCTCAAGTCGCTGCTGCTCAACCGCTCGAGACTGATGACGACGAAATCGTCTTCCAGCCCGAACAGCACTGACGTACTGTCGACCATGCTCGTGGCCTCGTTGCTGCTGACGGAGTAGAGACCAACAGCATGACCGGGCCACGAGTCCCCTCAGGTCAAGGCACCCCGCTCAAAGTCGAAGAGCCCCCAAAACCGTCCTGATTGCTGAGCAACGCGGCACCGACGACAGACGAAAACGAAGTTTGCGTGACTTGGGGCTCGCAGCCAAGTTGCGCAGAATGCCACGCACACCGTCGCCCAATCTTCGCTGCATCTCGACATCTAACTGTCGAGATGCAGCGAAGACTTCGTAAACCGCTGTCGAGATGCAGCCAATCTTGCGCAGCGACAGGCCGTATGTAACATTCCCGCCCCTTTGTCAATGGCCAAGTGGAGGTCCCCGGTTTTGGCCAGGTGAAAGTCCCCACCCTCTGCGGGTTGTTCAGGGGGTCAGGGGCGGTCCTCCTCGACGTTGGCGGGCTTGGAGCATGCGGTAGGACTGGC
>JAIUOP010000026.1 GCA_020161815.1 Actinomycetota bacterium | reverse complement strand
CCACGGACCGTGGCGAGGCAGACGACGTCGTGTCGGGCAGATCCCATGACCGTCAGCGGGCAGTTCTCATGACCGCCAGCGGGCAGCTTCGTGGCCGTCTCCGGGCAGTTTCTCGTGGCCGCCGACAGGCGGACACATCGGCGCTCGTCAGCACCCGAAACCACGACGGCTCATCCCCGCTCGCGCGGGGCGGACGCCCCTTCTCGAAGATCCGCCCGCACCCGTCGGGGCTCATCCCCGCTCGCGCGGGGCGGACGAGTTCGTTCGCGTCTCCACCGCTGCTGGGCACGGCTCATCCCCGCTCGCGCGGGGCGGACGCGGTCGTGGAGACGACCACGTTCTATGGCTACGGCTCATCCCCGCTCGCGCGGGGCGGACTCCGTCATCTCGTCGGCCCACTTGTCCCACTTGGGCTCATCCCCGCTCGCGCGGGGCGGACTTCCACTGCCCGTCCGTCATCTCGTCGGCCCACGGCTCATCCCCGCTCGCGCGGGGCGGACAAGACGGGGCTCGCGGATTCCGCTGAGCGCGCCGGCTCATCCCCGCTCGCGCGGGGCGGACCACTCCAGCACGGGCGCCCAGTACGCGGCATCCGGCTCATCCCCGCTCGCGCGGGGCGGACCTGCCGCTCATCAACCAAGACATGCGTGACGCCGGCTCATCCCCGCTCGCGCGGGGCGGACTCGATCTTCTTCTCGGCCTGCTCAGTGTCAGCCGGCTCATCCCCGCTCGCGCGGGGCGGACGTGTCCCGTAGCGGTGGCGGAGGGTGTGGAATGGGCTCATCCCCGCTCGCGCGGGGCGGACGAGGTGGCGGTGGCGTCGGAGGCGATGGTGACCGGCTCATCCCCGCTCGCGCGGGGCGGACGGCGCTGGACGCGACCCGCGACAAGATCAACGCGGCTCATCCCCGCTCGCGCGGGGCGGACAGGTCCCGGTCGGCCTCGATCTGCATACCCTGCGGCTCATCCCCGCTCGCGCGGGGCGGACTCCGGGTGGAACGTGTGAAAGTAGTGCAGGACCGGCTCATCCCCGCTCGCGCGGGGCGGACGAGGCCCTACTTCTCACCCAGCCGCGTCTGTAGGGCTCATCCCCGCTCGCGCGGGGCGGACCGCTCCAGTTCGTTCACGAGCTCGACCCGACGCGGCTCATCCCCGCTCGCGCGGGGCGGACATCCCGGCGATCGCCAGCCTCGCCCTTGGAGCGGGCTCATCCCCGCTCGCGCGGGGCGGACGACCCCATCCCCGCCGAGGGCCTCACCGTCACCGGCTCATCCCCGCTCGCGCGGGGCGGACCGCCCTGCGCCCGGATCGCAGCGTTGACCTTCTGGGCTCATCCCCGCTCGCGCGGGGCGGACCGTCGAGTACCAGGCGCATGTGCAGAACGTCGGGGCTCATCCCCGCTCGCGCGGGGCGGACGGCCTTGATGGCGTCCCAGTCGTCCTGCGTCAGGGCTCATCCCCGCTCGCGCGGGGCGGACATGAGCACACAACCGCACGGGATCATCCCGCAGGGCTCATCCCCGCTCGCGCGGGGCGGACGGCGTCCACGGCACGAATCGTCTTACACACGCCGGCTCATCCCCGCTCGCGCGGGGCGGACCGGGCCGTGTCGGTGGCGTAGTAGGCCCGTGCCGGCTCATCCCCGCTCGCGCGGGGCGGACCTCGATGACCCGCCTCGCGTCGGCCTCGGTCGCCGGCTCATCCCCGCTCGCGCGGGGCGGACCGGGGTGCTGTACCGCGTCGTGCTCGATCCGAGGGCTCATCCCCGCTCGCGCGGGGCGGACTGGGACTGGTGCTGCCACTGGAACATGGTCGGCGGCTCATCCCCGCTCGCGCGGGGCGGACCTCGACGCGCAGCTCGGCTACAACTGTGACACCGGCTCATCCCCGCTCGCGCGGGGCGGACACCTACGCCACCGAGGCCGAGGCCCGCGCCGACGGCTCATCCCCGCTCGCGCGGGGCGGACCTCGGGTCTGCGGGTGTCGTCCCGCTCGGGCGAGGGCTCATCCCCGCTCGCGCGGGGCGGACCGGTTGCCGTTCCCGGTCTATGAGCGTGACGAGGGCTCATCCCCGCTCGCGCGGGGCGGACATCCGCGGTCTTGTCCGCGTTGAACGCGCCACCCGGCTCATCCCCGCTCGCGCGGGGCGGACAGCAGCTGGAGGTCGAAGATGACGCCGGCGCGCGGCTCATCCCCGCTCGCGCGGGGCGGACAGACCCCAAGGAGGGGACGAGATGAGCAACCTGGGCTCATCCCCGCTCGCGCGGGGCGGACCGGCGTTGCGGCGTCGCCGGCGAGCCGCGGCTCGGCTCATCCCCGCTCGCGCGGGGCGGACTTGGCGGTGACCACAACGGTGACGGTGGATCCGGGCTCATCCCCGCTCGCGCGGGGCGGACCTCAGCCTCGGCAAACCGGATGAGCACACCTCCGGCTCATCCCCGCTCGCGCGGGGCGGACATGGCCCGTAACTGCGCGGCGAGTGCCGTGCAGGGCTCATCCCCGCTCGCGCGGGGCGGACAGTCGCTGACCAGCAAAGTTACTCGCCATATCCCCGGACGAGCATCACTTTCCCTTGGCGCGCCGCCACTTCGATGCATTGCTCCAACCACGGGGGGCGGCGTAGGCGCTGCTTGGTGCCGCGGGTCGGCGCACCAGCTGCAGCCCATCGAGATCCACGGGCTCCCAGTCTGCTCGGTGCACCCGAAAGGCAAGGCGTTGTTCGGTCCTCGCCACCTCGACCATCACGGCTCTGCCGTCCCGGCACAGTTCGACCACTCGGTCCCAGAGCAGGTCGCGCACGCGACGGGGGATAGCTCCGACGAAGACACCTGGCGAGATCTCCAGCAACCATCGGGTGACGTGGCCGCGCAGACCCGCTGGAACCGCCGTGAGCACGAGCACTACCAAGGCATGTCTCCATAGTTCTGCCCCGCAGCCAGGCTCCCGGATTGACCATCCCAAAGCCGCACGACGACCGAATCGTTGAATGCCTCGTCGGGGTCCTCGTCCTCGAGCAGGAGGCGGCGGACATCGCGTGCGCATCGCTCGAGCAGACCAGCAGAGACGAAAGCGTCGCGCATCCGCCGACGCGTCTCTCCTGGGATATCGCTGTCCTCGTGGGTGGCCGACACCGCAAAGGCCACCGGGATGGCGATCTCCACCTTGTAGAGGTCGGCGACATCGTAGACAAAGGACTTGTCGTGGCCGGTGTGCACGAAGCCGAGGGCTGGCGAGGCGCCGAGCGCCACAACCACGGCGTGGACGACGCCATAAAGGCACGCCGTGGCCGCGGACAGGGCCTGGTTCAACGCATCGCTACCGCCGAAGTCCGACGGGTCATAGTCTCGGCGACGCCACTCGACGCCTGCTCGAGCGGCCTCGGAGCGATAGGCGTTCTTCACGCGAGCGCCCTCGCGTCCGCGCAGTTGTTGCATCGTGAGACGGTCGACATCCTCCCCGGGGAAACGCATCCCATACATTCTTCGCGCCACGCGAAGCCTGCTCGACTGATTCGAGACCAGGCGCGCCTGGGCTTCGATCAGCCGCGATGAGGACGTCAGAGTGCGGCCATGGGCGTAGTAGCGGACCCCGCGCTCCCCAACCCAGACGCAGGTGGAACCACTTTCGGCCATGAGGGTCATGGCCTGGTGCGTCACCCGCGTCCCCGGCCCCAGGAGGAGAACTGACAAGGTCGCGGCTGGAAGGTGGATCACACCGCGCTCATCGGTGGCGGTCAGGGCATTGCCATCGCGATGAACCGTGCATCGCTCGAGGTACACGAAGCTGATCCTGTCCTGCACCCGGATCAACTCACTGATTCCAACCGGTGGCGGCCCAGGGATGTCCTTGGTCACGGCCGCGCCAAGGTCATCAACCCGCAGCCGTAGGCCTTGGCCCTCCCCATACCGTTGAGCAGCGCATGGCGGAACAACTCCACGTCATCCACCTCGAGCCGTCCCACGAAGTCGGCGCGCGTGATCGCAACCCGTCCCCTACTAGAGCCTCCCGACTCGGGCGTCGCCCGGGTGAAGCCGGCTGTATGCCGTTCGCGCACCGACACACTCGCCTCGCCCGGCTTGGCGCTGGAGAGCGCAAAGCCCCACGACGCCGCATGGCCCAGCAACCACTGTTCCTGCTGGGCGACCGTGACGTGCGGGGTCACCCGTCCCCGCCCGCCCTCCACGGCGACGGCCCGCACGGGGTTGGCGGTCAGGCGGAAACTCCACTGCTGTCCCTTGGCCAACCGGCTGAGAAACGAGCCGTAGTCCGTGCTGTCCCATCCGAGAAGGGTGGGCCAGCCGGCTTGCTCGACCAGGCCGGTGAAGTCCGGCTGGGACGGCGAGACCACGTAGAGATCGAGTTCGTGCGTGGAGTGTCGGTCCAGACGCCACAGAACACGTCCCTCGTCAGGGGCCGACCCCAGAGCATGCGACCCCATGACGGCTGCATGCATGGCCTGCGGGGACGCAACCAGGCGTCTGGTCTCTCGTCGGGTGGGGTTGAGTCGCAAGCGTGAGAAGTACGTCATGGCGCAGTCACCTCGCGGAAGAAGTCCGGCCCCGCGGACTCCATGATTCGACCCACATCGTTCGCCTTCTCCACGCCGCCGGGCAACTCCGCGATGTCGCGCCAGGTGTACTCCCGCCGAACCGGGTCGAAGCTCCTCGGCACGTCGCGGACCGTTTCGCTCACAGACGCACCGGGCAAGACATCGCCGTCGACGACGAGTCGCAGCGAAACGTGCCGTGGCTGCCTGCGGCGGTACCAATCGGATGCCTCCCAGTCATGGTCAGTGAGTGCCGTCACCAGATCGGCATCGGAGAGTCCGAGAAGCACCGCCTTCGACGGCGGAAAGGAACGACGGCCGAGGTAGATCGGGAAGGCCGGACTCGTGAGCGCGGCGGCAAGGGCATCCGTCAACTCGGCCGGTCCTTCGAGTCCGGCAACGAACACGGCGTCCGACAGGAAGTAGCGGTACGACAGGGGCATCCTGCGCCCAGTCGCCCAGTGCTGAGCGGTCTGGAAGTCGCGTCCCAACTCACCGATCTGGTCGACTCGAACGCCGAATCGCAAAGCCAGCAAGTCCTCGATGGGATCGGTGCGTCGACGCCCCTGGGCCGCCGCGAGCAGACCGATGACCGCACTCTTGGTGGGTTCGGTCCGCGTTTCGCGGCGGGTGAACCGGCTGGAGTCCCCCCACGCCTGCATCGGCCCGGCGAGACGGAGCAGAAGGGTGGTCACGACGAGCTGATCCTGCCTCGCAGGTCCGTGCCCAATGACGAGACCAGGTCGCTCAGCGACAACGGCGTTCCCAGGGCGTCCACGTGATCGGCCCGATCGCTCGATCGTGCGACGAACACTCGCTCGGGAGCTCCGAGCAACCCGCCCACTCCCTGGAAATGTCCCACCAGGGCCTCGACCGATGGACGCACATGCGCTGCCTCCGACTCGATGGCGTCCTCGAAGGCCCCCACGAGGTTCAACGGCTGGTCGGTGCGAAGGGCGACGACGACGCAGTCCGGCGCCGTCCGGTTGGCAAACGTGTTCTGCTTGCCCGTCGGCATGCTCGTCACGAAGGCCGCGACGAAGGCCTCGACTGCCCGCACCGCGGCTTCGGCATCGCCGGCTAGGTTCTCCTGCAGGCCAGCCACATTGACGGTGGCGTACCGATACAGGGTGGCCGAGTCGAAGTCGACCGTGCCGATCATCCCCGCCCCCGTCTCATTCGTCGGGTTGTGGTCGTCGACGGCGGTGAAGTAGTCCTGCTCGATCTCGACAGCGTGGGTACTCAGCGCGTGAGCGACCTGCACCGACGCATCGACATTGAAATCCGCGTCGTCGGCGACCATCCGACCGAAGAGCGCCACATCGATCCCGTGCTCCATGTCCGCCGCCTCGGCTGCTTCTCGCTTGGTGGGCTTGTCCCTGCTCAGCGCGAGCTGCGCGAGACGGTCGAGCTGGCGGTTGCTCCAGAAGATGAGGTACTGCGAGGTCTCGTACTCCTCGCGAGCATCCCCCGCCGCCTCGGCCTTCTTGGCCGTCTTGCTCTTGACGGCCTCGAGCTTGATCCCGAGCGCGGCGAAGACCGCGGCCGACTTGGCCCGTGCGTCTTCGGTGCTCAGGCTCTCATCGATGGTCTGCATCCGGGCGCACAGCAGCTCCACCGCCCGCTTGGTGCGTACTCCGAGATCGCTCTCATCCAGATGGGCCTTGTATGCCGTGCGCGTCGCCTTCTTCCACGCCTGCGAGCTGACCCTGGCCCGCCGAACCCCTCCGTAGATAGCGGTCTTGGGGTTGCCCGTGTCGTCGCGGTTGAGGTTGCTCGGCGGGACGGTCTGCAGGATGTGGATGTCGACGTACAGAGGCATGTCAGTTCTCCTGTTCGGTGGAGTCGATCGGGGGTGAATCCGTGGCTGGTCGGGCGGGGATGTGGTGGAAGTCGCGGGCCCACTGCAGTCGCACTCGGCGTAGGCCTTCAGGGTGCTGGATGCGATAGAGATCGGCAGCCAGGGCGCCGTAGTCGAGACCGATGCCATGCGACCGCATGAGTGAGATCAGGCCGCGCAGATGACGGACTGCGCTGACCCAGGTCGTCGCTGACGCGAAGGCTCGGAAGCGGCGTGCCACGGCGCCCTCGGCGTAGGCCTCCGGACTATCGGCACGAGCGAGGTCCCCAATGGCGTGTCCCAGGCGTCGACCTCTGATGTGACGAGGACCGTCCGCCGACTGAGCGTGCCCGGCATAGAGCAAGAGGGCCGCATGGATGGCTCGCTCTGCGGGCGAGGGGTTGTCCCCCCGACCGACGAGTTCGGGCGACATCCCGTTGAACACGACGTCCCAGCCGGCCGAGTCACTCACGTCACCCGGCTGAGTCCTACGAAGTCGTGCCAACGTTGCGACCGTGGCCGAGTGGCGCCGATGGCTGCGGTCGAGCAAGGCGTTCTGGAGGCCCGCGACACGGGCACCCACATAGTGCTCGACTCCCCGCGCCACTCCGGGTGGAGCAGCCGCCGAGTCCGGTGTCGTACGAGTCGGCGAGCACTCGACTCCTAATCGGGTCGTAGAGGGGTCCACACTTGCGGTCTCAGACATCGACGGCCTCCTTGCTTGTTGCGGGGAACGCGAGGGGAAGGACTGTGCGGAGTGCGCGCACGAACCACAGCGAGGCAAGCCCGCTGTCGACATGGCGGCCACCGACGGCGCGCCCGAAGAGCGCAGCCTGCCCTCCGCGGGCGACGAGTTCGTCACCCAAGGGCAACAGCACGGAGCGAACTGCCTTCTGCCACTCCTCCATGGCAGCGTCCGGATCGCTGCCGGGCCCCAACCGTGACAGCCACTCGGCATACGGCTGCCTCAAGCGGTCGTAGCCGGCCTCTCGTGCGCGTTCGCGTGGGCCTTCGATGGCCCGACCGGCGGCGGCCGCGAGGTTGGCCCCCAACTGGCCCACTGCCTGCCAAACGGCATCCTCAGCGCAGCGGGTCGCGCCGATGACCGTCTGACGCAGCACTGGATCAGTCGCGACGGCCACCTGCATGTCCAGGAAGTCGTCATAGATGCTGTCGATGCTGGCGTCCTGAGTGCCGTACGAAATCCCGACGGCATGAAGACGGACGTGGACATCGGTGGCCAGACCCTGGCCGGCGAGCCGAGCCAGCCAAGAGATCACCTGTGGCGGCAACTGCGCCGGAGGCTCGGTGCGGACCGATCCAGCCTGGGCCTCCTGGGCAAGTACTCCGGCCATCCCGCGCCACAGTCGTCGGCTCGGGTCGTGCGAGCGGGGCATGTAGGTCGGTGTCCCGTGGGTCTTTTCCTGGTTGGGGCTTCGCCGCCAGCCACTCATGAACTCCAAATGCTGCCGGTTCTGCACCTCGAGCCGATCCCCATTGCCGAGGAGGACGTCACTCACGCGGTCCGGCTGATCGGGGGAGCGCAGGAGCCGGATGCGTCGTGCCGGCCAGGTGAGGAGATCGACCGGCCCCAACGGTTCAGGGTGCCGCCGTTCGGGCTCCGGACCCAAGGGGGGACGTTCCCATACAGGCAGATCCGGGTCGGCGTCGCTCTCGCCCCTGCCAAGAACGAGGTTGAGCAGCAGGGTCTCCTTGAGGGTTGCCCCCTCGGCAATGACCAGACCGCATCGGCCCACCCACCCGGTCCCGATGGGATAACCCTTCCCTCCCTTGACCCGTGGGTCTCCGTGCATGCCGGTCTTGATGCCGGATGGGTCGAAGGCCTGTGCATGCACGAGCCACCGGGCGGCCTCCGGAAGGGACAGCGAGTCAAGTTCCGGCCCGGCCCGGGTCGTGAAAAACCGCTCACCGTCGGGAACGTCAGCCACCAGCTTCACCAGTCCGGAGGTCTTCCCAGCCGAAAGACCAGCGACCTGGAGGAAGGGGGCGACGACGTCGAACAGGTTGAACCGATCGACGACCTCATCAAGGTAGGTGTCGATGTCCTGGGGAAACACAGGCGCCTCCCACAGACCTCGCCAGACTGCGACGGCAGATCCAGGACGGCCGGCCACGGACCGATGCAAGATCGCCAGCAGGAGACGGAGAATCGCCACATCCTGCGTCACGAGCTCACCGGCCAACGAGGTGATCCCGTGGGCCTGTCTGAAGCAGTCTCTCAGCGAGACATCACGGACGCCCTCGACGCCCCGCACCCGGATCCACGGGTCGGCGACCAGATTGAACGAGCCCTCAGTCACTAGATGCCTCCACCACCAGACCAAGCTCCGGGTCGTAGCGGACACTCTCGCCCCCGACGACGGCGCGCAGGCTGGCATCGAGGAGCAGGATGAGCTGCCCCGCGAGCCACGGTGACTCCTGCCAGCCCGAGAACTGCCATCCCAGGACCTCCAACTCGTTGATGACCCGGTCCATGCGTCCGCGACCGGTGATTCGTTGTGGCAATCGCACGCTAGTGCTGAGCACTGACAGGGCAAGGTGGGGCGCCGGTGGCCCCACCTGGGTGACACCAAGTGGGGCCTCCGAGTGCTCGTGCTTCCCGGGGAGGACACGCACGGTGCCGCTTTCGTCCTGCCAGACCAGCAAGACCTCGAGGGTGTCCTCGGTGTCGCGCACCCGTGCCTGACCTGCCACGGCCTCTTCCGCATCGCCGGCGCGTCCATCAAGCCAGCCGATGAGCGTGTCGTTGACGCCGGGCTCCCCCAACCGGAAGGTTCGCGCCCGCGCGTCGCTCCTTCGCTTCCGTTCGTGGTGCTGGTCCTGAGCGGTGGCCCATGGCGCTTCCCATCCCGAGGGAGGCGTCAAGTCGTCGTCGTATGCGGCCTCGACGAGGGGCGCGATGTCGTGCGGCAGCCGGACCGGCGCACCCGCGAGATGCGGGGCCAGAACTGCGGCTGATGCCAGCAGTGGCCACGCGCCATAGACGGCGTGCCCTCCACGGTCGAGCTCGGGTTCCCCGTCGATCGACGGGACACCCATCACTCGAAGGGTGGGCCGACGCAACGACTCAGGCCGATCTGCCTGCCCTGCACCGCGCGCGTGACGGTGCAGCCGGCCCATGCGCTGCAGCAGGAGATCGACTGGCGCGTGGTCGGTCTCCATGACGTCGGCGTCGATGTCGAGTGACTGCTCCAGGACTTGGGTCCCAACCACGACGAACCCCTCTGGCCTGACCACCCCGGGCCCAGGGGGGCCCAGCATCGACAACAGCTCTCGCTCCTTGACACTGCGGTCGCTGGCGACGAACTGGCTGTGCAGCAACGCAACACGCTCGCGGCCGAGACCGTCGCGCAGAGCGGCATACGTGTCCTGCGCGGTGCGCACCGTGTTCCGGATGACGACCACGCATCCACCCGCCTCGACATCGGCCGAGACCCGCGCCACGAGTGCCGTCAGGTCGGAGTCCACGGGGACGACGCTGACCTCGGCCACTTCCCTGGTCCACGGCACGTGTGTCTGGACTTGTCGTGTGGTCTGGACCGTGAGTCGTGGGTATGCCGTGTGCTCGCCGTCCGTGGGTCGCCGGACTCCACGCCCCCGGGCGTAGGCCGACGTCAGCTCACGCAACTGGGCGGGTGGCAGGGTGGCGGACAGCAGGATGACGGGCGAGCCGTAGGCGCCGAGCCACTCCAGGGCGCGCACCAAGTAGCGCCGCATGTAGGCGTCGGCCGCATGGACTTCGTCGACGATGACCACCTTGCCCGCGAGGCCCAGATGCCTGAGGGCCACGTGCCTCGATTTCAGTGCACCGAAGAGGACCTGGTCGATCGTCCCGACCACCAGGTTGGCCAAGACTCCCTTACGTCGACCCTGCAGCCACGAAGAGACAGTGGCCTGCATGGCCCTTTGCTCTCGGACGTCGCCCTTCTCGGCCTCCGCATCGTTGATGCCTTGGACCTGCACCGCCCGCCCCCCTCGGAAGAGTGCGGAGTAGTCCTCGTTCAGTCGCGCCTTGCCGTGGGCCAGAAACACGGTCGGCGCCTCGGAGCTGGTCGCATGCCTTGTCCAGTCCAGGACCCGGGCGAACATCGCATCGGACGTCGCCATCGTCGGGAGGGCGACGAAGATCCCGCCCGAACCAAAGTGTCGGGCAAGGACCTCGGCCGCCATCAGAGCCCCCTCGGTCTTTCCGGATCCCATCGGTGCCTCGACGACGAGCAGCCCAGGTTCATCCATCCCCAGAGCGGCGGCGTGCACGGCCTCCTGCATGGGCTGTATGCCGCGTCCGGCCAGGCGCGGGAACCTCAGTTCCAGCAGCTCGGCGGCGGTGGCCACAGCTTCGGGCGGCGCCCACGGGCTTCGCAGCGCCTGCTCCAGGCCGGCATCGTCGAGCCGCTCACACGATGTGCGGTGGTCCTCGGCGCGGAAGCGGGCCGTGTCGCTGGCCAGCCAGTCCGCCACGACCACGGCGGCCGTGAGCAGCACCTGCGCAGCTTCGGATGGTGGATGCACCACCATGTCAACCAGGCGATCGCTCATCCCTGTGCGTTCGGTCATTCCGATGATGATCTCGGCTTGAGTGGCCCGCCATTCCGCGGACCGATGGCCGGTCCACGGGCTCCCGCGGAAGGACTGGAGCTCGAGGTCGTTCGGCGGAGTCCCGTGATGCATCCCCACCGCCGCAGCGAGAGCCGCGGCTGCGAAGGCGCCGGCGCCATGGTTCTGGATCAGCCACTCGGACAGGACGTACTGACCCAGATGGCAATGCGCAGGAAGTGGCGGGCTGCCCCTGAGGTGCGGTGGAGACGTGAGCCCGTGATCGGCCATCGCAGCGACAAGGTGCTCGTTGCCCGGACTGTAGGTCGCCTTGATGGCGAACCCCGGTGTGGCCTTCCCGATGTCATGAAGCCCTGCCGCCCAGGTCAGGAGGACGCGACCGTCCGATTCGCCCTGTGGTAGTCCCGCTGCGATCACTCGTTTGACACCGTCCGGTAGCCAGTGATCCCACAACTCGCCAGCCACCGCGGAGGCGTCCTCCAGGTGCCGAACGAGCGACATGGCTCCAGAGCCATCCTTGTCCGTCTTTCCCCACACCGACCACGCCCGAGCTGACCAGGCCTGTGCTGGCTCCAACACCGCATCCTCCTTGGCCGGCGGCAGTTGCTGAACTCCCCTCGTCGGCACAGGCCTGTTGGGCAACGCCAATGTGGTGTCGAAGGCCGGGCTGGCCAAGCGTCGCTCGTTGACGTCCAGCAGCGCCATGAGCTCGGGTGCATAGTGGGCGACCGTCTGCCGATCGCGTCTCTTCGAGGTGATCCCAGCGGCTGTGAGCTCAGAGAAGGCTGCGCTGGCCGCGGACTCGCTGACGTCGAACAAGCGCTTCGCTGTCCGGTTGGTCATGACCGGAGCCACCGTGAGCCCGTCGAGGAGGGTGAGCAGGGCCGAGTCGGCCCGAGGGTTCTCTGTCTTCCCTATCTTTCTTCGATGGCTCCTGAGGCGATCCCTCCACGAGGCCGTGAGGGTCGCGACCTCGTGGGTGAAAATCTCAGCCTGTTGCACCGCGTCCACGACCGCAGTGAGGAAGACGCGCAACCACGTGTTCGCTGCCACCGCGGCCTCGGCGCCGTCGCGGGGGCCGACGTGGCGGTAGGCGTTCAGACCAGCAATGTACTCATCGGTCCGCGTCATCAAGACCAGACTGATCGGCAGGACGGCACCGCGCGTGAGGCCGCGGCGAGCAAGCGCAGTGTGGATGAGGGCGCGCCCGACCCGGCCGTTGCCATCGGGAAAGGCGTGGATGGTCTCGAACTGCGCGTGAAGCAACCCGGCCTGCACCAGCGGGGGGAGAGTGGGCTCGTTGGCAAAGGCGGCAAGATCCGTCAGAAGGGTCGACACGTGCTCGGCCGTAGGAGGGACGAAATCGGCTCCCAATGGGCTGTAACCCGAGCCGCCCACCCAGTTCTGCGTCGTGCGCATCCCATGCAGACGCACCTCCGGGACGAGGTCACGTTGGAGACCGAGCAAGTGCTCCGTCGTCAACTCGGGCACGGTTGCCAAGCTGGCCACCGCGGAACGCATGATGTCGATGTTGTTGGCGACGAGTCGGGCTGCCTCGGATGGTGCGCGGAGGTCCCTCTCGAGGTTCGCCAACTCTGCAAACGCGACCTGCCTCGCTCGCGGCGGAATCCCTTCGATCCACGAACTGGCGGCCGCCTCCGTGCGGAGCAGGAGCCCGGCCACGTCGCCGGGATGGGTGGCCCGGTCACGCCTCTCCATTCCGGCGACTGCCCGATCGGCCTCTGCCAACAGACGTGCGGTGTCAGTGGCCAGCGGCACGATACGGCCCATGAGCGGATCTGGAACATACGCCTCGAAGGTCCCAGAGGCGCGGTCCGCCTTGGACGGCCCCGACGGATCGCCATCCCATAGCAGCCGTTCGTATTGCCCCATCGAGACTCCCTCGTCCGTAGCCTGAATCTACGGGGCCTGGCTCACACCTGTCAAGCTCTAACCATCTCTACGTCAGATTCAAACTTTTAGATTGCTACCAATAGATCCCCGCGGATGCGGGGCAGGCGTGGTTTCTGAGATCCAGATCCACACCTTTAGCGGCTCATCTCCGCCAAGCGGAGCCAGGGCGCCCGATCTGATCGATCAGGCAACGCGACCGCTGTCCCAGCCGATTATCCCGGACGGCGCCACCTCAGTCCCGGGAACCGACCGAACCCGCGATCGTTGCTGATCCACGTCGCACCGTGCTGGATCGCGAGTGCGGCATGGGCAGCGTCCGGCACCACGTTCCCCTTGGCCCTCACCTGCCGGCACAGGTCGCTGACGACTCCCCAGTGATCTGCCGGCACATGGAGGACGTGCACACTCTCCTGAGCGACCAGGTCGTCCAGCAGGCCTAGCGCCTCCTCGGGAGCGGCGGGAGGGTCGAAGATCGCCGGATGGGTCAGGATGCGCAACGCTCCGGCGAGCACCGAGGTGCTCACGCCCACGGCCTCTGGACCGTTGACGGCCCCCTCCAGCCAGGTCCGCGTCTCGTCGTGATCCGGCGCCCCCTGATGGAAGGCCGACACCAGGATGTTGACGTCGAGGGCCATCACGACGCGTCCGCCCCCTCCATGCGACTCAGCACGTCGGCGTTGTCGCGCAGATCGACCCCGGGCCGCACGCGGCCGCCGCCCAGGGCTCGGATCTGATAGGCGGCGACTTTCGGCGGCGATTGGGCGCGCCGGATCTCGGCCCGTAAGGAGCGCTCGATGACCGAGGTGATGGTGGCCTCCTCGTCCCGAGCCAGGCGACGCACCTCGGCATACAGCTCATCCGGGAGCAGGATTGTCGTCCGCATACATATCAGCATATCAATGACGTCATATTTATGTAACCCAATCGCGATCGAGGTGAGGTCCGCGATACCCGGAGGCGGACGGCATACGGGATCGGGAACAATCGCCCCATGAAGCCGATCGTCCAGAGCCGCAAGCTGCACAAGGTCCGTTACGACGTGCGGGGGCCGATCCTCGTCGAGGCCCAGCGGCTCGAGGCCGAGGGGCACAAGATCCTCAAGCTCAACATCGGCAACACCGCCCCCTTCGGCTTCGAGGCGCCCGAGGCGATCCTCGCCGACATGGTGCACAACCTTCCCGACGCGCAGGGCTACAGCGACTCGCGCGGCATCTACTCGGCACGCACCGCCGTCGCGCAGTACTACCAGTCGCGCGGCCTGAAGGACACGGCCAACGACGACGTCTTCATCGGCAACGGTGTCTCCGAGCTCATCTCGATGGTCCTGACCGCGTTCATCGACGACGGCAACGAGATCCTCGTGCCGGCGCCGGACTACCCGCTGTGGACCGGTGCGGTCACTCTTGCCGGCGGCACCCCTGTGCACTACCGGTGCGACGAGTCCAACGGCTGGAACCCCGACCTCGAGGACATCGAGTCCAAGATCACCCCCAACACCCACGCCCTCGTCGTCATCAACCCGAACAACCCGACCGGCGCGGTCTACAGCGAGGACACGATCAAGGGCCTGGTCGACATCGCCCGCCGCCACCACCTCGTCCTCATGGCCGACGAGATCTACGAGAAGATCCTCTACGCCGACGACCCCAACGACCCGACCGGCACCCTCCCCACGCACCACCACGTCGCGACCTACGCCGGCGACGACGTCCTCACCCTGACCTTCTCCGGCCTGTCCAAGGCCTACCGCGTCTGCGGCTACCGCGCCGGCTGGGTCATGATCTCCGGCCCCAAGCACATGGCCACCGACTTCCTCGAGGGCCTGACCCTGCTCGCCAACATGCGCATGTGCGCCAATGTGCCTGCGCAGCACGCGATCCAGACCGCGCTCGGTGGCTACCAGTCGATCAACGAGCTCATCGTCCCCGGTGGCCGCTTCTACGAGCAGATCAAGCTCGCCTCCCGCC
This sequence comes from Actinomycetota bacterium, assembly GCA_020161815.1. Classification (GTDB taxonomy): domain Bacteria; phylum Actinomycetota; class Actinomycetes; order Actinomycetales; family Dermatophilaceae; genus Phycicoccus_A. Next base: position 11,367 of record JAIUOP010000026.1, on the reverse strand, counting down.
TGCTCAACGAGATCCCCGGCGTCTCGTGCGTCGAGCCGCGCGGCGCGCTCTACTGCTTCCCGCGCCTGGACCCCGAGGTCTACCCGATCGAGGACGACCAGGCCTTCGTCATCGAGCTGCTGCGCGCCAAGAAGATCCTCGTCACCCACGGCACCGGCTTCAACTGGTTCGCCCCCGACCACTTCCGCCTCGTGACCCTGCCCGACACCGAGATGCTCACCGAGGCCATCGGCCGGATCGCCGACTTCCTCGAGACCAAGCGCCGCGGCTGACCCGTGGGCATCACCCCCAGCCCGTCCCCGCCCACTCGCCTGCTCCCGGCGATCGCGGCCGGTGGTGTGGTCGGCTCCCTGGGCCGGTATGCCGTGGGGCTGGCTCTGCCGCACACCTCCAGTGAGTTCCCCTGGGCGACACTGCTCGTCAACCTCACCGGCTCATTGGCGATGGGCCTGCTGGTGGCGTGGCTGGTCGCGCTACCGGGAGCCCACCCGCTCGCGCGGCCCTTCCTGGGGGTGGGCGTCCTCGGCGGCTGGACCACCTACTCGGCGTTCGCGGTCGACGTGGTGCGCCTCGTCGATGCTGGACGTGAGCAGGCGGCCCTCGGGTACGTCACGGCCACCTTCCTCCTCGGCGTTCTGGCCGTCGGTCTGGGGCTGCGGCTCGGCGGACGCCTCTGGGAGCCGGCGTGAGCGGCTGGGTGGGCGCGCTCCTCGTCGCGCTGGGCGCGGGCGTCGGCGCACCCTCTCGTCACCTCACGAACCAGTTGCTGCGCACGCGCTTCGGCGCGACCCCGACCGCAGGGACGTTGAGCGTCAACGTGATCGGCTCGTTCGTCCTCGGCCTGATGGCCGGTGCCGGCATCGACGGAGCCGGGTGGGCGCTCATCGGGGTCGGCTTCTGCGGCGCCTACACCACCTTCTCGACCCTTGCCCTCGAGCTCTGGGCAGCCTTCGAGGACCGTCGCCACCGCCACGCCGTGGTCAATGCCACCTTCAGCCTCGTGCTCGGTCTCGCCGCGGCATACGCGGGGTTGGCCCTGACCCGCTGAGACGAAGGCCCTCCGAACAGCGGTATGCCGCCCGCTCCCCCGGAAGGGGAACGGACGGCATACGACGTCGAGCCGTGAGGCCTCAGATCACTGCACGACGCCCATCGCATCGACGATGCCCGCACCGTAGAAGCCGTTGAACTCCGGCGTGCCGACGCACGTGGCCGTGAACTCGGCGTTGCGTCCGACGTTGGTGTAGTCCATGACTCCACCTTCGGGGCAGGCGTGGTCCCGGGCCGTGCCCATGAGGATCGAACGGGTCGTCGCCGGTACCAGCCCGAAGGTCGCCGCGGAGCTGCCCGACCCGTGGGCCGCGACCGCGAGAGCGGCGACGCCGCTGGCGTGCGGGGCGGCCATCGAGGTGCCCTGCAGCCACTGGTAGTAGCCGCACTCGGCGGTCCGCTGCTGGTGCTTGCCGTTCGTGCAGGCCTTCATCACGCCCGCGTCCCGACCGGCCTTGGTGATGTTGCCGTTCTTGTCGACCTCACCGGTCGCCTGGAGGACGTGCAGCGGGGCCGTCGACAGGATCAGGTTGCCGTTCGTGCGGTAGCTGTCGGTGCCCAGGCCATCGCGGTACCAGCCGCCGGGAGCGGAGACCTCGATCTCACCCGAGGTGGGGTCGGTCGTGTAGTTGGAGTAGTCCGCCTTGCGCTCCGACGGGCCGAGAGCGGAGACGCCGATGACGTGGGGACCCTCGACCGGGAGGTCGAAGCAGGTCTTGTTGTCGATCGTCCGCGGGTACGCGGCGCCGTCGGGGTAGTCCGGGCTTGAGTAGTCCGTGCGCGGCTTGGCAAGGTCCTCGTGGTTGTTACCGAGGGCGCCGACGAGGGTGACGCCCTTGGAGTTCGCGTAGTCCAGGGCCCGGGTCATCGCCTCGATGATGGTCCCCTGCTCGGCCGCGGCCGCCTCGCTGTCCTCCGGCGCACCACCCAGGCAGTTGTAGAGCCACGGGTCGACGTAGAAGGACATGTTGACCACGTCGAGGCCGCTGTCACCGGCGTAGGTCAACGCGTCGACCACGGGTGCGAGGAAGAAGTAGCCGCTGTCCTGACCACCACGGATGTTCACGATCTCGGCCGTGGGCGCGATGCCGCTCAGGCCCACGCCGTTGAGGGAGGCCGCGATGGTGCCGGCGACGTGCGTGCCGTGGCCGTCGTCGTCGACATCGGCGGCGTCGGTGCAGTCCGCTTCCTCACAGGGTCCGTCGATGTCCGGCATGTCGGTGGTGAAGTTGCGGGAGAGGTCGGCATTGAAGTTGTCGCGCAGGTCGATGTGCTTCCCATCCACGCCGGTGTCGAGAATCCCCACACGCACCTTGTCGCCGGTGACCCCGGAGGTCATGTGCGCCTCGAACGCATTGACCATCTCGGCTCCCCAGAGGAGCCCGTCGAGGGGGTCGTGGCCCTCCGGAGGAGCAGGGAGGTCGGCGGAACCATTGGCCCGCGACTTCTGGAAGACGTGCTCCTTCTCCACCGGGTCCGGGCCCTTGGCCCGAGTCACGCCCGTCGTGCCGATCGAGCGGTCCGCGGCGACGCCGGCCACACCGGCCATCGCACGGGCCTGATCGGCGAATGCGCCGCTCGTCGTGGACACCGACACCATTCCGATGGCCGTGTTGACCGATCGCACGGTGCCACCGGCGGCGCTCAAGCGGTCGGCCAGGGCCTGCGCCGAGGCGCCCTTCTCGGCCAACACGATGAAGCCCGTGGTCGAGTCGGCCGACGCGGCTGCTGGCGCCGCAGTTGCAGTTGACGCCCCGAGCAGCGAGGCGCCGATGACGGCCACCACTCCGGTCAGGGCGGACAGGCGAGATCGTCGCACTGTGTGACTCCTCCGATTCGGGGTCACCTCCGTTGCGACCCTCGTCCGGCCAACCTAAGTCTGGTTCCCGCGCAGCGCACGGGGGCGAAAGGTAAAAAGAAGGTAAGGACGTGCGGGCACCCGCCGCTCAGGTCAGCTGGGCCGAGGTCAGTCCGAGGAGGCGCCGGGCCACGACGAGGAGCTGGATCTGCTGGGTGCCCTCGAAGATGTCGAGGATCTTGGCATCCCGGGCCCACTTCTCGAGCAGCTCGCGCTCGGCATACCCCGTCGCACCACAGAGCTCGACACAGGCCAGCGCGACCGTCACGCAAGTGCGCCCGGCCTTGGCCTTGGCCATCGAGGCCTCCATCGAGTTCGGTATGCCGTTGTCGGCCATCCAGGCCGCGCGCAGGGTGAGCAGCCGGGCCGAGGCGTAGTCCGCCTCGAGCTGGAGCAGCCGGGCCGCGGCGGCGCTCTGGACGGCCCCCGGGCGGTCCCAGTCGATCTCCACGCCCTCGGCGGCGAGCAGCTCGCGCGTGAGGTCCAGGCAGGCCCGGGTCAGACCAAGGGCCATCGCCGCCACGAGTGGGCGCGTGTTGTCGAAGGTCTGCATCGCCCCGCCGAAGCCGCCGGCCGTGGAGATCTCCGGGTCGCCGAGCAGGTCGCGGGCCGGCACCCGGCAGTCCTCGAGGACGAAGGCCGCCGTGTCCGAGGCCCGGATGCCGAGCTTGTGCTCCAGGCGCACCAGTCGCAGGCCCGGATTCGAGCGCTCGACGACGAAGGACTTGATCGCCCGCTTGCCCAGCGACCGGTCGAGGGTCGCCCACACGACGACGAGCTCGGCCCGCTCCCCCGCGGTGACGTAGATCTTCTCGCCGTTGAGGACGTACTCATCGCCGTCGCGCACGGCGGTCGTCCGGATCGCGCCGGAGTCCGAGCCCGCGCTGGGCTCGGTGATCGCCATGGCCGCCCAGCGCCCGGCATACCGCAGCTTCTGCTCCTCGTTGGCGACCGCGGCGATGGCCGCATTCCCCAGCCCTTGGCGCGGCAGGGAAAGGGTCAGGCCGACGTCGCCGCGCGAGGTCTCCAGGATCGACAGCACGGACGAGAGGTTGGCCCCGTTGCGAATCCCCTTGTCCTGAGACGACTTTGGCGACTCCTTGGCCGCGCCGGTCGCTCCCGCGCCACCAGAAGCGCCCGAGCGCCCCATGCCGTCGATGAGGGCGGCCATCACGTCGAGCTCGGTCGGACAGGTGTGCTCGGCGCGGTCGTACTTGCGCGAGATCGGGCGGAAGACCTCATCAGCCATGGCAGCTGCGCTCTCGACGAGCGGGCGCAAGCGGCGGGGCACCTCGAGATCGATCATCAGATCAGCACCATCCCCTCGAGGGCGCCGGTGGCGCGCAGGTCGCGGTACCAGCGCTCGTTGTCGAACTCCTTGACGAACCCGTGCCCCCCGAGGAGCTGCACGGCGTGCGAGCCGATCTGCACGGCATACGCGCGCGTGAGCTCGCGCGCGATGGCGACCTCCTCCGCGGCATCCTTCCCGGCGTCGAGACGGGCCGCGGCCCGCCACGTGGCCAGGCGCAGCCCGTCGAGCTCGATCGCGATGTCGGCGACGGTGAAGGCGACAGCCTGACGGTGCCCGATCGGCTCCCCGAAGGCGGTGCGCTCCACGACGTAGTCGCGCACCTGGTCCAGCACGGCCTGCGAGGTGCCCACGGCCAGCGCCGCCCACGCCAGGCGCGAGCGACGGATGGCGTCGAGGTGGTCGGCGGCGCTGCCCAGCAGGTTGCCCGCCGGCACCCGCACCGACTCCAGCCGCAGCCGACCGGTGTGCGCGGCGCGCAGGCCCATGGCCGGGTCGTCCTCGACCATCAGGCCGGTGCTCGAGGCCTCGACGATGACCAGTCGCGCCTCGCCGTCGAGCAGGGCGGACACGACGAAGAGCTCGGCGTCGACCGCCCGGGCGACGAGCGCCTTGGTGCCGTCGAGGACGAGGTGCTCCCCGTCGCGGACGGCGACCGTCCGGGGCGCGAGCGGGTCGAAGAGCGGCTGCGGCTCCTGGAGGGCGAGCGCGGCCGCCCGCACGGGCGCCTCCCCCGTGAAGTGCGGCAGATAGGTGGCCTGCTGGTCGGCCGAGCCATAGAGCGCGATCGCGGTGGCGACCGAAGCGGTGCCCATGATCGCGACGGCGAGCGAGAGGTCGCCGCGGGCGAGCTCCTCGAGGACAAGGGCACCGGTGACCGCGCTCGCCTCCTCGGCGATGCCGTCCAGGGCGGCGGGCACCCCGATGAGGGTCAGCCCCAGCTCCGCGGCGGCCTCGGCCACCGCAGCAGGTATGCCGCGGCTGTCGTCAGCTTCTCGGCCCGCCTCCCGAAGCACGCCGTCGGCAAAGGCGGCGGCCGCATCGCGCAGCATCGCCTGGTCCTCGGTGGGGGTGAGGTCGAAGATCCCGCCCCGCGGGGCTGGACTCGGGCGCGCCGGGCCACCCGAGCCGTGGCGCTTGACGAAGGCCCGGCCGGCCGCGACCTGGGCCGAGTAGCCGGCCTGGGCGCCGCGACGCAGCAGTCCCTCGACGGCGCGCCGTCGTTCGGGGTCGGCCAGGGCCCGCAGGCCCCCGAGGCGACCGACTGCGCGCAGGCCGAGGCGTTGGAGGGTGCTCGCGGTGCTCACGCGTCCTCGCATTCAGCGGTCGGCAGGTATCCGATACCGACTGTACCGGTTATTTGCCCGCCTCGTCAGGGGCCACCTCGACCTCGTCCGCATAGCGCCATCCGGGCTTCAGCGGCAGGTCGTCGCCGCTCCAGAACCGTCCCGGATCGAACCAGTTGGCCGGCGCATCGGCCTCGAGCAGTCCCATCTCGTCGAGCGTCAGCGCCACCACCTCGGCGCAGTAGGCCGCCTCGGGGCGCATCCGCTGACGGCTGGCGCGGCGCTCGGACAGGTGCGCATCGCGGCCGGTGAGCCAGCGCCAGGCCAGGCGCGTCGTCGAGGGGAAGGCCACCCCATCGAGGCGCGCCACGGCCCGCAGCGCACCGTCCTCCTGCCGCGGTCCGGCGAGCGGGTCGAGCTGCCGCAGCCAGGCCCGCTGGCCATAGGTCACCTGCCAGCGCGTCACGGCCTCGCGCAGGTCGTGCAGCTGGACCCCGCGGTGGAAGTCACCGGACCAGTGGTCCCGCATCGACTTGCCCAGCTCGGCATGCCAAATCAACGGCGGCAGGTCGTCCAGGACGAGGGCCATGCCGACGTGGTTGACCGGCGCATTGGTCACCGTCTGGATGACCCGGTCGGCCACCGAACCGCCACGGAAGATCCACAGGTCACCCGTGCGGCTCAGCTCCACCGCCTCGTCCAGACTCACCACGACCCTCACCTTAGGAGGCGGCTGGCACGATGGCCCGTATGCCGTGTGCTCCCGACCGTCCCCGCCGTCGCCTCCCGTGGAAGTGGATCGGCCTGGCCGGCGTCGCCGGCCTTGCGGCCACGGGCGCCGTGATCGCGAGAGCGGAACGGCAGCGGACGGCATACACCCCTGACCAGGTGCGGGAACGGCTGCGGGAGAGGCACGCTCGCGCCACGGCTGACGTCAGCGAGTGAACCGCAGGCGGCGCATCGGCTCAGGTGGGGATGACGAGGAGTCGCTCGACGGCCGGGCGAGCTGCGTCGTAGGCCGCTTCGGGGCAGGTCATGGTCACGGACAGTTGCCCACCCGGGCGGGTCATCAGGCGGGCAGCCACCACGGTGTGGAAGCGCTTCCCGGTCTCGGCATCGGCATAGGTGAAGTCGACGGCCGCGAACTCCACCCGCTGCTGCCGGGCCTCGCCCAGGGCGAGCGGGAAGCTGGTCGGAGGGCCGCTCACGGCGAAGTCGCGGGCGCCGAGCTGGGAGTCGCCGACGACGAGGTTGAGGTAGTGCACGGTGGCGGTCTGGTCCGTCGGCGCCTGGTCGTCGACGCCCGGCATCGACCCGGGGATCGGGGCGATGGCCCCCGCCCGCTGGAGGGTCGAGAGGGTGCAGCCGTCGGCATTCTTCAGGCGGTGCTCGCCGCCGACGTCCTGCACGACGAACTCCCAGCGGAGGTTCGCCGGGATGCCCCAGACGGGCGGGTGGGCGAGGTCGATGTCGCGCGAGATGGGGATGAGGGGAGCATCGCTGTCCGAGGGTGAGGGGGCCGGCTCGCTGGGTGACTCAGACGGCTCCGCCGTTGGCGAAGCGGACGCGGAGGGCGTCGACGCGGCCCTGGTGGCTGGCGTCGTCTGAGGGTCCGTCGATTCCTTCGAGCATCCGGCCACCGACACCAAGGCCACGGTGGTCCCAGCGACCACCGCACACCGTACCGATCGCCCGTCTCTGTTCATGGAGCTCACCCTAGCGAGGCGGCTCCGGCGCGGGCCCACGACGGGAGACCGGCGCCGCCGGGAAAGAACTTTGGTCCCTGTGCATCCACCGGGCTCGGTGAAAGCGAAGGACAGGACAACGGGTGACCCGCACCCGCCCACCGAAAGGAACCGTCGTGAAGCGCACCGTTGCCCTCCTCTTCGCCGCCACCCTCTCCGCGGCCGGCTTCGCCAGCTCCGCGAGCGCTGCCCCCGTCGACGCGGCCTGCTTCGGCCAGATCCACAAGGCCGTGAATTCCGGCGCGGTCGCCGGCATCGACAACGTCGGTCAGCTCGTCGGCGCCGTCGGCGGCGGCCAGGCCAAGAACGCGGTGGCCACCGGCCTGTGCGGAGGCTGACGCCACCACTTCCCGCACGCCCAGGGCCCCGATCACTTCCCTCCTGATCGGGGCTTTGTGGCGCCCACGAGACCTCCGGGCACCGCGGCCAGGCGCTCGTGTCCGTCCTCGGTGACGACGACCGACTCGGACGTGCTGTAGCCCCACCCGTCGAGCCACATCCCGATCATCACGTGGAAGGTCATGCCCGCCTCCATGACGGTCCGGTCCCCGACGCGCAGGCTCATCGTCTGCTCGCCCCAGTCCGGCGGGAAGCCGATGCCGATCGGGTAGCCGACGCGGCTGCTCTTGGTCAGCCCGTGCCGCTCGATGACCGAGTTCCAAGCGAGCGCGACCTCCTCGCATCGCGCGCCTTCGCGGATGACGTCGAGCGCGGCGCGCGCCCCGTCGTCGACGACCGCGGCCAGGTCGCGCAGCCGGACGGGAGGGGTGCCGAGGTACATCGTGCGTGCGACCGGGGCGTGGTAGCGGTGGACGGCGCCGGAGAGCTCGAGGGCGATGGGTTCGTCGTCGCCGAACGGTGCGTCCGTCCAGGGCACATGCGGGTATGCCGTGTGCTCACCGGCGAGGACCAGCGGCGGGATCGCGGACCACGAGCCACCGACGGTGCGGGTGCCGGCGATCTGGGCGCGGGTGATGTCCGCGACGGCGTCGCACTGGCGGGTGCCGGGGCGGATCGAGTCGAGGGCGGTGGCGAACATCTGCTCGGTGATGCGGCCGGCCTCGCGCATCATCGCGATCTCGGTCGGTGACTTGCGGGCGCGGACCCAGGCGACGATCGCCGGGGTCTCGATGAGTTCCACACTCGCGGGGAGTGCGACGGTGAGGGCGCGGTGCGAGGCCACCGTCCAGTGGGCGGCGTCGACCTCGACGCCGACGCGTTGACCGGCATGGAGTCGCTCGGCCAGCTGGGCGGCTGCCCAGGTCATCGGGTGGGCGTCGGGGTTCTGGACGAAGCGCTCCGGGTAGCCCAGGACCTGGTCAGCGGTGAGGTGGGTGGTGGCCACCACGCTCGAGGCGTCGATCTCGCGCACGATCACCGTCAGCGGGTCGGCGAGGGATACGACCACTGCCTGGGGGACATAGAAGGAGAAGCCCTCGAAGCCGGTGAGGTAGCAGATGCCTGCCGGGTCGCCGACCACCAGGTGGTCGAGGCCGACCTGCTCCATGCGGGCGCGCACCCGCTGCTCTCGCGCCGCGTACTCATTGCGATCGAAAGCTGGTTCAGTCATCGGCAGGCTCCCGGAAGAGTCGTCACCATGGCTGTAAGTGGGGGATGAGGCGAGTCATGGCATCCACGATCGCTTCGGCCTTGGGCAGGTCGTCCCCGATGTCGTCGGCCGTCAGCTCGGGGCTGTCCATGCGCGGGTAGTCGGCGTCGTTACGGGTTCGCCGCAGCCGACCGAAGGGCCGCACGATCGATCCGGTGACACCCAGTTGCGCGGTGACGGCCTCTTGTATCGCCAGATGCCCACCCCTGCTCGTGGCCCGCAGCCCCTGGACGGCCAGTGCCGCGGCCATCGCCTTGCGTGCGGCGGCATACAAGAGGTCGTACGCGCCAGCCAGGTCCTCTCCCGCCAACAGCCTGGCGGAGCGCAGGTGCCGTCCCGCTTCGGCCAGCAACCGCTCCGCGTTCTCCTGCGACGCCGCGACCCGCTCGAGCTCTCCGGCGGTGATCATGGACGAGACCCGGTCCGCGCCGGTGGCCCACCGGCTCATGCAGCCTCACCGCAAGCGATCAAGGTCACCATCGGCCGGCTGGTCACGGTCGCCTTGAACGGGTCCTCAGTGTCGCGATCCCACGCGGTGGGGCGGACCCGCCGGATCGAGACCTCTCTCCCAAGGCGCGCGGAGGCGACCGCTGCCACCTCGTCAAGCTCATCCAGGTCGGCCGTGCCGATCACCAGGACGTCGATGTCCTTGGGGACCGGACCCGGCTCCTGAGCGTGACGCGCCGCCCAAGACCCGTAGATGTAGGCCTCCCGTACCCCCACGACATCGATCAGGAGATCACGCAGCACCGGAACAGGCCCAAACGTGACCGCCATCAACGCCGCCAACGGCGGAAAGACCACGCTGTCGGTCTCTGCGCTGACCAAGCGTTGGTTGCCACGCCGCACCTCTCGCACCAAGCCGGCGTCGGCCAACCGGTCCACCTCGCGCATGACTGTTGGGGACGACACCCCCACGGCCTTGGCGATCTCCACCAAGGAGAACTCCTGGTGCGGGTGCAACATGATCCAAGCCAGCACCTCACCTTGCGCACGTGACCGTAAGAGTGGCAGGAGCAGCGGGGCGCCATCTTTCACGAAAAGTACTCTAGCATCGCTTATATGAAAGAGGGCGCGATGGCTGCGCATCGGCCTGGCAAGCACAAGACCCCGACCGCGTTTCCGCGGATCGGGGTCCTGATCCTCTGTCTCAACACAGATCTGTTCGTTCCGAAGGTGGGGCCCATCGGGGGCGCGAGGAACGAAGCGCGCCCGAAGGGATTCGAACCCCTAACCTTCTGATCCGTAGCAACCTTCTCGACCCGACCCGGCACGACCCTGCGCGTCCCCACCTCCCCGTCGAAGCGGCATCGCCGCAGGTCACAGCCCTGCAGACGGACCCAGTCGCCTCCAGGCGGAAGTTGTCGGAACGTTACCCCAACCGTCGGCGTCGGGAGTTCTTGAGCCCATTCCTGATTCAGCCCACGATGACGACGACGAGGGTGCGCGGGCCGTGGACGCCTTCGACACGTTGCAGCTCGATGTCGCTCGTCGCACTCGGACCACTGATCCAGGTGAGCGGTCGTTGCTGACCGGATGCCGTGCGCAGCCGCGACACCGCCTCGGGTACGTCGTGCACGACCTGGTCCGCGCGGACGACGCAGATGTGAACGTCGGGCACGAGGGTGAGTTCTCTGCGTCCCTGGTCGGGCTCGTGGTCGAGGACGATGGTGCCGGTGACGGCGATGCCGACTGCTGACCCGGTAACGACGGCGTCCACGGAGTCGAGGACCTGCGCCGAGGTCGCCTCGGACTCCGGCACGACGGAGAACGCCTCGCCGAGGGTCTGGGTCCACCGCGGATCGAGCCCGCTGGGCACCACCACCGACGACGCCCCAGCCTCCCGCAACGCGGCAACGACGGCCCCTGCCACCTCGGACGCGCCAACGCGCACGACCTTCGCGCGATAGTCGGCAACATTCTCCGCCAACAGCGCCAGGGTCTCCGCACTCGCGACTGACCTCGTGCCCCGGACGGACTCGGGCGTACGCGCTTCGCGCGGATCGTCGTGTCCGTCCGGGGCACGAAGTCGGGGCTCGGTGGTGACGTCCGCCGTCGCGGAGCGGACTCGGGCGAGCATCTCGTCGCGCGCGCTCGTGGCCGGGCTCATGACTGCTCTCCTGGGTTCTCGTGTTCGCGGGCCCACCACTGGCGGAAGGTCTCCTTGGGCGGGGTCGGCACGTTGCGCGCGTCGGTCCACGCGCCGAGCCCGGGCACCTTGGTGATGGTCCGCTTGCCGATGAGTCGCCCAGCGGTCGTGGCGCCGCGCTGGGCGACGGCCAACCGCTTGGGGTCGGACAGCACCCACGCCGCAGCCTTCATCGCCGCCGACTCGGCCCGGTGTCCGCCCTGCTCGGCGACCGCGCCGCGCAGCTCGACGAGGAGCTCGGGGATGTTGATCCGCACCGGGCAGGCGTCGAAGCAGGCCCCGCACAACGACGACGCATAGGGCAGCGACTGGTCGACCTCGCTCGCTGTCCCCCGCAGTTGCGGGTTGAGCACGGCCCCGA
>JAIUOP010000025.1 GCA_020161815.1 Actinomycetota bacterium | reverse complement strand
GTGCGATGAGGTTGTCGGGGGCGGTGGGGCCGGTCGGCCAGGGGCGGACGTGGTCGAGGTCGCAGAACCGGTAGGCGATGGTGCAGCCGGGGAAGCGGCACCCTGCGTCGCGCAGGCCGATCTGTGCGCGCAGCCGGGTGCTGGGCCGGTAGTGCTCTTCGACGCCTGCCTCCTCGCCGGTGGGGGTGGTCAGTGCGGCGCCGGTGTCGGGGTGGCAGGTGATCGGTGCCGCGAGCACGGCGGAGCCGTCGGTGAGGGCGGCGGCCAACCAGCGCGCGGGGATGGTGCAGGAGCCGGTGCCGCCGAACCCGGAGAGCTCGACCACGCCCTCACCGTCAACACCCAGCCCCGGCGCCGTCGTCGGGACAGCATCCGTGAATGGCAGGGCAGCCGGGGTTCGGACAGGTGCGATCGTCGGGACAGCTGACGTGACCGAGGTGGTCGGGGCAGCGCAGTGGGTCGGGTCGGTGTCCCTTGGCGGGGTGGCCGCGGCGGGCATCACGCCCGCGGCGGCGATGGCGGGGTGGAGGTGGATGACGGTGGTGACCTGGCCGAGGAGGAGTTGCAGGTGGGCGTCGGCGCGGGCCTGGGTGAGGGTGTCGGTGTGGCCGTCGGCGTGGATGCGGCGGGCGAGGGTGTCGATGGCGTCCCAGGCGCGGCGGGCGTCCTCGACGGGGTAGCAGCCTTCCCAGGCGTCCAGGCTGGAGGACTCCACCCGCCGGGTCAGGCCACGCCGGGCCCGTTCGCGCTCGGCACGGACCCGGGCGAGGGAGGCATCGACCCGGGTGAGGGTGGACGCGGTCCGACGCCGCAGCGGGCCCGCGCTCTCGCGCCAGCCCCCGACCTGCTCGGCGCGGGCGATGAGTTCGGCGACCACGGTGGCGGCGACCGCGGCGGGGGCGTCGTCGAGCTCCTCGGCGACGACGCGGGCGCGGAACCCGTCGAGGCGACCGGCGGCCATCTCCTCAAGAAGTTGCGGGGTGCGGGTCACCAGGCTCACCGCCCGAGACAGGCGGGAGGCGGCCACGTGCACCGACACCCCGAGACGGGGCGCGACCAGCTCGGGGGCGTCCATCTCCTGGTGCCCCACCACGTGGTGGACCTCACGGGTGGTGCCGTCCTCCTCGGGGAGGAGCTCGATGGCGCCGGCCTGCGCCAGCAACTCTGCTTCACAGGCATCCAGGACATTCCTTGCCGCCTGCAGCGCGCTCACCGCGTCGAGGACCTCACCCAAACCCAACCGTCCACGACCAGCCCGCGCGGCGGCATACGCGCCCGCAACAGCGGCGGTGAGGGGGTGGAGGTCCATACCCCACATCATACTCGAACACCTGTTCGATACACAAGGGTCTCACCCCTGCAAGAGGTGGGAATTTGCCTGTCGCACAGGCGAACCCGGGACCTACCCAGACACCTCGTTGCGCGCGGCAAGGAAGGCCTCGACGCAAGCGTGCACGTCGTCCTCGGAGTGAGCAGCACTGAGCTGCACCCGGATGCGAGCCTTCCCACGGGGCACGACGGGAAACGAGAAGGCGATGACGTAGACCCCCGACTCGGAGAGCATGTGGTCGGCGACCCGGGCCGCAACCCGGGCTCCGGCCTCGCCGGGGAACATGACCGGGACGATCGGGTGCGTGCCCGGCAGCAGCTCGAACCCGGCCTCCTCCATCAGCTCGCGGAACAGGGACGCGTTGCGCCGCAACGTCTCCCGCGCCTCGGACGAGGTCGATACCAGCTCCAGCGCCTTGAGCGACCCGGCGACGACAGCGGGTGCGACCGAGTTGGAGAACAGGTAGGGCCGCGAGCGCTGGCGCAACAGGTCCACGATCTCCCGGTGCGCGCTGACGTAGCCGCCGGAGGCGCCACCGAGCGCCTTGCCCAGGGTCCCGGTGATGATGTCGACCCGGTCCATGACGCCGAACATCTCCGGTGTGCCGCGCCCACCCTCACCGACGAACCCGACCGCGTGCGAGTCGTCGACGAGCACCATCGCCTCGAACTCGTCCGCCAGGTCGCAGATCTGGTCCAGCGGGGCATACGAGCCGTCCATCGAGAAGACCCCGTCGGTGACGATGACGACGCGCCGCGCCCCACCCGCCCGCGCGGCCTCGAGCTGCACCCGCAGGTCCGCCATGTCGGCGTTGCGGTAGCGGAAGCGCGCCGCCTTCGACAGTCGGACCCCGTCGATGATCGAGGCGTGGTTGAGCTCGTCGGAGATGATCGCGTCGCCCTCGCCGAAGAGCACCTCGAAGACGCCGCCGTTGGCGTCGAAGCACGAGGAGTAGAGGATCGTCGCCTCCATCCCGAGGAAGTCAGAGATCGCCGACTCGAGGCGGTCGTGCTGGGTCTGCGTGCCGCAGATGAAGCGCACCGAGGCCATCCCGAAGCCCCACTCGTCCAGGGCCGCCTTGCTCGCCGCCACCACCTCGGGGTGATCGGCAAAACCCAGGTAGTTGTTGGCGCAGAAGTTCAGCGCCTCACCACTGGCAGTCCCGATGTGGGCGGACTGGGGCGTCGTGATCTGCCGCTCCCGCTTGTAGAGGCCCGCCGCCTCGATCTCGGCCAACGTCGCCGCGAGCTCGTCCTTCACCTGTCCGTACATGACGTCCTCTCAGCTCCAGTCCAGGACAACCTTGCCGCACTCGCCGGAGCGGGTCGCCTCGAAGGCGTCCTGCCACTCCTCGGCGGCAAAGCGATGCGTGATGACCGAGGTTGCGGCAGTGCGCAACTGGGGTGAGGACGCGAGCATCGCGCCCATGAGGTACCACGTCTCGAACATCTCCCGACCGTAGATCCCCTTGAGGGTGATCATCCGCGTGATGACGTGCCCCCAGTCGATCGGGTAGGGCGCTTTCGGCAGTCCGAGCAGCGCGACCTTCGCGCCGTGGTTGAGGTTGCCGATCATCGACTCCAGCGCGGCCGGAGCACCGGACATCTCCAGCCCGATGTCGAATCCCTCGCGCATCCCGAGCCGCTCCTGGGCCTGCGCCAGGGTCTCGCCGCGCCCGACGTTGACCACGACATCGGCGCCGGCGGCGCGGGCCAGCGACAGCCGCAGGTCCGACAGGTCCGAGACGACCACCCGACGTGCCCCCGCGTGCCGCACGATCGCGGCCGCCAGCACCCCGATCGGGCCGGCGCCGGTGATGACGACGTCCTCCCCCACGACCGGCCACTGCAGGGCCGTGTGCGTCGCATTGCCCAGGGGATCGAAGATCGCCCCCAGGTCCGGCTCGATGTCCGGTCCGTGCACCCAGGCATTCGTCGCCGGGATGACGACATAGTCCGCGAAGGCGCCGTCGCGGTTGACGCCGATCCCGACCGTGTTGATGCACATGTGCTTGCGCCCGGCCCGGCAGTTGCGGCAGGTGCCGCACACGACGTGCCCCTCACCCGAGACCCGGTCACCGACGGCCACGTGCTCGACATCGGCGCCGACCTCGACGACCTCGCCGTAGAACTCGTGACCGATCGTCTGCGGCACCTGCATGGCCGAGGCCGCCCACTCGTCGTAGGCCTCGAGGTGCAGGTCGGTGCCACACAGGCCCGCCCGCAGCACCCGGATCTTGACGTCCTTGTCCCCACACGAGGGCTCGGGGATGTCGACCAGCTCCAGGCCGGGACCGGCGGTCAGCTTCCGTAGCGCGCGCACGACGCCCATCCTTGCGTATGCCGTTCAGCTGCGGACCGTTCGGCGCGCGACGCGCGCCGTTCACCGACCTCGCGTCGGCCACAAGTCGTCCGGTGCCCCCCGCCCGGCGACGCCGGCACGCGAGCCGCTGCGCACGGCATACGAGGGAGGCAAAGGTGACCACCGAGCGGGCAACGAGGCCCGCCCCCTGTCCACGGAGGTGACCCGTGAGCGACACCGCTCAGACCGGCGCCGGCGATCGTTATGTCGCCGTGCAAGCCACCCCGGAGTTCCAGGCCCTGCGAAAGAAGTTCCGCGGCTTCGTCTTCCCGATGACCGCCTTCTTCCTGGCCTGGTACTTCCTCTACGTGTTCCTGTCGATCTTCGCGCAGGGATTCATGAACACGATCCTGTTCGGCAAGATCACCGTCGGCCTCATCTTCGGCCTGCTCCAGTTCGTGACGACCTTCGCGATCACGTTCATGTACGCCCGCTGGGCCAACCGTGAGCTCGACCCGGCCGCCGACGCCGTGGGCTCGCGCATCGACGGGACGAAGGGACACTGACGATGAGCTCCTTGACCGCGCTCGCGAGCGCCACCACGGTCGGCAACCCGACCCTCAACATCGCGATCTTCGTCATCTTCGTGCTCGTCACGCTGACGATCGTCATCAAGGTCGCCGGCGGCAAGAAGACCGCCGAGCAGTACTACACCGCCGGCGGCGCCTTCTCCGGTCGCCAGAACGGCATCGCCATCGCCGGTGACTACCTCTCGGCCGCCTCCTTCCTCGGTATCGCCGGCGCCATCGCCCTCCAGGGCATGGACGGCTTCCTCTACTCCATCGGCTTCCTCGTCGCCTGGCTCGTCGCGCTCCTGCTCGTCGCCGAGCTCATGCGCAACACCGGCCGCTTCACCATGGCCGACGTCCTCGCCTACCGCCTCAAGCAGCGCCCGATCCGCATCGCGGTGTCGGTGTCGGTGCTCTGCGTCTCGCTCTTCTACCTGCTCGCGCAGATGGCCGGCGCCGGCGGCCTCGTCTCGCTGCTCCTCGGCGTGTCGGGCGAGAGCGCGCAGAACATCGTCATCGCGGTCGTCGGCATCGTCATGGTGACCTACGTCCTCATCGGTGGCATGAAGGGCACGACCTGGGTGCAGATCATCAAGGCGATCCTGCTCATCTCGGCCGCGGCCATCATGTCCGTCTGGGTCCTCGCCAAGTTCGGCATGAGCCTGTCCGGTCTCTTCGGCAAGGCAGTGGACGTCTCGGCTGCCTCGGAGACGACCAAGGCTGCCGTCGAGAAGGCCGCCAAGGCCGGCACGACGACGACGCCGCAGAACATCGCGGAGACGCTGCTCCACTACGGCACGAAGTACGGCAAGACCACGCAGGCCAAGATCGACTTCATCTCGCTGTCGATGGCGCTCGTCCTGGGCACCGCCGGCCTGCCGCACGTGCTGCAGCGCTTCTACACCGTCCCCACGAGCAAGCAGGCCCGCAAGTCGGTCGAGTGGGCCATCTGGCTCATCGGTGGCTTCTACCTGCTCACCCTCGTCATCGGCTTCGGTGCCGGCGCCCTCGTCGGTGCGGACAAGATCAACGCCGCCCCCGGCAAGCAGAACGCCGCGGCCCCGCTGCTCGCCTACGAGCTCGGTGGCTCGTGGATGCTCGGCATCGTCTCCGGCATCGCCTTCGCCACGATCCTCGCGGTCGTCGCCGGCCTGACGATCACCGCCTCGGCGACCTTCGCACACGACCTCTACAAGGAGGTCTTCAAGAAGGGCCAGTCCACCCAGGAGCAGGAGGTCAAGATCGCCCGCATCTCCGCGATCGCCATCGGCCTCGTCGCCATCTTCGGTGGCATGCTCGCCAAGAGCCAGAACATCGCCTTCCTCGTGGCGCTGGCCTTCGCGGTCGCGGCCTCGGCGAACCTGCCGACGATCCTCTACAGCCTGTTCTGGAAGGGCTTCAACACCCGCGGCGCGCTGTGGTCGATCTATGGTGGCCTCATCTCCTCGATCGGCCTGATCATCTTCAGCCCGGTCGTCTCCGGGAAGATGGGCGTGCCGACCAAGCAGGCCGACGGCAGCATGCTCATGGTCAGCCCGTCGATGTTCAGCGGGGCGGCCGCCGATGGCACGCCGCTCGTGGACTTCCACTGGTTCCCGCTCGACAACCCGGGCCTGATCTCGATCCCGCTGGCCTTCTTCCTCGGCTGGCTGGGCAGCAAGCTCTCCCAGGAGCACAACGCCCAGAAGTACGCGGAGATGGAGGTCCGTGCCCTCACCGGTCACGGCGTCGGTCCGGCGCTCGACCACTGAGGTTCGCCTCGCACCACAGGTGAGCGGGCGGCATACCGATCGGTATGCCGCCCGCTCGCGTTGCGGGGGCCTGCGAGACTTCTCCCGTGGACCAGGATCAAGCCGTCAGTGGGCGCGTGGCGCGCGCCGTGCCCTTCGGGCTGTGGGTCGCGGGTGCGGTCGCGGGCATCGTGGTGCTCATCGGCCTCGCCGTGCGGTCGGTCAACTCGGCCCTGGCCCCCGTCGCGCCGGTGGTCATCGCCATCACGATCGCCCTCCTGCTCACCGCGCTGCTCGAGCCCTTGCGTCGCCTGGTGCAGCGCACCGGCCTCACGCAGGGCACCTCCGCCGCCCTGACGATGCTGATCTTCCTGCTCGGCCTCACCGGCACGTTCTGGCTCACCGGCGCGCAGATCGCCTCCGGTGCACAGGATCTCGTCGATGGCGTCTCGAACGGGCTTGACGCGGTGCAGGAGTGGCTCAAGACCGGGCCGTTGGGGATCAGCGGAGACCAGATCGCCAATTGGATTGCCCAGGGCCGTGACTGGCTCCAGTCCAACTGGTCCTCACTGGCCGGCGGGGTGCTCCAGGCCGGCGGCGCCATCTCGACCTTCAGCGTCGTCCTGCTGCTCGCTCTGGTCAGCACCTACTTCTTCCTCGCCCAGGGCCGCACGATCTGGCTCTGGTTCATCCGGCTCCTGCCGCTCCCGACCCAGCAGCCGCTGCACGACTCCTTCCGTCGGGGCTGGCTCGCCGTCCTCGCCTACTCACGCACCCAGATCATCGTGGCGGCCGTCGACGCTCTCGGCATCGGCCTGGGCGCCCTGCTCCTGGGCGTGCCGCTCGTGGTCCCGATCGCGCTGCTGACCTTCCTCATGGCCTTCATCCCGGTCGTGGGTGCGGTCCTCTCGGGAGTCGTCGCCGTCCTGATCGCCTTTGCCAGCAACGGTTTCACGGCCGCGCTCATCATGGTCGCGGTCGTCCTGGCCGTGCAGCAGATCGAGTCCAACGTGCTCCAGCCGGTGCTCATGTCCCGCGCCGTCGACATCCACCCGTGGGCGGTCATCATCGGCGTGACCGTCTTCTCCTACCTGTGGGGTGTCATGGGTGCCCTCGTCTCGGTGCCGGTCATGGCGATGGCCAAGGTGGTCGTGCTCAACCTCCGCGGGCACGACATCTATCCGCAGCTGGGAACGGATCCGGTGCTGCCGTATGGCGAGGGGCCGACCAGTCCGGACGAGCCCCTCGTCCCCGACGAGGAGGAAGCACCCCCGAGCTAGGCCCCCGCCGCCTCGGCCCTCAGGCGGTCGGTGAGGTCGTCGTCGACGGTGTCGAAGAAGCCGCCGACCACGTCCTCGAGCTCATCGAGGGACTGCGCGCAGAAGAGCACCGGCTGGTACTGCGTGATGTCGTAGGCGAGCGTGCCCATCTGGGCCAGGTCGAGGGGCCGGTGCTCCATGTGGGTGAACTCGTCCATCTCCCCGAAGCTGGAGAGGATCCCGGCGCCATAGGCCTTGACCTCACCGTGCTCGCGGATGACACCGAACTCCATCGAGAACCAGAAGACGTCGGCGATGAACTTCATCGCCTCCTCGGACTCCACCCGCAGGGACGCGAGCCCGGCGGCCTCGGTGAGGCGGGCGAAGCGCGGCGAGGCGAGCTGGTTCGCGTGCCCGATGACCTCGTGGATGATGTCCGGCTCGGGCGTGTAGAGCGGCTCGGAGGCATGCCGGAGGTACTGCGTGGAGTTGAACACCCGCGCCCCCAGGTCGGCATAGAACTCGCGCAGCGGCACCAGCCCCGGGGCCGCGCGATAGGACCAGCCGGTCAGTGGCGCCAGGCCCGCACTCACCTCGGCGAGCTGCGGCACGCGGTCGTGCGGCAGCCGCAGGCGGTGCTTGGCGGCGAGGAACTCGCTGTGGGCGTACTTCTCGTGCTTGGGGCTGAGCTGCTCGCTCGCGATCGCCCAGACCTCGTGCTCCCGGTCGGTGTAGTCGATGACCGGCACGGTGCCTGCGGGCGCACTGATCGCCGCCGCCGCGATGGCTCCCCGCCGCGCGCGATAGTCCTCGTCGAACCGGCCCGGGTGGTTGTCGGCCAGGTGCACCTCGACGGTGCCATCGCTTCCGGTGGTGACCGGCGAATAGAGCTGACCCTCGTCGAACATCGGCTCCACCTCCTTGTGAGAGCAGTTGCCCAAGGGAAGCAGAAGCCCCGCACAGGTGGAACTGTTGTGCGACACGCTGGGCACAGGCACCAGCAAGTTCCGGTATGCCGTCCGCGCACGTTGCGCATTTTGCCCAGCCTTCCGCTCGGCCACAGCGAGCGCCGCTCGGCGCGCGTGAAGGCGCGCTCACGGCATACGGGCTGGTCCGCCTTGCCGCTGGGGCCGGGGGATTGGAAGGCTGGCACCAGCGGCACCGCACCATGCACCTGAACCCTGTGCCAACTCAACGACGAGGAGCCCTCCGTGACCGACGACAGCCTGAGCAGCCATCTCGACCGCGCGACCCTGGAGCCGAACCCGGCCGTCGCCGCGCAGGCCAACGGGACCGCGGACCTCTATGCCGCCGCCGAGGCCGACCACGAGGGCTTCTGGGCCGAGCAGGCGCGCAAGTACGTCACCTGGGCCAAGGACTTCGACACCACCCTCGACTGGAGTGAGGCGCCGTTCGCCAAGTGGTTTGTCGGGGGCGAGCTCAATGTCGCCTACAACTGCGTCGACCGCCACGTCGAGGCCGGCCACGGCGACCGGGTCGCGATCCACTTCGAGGGCGACCAGGGCGACACCCGCACCATCACCTATGCCGACCTGCAGAAGGAGGTCAGCAAGGTCGCCAACGCCCTCACCGAACTCGGCGTCGGCGCCGGGGACACGGTCATGATCTACATGCCGATGATCCCGGAGACGGTCTTCACCATGCTCGCCTGCGCACGGCTGGGCGCTCCGCACTCACTGGTGTTCGGCGGATTCTCCGCCGAGGCGCTGCACACCCGCATCGACGACGCCAAGGCCAAGATCGCGGTCACGACCGACGGGCAGTGGCGCCGCGGCAAGCCGGCCCCGCTCAAGGCCGCCGTCGACGAGGCACTCGAGCACGACGACAACACCGTCGAGAAGGTCCTCGTCGTCAGGCGCACCGGCACCGAGGTCACGTGGACCGAGGGCCGCGACATCTGGTGGGAGGACATCGTGCCCCGCCAGAGCGAGACCCACACCCCGCAGAGCTTCGACAGCGAGCACCCGCTGTTCATCCTCTACACCAGCGGCACGACGGGGAAGCCGAAGGGCATCTTCCACACCAGTGGCGGCTACCTCACCCAGGCGGCCTACACCAACCAGATCGTCCACGACGTGCACCCCGAGACCGATGTCTACTGGTGCACCGCCGACGTCGGCTGGGTGACCGGGCACTCCTACATCGTCTACGGGCCGCTGGCCAATGGCGCGACGCAGGTGCTCTACGAAGGCACCCCCGACACCCCGCACCAGGGCCGCTGGTGGGAGATCATCGAGAAGTACAAGGTCAACATCTTCTACACCGCGCCGACGGCGATCCGGACCTTCATGAAGTGGGGCGCGGACATCCCGGCGAAGTTCGACCTGTCCTCGATCCGCGTGCTCGGCTCGGTCGGTGAGCCGATCAACCCCGAGGCCTGGCTCTGGTACCGCAAGCACATCGGCGCCGACACCGCCCCGATCGTCGACACCTGGTGGCAGACCGAGACCGGCGCCATCATGATCAGCCCGCTTCCCGGTGTGACGACGCTGGAGCCGGGCTCCGCGCAGCGGCCGATCCCGGGCGTGAGCGCGCAGATCCTCGACGACGAGGGGCAGCCGTTCACCGAGGCCGAGAAGGTCGGCTACCTCGTCCTCACCAAGCCGTGGCCCTCGATGCTGCGCGGCATCTGGGGCGACCCGGACCGCTACCGCGACACCTACTGGAGCCGCTTCGGGCCGGAGTACTACTTCGCCGGCGACGGCGCGAAGTACGACGAGCGTGGCAACATCTGGCTGCTCGGCCGGGTCGACGACGTCATGAACGTCTCGGGCCACCGCCTCTCCACCGCCGAGATCGAGTCGGCGCTGGTCTCCCACCCGAAGGTGGCCGAGGCGGCCGTCGTCGGCGCCAATGACGAGACGACCGGCCAGGCGCCGGTGGCCTTCGTCATCCTCCGCAGCGACGCCGTCAGCGAGGGCGACGACGAGGCTGCGTTGGCGCTCGAGCTGCGCAACCACGTCGGCAAGGAGATCGGCCCGATCGCCAAGCCGCGCCAGGTGATGATCGTCCCCGAGCTGCCGAAGACCCGCTCCGGCAAGATCATGCGGCGCCTGCTCAAGGACATCGCCGAGGGCCGCGACATCGGTGACACCACCACGCTCGCCGACTCCTCGGTCATGGGCACGATCGCCAAGGGCCTGGGCTCCGGCAGCTGACCCGCACCCCTCCTCGCCCGCACCTCCTCGCCCGCTCCGCCGATCGTCGGCGGGGCGGGGTGTCAGCGGCCGCTGAGCTCGTTGGGCTGCGTGCAGGGGTCGATCTCGGCCCCGGAGCGGTAGGCCGCCCGCCCGAGCATGTTGCTGCCGAGCGAGGAGATCACGATCGCGCCGAGCATGGCGATGAAGACCTCGACGGCGTTGACCCAGCTCCACCCCTCGGTCAGGCCCTGCTCGATGAAAGCTGCCAGCAGGATGAGGGGCAGGCCCACCGCCGTCGCCGGGCCGAGCGCGTTGACCCGGCTGACCGCGTCCCGCACGCGGAGCACTGCGACCCCGCTGACGAGGAAGCCGAGAGAGCCCACGATCGCGCACACGATCGCGACCCCCGCGAGCACGCCCTCCAGCACCGATCCGTCCCCCATGCCGCTCACCTCCGTCCCCGCGTCAGCATCTGGGCCAGCGCCAGGGTCGCCAGGATGCCGAGCATGGTGGCGATGAGGGCCACGTCGAAGACCACGGCCGAGCCGCCGATGGCGGCCACGAGCACGAAGACCCCGATCGCACAGAAGAAGACGAGGTCGGACAGCACGGCCGCGCTCGCGTCATTGCTGGCCCGCACGATCCCGATGATGGCCAGGACCGCCGCGACGCCGACGATGCCGGTCGCGATGGCGAAGGCGATGCTCACAGCTCCTCCTTCGAGCAGCCCCGCGTGGCCCGCAGCAGGCGCGACTCCATGTCCTCGAGCTCGGCGATCGCCCCGTCGTGGGTGTGGGCATAGAGGAAGTGCACGAAGAGCGACTTGGTGTGCTGCTCGTCGTCGGCCTCGGCGATGCCCAGGGTCAGGGTGCCGGGAGTGATGGTGATCGCCGACTCGATCGCGGCGATCTCCAGCGGCGTGCGGGCGCGCAGGGGGAACTCGATGATCGAGGGCGAGATGAACAGCCCGGGCGTGAGCACGTCGCGCGCGATCTTCCACGCCTGGAGCGGCACCTGCCAGGCCAACCAGAGGAGGAACTGCACGGCATACCGTGCCTGTTGGATGCGCCTCATCGCCCGAGCACCGCCTCGACATAGGGAGCCACGTCGAGCAGTCCGGCCGCCGCCCGCGACGCGATCGGCCACCACCAGCCGGGGGTGAGGAAGAAGACCAGCGAGAGGCCGAGCAGGGTGCCCGCCGGCACGAGGTCCGCACCCGGGATCCGCACCGAGTCCGGCAACGGGACCGGCTTGTCCGCGGACTCGAGCATCTTGCCGCGCTCGCGCGGCCGGTAGACCGTCATCTTCGGTCCCCAGAAGACGTCGTGCCAGAGCCGCTGCATGGCCCACATGGAGAGCACGCTCGCGAGCAGGATCGCGACGATGAGCACCGCCGCCAGCCAGCCACCCTCGCGTGCAGAGGCGACGACGAGGGCGACCTTGCCCCAGAAGCCGGACGACGGCGGCAGGCCCAGGATCGAGAGCAGGGCGAGTCCGGCGATCCACGCCAGCGCCTTCTCGCGCCGCAGCAGGTCGGCCAGGCGCACGAGGTGCCCGGTGCCATAGGTCTTCTCGATCGCGCCCGCGGCGAGGAGCAGCACCCCCATGGTGAGGATGTGGTGGACCATGTAGACCAGCCCGGCCGCCTGCGCGGCGGCCGTCGCGACGACGACGCCCACGAGGATGTGTCCCACGCCGGAGACCATCTGGAAGGACAGGACGCGCCGGATCGTGTTCTCCCCCAACGAGGACCACGCACCCACGACCATGCTCAGCACCACGAGGACGAGGGCGACCCACGTCACCGTGCTCGAGGCACCGAAGGCCACCGACGTGATCCGGATGATCGCGACGAGTGCGACCTTGGAGTGCAGCCCGGCGAAGAGCGCCATCACGGACGCCGACGTCGCAGGGTAGGCCCGCGGGAGCCAGCCGTGGACCGGAACCGCGCCGGCCTTGATCACCAGGGCCAGCAGGACCACGCCGACCCCGAGCGCGACGTTCGGGTCCTCGCTCGCCCGCCCCGCCAGGGCGGCGAGGTTGACGGTGCCGGCCGCGGCATACGTGAGCGCCAAGCCGATGAGGAAGACCGAGGAGGTCACCAGGTTGACCACCAGGAAGAGCCGACCGACGGCGAGCCGCCGCCAGGTGCCGGTCATCGCGATGAGCGCATAGGACGGCAGCAGCATGACCTCGACGAAGACGAAGAGGTTGAACAGGTCCCCGGTGAGCAGCGCCCCGTTGACCCCGGCGACGAGCAGCAGGGCCATCGCCGGGAAGAAGCGCAGCTCGTCCTCGCGCGCGCGGAGCGCGAAGGTGAGCACGATCGCCGTGCTGACCCCGGTGACCACGAGCATGGCGGCGCTCAGGGTGTCGGAGACGAACGGGATCGCGATCCCGTCGACGAAGCCGCCCAGTCTCGCCGAGAGCACCGGCTCCGAGCTGTGCCGGGCCACGAGCGCCGCACCACCGGCCGCGCTCGCGAGCGGCACGCCGATGAGCAGGGCGCGGTGCAGCGCCCGCCCCGGGACGAGCACGGCGAGGGCGGCCGCCACGAGCGGCACGACGAAGAAGAGCGGGAGGGCCGGGCCGGTGAGGGTCATCGGTCGTGCTCCTCTCCGGTCTCGGGGATGCGCCAGGTGTCGTCGTTGCGGCCGATCACGGCCAGGGCGAGCAGGAAGATCGTGACGGCCAGCGTGATGACGATGGCGGTCAGGACGAAGGCCTGCGGCAGCGGGTCGGCCACCGTGGCCGGGTCCATCCGGTTGGTCAGGGCTTCGCCCCGGTATGCCGGCCCGCCGGCGGTGAGGAGGAAGAGGTTCACCGCATGGCTGAGGACGCCGACCCCGATGGCCAGCCGCACCAGCGAGCGCTGGAGCAGCAGGTAGACCCCGCCGGCGACGAGGACCCCGATGGTGAGCGCGAGGATCATTCGGTGACCTCCTCCTTCACGTCGTCCGCGCCGAGGAGGTTGAAGGCGACCATGACGACACCGAGCACCGCGGCATACACCCCGACGTCGAAGACGAGCGAGGAGGCGACCTTGGTGCCGAGGAGCTCCCAGTAGAGCGGCTGGAGGAACTCGCCCCGGAGGTAGCCGAGCAGGCCGGTGGCCGTGGCCACGAGGACGCCACCACCGATGAGGACGACCGGGATCATCGGCCGGGACACCGGCCCGTCGGCGGCCTTGGCCATGTAGACGTAGGCGACGGCACAGGCAGCGACGAGTGCGGCGATGAAGCCGCCGCCGGGCGCATTGTGGCCGCGCCAGAAGAGGACCGCCGAGATGACGACGAGGATCGGCACGAGCACGCGTTGGAGCAGCCGCAGTGGCTGGGTGTTCGCGACGACGTCCTCGAGGGCCCGATGGGGGCGGGTGCCCTCGGGCGCGATGTCGATGTCGGGGTCCGGCACGTAGGTCACCGGGGACTCTGGGTCCGGGTCGGGCTCGGGGTCGAGGAGCACGCGCGGGATGCTCGCGAAGACCGCCATGATGGCGATCCCGGCCATGCCGAGGACGGCGAGCTCACCGAAGGTGTCCAGTGCGCGCAGCTCGACGAGGATGACGTTGACGATGTTGTCGCCCCCGGTGAGCTGGGTCGCGTTGTCCAGGTAGTAGGTGGCCACGTCCGAGCGTTCGCGTCGACCCATCACCGTCCACGCGGCCAGGGCGGCGGCGGATCCGCTGAGGACGGCGACGGCGAGCTTGACCCGGCGCTGGGGCTTGCGGCCACGGCCGAAGTCGACGGGCAGCTTGCGCAGCACGAGCATGATGACCAGGACCGTGAGGACCTCGACGAGCAGCTGGGTCAGGCCCACGTCCGGCGCGCCGAGCATGAAGATCTGCACGGTCAGGGCGATGCCGACGCCACCGAGGAGGACGGCCGCGCCGATCCGCGAATGGGTGCGGGCGAGGGCGATGACGCTCCCGGTGACCACGAGGAGCACGCCCACGTCGACGAACTGGTTCACCCCGGGACGCACGGCGGGCACGGCTCCGGCCGCCCACAGGGCGAGCGATCCGGCGCCGAGCAGGAGGCTGAGGAGGGCGGCGATCGGCCCGACGTGGTGGGCCGGGTGGTCCGCGCGCACGAGGCGGGCGAAGGCGCCGCCGGAGCGGGTGGCCAGCCTGGCCAGCGCTCCCAGCACACCCACGCCATCGAAGGAAAGGAGGTCCCGCTCGACCTTGGGCCGCAGGACGGCCCGGCGGGAGACCAGGGCCAGGCCGATGACGAAGACGGCGATGGTCACCCAGAGCTCGAGGCTGAAGCCGTGCCAGAGCGTGAAGCCGGGGTTGTGCGCCATCGTCGGGTGGCTGGCCACGACGGCCAGCTCGACCGGGCCGTCGAAACGGCCGACGAGGAACGCGAAGGGCACACCGGCCAGAATCGGGATGGCGGCCGGCAGCAGGGTCACCCAGCGCGCCTCGCGCACCTCGTCCTTGGGCTCCGGGCCGTCGAGGAAGGCGCCGGTGATGATCTTCCCGCAGTAGAGGAAGGTGAGCACGGCGCCGAGCGCGGCCACGCCCAGCAGGAGCAGCCCCAGGGCCGAGGCCCCCGGGGCGTCGATCATCGCCGCGAAGATGTTCTCCTTCGAGACGAACCCGAGCATGGGTGGGGCCCCGGCCATCGAGGCCGCGCCGATGAGCACCGTGACGAAGGTGAACGGCATGGCGCGGCGCAGCGCCGGGAGTCGGTCGATGGACCGGGTGCCGTTCTGGTGGTCGATGATCCCGACCGTCATGAAGAGGCCGGACTTGAAGAAGGCGTGCGCGATCGTATGAAGCACGGCTGCGGCGATGGCGACCTCGGTGCCGATCCCGATCGTCGCGGTGATCAGGCCGAGCTGGCTCACCGTCGAGTAGGCCATGAGCTTCTTCAGATCGGACTGCTGGAGGGCGAAGTAGCCGGCCAGGCAGGCGGTGAGCAGGCCCAGGCCGATGAGCAGGACGTTCCAGATGACCGTGGCGTGGAAGATCGCGGTGAAGCGGAAGAGCAGGTAGATGCCGGCCTTCACGACGGCTGCCGCGTGCAGGTAGGCGCTCACCGGCGTCGCCGCCGCCATGGCGTCGGGAAGCCAGAGGTGGAAGGGGAACTGGGCTGCCTTGGAGAACCCCGCCACGGCGACGAGCACCGCCACGAGCGAGGTGAAGCCGGGATCGGCCTGCCAGACCGGGTGCGCGATCACCTCGGAGAAGACGCTCGACCCGGTGCGGGTGACGATGAGCGCGACCGCCACGAGCAGCGCCAGCCCCCCGACGAAGGTGAGGAGGAGGGTGCGCATCGACGCCGCCTCACCGGCGTGCCCGCTGCGGGCGATGAGCAGGAAGGAGGCCAACGAGGTCAGCTCCCACGTGAGGAACATCAGGACCAGGTTGTCGCTGAGGACGAAGGCGACCATGGCGAAGGTGAACGCCGACATGATCAGGTAGAACCCGCGCTGGGTGCCCGAGGTGAAGTACGTCGTGGAGTAGAAGAAGACGAGCGCCCCGATGACGAGCGCGAGCGCGATGAAGACCAGGGAGAGTCCGTCCAGGCGCAGGGCGAGCTCGAGGCCGAGGTCGGGGACCCACGCGTGTGACCACGTGACGGCACCTCCGGGACCCTGGTCCAGCAGGTCGCGCACGGCCGGCCACGCGAGTGCGCCGGCCACGAGGAAGGCGGCACCGAGGGGCCAGCCGGCCGCCCGTCCCATGACGGTGGTCAGCCCGAGGCTCGCCAGCGGGATCAACGCCAGCGCCACGAGCAGCCACACAAGGGTCACGGAAGCACTTCAATCCTTCAGGGCAGGTCAACGGACAGGTATCACCAGACACAGCGGCACGGACACGGCACCCTGAGGGCGCGCCACGCATCAACGAGCGCCAGGCACCATTTTACGGAAAGCCCGTGCTCAGGTCACATCGGCGAGGACCCGGCGGGCGAGCCCTCGCGCGATAGGGTCTCTCGTGCGGGCGCCACCGTCCCGTTCGACAGCCACGCAAAGGTGACCGTGATGACCGACAGCCGTTCCACGACCTCGGGCCGCACCATCGGCCAGCTCGTCGCCGATGCCACCGCCGACGTCCAGGGGCTGGTCCGCAGCGAGATCGCCCTGGCCAAGGCCGAGGTCCAGCAGGGCGCCAAGGTCATGGGCAAGGGCGCCGGCCTCCTCGGCGGTGCCGCCTTCGTCGCCCTCCTCGGGCTGATCTTCCTCTTCCACACCCTCGCGCAGGTCCTGGCGATCTGGCTGCCGGTGTGGGCGGGCTACCTCATCATCACCGCCGTGCTCTTCGTCGTCGCGGCCGTCCTCGGCCTCATCGGCAAGTCGGCCCTCGGCCGGGCCAACCCGAAGCCGGAGCGGGCCATCGCCGAGGCCGAGCGCACCATCGCCGCACTCAAGGGCTGACCCTGCGCTCAGCTGCGGCCGCCGCACCCACCGGTCGAGACCGGGTCGACCGAGGCGCTCCCGCGAGCGAGGTCGTCGGCGACCTCGGCGAGGGTGAGCGCATAGCCGGTCTGCGCGTCGTCGAGTGAGCGCGCGAAGACCACCCCGACGACAGCGCCCGAGGCATCGACGAGCGGGCCGCCGGAGTTCCCCGGCTGCACCGACGCGCGCAGCGAGTACACCTCGCGGGTGACCTCGCCGCGGCCATGGATGTCGAGCCCGCGCGCGAGGATCCGGTCCCGCACGCGGGCCGGCTCCACGGCATACGGACCCCCGAGCGGGTAGCCCAGGGCCGCGGCACTGTCCCCGCGAGCGAGGGTGCCGCCGAGCGGGAGCGGTGCCGCGCTCAGCCCCGGCACGTGGACGACCGCGACGTCCCGCGCCGGGTCGAAGAGGACGACCTCCCCGTCGAGGGGCGAGCGCATGCCGGCCCCTTCGACGGTGACCCGCGTCGTGCCGGCGACCACGTGGGCGTTGGTGACGACGTACTCCGGGCTGGTGACCCAGCCGGTCCCCTCGAGCCGGCTCGAGCAGGAGGGTGCCTCGCCGTCGATCCGCAGCACCGAGGCCGCCGCCGCCTGCAGGGCGGGGGTCGACGTCACGGTGGCGTCGGGCGGGCCGACCGTGGTGATCGGCTCGGGGCCGACCCCCTCGAAGACCTGCGGGAACCCGTGGCCGGCCATCACGCCGCCCAGTCCGGCGAGGACCGTCCCCACGCGCACCGGCACGACGCGGTCGATGCCCGCGAGGACCGCGGACCGTCCGGCCAGCGCGGACAGCGTCGGGGAGCCGGTGAGCCGCGCGGCCCCGGCGAAGAACCACAGGACCAGGGCCGTCGTCACGACCGTGACGACCGCACCTGCCGCCGCGTCGAGGACCTGGCCCGACGGGCTGGACAGCCGTCTCCGGGCCCGGTGACCCACGGCCATGCCGAGCCACTGGCCGAGGGTAGCCACTCCCAGGAGGACGACCAGCAGCAGCCCCCACTGGAGCAGCGGCGGCACGGCCGACCAGCCGGTCCACGAGCCGAGCACGTGGGGGAAGGCCCACAACGCCAGGGCGCCGCCGCCGATGAAACCGGCCAGTGAGGACACCGAGACGATGAGCCCGGCCCGGAAGCCGGAGACGGCGTAGGCGAGGACGACGAGGAGGACGACGGCGTCCACCCAGGACCAGCCGGCGGTCATGAGCGCAGGCCGGGGGAGGCGAGTCGGTCCGGGAGCGGCACTTCCCGGCCCTCGTCCCAGGGCAGGGCCAGCCCGGCGATGTCGAGCAGGCTCGAGAGGAGCATCGCCGTGAAGCCCCAGACGAACAGCCCCTCGGCCTCGAACCCGGGCCCCCGGTAGCCCAGGGGATGGGTCACGGTGAAGCGGCGGGCCGGGTCGACGAGGTCGGCGACGGGCACCCAGGCGGCGCGCGCCACCTCGTTCGGGTCGATGACCCGGGCCGGGCTCGGTACGGGGCACCAGGCGAGGACCGGCGCGACGGAGTTCTGGCTCGGGGTGAGGAAGAGCTCGGGCATGGTGAGCACGACGTCGACGTCGCCCGGGGCGACCCCGACCTCTTCCTGGGCCTCCCGGAGGGCGGTGCGCACGATGGTCTCGTCCTCGGGGTCCATCCGCCCCCCGGGGAAGGACACCTGCCCGGGGTGGCTGCGCAGGTGGGGGGCCCGCTCGGTGAGGAGGACCTGCTCCCCGCGTGCGCCGGGCACACCGGGCGCGCCGGGCGCGAAGAGCATGAGGACGGCCGAGCGTCGGTGCCACCCGACCGGAGGGGCGAAGGTCCGGAAGTACTCAGGTGTGTCGAGGGCGAGCTGATCGGCGACCCGCTCCATCCAGGCCGGTCGCGACACGTCGGAGCCGGTCATCGCTCGCTCATCGCGGATCGTCCGGCAACGGACCCGGCGGCGGTTCGGGCAGCACGGCGCCGGGCGCCAGCTCATAGGCCAAGAGCTTGCGCGCCGCAGTCGGATCGGTCTCTCCCACACCGTAACTGGGGCACAGTCGCGCCACCGGGCAGGCGCCACACGCTGGCCGGCGGGCATGGCAGGTGCGCCGCCCGTGGAAGATGAGCACGTGCGAGAGGTCGGTCCAGTCGCGGCTGGGGATGAGGGCGCCGACCGCGTGCTCGACCTTGACCGGGTCCTCCTCCTGCGTCCACCCGAACCGCCGCACCAGCCGCCCGAAGTGGGTGTCGACGGTGATGCCCGGCACGCCGAAGGCGTTCCCCAGCACGACGTTGGCGGTCTTGCGGCCCACTCCGCGCAGGGTGACCAGGTCGGCGAGGCGGCCCGGCACCTCGCCGTCGAAGCGGTCGACGAGGTCGGCGCACAGGCGCTGCACCGACTCGGACTTGGCGCGGAAGAAGCCGGTGGGCCGCAGCACGGCCTCCAGGGCCTCGCGGTCGGCCCCCGCGAGCGCCGCGGCATCCGGCCAGCGCGCGAACAGCTCCGGTGTGACCGTGTTGACCATGACGTCGGTGGTCTGCGCCGACAGGACGGTGGCGACGAGCAGCTGCAGCGGGGACTCGAAGTCGAGCTCGCAGTGCGCATAGGGGTAGCGCTCCCGCAGGAGGCGGTACATCCGGCGGGCTCGACGGGTCAGCGCAAGTGGGGACTCGTCGGTGACGTCGAGCGGGCGAGGCACCGCTCCAGACTACGGGCTCGGGCATGGCACACTGTGCGCGTGGATCACGACGTCGTGCGCAGAGCGCCCCTGTTCGCCGGCCTGGACCAGGAGAGCGCCGAATCGCTCATCGCCCAGATGACCACCACCCACATGGAGCGTGGCGACATCCTCTTCCACGAGGGCGACCCCGGCGACCGGCTCTACGTCCTCGGCGAGGGCAAGATCAAGCTCGGGCAGTCCAGTCCGGACGGCCGCGAGAACATCCTGGCCGTCCTCGGACCCGGCGAGATGTTCGGTGAGCTCAGCCTCTTCGACCCCGGCCCCCGCACCGCCACCGCGACCGCCGTCGCCGAGACCCAGGTGCTCGCCCTCTCCACCGAGCAGCTGCGCGAGTACCTCAGCGGCCGCCCACAGGTCGCGCTCACCCTCCTCGCGGCCCTGGCCCGTCGCCTGCGCCGCACCAACGAGTCGCTGGCCGACCTGGTCTTCAATGACGTCCCGGGTCGCGTCGCCAAGGCCCTGCTCGACCTCGCGAGCCGCTTCGGCCGCCCGGTCGAGGAGGGGGTCATGGTCAGCCACGACCTCACCCAGGAGGAGCTGGCCAAGCTCGTCGGCGCCTCCCGCGAGACCGTCAACAAGGCCCTCGCCGACTTCGCCGGCCGCGGCTGGCTGCGCCTGGAGGCCCGCGCCGTCCTCCTCCAGGACGTCGAGCGGCTCAAGCGCCGCGCGCGCTGAGGTAGTCCAGCTGGGCGCGGATCGACATCCGCGCCGCCGGCCACACGCTCGCCGGCACCTCGGCATACACCCGCCTGAGCACGCCCTCGACGGGGTCGGGCTCCCCCGCAGCCCCGTCGGCGAGCGCCTGCCGCACCTGCTCGAGTCGCTCGTGCCGGTGCACTCGATAGAACTCGACCATCGCCGCGGCATCGGGCACCGTGGGGCCGTGGCCGGGCAGGATGCGGGTCACCTCGCCGTTGCCGGTGAGCTCGCGGAGCCGCTCCAGGGATGACAGGTATGCCGTGAGCTCGCCATCGGGGTGCGCCACCACCGTGGTCCCCCGGCCCAGGACGGTGTCCCCGGTGAGCAGGGCGTGGTCGGCGGCGAGGGCGAAGCTGACCGAGTCGCCGGTGTGACCGGGGGTGGCCACCACGCGCAGCTCGAGGCCACCGGCCCGGACCAGGTCGCCGTCGGCGAGGTCGTCGTGGCCCCGCCCGACGGCGCGCACCCGGGTGCCGGTGAGCTCGGCGAACCGCGGCGCCCCCTCGGCGTGGTCGTGGTGGCCGTGGGTGAGGATCGTCTCGCTGACGCGGGCCCCCGCGTCGGCGACCACCCGGCAGACGGCCGCCAGGTGGCCCTCGTCGAGCGGCCCGGGGTCGATGACGACCGCCTCGGTGCCGCCCGGCTCGAGGAGCACCCAGGTGTTGGTGCCATCGAGGGTCATCGGCCCGGGGTTGGGTGCGAGCACGCAGTGGGCGCGCGGCGTGATCTGGCCCCCGGACCACGGGGCCAGGACCGAGGGCGGCGGCTGGGCAGTCATGGATCCAGTCTGCCCGGCCGCCGCCCACCGACCTCAGATGAGGACCGAGAGCTCCTCGTGGGCGGCCTCCTTGACCGCCGCCGCGGCCTCGGCGGCCGTGGGCGCCGCGAGCGCGCGGGCCGCCAGGCCCTGGCAGTCGGCCAGCGAGTGCAGCGAGAGCGCGAAGCGGACCATGGACACCTTGCTCGGGGCCATCGACAGCGAGCCGACGCCGAGCCCGGTGAGGACCAGGGCGAGCAGCGGGTCACCGCCGGCCTCGCCGCAGACACCCATCGGCTTCCCCGCCTTGGCGGCACCGTCACAGGCCGCCTTGATGACGTCGAGGACGGCCGGCTGCCACGGGTCGAGCAGGTCGGAGAGCTCGCCCTGCATGCGGTCGGCGGCCATGGTGTACTGCGCGAGGTCGTTGGTGCCGAGCGAGCCGAAGTCGCAGTCACCGAGGACGTGCTCGGCGCGCAGAGCCGCGCCGGGCACCTCGATCATGACCCCGGCCTTGGGCAGGCCGTTCTCTCGGACACGGCGGGCGAACCACGCCGCCTCCTCGGCGGTCGCGACCATCGGCGCCATGACGCGCACGTCGGCGCCGGTGGCCTTGCGGGCGTTCTCCAGTGCCTCGAGCTGGGCATCGAGCAGGTCGGGGCGCTCGGCCGAGAGGCGCAGGCCGCGACGACCCAGCGCCGGGTTCTCCTCCGGGCCGAGGTCGGCGAAGGCCAGTGGCTTGTCCGCGCCCGCGTCGAGCGTGCGCACGACGACTCGACGGTCCCCGAACGGCGCGAAGACCTTGGTGTAGATCTCGGTCTGCTCCTCGACCGTCGGTGCCTTGTCGCTGGAGAGGAAGACGAACTCGGTGCGGAAGAGCCCGACGCCCTCGAGGTCCTGGGGCCCGGCCTCCTCGGCATCCTTGATGCCGCCGATGTTGGCGAGCAGGGCGACGTGGTGGCCGTCCTTGGTCCGCCCCGGGCCCGAGGTGGCGGTCAGCGCGGCGGCGCGCTTCTCGCGCCGCTCGCGCAGGCCGTCGACATAGGCGCCCGTCGGGTTGAGCGTGACCTCACCGGAGTCCCCGTCGACGGCGACCCGCGTGCCGGGCGCGATCTGCGTCGCGTCGGGGCACTGCACGACAGCAGGGATGCCCATCTGCGCGGCGAGGATCGCGGTGTGGCTGGTGCGACCGCCGGCCTGGGTGATGATGCCGGCGACGAGGGCACGGTCGAGCGTGGCGGTCTCGGCCGGCGCGAGGTCCTCGGCGACGATGACGCTCGGGACGTCGAAGTGCGGCACCCCCGGTGCCGGCACGCCGAGCACGGCCGCGATGGCGCGGGAGCCGACGTCACGCAGGTCGGTGACCCGCTCGGCGAAGTAGCCCCCCAGTGCCTCGAACTGCGCGGCGTAGTCCTCGATGGCGGCCGAGATCGCGTTGGCCTTGCCCTTGCCCGCGGTCAGGTGCTTGCCGGCGGCCTTGTGCAGGCCCTTGTCCTTGGCGATGAGGGCCGTGGCCTTGAGGATCTGCTGGGCGGTGTCGTCGGCATGGCGCGCGCGACCCTCGAGGTCGGCGGCGACGCTGTCGAAGGCCGCCTTGACGTCGACGAGGGCGGCCTCGGGGTCGGTCGTCGGCGCCTCGTTCGCCGGGGCGGTCACCGCGGGCGCCACCTGGACCACCGGTCCGTATGCCGTGCCCGGGCTGACGCCGATGCCCCGCCGCAGCTCGGCGTCGGTGGGTGGGGTCGCGGTCGAGTCCGTCATCGTCGTCGCCTCGCTCACTCGGCGTCGAGGTCGCGCGAGAGGAGCTCGACCAGGCCGTCGAGCACCTCCTCGGCCCCCTCGCCCTCCGCGGTGAGCACGACCTCCTCGCCGTGCTTGGCCCCCAGGGCCATCACGCCCAGGATCGAGGTCGCATCGACCGCGTCCTCCCCCGGACGCCCGATCTCGACGTCCAGGCCACTCTGCGAGGCCTGCTCGACGAAGATCGCCGCCGGCCGGGCATGCAACCCGACCGAGGACGCAATGCTGACGGTGCGCTGTGCCATGTGGTGTTCTCCCTGCGTGTTGAGTTGATCGGGTCTCAGCGGATCGGGGTGCTCAGGTCGAGGTCGGTGCTCACGGTCACCGCGACCGGAGCGAGGTCGGCGGGGCCCGGGACCTCACTGCCGGGCAGGGTCACGGCGGCGGCCCCCCACCGGACGCCGGACTCGAGGGCGGCGGCTGCGTCGCCACCGGCGGCGAGGACGTGCAGGACCCCGGCGAGGAGGCAGTCGCCGGCGCCGACGGTGGAGAGCGGGTTGGAGATCGTCGCGATCGCGTGCACGACGGTGTCGGCGTCGACGAGGACGGCGCCGTCGCCGCCCAGGCTGACGACGACCGTCGGGATGCCCTGCTGCACAACGCCCCTGGCGGCCTCGATGACGTCCCCGAGGGTCGGCAGCGCCCGGCCGACGAGCTCCTCGAGCTCCTCGTGGTTGGGCTTGATGAGGTCGGGGCGCGCGGCGACCGCCGGCACCATCGGGGCGCCGGAGGAGTCGATGGCCACCTTGCACCCCTTGGCGCGCAGCCGGGTGACGAGGTCGGCAAGGAGTGACTCGGGGGCCCCGGGGGGCAGGGAGCCGCAGCCGACCACCCAACCCGAGCTCACGGCATACGACTCGACGGCGGCGAGCAGGGCCTCGGTCTCTTCCGGTCCGAAGGCGGGACCGGGCTCGTTGACCTTGGTGGTCGTGCCATCGGGCTCGACGACAGCGACGTTCATCCGGAGGTTTCCGTCGACGGCGACGCCGTGGTGGCTGACGCCCGCGACGTCGAGGAGCTCGGCCATGAGGTGCCCCTCGGGACCGCCCATCGGCATCACGGCCACGGTCCCGGAACCGTTGGCGGACAACGCTCGCGAGACGTTGACGCCCTTGCCGCCGGGGTCGATGCGGCTGCTCGTGGCGCGGTTGACCTCCCCGTGGTCGAGCTGGGGCACCGCGATCGTGCGGTCGATGCTCGGGTTGGGGGTCAGAGTGACGATCATGCGCGCACCACATCCGTTCCTGCGGCATCGAGTTGGGCCGCGGTTTCGTCGTCGAGGTTGGTGTCGGTCACGAGGAGGGCGATCTCCTCGAGCCGGGCAAAGCGGTGGAAGTGCTCCTGGCCGGCCTTGGTCGCGTCGCTCACGACGATGGCCCTCCGGGCGGCCAGGGTCATGGCGCGCTTGGCGGCGGCCTCGGCCTGGTCGGGGGTGCTCATCCCGCGACCGACCGAGTAGCCATTGGTGCCGAGGAAGGCCACGTCGACGATCACGTCGGTGAGGGCATCGAGCAGCCACTCCCCCACGGCCGCACCGGTGCGTTGCCGGACGCGCCCGCCGAGGAGGTAGAGGTCGACCCGGTCGTGCTCGGAGAGGGTCGCGGCGATGGTCACCGAGTTGGTGACCACCGTCAGCGCGCGATCGGTGGGGAACCGGTCGGCGATCGCCTGCGTCGTCGTGCCCGAGTCGAGCAGGACGGTGCCCTCGTCCGGGAGCTCCTCCAGGGCCCGCTGGGCGATCCGCACCTTCTCGGCGCTGGCCTGCCCGAGGCGGGTCGCCACGGTGGGTTCGACCTCGAGCCGGTCGACCGGGAGGGCGCCGCCGTGCACACGCCGCACGAAGCCACGGCGCTCCAGGGCGGTGAGGTCACGGCGGACCGTCTCGGCGGTCACACCGAGGTCCTCGGCCAGCCCGGTGACCTCGACCCGGCCCACGGAGCGGGCCAGGTCGAGGATGCGCTTCTGGCGCTCGGGGGCGTACATCGACGTCGCCGTGGTCTCGTGTCAGCGTGCGTGTGCCGTGGCGCCGGTCAGGGCTCGACCGTCACCTTGATCGCCTCGCCGCGGGCGACGATGTCGAAGGCGGTCAGGACGTCCTCGAGCGGGATGTGCTTGGTGATGAGGTCCTTGACCGGCACCTGGCCGGTCGCGATGTACTCCAGCGCCCGCTTGTTGTGCTCCGGCGAGGATCCGTTGGCGCCGTGGACGTGCAGCTGGCGGTAGTGGATGAGGTTGGAGTCGGCCTTGATGAACGGGTCGTTCTTGGGCAGGCCGCCGAAGAAGGAGATCCGGCCCTGGCGGGCGGCCATCGAGATGGCCTGCTCCTGGGTGACATTGGCCGGCGTCGCGGTGATGATGACGTCGGCGCCCCGGCCTCCGGTGAGCTCCATGACCTTGGCGACGACGTCCTCCTTCGCGGAGTTGATGACGTGGTCGGGCTGCACGGCGTCGGCCGACATCTGGAGGCGCTCGTCGTTGATGTCGACGAGGACGACGGTGCCGACCTTGTGGACACCGCGGGCGATGCGGATGTGCATGCAGCCGATCGGGCCGGCGCCGAAGACGACGGTGAAGTCACCCTCCTCGATGCCGAGCTGCTCCTGGGCGTTGATCGCGCAGGCGAAGGGCTCGGCCGCGCTCGCCTCGTCGAAGCCGACGCCGTCGGGGATCCGGTTGAGGCCGTCGACCTTGAGCACCTGCTCCGGGACGATCATGTACTCGGCGAATCCGCCGTCGTACTGGTAGCCCACGCTGGTCTGGTTCTGGCAGACCTCCATCCAGCCCTTGCGGCACTCGTGGCACTCACCACAGGGGACGGCCGCGATGCACTGCACGCGGTCGCCGACCTGGAAGCCGCCCAGGGCCTCGGCGCCCACCTCGACGACCTCGCCGGCGACCTCGTGACCCATCGTCGTCACGCGGGTGATGTTGACGTGGCCGTTCTTCTTGATCTTCACGTCGGTGCCGCAGGTGGAGCAGTTGCGCACCTTGATCTTGACCTCGCGGGGTCCACACTCGGGCTCGGGGACGTCCTCGACCCGGACGTCCTCGGGGGCGTAGAACCGCAAAGCCTTCATCCGATGCTCCTTTGCATGCAGCCTCGGCTCGGTCGGCGCGAGGGCTGTGTTTGTGTGGACTTGGTTTCGATCCTGCCCGAGTGTCGCGAGCGCGTCAACCGTTGGTGTCAAAAGTTTGTCTTGACTTACACACAACCGGAACGATACAAATGCAATCACAGATCCTCAGTGAGGCGGATCACACCGAAAGGAATGGCATGGCCAGCACCACGGCTCCGAGCGCGGAGCGCACCTCGGCCCGGGTTCACGTCCAGAAGTTCGGCACCTTCCTGTCGAACATGGTCATGCCCAACATCGGCGCCTTCATCGCCTGGGGCTTCATCACCTCCCTGTTCATCAAGGTCGGCTGGCTGCCGCTCATGGGCATCGGCACGGCCGAGAACAGCTGGGTCGCCGCACTCGGTGGGTGGGGGGAGTACGACGGCAAGGGCATCGTCGGCCCGATGATCACCTACCTGCTGCCGCTGCTCATCGGCTACACCGGTGGCTACAACATCTACAAGACCCGCGGCGGCGTCGTCGGTGCGATCGCGACGATGGGTGTCATCGCCGGCACCAGCATCCCGATGTTCATGGGCGCGATGATCATGGGCCCGCTCGGTGGCTGGTCGATCAAGAAGATCGACGCCCTCTGGGACGGCAAGATCAAGCCCGGCTTCGAGATGCTCGTCAACAACTTCGCCGCCGGCATCTGGGGCATGATCCTGGCCATCCTCGACTTCTTCATCATGAGCCCGATCGTCACCTGGATCGCGAGCCAGCTCGAGAAGATGATCGACTTCCTCGTCAGCAACAACATCCTGCCGGCGACCTCGATCATCATCGAGCCGGCCAAGGTGCTCTTCCTCAACAACGCCCTCAACCACGGCGTCCTGACCCCGCTCGGCACCAACGAGGCCAAGGAGTCGGGCAAGTCGATCCTGTTCCTCCTCGAGGCCAACCCGGCGGCCGGACTCGGCCTGCTGCTCGCCTACATGGTCTTCGGCAAGGGCATGGCCAAGGCCTCCGCCTCGGGTGCCGCGATCATCCACTTCTTCGGTGGCATCCACGAGATCTACTTCCCCTACGTCCTGGCCAAGCCGAAGCTCATCCTCGCGATGATCGCCGGTGGTGCGACCCAGATCGCGACCAACCTGGTCTTCGGCTCGGGCCTGCGGGCCCCCGCGGCTCCCGGCTCGATCATCGCCGTGCTCTCCCAGACGGCGCCCGACAGCTTCGTCGGCGTGATCCTCTCGGTCATCCTCGGCGCGGCCGCGAGCTTCATCGTCGCTGCCTTCCTGCTCAAGCTGGAGAAGGGCGACGACGACGGCGACCTCACCGCCGCGACGGCCTCGATGGAGTCGATGAAGGGCAAGAAGTCCTCGGTCGCCGGCGCCATCACCGGCGCTGGTGCCGGTGCGGCCGCGCTGGCCGGGCCGGTCAAGAACATCGTCTTCGCCTGCGACGCCGGCATGGGTTCCTCGGCCATGGGCGCCTCGGTCCTGCGCCGCAAGATCCAGGCGGCGGGCTTCGGCGACGTCACGGTCGTCAACAAGGCGATCGCCAACCTCACCGATGACGTCGACCTGCTCGTCACCCACCAGGACCTGGCCAACCGCGCCAGCCAGAAGGCACCCTCGGCCGCGCTCTACACGGTCGACAACTTCATGGCGAGCCCGGTCTACGACCAGATCGTCGAGGACCTCAAGGCCAGCAACGGCGGCGGGGTGTCCGCTGCGGCACCGGTGGCGGCCGGCGCCGGGGCTGCGGCTGCCGGTGGGGTCGCCACGGCGACCGCCAAAGACACCCTCCTCTCGCTCGACGCGATCCGGCTCACCGGGTCCGCCGCCGACCGTGACGGTGCCATCAGCGAGGCCGGGGCGCTGCTGCTCGGCACCGGTGCCGTGACACAGGCCTATGTCGACTCGATGCACGAGCGCGAGAAGTCGGTCTCGACCTACATGGGCAACCTGCTCGCGATCCCGCACGGCACGAACGAGGCCAAGGGCGGCATCAACCACTCCGCGCTCTCCTTCGTGCGCTACCCCGAGGGCATCACCTGGAACGGCAAGCCGGTGAAGTTCGTCGTCGGTGTCGCCGGCGCCGGCGACGACCACCTCGCGATCCTGGCCAACCTGGCCAAGGTCTTCCTCGACAAGGGCCAGATCGCCCGGCTCGAGGCGGCCACCTCGGCCGAGGAGGTCCAGGAGATCCTCGCCACCGTCGAGGCCTGAGCCGCACCCCTCACGCCATGGGCCCCCGGGACACTCCCCGGGGGCCCTAGCGCGTGCAGGGGCACTCGCTAGGGGATGCGGGACTCCAGGACGTAGCCGCGCGGGGTCAGCACGAGCGTCGGCTCGACGAGGTCGAGCGGCGGCTCGTCGGCGAGGAAGGCCTCGACGGTGTCGAAGGAGGCCAGCTGCTCGAGGCTGACGATCGTCGGCGGCATGAGCCGCAGCTCGCCCCGGGCCGCGAGGGCGAGGATGTCGGCCGGGTGACCCCAGCCCTCGGCCTCGGTCTCGGTGGTCGTGCCGATCGCCTCCTGGCCGGCCGGCATACGGGTGGCGAAGAACCACGTGTCATAGCGCCGCGGCTCCAGCGCCGGGGTGACCCATCGGCCCCGGCAGCGCAGGGCACCGGCGTCCACCCGAACCCCGCACTCCTCCTCGACCTCGCGCACGGCTGCGCCGAGGATCGACCGGACGTCCTGCCCGGGCAGCGCCAGCCGAGCGGCGAGCGCCGCCAGCACCCCGGGCTCGACCGGGAACTCGGCATCGCCGGGATCGACGCGACCGCCGGGGAAGACGACCATGCTCGGCGCGAACGCCATCGTGGGCGCGCGCCGCTGCATGAACACCTCGGGGCCCAGGGCGCCGTCCCGCACGAGCAGCACCGTGGCCGCCCGACGCGGCTCGGCGACGGGCGCGCCCGCGGCGATCCACCGGCGGGCCATCGCGTCGAACGCCGGGCTCACCTCATCGGCGAACGAGCGCACCACCGCCATGGCGGATCCGATCGCCCTCAGTCGGCGACGTGGACGATGACCTCGACCTCGACCGGGGCGTCGAGTGGCAGGGCAACGACGCCCACGGCGGACCGGGCGTGGATGCCCTGGTCACCGAAGACCTTGACGAAGAACTCGCTCGCGCCGTTGACGACACCGGGCTGCCCGCTGAAGGAGGGGTCGGAGGCGACGAAGCCGACGACCTTGACGATCCGCTGGACCCGGTCGAGGTCTCCGACGACGGACTTCACGGCGGCGATCGCGTTGAGCGCGCACTGCTGGGCCATCTCCTTGGCCAGTTCCGGCGCGACGAGGCCCTCGCCCTCGCCGACCTTGCCGGTCGCGGCCATGGCGCCGTCCTTCATCGGCAGCTGGCCCGAGACGTAGACGCGGGAGCCGTCCAGCACCGCGGGCACGTAGGCGGCCACGGGCGGCACGACCTCGGGGACGGTCAGGCCGAGCTCGGCGAGCCGGTCTTCGACTGCACTCATGTCACTGCTCCTTGGGTCGCTTGAAGTAGGCGACGAGTCCGCCGCCGGGGCCCTCGACGACCTGGACCAGCTCCCAGCCGTCGGCGCCGAAGTTGTCGAGGATCGCCTTGGTGTTGTGGACGATCACGGGGGCGGTGAGGTACTCCCACTTCTGCATGCTCGCCACCATAGTGTGGAGCGATGAGCAGCGACGACCACCCGGTCCTGTCCGCGACCGCCCGGCCGGCCGACCGCACCGAGGTGACCGGCCCGGAGGCGACCGATGTCTACGACGTCTGGGAGCCACCGGTCGGGCGACCCGCGCGCGGCACCACCATCGCCCTCGTCCACGGCGGCTTCTGGCGGGAGACGTACGACCGCACCCACCTGCAGCCACTCGCCGCCGCGCTCGCCGAGGACGGCTTCCACGTCGCCAACCTCGAGTACCCCAGGATCGGTATGCCGGGGGGCGGCTGGCCGGGCACCGGCACCGCCGTCGCGGCTCGGGTCGAGAGCGTCGTGGCCGACCCACGGCTGCCCGCGCAGGTCGTCGTCGCGGGCCACTCCGCCGGTGGGCACCTGGCCCTGTGGCTCGCCTCCCAGCCGGCCCCTCCGTGCGCGGCCGCCCTCGCCCTGGGGCCGGCGGCGGACCTGCGCGCCGTCCACGCCCTGGGCCTGTCCCAGGGTGCGGCCCAGGCCCTGCTCGCCACCACCCCCGAGGCCGACCCCGAGGGCTGGGAGCGCGCCGATCCCGGGCGCCAGCACGTCGAGGTGCCCTGCGCGATCATCACCGGAGCGCGCGACGAGGTGATCCCCGAGGCGGTCGTCACGGCATACCGGGAGACCCGGCGAACGGACGAGCCGGTGCGCTTCGCGACGGTCGCGACGGCCGACCACTTCGACCTCGTGGACCCCACCCACGAGGCCTACCTCACGCTGCTCGCCGAGCTCGAGGAGCTCGGCCTCCACCTACGCTGATCCGTATGCCGTCCCCCGCCCTGGCCCGCTCGCTCACCGACGCCCGCCTCCATGTCGTCACCGGGAAGGGGGGCACCGGCAAGACGACGGTGGCCGCCGCGCTCGCACTGGCGCTGGCCGCGCAGGGGCGCCGGGTGCTGCTCGCCGAGGTCGAGGGACGCCAGGGCATCTCCCAGGCCTTCGACGTCCCACCGCTCGGCGACGACGAGGTGCGCCTCGTCACCGACCCCAGCGGGGGCGAGCTGTGGGGCCTGTCGGTCGACGCCAAGCCGGCGCTCATGGAGTACCTCCAGACCTTCTACAAGCTGGGGCGCGCGGGCGCGGCCCTGGAGAAGGTCGGTGCGATCGACTTCGCGACGACGATCGCGCCGGGCGTGCGCGACGTCCTGCTCATCGGCAAGGTCTACGAGGCCACCGGGCGGACCGACGGGGCGCGGCGCGGGCAGGGTCGGCTCGTCTACGACTCGGTCGTGCTCGACGCGCCGCCGACCGGGCGGGTCGTGCGCTTCCTCAACGTCAACCACGAGGTCGCCGACATCGCGCGCGTCGGCCCGATCCGCGGCCAGGCGGAGTCGATCACGCGCATGCTGCGCGACCGGTCGACGCTGGTCCACATCGTCACCCTCCTCGAGGAGATGCCCGTGCAGGAGAGCGTGGACGCCATCGCCGAGCTCACCGCGCACCGCTTCGGCGTCGGGGCGGTGATCGTCAACCTCGAGCGCGAGGCCCTGCTCTCGGCCGCGACGCGGGCTGCCCTCGACGACCCCGCCCTCGAGGAGAGGGTGCGGGCCGACCTCACCGCGGCGCGCGTCCGCGCGAGCGGGCCGGTGGTCCGCGGGCTGCTCGCCGAGGCGGAGGACCACGTCGAGCGTCTGCTCCTCGAGGACGAGATGCGCGCCGAGATCCGCTCCCAGGACGTGCCCGTCCTCCACCTGCCCGCCCTGCCCGGGGGCGTCGACGGCGGCGGGCTGAGCGTCCTGGCCCAGGCCCTCACCGAGCAGGGGGTGCGCTGATGAGCCCCACCGCTGACCGCGCGATGCCCGCCTTCGACATCGACACCCTCATCAGCGATGCCCACGTGGGGGTCGTCGTGTGCTGCGGCTCCGGCGGGGTCGGGAAGACCACGACGGCCGCAGCGCTGGCCCTGCGGGCGGCCGAGGCCGGTCGCCGGGTCGTCGTCCTCACCATCGACCCGGCCCGGCGCCTCGCCCAGAGCCTGGGGCTCAGCGAGCTCGACAACACACCGCGACCGGTCCAGGGGATCGACGCGGCCGCCGGCGGCACCCTCGACGCGATGATGCTCGACATGAAGCGCACCTTCGACGACGTCGTCGAGGCGCACGCGACCCCGGAGAAGGCCGCCCAGATCCTGGCCAACCCCTTCTACCAAGCGGTGTCCTCCTCCTTCGCCGGCACACAGGAGTACATGGCGATGGAGAAGCTCGGGCAGCTGCGGGCCCAGGCCGAGCGCACCGGCCAGTGGGACCTCATCGTGGTCGACACCCCGCCGTCGCGATCGGCGCTGGACTTCCTCGATGCCCCCAAGCGACTCGGCTCCTTCCTCGACGGCCGGTTCATCCGACTGCTCAGCGCCCCGGCCAAGGCGAGCGGGCGGGCCTACCTCAAGGTGTTCAGCGTCGGCGTCAACCTCGCGACCAACACGCTCGGCAAGATCCTCGGCGGGCAGATGCTCACCGACGTGCAGACCTTCGTCGCGGCGCTGGACACGATGTTCGGCGGGTTCCGGGAGCGCGCCGATGTCACCTATGCCCTGCTCAAGGAGGACGCGACGGCCTTCGTCGTCGTCGCGGCCCCGGAGCGCGACGCCCTGCGCGAGGCCGCCTACTTCGTCGACCGCCTCGGCGAGGAGCGGATGCCGCTGGCCGGACTGGTCGTCAACCGCATCCAGGCGGTGCCGGCCGGGGCGCTGTCCGCGGCACGGGCCCTCGCCGCCGCCGAGCAGCTCGCCGAGGGAAGCGACCAGGGGTCAGGAGGCCAGGCCGCGTCGGCGACCGTGGAGCTGCTGCGGCTCCACGCGGCGCTGGCGACGACGGCGGACCGGCAACGCGCCCAGGTGAGCCGGTTCGCGGCCGGGCACCCCGGCATACCGGTGGTGGAGGTGCCGGCCGCGGCGACCGACATCCACGACCTGCAGGGACTGCGGTCGATCGGCGTGGCGCTCGCCGGCTGAGCCAGCCGGGTCAGAAGGTGGCGGGGCTGAGGCCGCCGTCCTTGGCGGCGGCGAGCACCGAGCTCCACGACTCGACATCCGGTCGGCGCCGCAGCAGGGCCCGACGCTCGCGCTGCGTCATGCCGCCCCAGACCCCGAAGTCGATCCGGCTGTCGAGCGCGTCCGCGAGGCACTCGGCGACGACCGGGCAACCGCGGCAGACGAGCTTGGCGGTGCGCTGCGCCTTGCCCTGGACGAAGAGTGCGTCAGGGTCCTGCCCCGAGCAGCTCCCCTGGCGGGCCCAATCGGCGACCCAAGCCGAGGTCGCGCGCGGCATGGTCGGTGCCAACGTCATGGGTGAAACCTCCGAGATCCTGCAGGCACGCGCCTATGCTCGCGTGGGCGCGTGCCCTCAAGCAAGGACTGTATGAACGATAGGCGCTTCACTCCATGCCCCGGAGGGCTGAGGCCGACTAGTCCGAAATAACTAGTCATTGGATCCCATTCGTCACTTGCATCCCACGCGTCCGGGGCGGGGCGTGGGTCGGCCCGCCGTCCAGCACCGGACGTTCACGGGTTCGGGGGTTACGCTTGCCGCCATGCAAGGTCGCGCACAGAACCTGTCAGCCGTGCTCAGGCTGCTGGGCGGCTTCCTCGTCCTCAGCATGATGAGCGGGCTGCTCGTCGCGGGCATCGGCATCCCCGCCGTGGGGGCGGTGGGCACGGCCGCCAAGGGCGGGGTCAAGGCCTTCAACGACCTGCCCAGCGACTTCGAGATCAACCCCCTCGCCCAGCAGTCGCGCATCCTCGACGCCGGCGGCAATGTCATCGCCAACCCCTACGACGAGAACCGCATCATCGTCACCCTCGACAAGATCTCGCCCTGGATGCAGAAGGCGCAGATCGCGATCGAGGACTCGAGGTTCTACACGCACGGGGGCCTGGACCTGCGCGGCTTCACGCGGGCCCTTGTGTCGAACTTCTCCGGCGGCGACGTGCAGGGCGCGTCCACGCTCACCCAGCAGTACGTGAAGATCACGCTC
The DNA here is from genome assembly GCA_020161815.1 of Actinomycetota bacterium. GTDB lineage: Bacteria > Actinomycetota > Actinomycetes > Actinomycetales > Dermatophilaceae > Phycicoccus_A. The sequence goes on along the minus strand of JAIUOP010000025.1, from coordinate 4,279 downwards.
CAGGAGAACGCCCTGCGCGCGGGCGACAAGGCCGCCGCCCAGGCCGCGACCGCCAAGAACTACACGCGCAAGCTCCAAGAGCTCAAGTACGCGATGAACGTCGAGCAGAACTTCACCAAGGACCAGATCCTCCAGGGCTACCTCAACCTCGTCTACTACGGCGACCAGGCCTACGGCGTCGAGGCGGCCAGCCAGAACTACTTCGGCATCAGCGCAGCCGAGCTCAACCTCAGCCAGGCCGCGCTGCTCGCGGGGATCGTGCAGCAGCCGGGTGCGTACAACCCGGTGGAGCACCCCGAGCAGTCGCAGGCCCGGCGGGACGTCGTGCTCTCGCGCATGGAGCAGCTCGGCGTGGCCCCCGCCGAGGAGGTGGCGGCCGCCAAGGCGATCGACGTGAAGTCGATGATCCACAAGAAGGAGGCCAAGGGCACCTGCCACCGTTCCTCCCAGCCCTACTTCTGCGCCTTCGTCATGGCCTGGCTGGAGAAGTCACCGCACATGGCCGCCCTCGGTGCCACGCCCGCGGAGCGCCTGAAGAACATCAACCAGGGCGGCCTGACCATCCAGACCACCCTCAACCCGACCATGCAGCAGATCGCCATGGACCGGGTGACCGAGGCCGTCCCGATCGGGAACGACAACAACCTCGGTGGGGCGGCCACGATCATCGAGCCCGGCACGGGCAAGATCCTGGCGATGGCGCAGTCCTCGGACTACACGCAGACGCAGGTCGTCTGGAACGCCGACAAGGAGTACGGCGGCGGTCCCTATGGCTGGCAGATCGGGTCGACGGCCAAGGCCTACGCCCTCGTCAACGCCCTCGAGCGGGGCATGCCGCTGGACTCCGACATCTACGCCCCGCAGGCGAGCCCGACCAAGCCGGCCATCTTCACCCGTGACCAGGTGCACGACGAGTGCGGCATGGACAAGCCGTGGGAGGTCGAGAACGACTACTCCGTGGGCGGCACCATGTCGCTGCAGAAGGCGACGAGCCAGTCCATCAACACCGCCTTCGCCGAGCTCGTCCTCAGCCTCGGCGGCTGCTCGGTGCGCGACACCATGACCAAGCTCGGCCTGCACTCCAGTGACGGGCAGCCGGTCGAGGGCGTCATCTCCGCGATCACCCTCGGCGCCGGCACGGCCACGCCGATGACCATGGCCTCCTCCTATGCGACCCTGGCCGCCCGCGGCGTCTACTGCGAGCCGTACCCGATCGTGTCGATCACCACGGCCGACCAGCAGGCACTCCAGGTCCCGCCCTCGGCGTGCAACCAGGTCGTGGCGCCCGAGGTCGCCGACGGGGTCAACCGCCTGCTCCAGGGCCCGCTCCAGAACGGCACCGCGGCCGGAGCCTGGAACAACAGCCGGCCCGCCGCGGGCAAGACGGGGACGACGAACGACCACAACCAGTCGTGGTTCGTCGGGTACACCCCGCAGCTGTCCACCGCTGTCTGGATCGGCAATGTCGTGCCGGCCCGCGACGACGGCAGGGCCTACACGCTCAACGGCAAGTGCTTCGGCGTCTACGGCTGCCGCGGACAGGTCTTCGGTGGCACCATCGCCGCCCCCGTGTGGGGCAAGATCATGGCCCAGGCCAGCGACGGCATGCCGGTGGTGGACTTCACCGCCCCGACGTCGGCCACGCTCAACGGCCAGAAGGTCGCCATCCCCCGCGTCGCCGGGATGACGCAGTCGGCGGCCATCGAGGCCCTCCGAGCGGCCGGATTCACCGGCTACACCGCGGGCACCACCAGCAGCGGCGTTCGCAAGGGCCTGGTGGCGGGGACCAGGCCGAGTGGATCCGCCGTCCAGGGGTCGGCCATCGGCCTGGTCATCTCCAGCGGCAGTGCACCGGCTCCGGCCCCCGCACCGGTCCCGGATCCCAACGTCCCCGCACCGGATCCCAATGCCGGCAACAACGGCAATGGCAACGGCAACGGGCCCCCTCCGGGCACCCCACCCAACCCGGGCTGATCAGCCCAGCGCACTCCTGACGGCGGCCGCCACGCGGCCGCCGTCAGCACGTCCGGCGACCTCCGCCTGGGCGACCTTCATCACCTGGCCGAGCTGCGGCATACCGGTGGCGCCGGTGGCCGCGACGGCGCGGGCCACGATGGCGGCGAGCTCGTCGTCGCCGAGCTGCGCCGGCAGGTAGCCCTCGAGGATGGCCAGCTCGGCCTCCTCGGTCGCGGCGAGCTCGGGCCGCTGCGCGGCGAGGTATGCCGTGGCCGCCTCCTTGCGCTTCTTGGCCTCCTTGGCGAGCACCTTGAGGACCTCGTCGTCGGAGAGCTCACGGGCCTCGTCACCGGCGACCTCCGCGGTCGTCACGGAGGTCAGCGCCATGCGCAGGGTGCCGGCGCGCACCTTGTCGTGGGCACGCATGGCGTCGTGCAGGTCGTGCTGGAGCTGGGCCTTGAGGCTGAGGTCGGACATGGCCCCAGTCTGACACCGGGCCTGCCACGGGGGAGAATGGTTTGATGCACCCCCTCCTGACCGGACTGGGCGGGCTCGTCGCGACGGGCGTCGCCGGGGTCGCCTATGCCTCGCTCGTCGAGCGCAACCTGTTCACCCTGCGCCACTTCGAGGTGCCTGTCCTGCCCGCCGGGGCCCGGCCGATCAGGGTGCTCCAGCTCTCCGACCTGCACCTCGTGCCGCGCCAACAGCGCAAGATCGACTGGGTCCGCGGGCTCGAAGCCCTCGAGCCGGACTTCGTCGTCAACACCGGCGACAACTTCGCGGCCATGGATGCCGCGCCCGCGCTGGTGCGGGCCATGGAGCCGCTCATGGAGCGCCCCGGGGTCTTCGTCATGGGGTCGAACGACTACTACGCCCCGCACGTCAAGAATCCTGCCGTCTATCTCACCGATCGCTACGCCAAGGCACCCAAGGAGCGCCCGATGCTCCCCACGGATGAGTTGCGCTCGGCGTTCACCGCGGCCGGGTGGACCGACCTCAACAACGCCCGCAAGATCCTGCCGATGGGCTCCGACGACCTCCCCGTCGAGCTGGTCGGGGTGGACGACCCGCACATCGAGCTCGATGACTACGCGATGGTGGCCGGGCCGGCCTCGCCGGACGCGTCCCTGACCGTGGGTGTCGTCCACGCCCCCTACCAGCGCGTGCTCGACGCGATGGTCGGCGACGGCGCCGGACTCGTCATCGCCGGTCACACCCACGGCGGGCAGCTCGCTGTCCCCCTCTACGGGGCCCTCGTCACGAACTGCGACCTCGACCGCTCCCGCGCCAAGGGAATGTCGCGCTGGTGGGAGGGCGCCGGCCTCGGTGAGGGGCGCGCGCGGCCCTCGTCAGCGGCACCGGAGCACGCGGCATACCTGCATGTGTCCGCCGGCCTGGGGACCTCGCCGTTCGCCCCGGTCCGCTTCGCCTGCCGCCCGGAGGCCACGCTGCTCACGCTCGTGCCGCGCGGCTGAGCCGGCCCGCTCCCCCGGCGCCGGACCGATTTCGGGGTATGCCGGGGGGTCGGCTATCCTCGGGTGGCTGCCCAGACGGGTGGCCAGCCACGGGGTGTGGCGCAGCTTGGTAGCGCGCTTCGTTCGGGACGAAGAGGTCGCAGGTTCAAATCCTGTCACCCCGACCAGTTGGCTTTAGGGCTCTGACCTGCGGAAACGCGGTCAGAGCCCTTCTGCTTCCCCCGCCCTCGGGCACAAGTGGGGCATAAGGGCACCCGTCGCGAACAGGTAAGACCCCCGCGAGGCGGCAACCTCCGGGGGTCGGACGACAGCAGTTCGAGGTGCTGACGTGACGTCAATGGTAGCCGTGGACGCTCCGCCCGTGAAGGGCGTCGAGCTCCTGGCTGTCGGGCGTCCTGTCCCCTCGCGTCGTCGCTTGCGTGGCTCTGCCCTGGGGTTGGGCGGGCGGTGGTCCATGGCGTAGCCATCGACGCTCGACGCGGCGCTGGACAGGGCCTCAGCCGCGAGACCAAAACGATCGACGCCCCCGGTGACTGACCTTCAAGACCCTCGAACCGGCGCGGGTCGCCTGCAGTGCGGCAGTGGCCACACCTGCTGCGGGTTCGCGGACAGCCTGCTCCTCAGCCGAGGGCAGGCCAGACGGCGTGGGCTGGAATCAACTGTCAATGGCCATGTCGCGGTCCCCGCTGGTGGCCAACTGAAAGTCCCCACCCCTCGCTGAGTTTCAGGTGGTCTTGAGTCGGGTTCCTCCGTTCGCTCTGGCCTGTTTCATTCGGTAGGAGTCGCCGTCGGTGATGACGGTGTGGCAGTGGTGCAGGAGCCGGTCGAGCATGCTGACCGCGGTGGTG
>JAIUOP010000024.1 GCA_020161815.1 Actinomycetota bacterium | reverse complement strand
GCAGCCGCCCGATCGGCACTGCCGTGTAGCCGGTACTCCTTCCAGAACGCGTCCTCAAAACGACGAGCCAATTTCAGTGTCACAACACGCCTCCAAGGTCGTGTTGCGTTCACCCCCTGAGGACGCCGACATGATCACCCTCATCACCGGTGCCAGCTCCGGCCTCGGCGCCGAGATGGCCCGCCAACTCGCCGCCAAGGGCGAGGACCTGGCCCTGTGCGCCCGCCGCACCGAGCGGCTCGACGAGCTCAAGGCCGAGATCGCCGCCGCTCACCCGGAGCGGCGCGTCGAGACCTATGCCCTCGACGTGGATGACCACGAGGCGGTCGACCGGGTCTTCGCCCAGGCCGCGGCCGACTTCGGCCACCTCGACCGGGTCGTCGTCAACGCCGGCCTCGGCAAGGGCGCCCCGATCGGGACGGGACGGGCCGACGCGAACCGCGCCACGGCATACACCAATGTCCTGGGCGCCCTCGCGCAGACCGAGGCCGCCATGGCGATCTTCCGGGCCCAGAAGCGCGGCCACCTCGTCATGATCTCTTCGATGTCGGCGATGCGTGGGCTGCCCAAGACGGGGACGACGTATGCCGCGACCAAGGCCTTCGTCGCGCACCTCGCCGAGGGCATCCGGCACGAGATGCTCGGTGCGCGCGACCTCGACATCGACGTGTCGACGATCTACCCGGGCTACATCGCCTCGGAGATGAACGACAAGGTCGACAAGGCCAAGCTGCCCTTCATGGTCGACACCGCGACCGGCGTCAAGGCGATCGTCGAGGCCATCGAGAAGCGCGCCGAGAACGCGCGCGTCCCGGCGTGGCCGTGGCTGCCGATGGGCACGGCCATGCGTCACCTCCCGCTCAGTGTCGTCCGCAGGCTCACCTGATGGCTGAAGGCCGGCACTTCGACCTGACGTCCACGATCGGCCTCATGCCGCGGGACGACCAAGAACGACTGAGCCTGGCGCTGGAGTGGACCTTCGCTTGGGTCGAGAATGACCTCTCGGACCTCGCAGAGGCGCGCGGACTGGATGAACTCCGGCTGCACGTCGAGACCGACGACTGGGCAGGAGTGCGCACCGCTGTCCGCAGAGTCGGACGTCGGATCCTGCTCACGTTCGCGGCGGCGTCAGGCGACGCAGTCGGCCCCATCGGAGAGCGTCATCCTCACCGGTACGGCTACGACTGCGCGGTCGCTGCGATCCAATGGACTCTGGCGACCCTGCAGGCCGAGGAGAGCGTGTCGGCGCCGTCGTTCGCTTCCGTGTTGGAACGGGCGCAGGCGGAAGAGCAATGGTTCCGCGCACACTGCGGCAAACTCGGCGACATCGTGCACCGCCACGAGCGCGAGCTCAGACGCGGCCAAGCTCGGACTATGAGAGACGCGCTGACCGACTGGCACTGTGACCACAGCACGATGTTCCACCACCAGTTCTCCAGGGCGGGACTGACGCTGAGTGCTGATGAGGTGGCGCTCGTCGACGCCCCCTCTCCGTTCTACCCGCGGAATCCGTCCACCCGACGGTCGTCGCACTGACCCGAGTTCGTGCACGAGACTGGCGGGCATGGCTCGTGTCGTCGTCACTGGCTGGATTCCCGCTGACGCCCTGACCTCGCTCCAGGGGCATGAGGTCGAGGTCTGGCCAGAGGGTCAAGCGCAGACAGCCGAGCAGCGCTTCGCCTTCGTCCATGGCGCCGAGGCCCTGCTCACGCTCGTGAGCCACAACGTGGACGCCGACCTCCTCGACGCCGCCGGCACGCAGCTCAAGATCGTCGCCAACGTCGGTGTCGGGTTCAACAACATCGACCTCGCAGCGTGCTCCGCGCGCGGCGTGATCGCGACCAACACTCCCGACGTCCTCACCGACGCCACGGCGGACACCGCGCTCGCGCTCGTCCTGGAGGTGACCCGTCGCTTCGGGGAGGGCCAACGGATCATCCGGGACCAACGGCCCTGGGCCTTCGGGCTGTTCGGGATGCTGGGCGTCGGCCTCGCGGGCAAGCGCGCGGGCATCGTCGGCCCGGGATCGATCGGCATCGCCACTGCTCGCCGCCTTCGGGCCCTGGGCATGGAGATCGCGTATGCCGGCCGCTCACCCATGCGTCCCGCCGCGGCTGAGGAGCTGGGCGCGGAGCGCGTCGAGCTCGACGAGCTGCTGGCCACCTCCGACGTCATCTCGCTCCACGTGCCGTACACCTCGCAGACCCACCACCTCATCGGTGCTGCGCAGCTCGCCGCGATGAAGCCCACGGCCTTCCTCGTCAACACCGCCCGGGGTGCCGTGGTGGACGAGGCGGCCCTGGTCGAGGCGCTCCGGGCCGGCCAGGTCGCCGGGGCCGGGCTGGACGTCTACGAGCACGAGCCCACGGTCCACCCGGGTCTGCTCGAGCTGGAGAACGTCGCGCTCTACCCGCACATGGGCTCGGCCACGGTCGAGACCCGGATGGCGATGGCACGACTCGCTGCAGAGAACGCGGCGGCTGTGCTCGCCGGTCGACCGCCCCTGACCGAGGTCAGAGCCAGCGGTGCATGACGAGCAGGCCCACCCGGCCGTGCTCGCGTGACTCGAATGCCTCGGGCACGACCCCGATGACGCCGAAACCCAAGGACTTCCACAGGCGCACGGCATACTCATTGGTCTCGACGACCGCGTTGAACTGCATCGCCGCGAACCCCTGTGCGCCCGCCCAGTCGAGCACCCACTCACCGAGCCGACGACCCACGCCTCGTCCCTGCGCCGACGGCGCGACCATGAACGATGCCGTGCCCACGTGTGCGCCCCGCCCCGGCCGGTTGGGTCCGGACTTGGCCGACCCCAGCAGCTCGCCGGTCTCGTCGTCGATCGCGACCACCGTGATCCCGGGGGTCATCTCGGGAGTCGGATCGACCCACAGGCCCCTGATCTCCTCGTCGCTCAGGCCCTCGGGGTAGGCGTAGGTCTCGCCCTCCTCGACGATGCCGCGGAAGATCGGCGCGAAGGCCGACAGGTCGCCGTCCTCGAAGGGCCGGATCGTCACCCCCATCATCGGTCCGCCCGAGTCACTCGTCGACGTCGTGCGGCCGCATGTGCAGCCACGGGCGGGTGAGCTCGAAGCGACGTCCGTTGATCTCGTTGACCTCGATCGCGACGACGTTGTACTTCGCCGTGTTGACCCAGGGGCGCAGCGGCAGCTGGTCGGTCGCGTCGGCGTCGCGGCCCTCGAGATGACGCGCGCGCCCGCGCAGCACCACGCTCGTCGCCAGGTCCTCGCTGAACTCGTCGATCTCGAAGGCGACGTCGTCGTTGATCGTCAGGCCGAGCAGCTTCGACCCCTCGGCCGTGCGGAAGATGATCCGCCGGTCCTGGTCGACGGCGTAGTTGAGCGGGACGATGTGGACCTCGTCGAGCAGGTGGAAGGCCAGGCGACCGAACTCCTGTGCGTGGAGCATCTCCCAGCACTCGCTGTCCGTCAGGGACGTGATCGGGTTGTGCTCAGTCATGGGTCCTCCTGCTCGGGCGTGTGTCCAAGCCTAGTCACCGGCCCTCCTTTGCGCGCACGGACCCGGCAACTCATCGGTAACCTCCACCTCATGGTGCACGAGTCCTCCCCGGGTGACCCGGACGTCATCGTCATCGGAGCCGGCCCGGGTGGCTTGGCCGTCGCAGCATGCCTGCAGCAGAACGGTGTTCGCGCCCTCGTCGTCGATCGAGCACCCCACGTCGGCCACACTTGGCGCGGCCACTACGACCGCCTGCGCCTGCACACCCCACGGGAGCTGTCCGGCCTTCCGGGCCTGCCGATCCCGCGCCGGTTCGGTCGGTGGGTCGCCCGGGACGATGTCGTCCGCTACCTCGAGATGTATGCCGCGCACCACCGCCTCGATCTTCGCCTCGGCGTCGGCGTGGACCGGTTGGACCGCGAGGGCTCACGGTGGCGGGTGCACCTCGCGGACGGCACGGTGCTCTCCGCCGCGCACGTCGTGCTGGCCACGGGCTACAACAACACCCCGGTCGCTCCGGACTGGCCCGGGCTGCCCGACTTCACCGGTGAGGTCGTCCATGCCAGTGCCTATCGCACCGGGGCGGTGTATGCCGGTCGCGATGTCCTCGTCGTCGGCGCCGGGAACACCGGGGCTGAGATCGCCGTGGACCTGGTCGAGCAGGGCGCGGCACGGGTGCGCCTGGCGATCCGGACCACCCCGCACATCCTGCGGCGCTCGACGCTCGGCTGGCCTGCGCAGGGCACGGGCATCCTCATCCGGCACCTGCCGCCGGCCCTCGTGGACCGGGTCGCCGCGGTGCTGGAGAAGGTCGAGACCCCCGACCTGTCGGAGCAGGGACTGGCCCGTCCCGACACCGGTCTGTATGCGCAGGCCCTCCGCGGGCGCATCCCGATCCAGGACGTCGGCATCGTCGACGCCATCCGTTCCGGTCACGTCGAGGTCGTCGCGGCGGTCACCGGGATGGAGGGCGCGGACGTGACTCTCGGGGATGGCACCCGCATCCGGCCCGAGGTGGTCGTCGTCGCCACGGGATACGAGCGCGGCCTGGAGCCGCTGCTCGGCCATCTCGGGGTGCTCGCCGAGGACGGGCGGCCGAGCGTGCACGGTGCCCGCACCCATCCGGCGGCGCCAGGGTTGTGGTTCACCGGCTTCACCAACCCGATCAGCGGCATGTTCCGTGAGCTCGCGATCGACGCGCGCCGGATCGCCCGCGCCATCGCCCGCCAGGGAACGTGACGCTGAGCGGCGTCAGTGCACGCGACGGGTGCTGAAGGTGAAGCCGAACTCCTCCAGGCGCCGCACCAGGTGGTGCCCCAGCGCGGTCGAGGGGGTGAGCACGCCGCCGCCGGCCGGCAGGTCGTCCTGGGCCAGGCTCAGGCCGGCCTGGCCGAGCATGACGGCGGTGCCGGAGTAGCCGGGGTCGTAGTCGGCCGACACCGTCGACCGGAACTCCGCCCCCGTTGTCGTCGTCGTGACGACCTCCATGACGAATCGGCCCTTGGCCATCGACTCCTCGCTCGGGCCCTCGCCGGGCTCGGGCAGGACCTTGTCGAGGAGGGTCCGGGTCGGTCCGAAGGACATGCCGGTGAACAGGCCGGCCAGGGCGGCGGTCGTGACCCCGGCCATGACCGCGCCGCGTGGGCCCTTGCCGGTGTCCATCACCTCGTCGTAGCGGAAGTCGCGCCCGTAGGACCAGTTCGTCAATGCGTTGCTGCGCCGGACGACCCGGGTGTTGTAGGACGCCATGAAGAACGGAGCGACCCAGCGGCCGGTGACCGGGTCGAGGCGGGCCGGGACGTTCCGAGCAACCTTCTCCAGAACGTTCTTCGGCGCGGCCGAGGGCTTGTTGCGCGACGGCGGCTCCTCGGAGCGCGCCGGTGACAGGCCGTGCGGGTCGCCGACGGCGCGGCGCTTGGCCGGGTCGGATCCGGCGATGATCGCCTGCTGACGCATCGAGTCGATCGTGCCGCCGCTGACGCCACCGCGCAGGCTGCGCACGTGGAGCAGGGTCTCGCCGAGCTCGCCCTCGCCGGCCTCGCGCACCGCCTCGGCCAGCACCATGACGGCGAGGTCCGAGGGCACCGAGTCGAAGCCACACGACGGGACGATCTTGGCGCCGCTGGCCGCGGCCACGTCCTGCTGGGTGTCGATGGTGTCGCGATGGAAGAGCACCTCACCGGTGAGGTCGCAGTAGTGCGTGCCCGCCGCCGCGCACGCCGCCACCAGCGGCTTGCCGTACTTCTCGTACGGTCCCACCGTCGTCACCACCACGCGGGTCGCGCTCGCCAGGTCCGCGACGGCATCGGCGTCGGTCGCGTCGAGGACGAGCACCGGCCACTCGGCCGCGGCGCTCCCCAGCTCGGCACGCACCGCCTCGAGCTTGGCCCGGTTGCGTCCGGCGAGGGCGATCCGCACGTCCGCGGGTGCGTGCTCGGCCAGGTGGAAGGCGGTGAGCCGACCGACGAATCCGGTGGCGCCGAAGAGGACGAGGTCGTGGTCGCGGGGCGAAGTCATGCGCCAAATCTAGGCGAGATCGGTCGCAGGATCGCCGCCGGAGTGGTTGCGCCCACGTCCTGCGTCCACTGGGCCTGAGGCATGAGCACCCTCGACGCGCCGGCCGCGCCCTCCCCGGCCTTCGAAGCCTTCTGCGCCGCGCGGGACCAGCTCATCGCATTGCGTGAGGACCACGCGCGCGCCGTCGCCGAGTTCACCTTCCCCGACGTCGGTGACCGCTACAACTGGGCCATCGACTGGTTCGACGTGATCGCCCGGGGCAACGACCGCACCGCCCTGGTCATCGTCGAGGACGACGGCTCGAGCCGTGAGCTGACCTTCGACGCCCTCGCCGCCCGCTCCCGAGTTGCCTGCCAGGCCACGCCTGTCGATCTGCAAGCTACGATTTGGGGTGTGCCCCTCCGACGCGTTTTGATCTGGATCGTCGTTGTTCCTTGGCTCACTAGTCTGTTCTTGCAGACCGCGACTGGAGCGGTCATCCAAGGTAGAGAGAGAGCCGCCGGTGAGTTGGCTGCTGCTGTGAGTCGGCCACTGATTTGGATTCCGATCATAGGCTTGGCCAGCTTTGTTCTGGCGACGGTGGTGACTAACTCTATTCAGATGGCCAGGGAGCTTCGCTCAGCCGTGGTTTGTGCGCTTGTCTTTCTGGTTGCCTTCGGTCTCCTAACCGTTGTCGGAATGGTCGAGGCTGGAAGTTCCCAAGGGTGGAGTCTGGTCATATGGGCAGGGGTCTGGCTCTACTTCGTCTTCTTAACAGGCGCCACGGCATTTGTGACATACCGAACAGATTCCAAGCGTGAAGTCGGCTGATGGGTGTCGGGAATCTTGGACTCCCCAACACCCATCATCCGAGTGGACTTCTAGTTGATCGTTTGTCTAGAAGCTGCCGCTGCCGTAGAAATTCGCCAATTCGCACATTGCCGATCCAGCAAGACAGACGAACCCTGCATTGTCCCTGCGGTAAACGTCCGTGACGCCTCCGCCGTCGTAGATGTAGACATGGTGGTTTGGCGCCCGACGGTGGCTTCCAGATATGACTGCGTAGTTGCCCGCTTGGGTCAGGTGCATCGAGAGGCCGCCGTCGATCGCTGTGATGGTGCCACAGAACGGGTTCCCAGCATGTGTCACCAGGCGCACGTCGACGTAGTTCGTCCCCGACGCCAGTTTCCGCGCGTAGGTGTTTGCGGCTGATGCGGTCCGCGAGGCGACGAGGGCCCCCGTCGCCTTGTTGTAGACGCGCGTGGTCCCGATCGCAACATTGCCTGTGACGTTCTTCGTGCTCCAGGTGACTGTCGCGTGAACGGCTGTCCGGTAACTCGACGAAGCCCAGTTGTACGTCCGGTTGTCACCGCCGAATTGGTAGCCGGATCCGTACTCACAGGGGTAGCCGGGGGCGTCTACCCGGTAGTTCGGGATGAACGTGACCCACGAGACAGTGCTTGTGGCGGCAGTGCCAGCAGCGAGTGCCTGCGCTCCAGCAGTCGTCTGCAGAGAGTTCAGGTCCTTCTTTGAGGGGATGCGAACCCGAAAGCCCCATGCCTTGCCCGCATCCTGGTCGGAACCCGCTCCTTCGACGATTGAATCGATCTGATACCGGTAGTCAGCTCCGCGCTTGACGGCACTATCCCTGTAGGAAGAAGTTCCTGCGGGAAGGGTGGCGAGGACGTTTCCGTCCCGTCGCACCGTGTAGCCAGTCGCGCCACCAATGTCCTTCCAGTCAAGTTCCACGAAGTCGGCTCCGGTGGCACTCACGGCGCCGTAGTCGAGGAGTGACTCATCGATGATCGCTGACTCCCCGCTGGCTGACGTCGCGACGCTCAAACCGTGAGCAGAGCGCGCGGCGATCTCTTGCGGCTTTCCCGTGGGAGCCTCTCTGTGCACCATCCCGGCCCTCACCTTCTCGAGCCCGAACTCGTTGCCAACGTCGGCATTCGCGGGTGTAGCCATTGTCAAACCAGTTGCGAACAGCAAAGCGACGGATGTGGCCGCCACTGACCGACGGCTCGGTTTGCGCGCGAATTGCGCCCTCATGAGACGCCCCCTTTCTCTTCTTGTCCCCGATGCGGACGCATCGTGTAGCCGGGAACACTAGGGGAGCGGAGTTCGGCCCGCCACCGGAAGGAGAGCGGGTGAGCTTACCGGCTTGTATGACTTGGAGGGCCTCCTGGTGACAGGTGGTGGTCGCTACGGTGGCCGTGGGAGTTGACTCCGTGTCTCGCCGCTATCCGGCTGAGCGTGATGGCTCGTGAAAGAGATCGACGGGCTCGGGGTTGCCTCTCCCGGTAGCTCTTGGGGTCGGTCGTGGCTTCTCCGGAGAGCACAGAGCGGGCGGCCCGGTAGGCATCCAAGGGATCAGTCTTTCCCCGCCGACGCTTCTCGGCGGGGCGAGTGCGGTTGACCTCCACGACCCTGACGCCGGCGTTGAGCAAGCCGGTGGTGATACCGACGCCGTAACTGGAGGTGCCCTCGACACCGACCGCTTGGAGCGGTCCGTGCTCGATCAGCCAAGCCACGGCGCGCCGGTACCCGGCCACGGTCGTGGGGAACTCCCGATCCGCGACCGGCTGCCCGGTATCGGTGATGACCGCCAGGTGCACGGTCTCCTTGTGCGAGTCGACCCCGCCGATCCTTTGCTGTTGGTTTGTCATGATGGTGTTGCCCTTCCGATCCAGGTGGGTCGGCACCGGCCGGCTCGGTCAGACAGGACTTACACCAGACCCCCAGCGAATGGGGTCAGGCTCGTATGAGGTCACGCCCGACCGACAGGTGCCGCTACACGAGGGCCGGACTGACGGGCTGGAGGACATGATCATCAGCTTGTACGCGGGCGGGATGACGATCCGCGACATCCAGCACCACCTCGCCGCCACGCTCGGGACCGAGTGGTCACACGAGACGATCAGCAAGGTCACCGACGCGGTGGCTGAGGAAGTCACCGCGTGGCAAACCCGCCCGTTGGAGGCGTTCTACCCGGTGATCTACCTCGACGCGCTCGTGGTCAAGATCCGCGACGGCGCGCACGTGAGCAACCGGGCCGCGCACATCGCCGTCGGGGTCGACATGGACGGCGTCAAGCATGTCCTGGGCATCTGGATCCAGGCCAGCGAGGGAGCGAAGTTCTGGGCCGGGGTGTGCGCCGAGCTCGCCAACCGCGGCGTCAAGGACGTCCTGATCGTCTGCTGCGACGGCCTGAGCGGCTTCCCTGAGGCCATCGAAGCGACCTGGCGGGACGCGATGGTCCAAACGTGCGTGGTGCACCTGATCCGGGCCTCGATGCGGTTCGTGTCCTACACCGACCGCAAAGCCGTCGCCGCGCTACTGCGCCCGATCTACACCGCAGCCACCGAGGACGCCGCGTTGATGGCGCTGACCGCGTTCGCGGACTCCGCCCTGGGCAAGAAATACCCCGCCGCGATCGCCTCGTGGGAGAACGCCTGGGACCGGTTCACTCCGTTCCTGGCGTTCGGGCCCGCACTGCGCAAGGTCATCTACACCACGAACTCGATCGAGTCGCTGAACTACCAGCTCCGCAAGATCATCAAGAACCGCGGCCACTTCCCCTCCGACGCCGCCGCGATCAAACTGCTCTGGCTGGCCATCCGCAACATCGAGGACAAACGCGCCCGAGAACGCGCCAAAGAAGCCGGCCTCCCCAAAGGCAGCCCCCGCAAAGCCCCCGGCAAACTCGTCGAAGGCTCCGTCATCCAAGGCTGGAAAGCAGCCCTCGGCGAGCTCTCCCTCGTCTACCCCGACCGCATCCACCCCCACCTCTGACCACCCCACTTACACAGAAAACTTGACACCCTCGCGACGAAGGCGACGAGGAAAGCAGTTCAGACAGACTCTCTTCCCGTCCATGCGCCCCACGGTGGTGACAGTGTTTCCGCAGCTCTCACAGGTGAACGTCGGGATGCCGTTCGGCTTGCAGCGCTGACAGACACGTTGCCCATCGGCATTGAGTGGCGCGACGACATGTTCGAGGGCCTGAAGGGGACCTGACGCTCTCCGGACTCGCACGGGAGCGCCCGATCGCCCGAGGATTCGGGCCGGCGCCCGCAGCGAACTAGCATCGAGGTCATGCCCTTGGACACCGGTCGCTGCTCCGTGGGCTCGTCCGAGCGGGACGAGCCGCTCGCCGGCACGGCGCCGGTCGCCCGTCGCTGGGTGCTCGTCGAGCACCCTGGTCCGTGGGCCAAGCAGCCCCTGGACACACCGCCGTTCGCGGGCGCGCTGGGGCAACGACTCGACGTGGCCCTCACGCACCACAATGCGCGTCTCCTGCTGATCCGTCGCACCGGTCGGCAGCTCGAGGCGTCGGAGGCACGACTGTGGCGCGTCGTCGACACCCAGACGGGGGACTCGATCACGGGCACGTGGCTCACCGAGCGCGACCTCGACGAGGTGATCACAGCGCTGGCCGACGTCAACGGCCCCTTCGCGGAACCCTCGCCGCCCATGACCCTGGTCTGCACGCATGGCATCCGTGACGCCTGCTGCGCCATCAAGGGGCGACCGATCGCCGGCATGCTCAGCCGTGACCTCGACGAGGAGGTGTGGGAGTGCAGCCACCTTAACGGTCACCGGTTCGCGGGCACGGCCCTGCTCCTCCCCGAGGGTGCGTGCTACGGGCGGCTCGACCAGGCCGATGCCCTCCGGGTCGTCCGGGCCCACCGCAGCGGGCGCACGGTCGTCGAGCGGTTGCGTGGTCTGACCCGGCTCCCCGCCCCGGCCCAGGCCGCCCATGTCTGGGGCCTGGCCGAGCTGGCCCGCCGCGAGCCGACGGCGGCACGGCCGATGGAGGCCATCGAGATCGGCACGGTGGTGGAGGGCGAGGGCGAGGGCGAGTTCACCTGTGCGGTCCACGGTGTCGACGGGCTCGAGGGTGTCTCGCTCGTGCGCGTCGCGCGTCAGGAGCTGCCGGCGGCACCGCTGTCCTGCGGCAAGGCCCCGGAATCCGCGGCGAGCCACGTCGTCACCGCCGTCGAGGCCCCCACGGCCTGACTCGGCTCAGGAGCTCAAGAGTTCAGCGGGTCGGCACCGGCACGGCCGTGACGTCGAGGGGGTCGCGCGCCGAGCAGGTGCGGTCCGGGTCGACCGGGCGCGTGTCGACCTGCCGACCGTTGATGAGCGAGACGTCGTCATAGGCCGGGCGCCCCTCGACCAGGTTGCGGAACCGGAAGCGGGTCAGGCTCGCGACGCGGCAGTCCTCCCCGAAGGCGAGGATGTCGAACGCGCTCGGCTGCCCGGTCAGCTCTCCACCGTCCTCACTGGTGACGTAGTGGGTGAACGGGCCGCCCCCGGTGAAGGTCCCGACCTGGATCCGGTTGCCTTCGAGGAAGGCCGAGTGCATGTGCCCGTGCACGGCGACACCGGCGGGCAGGTCGCGGGCCACGACCGGGTGGTGGCTCACGAGCAGGTCAGGGTCGGGCTCGCCGTCGAAGGCGGCACGGTAGTCAGCGATGGCCGGCTGCTGGGCGACCCACGTCCCCTTCCCGCTGTCGCCGAACCATCGCGTGTCGTTGACTCCACGGATCCGTATGCCGTGGAGCCGGGCCTCGACGAAGGTGTCCTTCCCGGGCTGCAGGAGAACGACATTGGGCACCTTCGCCAGTCGGTCCAGCAGCTCGGTGTCGGTGGCCGACGTGGCGTCGTGGTTGCCGCGGACAAAGAAGTAGGGGACCTTGACCGACTCGATCCCGGTGAAGACACCGGCGGCCTCGGCCTCCTGGACGGTGCCGAAGGTCGTGAGGTCCCCGCTGTCGACGACGGCGTCGATGCCCTCCTGCGCGACGAGGGAGGACATGAGGGGGTACTGGTTGCCGTCGTGGAGGTCCGAGACCAGGAGCAGTCGCAGGGCCACCGGCTGGTCGACCTCGGTCGGGGTGTAGCGCCCTTGCAGGGCATTGGTGAGGGCGACGAGGTTGGTCAGGTAGGGAGCCACTTCGGCCGAGCGGGCCTCGACCTCGGCGAGCAGCCCGGCGTTGGCCTGGACCGTGCTCAGCACTCCGGTGCTGGTGAAGCCGGTCGCCCGGTCCGGATGGTAGGTCGTGAGCATCGCGGAGCCGGTGACGGCACAGGCCAGGCCGGTTGCGGCGAGCCCGCGCAGGCCTGACCGGAGGGTGGAGGCGCGCCGCATGTGCGCCACGAGGGTGACGAGCGCGGTGACGAGCAGGGCGCCGATGAGGAAGCGCAGGCCCAGGGCTAGAGCGGCGGAGCGCACGGCGTGGTCGAGCTCGAGGGGCCCGGGCGCCAGGGCCGAGGGGCTGACACCGGGGCGAGCGAGCAGGTCGGTGATCGTCTCGCGGATCTGCGGCGTGGCCCGGATGCCCGGTGCCCGGCCGGGGAAGGTGACGACGACGTCGCCGAACACCGTGGGTGCCACCAGGGTGGAGGAGGCGAAGGGATCAGGGTTCAGGCTGACCTGCGCCTGGTAGTGGCGGGTCTGCGCGGTGACCGGCGCGACGGCGGTGGCGGCCGCGCCGGCCAGGGCGGTCACGACGGTGAGCAGCCCGAACCCGAGCGCTCCCCGGACGCGCCGTGAGCCGATGCGGTGGCCGGCCACCCACCAGGCGGTGAGGGCGCTGACCCAGGGGATGAGGACCAGGCCGCCGGCGACGAGGCGCTCGACCAGCCCGAACGGCCAGTGGAGCGGGCCGAAGGCCACCAGGGCCAGGAGCGCCACTCCGGTCGCGGCCGCGACGGCCGCGACCCGGTGCATCCGTCGAGCCCGCAGGGCGAACCATGGCCAGGCGGCGAGGAGCGCGAACGACACGGCGGCGACGACCGTGTGCGACGGGCGGGACTCGCGGGCCGACGGCAGCGGAAGGGCAGCCACGCCCACGGTGGCCAGGCCGGCGCCGGCCAGGAGCACCCGTCCGGCGCGGCCCAGTCGCGGCAGTGATGACGCGGTGACCACGTGGGCAATGCCGGTGAGGACGAGGGCGGTGGTCATCACCCACGCGCTCACCGCCTCCCGTCCGGCGAGTGCGCTGATCGAGTCGACCATGGGGTCGTACTCCGCGGGCTGGAGCGTTGCGGCATATGTCCATCCGCCGATGAGGGCGACGGCGGCAAGGCTCGCGCTGGCGAGCGCGAGCCGTGGACGCCCCCCGAGCTCAGCCATGGAGGAAGCCTAGATTGGGTCCATGGCAGTGAGCGCTCTCGACGGACGCACCTTCGCCGCGGTCCTGTTCGACATGGACGGCACCCTCATCGACTCGATCGGGGCCGTCGAGCGCTCCTGGGTCACGTGGGCCGGGGAGTTCGACATCGACCTCGAACGGTTGCTGGGCTTTCACGGCATACCGGCGTCCGGGGTCATCGCGAGCCTGAGGCCCGACCTCGATGCCGACGGGCAGGCCCTCGCCGTGCGGCGGATCGAGGAGCTCGAGGTGGCCGACACCGAGGGCATCGTCGTCCTGCCGGGCGCGGGGGAGGCGCTCGGAGGGCTGGTGGCCGCGGGGGCCAGGGCCGCCATCGTGACCTCCTGCACCGACCCGCTCTTCGAGGCCCGCATCGCCGCGACCGGTCTGACCCGCCCACCGGTAGTTGTCACCGCGTCCATGGTCGCGCGGGGCAAGCCGCACCCCGATCCGTTCGTGCTCGCGGCCGAGCGGCTCGGGGTCGACCCGGCGGACTGCCTGGTCGTCGAGGATGCCGTCGCCGGTCTGACGGCAGCGCGGGCGGCGGGCGCCTCGGGTGCCCTGGCGGTGCTGCACACCACACCGCGAGAGGCGTTGGAGCCATTGGCCGATCTGGTCGTCGGTGGACTGGACGAGGTGCGCTTCGTGGTGGACCATGACGGCCGGGTGCGCGTCACCACCGGGTAGGTTCCCCTGTCATGGATGCGGACGTCATCGTCGTCGGAGCTGGCATCGCCGGCCTGGTCGCTGCACACGAGGTGGCTTCGGCGGGGCGCTCGGTCGTCCTCGTCGACCAGGAGAACGAGGCCAACCTCGGGGGGCAGTCGTTCTGGTCCTTCGGCGGGCTCTTCCTCGTGGACACCCCCGAGCAGCGACGCCTCGGCGTCAAGGACAGCGAAGAGCTGGCGTGGTCCGACTGGCAGGGGACGGCCGGTTGGGACCGTCTGACCGAGCCGGACGGCAGTCCCGGGCCGGACCACTGGGGTCGGGAGTGGGCGCGGGCCTATGTCTCGTGGGCCGCC
Organism: Actinomycetota bacterium; assembly: GCA_020161815.1. Classification (GTDB taxonomy): domain Bacteria; phylum Actinomycetota; class Actinomycetes; order Actinomycetales; family Dermatophilaceae; genus Phycicoccus_A. The sequence continues at coordinate 24,784 of JAIUOP010000024.1, read as the reverse complement.
GGGGAGAAGCGCTCCTGGCTCGCCGGCCATGGCATCTCCTTCTTTCCGATCGTCGGCTGGGCCGAGCGCGGGGACGGCACCGCGACCGGGCACGGCAACTCGGTGCCGCGATTCCACATCCCGTGGGGGACCGGCACCGGAGTGGTGAAGCCCTTTGCCGCCCACACGCGCGAGCACATCGCCGGTGGCCGGATCCTCCATCGCCCCCGTCATCGGGTCGACGAGCTCATCGTCGAGGGCGAGGCCGTCGTCGGCGTCCGTGGTGCCCGACTGGCTGACGACAGCTCCCCACGCGGGGTGGCGAGCAACCGGGATGTGTTGGGGGAGTTCGAGTTTCGCGCCCAGGCGGTGATCGTCAGCTCTGGTGGGATCGGCGGCAACCACGACCTCGTCCGGGCCAACTGGCCGGAGCGGCTGGGACCACCCCCGCAGCGGATGATCACCGGCGTGCCCGCCCACGTCGACGGTCGGATGATCGCCATCACCGAGGCGGCTGGCGGTGCAGTCGTCAACCGCGACCGGATGTGGCACTACGTCGAGGGCATCCACAACTGGGACCCGATCTGGCCGCAGCACGCGATCCGGATCCTCCCCGGCCCGAGCTCGCTCTGGTTCGACGCGCTCGGGCGGCGACTGCCGGCGCCGCTGCTGCCCGGCTACGACACCCTGGGGACCCTGGAGCACCTGCGGGCCACCGGTCACGACCACTCGTGGTTCGTCACGAACCGGTCGATCGCCGGCAAGGAGTTCGCGCTGTCGGGATCGGAGCAGAACCTCGACCTCACCGACGGTTCCCCGCGCCAGCTCGCCAAGGTGATGGCGAGGAGGGCACGGACCGCGGTGCACCCGGCCGTGCAGGCCTTCCTCGACCATGGTGTCGACTTCGTCCAGGCCGACACGGTGGCCGACCTGGTGCGCGGGATGAACGCCCTCACGCCCGAGGCTCCCCTCGATGCGGCCGACATCGAGCGGCAGGTCCTGGCTCGGGATGCCCAGCTGGACAACGGTTTCGGCAAGGACGCCCAGATCATGGCGATCAAGGAGGCGCGGCGTTATGTCGCCGACAAGATCTCCAAGCGGGCACACCCACTCGTGAAGATCACCGACCCCAAGCACGGCCCGCTCATCGCCGTCCGGCTCAACCTGCTCTCCCGCAAGACCCTCGGCGGCTTGCACACGGATCTCTCCGGGCGGGTCCTGGGCGCCGACCGCGCACCGATCCCCGGGTTGTATGCCGCGGGTGAGGTCAGCGGGTTCGGCGGCGGTGGCGTGCACGGCTACCGCGCCCTCGAGGGCACCTTCGTCGGCGGCTGCCTCTTCACCGGCCGCATCGCCGGCCGCGCCGCCGCCGAGGCGACCGCCTGAGGCTCAGAGGTACTGCCCGGTCCCGCCGTTGGGTGACTTGGGAGCGGTGTCGGGAGCGGACGGCATACCCGGTATGCCGTCCGCTCCCGAAGCGCCGCCGGCCCCGGCCGCGGGGTGGCCGGGTGGGAGCGCGCGCATCTGCTGGAGCTGGGCCTGCGCGGCCATCTGCTGCGCGACGAGCGCGGTCTGGATGCCGTGGAAGAGGCCCTCGAGCCAGCCGACGAGCTGGGCCTGGGCGATGCGGAGCTCGGCGTCGGAAGGCGCGTCGTCACTGAACGGCAGGGCGATCCGCTCGAGCTCCTCGACCAGCTCGGGTGCCAGGCCGTCCTTGAGCTCGGCGATCGAGCGCTCGTGGACCTCGGCGAGTCGGGCGCGACCCTTCTCGTCGAGCGGGGCGCCGCGCACCTCCTCGAGGAGCTGCTTGACCATGGCACCGATCCGCATGACCTTGGCCGGCTGCTCGACGAGGTCGGCCGGGTTGGTCGGGCGGCCGGACTCCTCGTCCTTGCCCTCGGCGCCCTCGCTGGGGGAGGCAGGCGCCACGCCCATTCCGTCCGGGGTCACGACGACGACCTTGTCGTCGGTGACGGTGCCGACGACGGGCACGCGCTCGCTCGTCTCCTGGGTGTCCGCGGTCTCCGGGGTCGGCTCGGCCTCGTCAGTCATGCCCGCCATCCTGCCACCGACCCATCGGGGCCGGCTCCTGGCAGTCGTCGGTCTCGACTCGGGGTGTGACTGAACCGTCCGCATGGCACCGGTTCAGTCACACCGCGATCTCGATGCCGGCCGCGAGGCCCTCCGATCGCGTGCACGTGACGTCGGGTCAGGTCAGGGCAGCAGCAGGATCTTGCCGATGTGGGCGCTCTCGGCGAGTTCGCGGTGGGCAGCCGCGGCGTCCGCCAACGGGTGGGTGCCCTGGATGACGGGACGCACCGCGCCGGCGGCGATCTGCGGCCACAGGTGGTCGTGGACCTCGCGAACGATGCTTGCCTTCTCGCCGGCGGGACGGGCACGCAGGGACGTGGCGTGGACGGCGCCCCTCTTGCGCAGCAGGACCCCGAGGTCGAGCTCGCCCTTGACCCCGCCCTGCATGCCGATGACGACGAGCCGACCACCGGTGGCGAGGGCATCGACGTTGCGCGACAAGTACTTCGCGCCCATGTTGTCGAGGATCACGTCCGCGCCATGGCCGTCGGTCTGCGCCCGCACCTGCTCGACGAAGTCCTCCTCGCGGTAGTTGACGAGGATCTCGGCGCCGAGGGCTCGGCAGGCCTCCAGCTTGGCGGCGCTCCCGGCGGTGACGGCGACGCGAGCCCCGAGGGAGCGCGCCACCTGGATCGCCATCGTGCCGATGCCCGAGGAGCCGCCGTGGACGAGCAGCGTCTCGCCGGAGCGCAAGCCCGCCGTCAGCACCAGGTTGGACCAGACGGTGCAGGTGACCTCCGGCAGTGCCGCCGCCGACACCAGCTCGACGCCCGCAGGAATCGGCAGGACCTGGCCCGCCGGCACGACGACGAGCTCGGCATAACCCCCGCCCGCGAGGAGGGCGCACACCCGGTCACCGACGAGCCACGACTCCACGCCCTCACCCACTGCGTCGATCGTGCCGCTGACCTCGAGGCCGAGCACCTCGCTGATGCCCGGCGGGGGTGGATAGTGCCCGGCCGCCTGGAGCAGGTCGGCCCGGTTGACCCCAGCCGCGGCGACGCGGATCCGCACCTCGCCCGGCCCCGGCTCGGGGTCGGGCAGGTCGACGAGCTGCAGGCTGTCCGGCCCGCCGGGGATGGGTGCAGTGATCGCCCTCATGGCCTCCACCGTACGAGGTCATCGGGGGTGTCGACGTCCTGTCCCTCGGCCGGCCCCACGGGCACCTGCACGTGCGGCAGCTCGAGCAGCAGCTTGGCGCGGCGTCCGTGCGCAGGGGTCGGCAGGGCGTCGACCAGAGCCGAGCGGTGGTAGGCCGCGAGCAGCGGATTGGCCTGGCCCTCGGCGTCGAGTGCAACCGCCGCGCTGGCCTCCGGAGATCCACGCAGCGCGGCGAGGAGTCGGGGCAGGGCCGGTGCGGCCCACGGCATGTCGCCGGCGACGACCAGGACCATCTCGCCCGTGCTGGCCGCGAGCCCGGCCGCGACGCCGGCGAGTGGCCCACCCAGGGGCGGGCTCTCGCGCGCCCAGGTCACCGGCCGCACCGTCTCCCGCTCCGGTCCGACGCAGACCACCTCCCAGGCGGCGTCGAGCCCAGACAGCACATGGTCAAGCAGGCTGCGGCCATCGAGGTCGGCGCTGATCTTGTCCGCCCCGAACCTGCTCGACTCGCCCCCGGCGAGGACGATGACGCTCATGTGCACCACCTCGCTCACGCCGGACGCCCCTTGATCCGGTGGGTGAGGTCCAGGGCCGTCGCGCGCACGGCCGCCGCCTGCGCCGCGGTCGTTGCCCCATCACCGCCCGGCGACAGCCACGTCAGCGCGACAGCCGCCACCGGGTGACCGGTGTGGTCGAGGACGGCCTGGGCCACCGACGACAGCCCCGCCGTCACGAGGGAGTCCTCCACGGCATACCCGCGTTGGCGGACCTGCTGGAGCGCGGACCGCAGCGCGCGCGGGGAGGTGACCCCCCGCCCGTCGCGCTGGACGAACGAGCCCCGGTCGGGGAAGAGCGCGCGCACCTGGCCGGCCGGCAGGGCCGCGAGCATCGCGAGCCCGGTCGCGGTGAGGGTGGCCGGCAGCCGCACCCCGACGTCACTGACCAGGTGCGGCCCGCCGGGCGCGCGCTGCTCGAGGACATAGAGGACGTCGTGACCGTGGAGGACGGCGAGATGGGCGTTGTGCCCGGTGGCGGCGACGAGCCGGTCGAGTGGGCCCCGGGCGAGCCGGGCCAGGCCGGCCTGCCGCGGATAGGCCGCGCCCAGCTCATAGGCGGCGACGCCCAGGCCATAGCGGTGCTCGTCGGCCAGGTGCGTGACGTAGCCGCGGCCGGTGAGGACCGTGAGCAGGTGGTAGACGCTGGACCGGGGCAGGTCGAGCGCGCGCGAGATGGTCGCCGCCGGCACCGGCTCACCCCGGCTGGCGAGGAACTCGAGGATGTCCAGCGCCGCCGCGGCAGCGGGGGCCGGGGCGCTCACGGCAGGCCTCCTGGTCGAGGGGTCACTCGCTCAGCGTAGGGGGCATGTCTGGCATTCAAGACGGTATGCCGTGAGCTCCCGTTCCTGAGGACGCGCGTCGTGGGCTTGCATGGACTTCCATGAGCGAGCGCGCCGACCACCTGAGCGAGCACCCGTCCGGAGCCACGGATGGCTACCCGGGCGAGGTCACGGTCGGAGTGGGGCCCCTGACGATCGAGGAGGTCGTCGCCGTCGCCCGGGGCGGCGCGAGGGTCCGTCTCGACCCGGCCGCGCTCGCCGAGGTGCGCAAGAGCCGGGCGATCATCGAGGGCCTGGCCGACGACGTCGAGCCGCACTATGGCGTCTCGACCGGCTTCGGGGCGTTGGCGACCCGCCACATCCCGACCGAGCTGCGGCGGCAGCTGCAGCGTTCCCTCGTCCGCTCCCACGCAGCGGGGTCCGGGCCCGAGGTGGAGCGCGAGGTCGTGCGGGCGCTCATGCTGCTGCGCATCTCCACCCTCGCCACCGGGCGCACCGGAGTGCGGGAGGCGACCCTGACGGCCTACGTCGGGATGCTCAACGCCGAGATCACGCCGGTCGTCCACGAGTACGGCTCGCTCGGCTGCTCCGGTGACCTGGCGCCGCTGTCCCACTGCGCACTCGCGCTCATGGGGGAGGGGCCGGTGCGCGATGCCGACGGGGTGGAGCGCCCGGCCGGCGAGGCGCTCGCGGCAGCCGGCCTGGAGCCGATCGAGCTGCAGGAGAAGGAAGGCCTGGCGCTCATCAACGGCACCGACGGCATGCTCGGCATGCTCTGCCTGGCGATCCACGACCTGCGCGAGCTGCTCGTCGTGGCCGACATCGCCGCGGCCATGTCGGTGGAGGGCCTGCTCGGCACGGACAACGTCTTTGCCGCGGACCTGCACGCACTGCGCCCGCAGCCGGGTCAGGCCGTCTCAGCCGCGAACCTGCGAAAGATCCTGTCCGGCAGCCCGATTCGCGCCTCGCATGACGTCGAGGATTGTCCTCGGGTGCAGGACGCCTACTCGCTGCGGTGCGCCCCCCAGGTCGCGGGAGCCGCCCGTGACACCGTCGACCACGCGGTGCGGGTCGCCGGGTGGGAGCTGGCCTCGGCCGTCGACAACCCGGTCGTCACCCTCGACGGCCGCGTCGAGAGCAATGGCAACTTCCACGGGGCGCCCGTCGCCTATGTGCTCGACTTCCTCGCGATCGTCGCCGCCGACCTGGCCTCGATCTCGGAGCGACGCACCGACCGCTTCCTCGACAAGGCGCGCAACCACGGCCTGCCTCCCTTCCTCGCCGACGACCCTGGCGTCGACAGCGGCCACATGATCGCTCAGTACACCCAGGCCGCGATCGTCTCCGAGCTCAAGCGCCTGGCCGCGCCGGCGAGCGTCGACTCCATCCCGAGCAGCGCCATGCAGGAGGACCACGTCTCGATGGGCTGGTCGGCGGGGCGCAAGCTGCGCCGCTCGGTCGACGGGCTCGCGCGGGTGCTCGCGATCGAGGTGCTCACGGCTGCGCGCGGGCTCCAGCTGCGGGCGCCCCTGCAGCCGGCCGCGGCGACCGGCGCGGTGGTCGACGCCCTCGTGGCGGCGGGAGCGAGCCGGCCGGGGACGGACCGGTTCCTGGCACCCGAGGTCGCCACGGCACACGACCTGGTCGTCGACGGCACGATCCGGCGGGCCGTCGAGACCCAAACCGGCCCCCTGAACTGAAGCACACGGCATACCAAAAGGGTTGAAGGAGAACGACGATGGAAGGTGCACGACCCGTTCGGGCCCCACGCGGCACGACGCTCACGGCACGGCAGTGGTCCACCGAGGCCCCGCTGCGGATGCTCATGAACAACCTCGACCCCGAGGTCGCCGAGCGCCCGGACGACCTCGTCGTCTATGGCGGCACCGGGCGGGCGGCGCGCGACTGGCGCTCGTTCGACGCCATGGTGCGCACCCTGACCGACCTGCGCGCCGACGAGACGATGCTCGTGCAGTCGGGGCGCCCGGTCGGCGTCTTCCGCACCCACGAGTGGGCGCCGCGCGTCCTCATCGCCAACTCCAACCTCGTGCCGGACTGGGCGAACTGGCCCGAGTTCCGGCGTCTCGAGCACCTCGGGCTCACGATGTACGGGCAGATGACGGCCGGGTCGTGGATCTACATCGGCACCCAGGGCATCGTCCAGGGCACCTACGAGACCTTCGCCGCCATCGCCGAACAGCGGTATGCCGGAACGCTGGCCGGGACGCTGACCCTCACCGGCGGCTGTGGCGGGATGGGTGGCGCGCAGCCCCTGGCCGTCACGCTCAACGGCGGGGTCTGCCTCATCGTCGACGTGGATCCCGAGCGTCTGCACCGCCGGGTCGAGCACCGCTACCTCGACGAGGTGGCGCCCGACCTCGACGAGGCGATCATGCGCGCCGTCGAGGCCAAGAACGCCCGCCGGGCCCGCTCGATCGGGGTCGTCGGCAACGCCGCCGAGGTCTTCCCCGAGCTGCTTCGGCGTGGCGTGCCCATCGACATCGTCACCGACCAGACGAGTGCGCACGACCCGCTCAGCTACCTCCCGATCGGCGTGGAGCTCGAGGACTGGGCGGAGTTCGCCGAGAAGAAGCCCGAGGAGTTCACCGATCGCGCACGCGAGTCGATGGCCGCGCACGTGCAGGCGATGGTCGACTTCAAGGACCGCGGCGCCGAGGTCTTCGACTACGGCAACTCGATCCGCGACGAGGCACGCCTGGGCGGGTGCGACCGGGCCTTCGACTTCCCCGGGTTCGTGCCGGCCTACATCCGGCCGCTCTTCTGCGAGGGCAAGGGCCCCTTCCGATGGGCCGCGCTCTCGGGTGACCCCAAGGACATCGAGGTCACCGACCGCGCGGTGATGGAGCTCTTCCCCGACAACGACCGCCTGCAGAAGTGGATGCGCGGCGCGCGCGAGAAGATCGCCTTCCAGGGCCTGCCGGCGCGGATCTGCTGGCTCGGCTACGGCGAGCGGGACAAGGCCGGCGCGCTCTTCAACGACCTCGTCGCCAGTGGTGAGGTCTCGGCCCCGATCGTCATCGGGCGCGACCACCTCGACTGCGGCTCGGTCGCCTCGCCCTATCGCGAGACCGAGTCGATGCTCGACGGCTCCGATGCCATCGCCGACTGGCCCCTGCTCAACGCTCTCGTCAACACCGCCTCCGGTGCCTCATGGGTGTCTCTGCACCACGGTGGCGGGGTCGGGATCGGTCGTTCGATGCATGCCGGTCAGGTCTGCCTGGCGGACGGGACGCCTCTTGCCGCCGAGAAGCTCGAGCGCGTGCTCACCAACGACCCCGGCATGGGGGTGATCCGGCACGTCGACGCCGGCTACCACCACGCCGACAAGGTCGCGCAGCAGCAAGGGGTCCGCATCCCGATGCGCGAGGCCTGATGGCGTCATCTCCGGATCGAGAGGGCAGTCGTTGTCGCCTCGGGCCTCGAGGCGACGACAACGAGTGCCCTCTCGACCGGGGTGCGGCTGCTGGCTTTCACCTGGGTTCAGGCGGTGGGCGACACGTCGGAGATGTCGGCGACGGTGGCCCCGAGCGCGCGGATCACCTCGTCACCCGAGACCGTCACCGCCACCCCGTGGGCGCCGGCCCCCATCGAGATGGTGCGCCCCGCCACCGAGGCATCGGCGATCACCGGCAGCGCGCGCAGCGATCCGAAGGGCGTGATCGTCCCGCGCTCGTACCCGGTCACCTCACGTGCCTCGTCGGCCCCCGGCATCGTCATCCGGTTCACGCCCAGCAGCGCGCGCAGCTTCGGCCAGGAGAACTCACGATCCCCCGGCACGAGCACGAACAGGTGGTCGCCCTCACCCCGTCGCACCACGAGCGTCTTGATGATGTCGCCCGGCTGGACCCCCCGCAGCGCCGCCGCCTCCGCGAGTGAGCCCACCCGCCCGTGGCGAGTCACGGCATATGGGATCCCGTATGCCGTGAGCGCGCCGAGCGCTCGCTCCTCACCTGCCGCTGGTGTCACTTTCGTGATCCTGCCACAGGGAAGGAAAGGCCCTCGCGTCTGGCATCCCAGACGGGGTCGAGGGGCCATTCGGCCCCGAGCCACGCCCGACTGGGGTGGAATGGGGTCATGCCCGTCACCGATGCCGCGCAGCAGGCCGACTTCCGTCGGCTCTGGGGCGATCTCGACCCGATCGGCCGGACGTCCGCCGGCGGCTACCGGCGCTTCGCCTGGACCGCCGAGGACGCCCTGCTGCGCGAGTGGTTCGCCGGGGAGGTGGCGCGGCTCGGCCTGGACCTGACCACCGACCGGGTCGGCAACCAGTGGGCGTGGTGGGGTGACCCGGATGAGGCACTCCGCGCTGGCACACCCGGCGTCGTGACCGGGTCGCACCTGGACTCCGTGCCCGAGGGCGGGGCCTTCGACGGTCCGCTCGGGGTCGTCTCGGCCCTGCTCGCCGTGGCGCGGCTGCGCGCCGAGGGCCACCAGCCGAGCCGCCCGATCGGCGTGGTCAACTTCGTCGACGAGGAGGGAGCCCGTTTCGGCATCGCCTGCGCCGGCTCGCGGATCCTCACGGGAGCCCTGGCCCCCGAACGCGCCCTTGCCCTCAGCGATGCCGGGGGCACGACGATGGCCCAGGCCCTGCGCGCCGCCGGCCGCGACCCGCACGAGCTCGGCCCGGACCCGGCCACCATCGCCCGGATCGGCACCTTCGTCGAGCTCCACGTCGAGCAGGGCCGTCACCTCGTCGACCTCGACGCACCGGTCGGCGTCGGCAGCCACATCTGGCCCCACGGCCGCTGGCGGATCGACGTGCCGGGCACGGCCAACCACGCCGGCACCACCGCGTTGGACGACCGCGACGACGCCATGCTCGGCTTCGCCGCGGGCGTGATCGCGGCGCGGCGAGCCGCCCAGGACCACGGCTGCGTGGCCACCGTCGGCAAGGTCCGGGCGACACCCAATGGCGTCAACGCCATCCCCAGTGCGGTCACCGGCTGGCTCGACGCCCGCGGGGCCGACGAGGCCGCCGTCCAGCGGGTCGTCGCCGACGTCACCGAGGTGATGGCCGACTTCGACGCCCTCGTCACCGAGGAGTCCTGGACGCCGGTGACCTCCTTCGACCACGCCCTGGTGACCCGCCTCGCGACCGCGCTGGACGGCATACCGGTCCTGGGGACGGGCGCCGGGCACGACAGCGGGATCCTCGCCAACGCCGGCGTCCCGGCGGCGATGCTCTTCGTCCGCAACCCCACGGGCGTCTCGCACTCGCCCGCCGAGTTCGCCGAGGAGGCCGACTGCCTCAGCGGCGTCGCCGCCCTCACCCGCGTGCTCGCCGACCTCACCGGGCGGTCGGCATGACGACCTACTGGTGCGAGCACGCCCAACTCCCCACCAAGGTCCAGTGGGGTGTCCGGCTCACCGTCGACCGTGACCGGATCACCGCGATCAGCGAGCGGACCCCGGCCGAGCCCGGCGACGTCCGGCTGCCCGGCGTGACCTTCCCCGGCTTCGCGAACACCCACTCGCACGTCTTCCACCGTGCCCTCCGCGGCCGCACGCATGGGGGCGGCGGCACCTTCTGGACGTGGCGGGAGGAGATGTATGCCGTGGCGCAGCTCCTCGACCCCGACTCCTACCTCGCCCTGGCGCGGGCGGTCTTCCTCGAGATGGTGGCCGCGGGGTTCACCGCCGTCGGCGAGTTCCACTACCTGCACCACGCTGCCGGTGGGCAGCGCTACGCCGACCCCAACGCGATGGGGTTGGCGCTGGTGCAGGCGGCCGGGGAGGTCGGGATCCGGCTCACCCTGCTCGACACCATCTACCTCCACGGCGGCCTCACCCCGCAGGGGCACCTGCCACTCGACGAGGTCCAGCAACGGTTCAGCGACGGTGACGTCGATGCCTGGGCCGCCCGTGTCGCCGACCTGGACCGTGTCGCCGCGGCCTCCGACGCACTCGTCATCGGGGCGGCTGCTCACTCGATCCGTGCGCTGACCCCGCGGGAGCTCGATGCCTTCGGCGAGGCCACGGTCGATCGCGTCCTCCATGCCCACGTCTCGGAGCAGCCGGCGGAGAACCTTGCGGCACAGGCCTTCTACGGTCGGACCCCGACCGAGATCCTCGGCAACGCGGGGCTGCTCGACGAGAAGTTCACCGCCGTCCATGCGACCCATTTGAGCGAGCGCGACCTCGAGTGCCTCGAGGTGTCCGGAGCCGGTGTCTGCCTCTGCCCCACGACCGAGCGCGACCTCGCCGACGGAGTCGGCCCCAGTCGGGCCATGCGCCAACGCGACATCCCGATGAGCCTCGGATCGGACCAGCACGCCGTCGTCGACCCCTTCGAGGAGATGCGTGCGGTGGAGATGCACGAGCGGCTGCTCAGCCACGAGCGTGGTCGCTTCGCCCCCGACCAGCTGGTGACGATGGGGAGCGAGAACGGCTACCGCGCGCTCGGCTGGGAGGGCGGCCGGCTCGTCGTCGGAGGCGTGGCCGACCTTGTCACGGTCCGCCGCGACTCCCGTCGGACCGCGGGCAGTGAGCCCGGACAGGTCCTCTTCGCCGCGAGTGCTGACGACGTCACCGACGTCGTGGTCGCCGGCAGGCACGTCCTCGCATGCGGTGTCCACGCGCTCGGCGACGTCGACGCACTGGTCCACGAGGCGCAGCTGTTGCTGCGGGCCGGGCGATGAGCACGCTCGTCACCGGCATCGCCGAGCTCGTCACCAATGACGGTGAGGGCGAGGGCGGGCTCGGCCTGCGCCGGGAGGCGGCCCTCGTCGTCGACGCCGGTGTCGTGGCGTGGGTCGGGGCCGCTCGCGAGGCGCCGGCGGCCGACCGCGTCGTCGACCTCGGTGGGCGCGCCGTGCTGCCGGCCTTCGTCGACTCACATGCCCACCTGGTCTTCGATGGTGACCGGGCCGCCGAGTTCACCGCCCGGATGACGGGCCAGCGCTATGACGGCGGCGGGATCGCCACGACCATGGCTGCCACCCGTGCGGCCAGCGACGACACGCTGAGGAACCTTCTGGCACAGCGCATGCGGGAGATGCGATCCCAGGGCACGGGCACTGTCGAGGTCAAGAGCGGCTATGGCCTCACCGTCGAGGACGAGGCCAGGGCGTTGCGCTTGGCTCGCGAGGTCACCCCGGAGACGACCTTCCTCGGGGCGCATGTCGTCCCACCGGAAGCCCGAGGTGACCGGACGGCATACGTGGAGTTGGTGACCGGCCCCATGTTGGCGGCGTGCGCGCCCCACGCGCGGTGGATCGACGTCTTCTGTGAGCCGGCCTCCCCGTATGCCTTTACCGGCGACGAGGCGCGGGTCGTGCTCGAGGCGGGCATCGCGGCCGGTCTGCGCCCGCGCGTCCACGGCAACCAGCTCGGGCACGGTCCCGGAGTGCAGCTCGCCGTCGAGCTGGGCGCGGCCAGCGTGGACCACTGCACCTTCCTGTCGGCGGCCGACGTCGACGCGCTCGCCGGGTCGGGCACGGTCGCGACCCTCCTGCCGGGCGTGGAGTTCTCGACGCGGTCGCCGTACCCCGATGCCCGGCGGCTCCTCGACGCCGGGGTGACGGTGGCGCTGGCGACCGACTGCAACCCGGGCACGTGCTACTCGACCTCGATGCCGCTGGTGATCGCCCTGGCCGTGCGCGAGATGGGGATGAGCCCCGCGGAAGCCGTGTGGTCGGCCACTGCCGGCGGCGCACAGGCGTTGCAGCGCAGCGATATCGGCCACCTCACGCCGGGGGCACGCGCCGACGTCTGCGTCCTGGAGGCTCCGAGCCACGCCCACCTGGCCTACCGCCCGGGCGTCCCGCTGGCCCGCCTGCTGGACCTGGGCGCCGAGGGTGGCCCGACCTCCGACCCGACAGTTGCCGCCCCACGTTCGTAGGGTCGGGGCCGGTCGGGTTGCTGGGGGCGCGATGTGTCGCCTAGGTTCGTCGAGACGACGTCAGCAGCCGGGTACCGGGTCGAAGCGCCACCCGGCTGCCGCGAGGATGCCCAGGGCATGGTCGACACCGGCGAGGGTCTGGCTGCGGTCGTTGCCCCCGTCGTGGAGCAGGATGATCGCCCCGGGTCGGGCTCCCGCGACGATCCGCTCCGCGATGGCGGGAGCGCCGGGGAGCGACCAGTCACGGGTGTCGACGTCCCACATCACCACGTGCTTGCCCGACGCCTCGAGCGCGCCTCGGATCGAGGCAGTGAGGCTGCCGAAGGGTGGCCGAACGCACGGTGGTGTGCCGAGGGCGGCATCGGTCCGGGCCACCTGGTCGCGGACGGCGTCCAGCCCGATCCGGGTGAACTCCGGGTGGCTCCAGGAGTGGTTGCCGATCGTGTGACCGCGCGAGCGCACCGCCGCGACCAGGTCCGGGTGTTCGGCCGCCTTCGCGCCCAGCTCGAAGAAGGTGGCGCGCGCCTGGTGTCGGCCGAGGATGTCGAGCAGCGCGGGCGTCCACGCCGGGTCGGGGCCGTCGTCGAAGGTGAGGTGGAGGACCCCGGGCGAGACCGGCGCCGCGGGCGCGGGCGGGGCAGGAGCTGCCGGGACCGCGGGTGCCACCGGCGCCGCAGGCTCTGCGGGTGCTGCGGGTGCTGCGGGTGCTGCGGTTGCTGCAGGTGCCGCAGGCGCTGCGGGAGCCATCGACGGTGCTGCCGTGGTGGCGGGGGGCGCCGCCTGCATGGCCACGGCCGACGCGTCGACGGGAGTGAACGGGGCGGGCGTGCCCGTCGGCGTGGGTGCCGGGTGTGCCGTCGTCGCCCGCGCGGGGGAGGGCTGCGGCTCTGGCGCTCGACCGAGGGGTGCCCCCACGGTCGTGGCCGACGTGGCGACCGGTCCCTCGGAGGCGGTGGCCGGTGGCTGGAGCTGGGTGGTGGCGATGGCGAGCCCGATCGCGACGATCGTGGCACTTCCCATGAATCGCAGCGCGCCCACCGTCGTTCACTTTCTGCGTGGTCTCGTTGCACCCGTCCGGGTGCGTGCAGCCCACGGTACGGAAGAGGTGGGAGTTTTTGGTGGTGCGTCCGCAGCGTGGCGCCCTCCTGCCGATTCGAGGTATTACCGCGCGGATACCCGCGCGGTAATACCTCGAATCGGCGGGGTCAGCGGGGGTCAGCGGGTGCCGACGCCCTTGGGCAGGTGGCCGGAGGAGTTCTCGTAGTACTGCGCCGCCTTGCGCGTGGCGAAGGTCTTCAGTCCGGCCGCGACCAGCCCGGTGAGGGCGGCATACAGCACGGCCTGCATCATCGGGCTGTCCGGGTCGGCGGGGTCGACGTCCTCCTGGCCGGCGGTGCGCCACACCTGGTCGGCGACCTTGCCCGCGACCATCGTGGCGATGACCGCCGAGGCACCGGCGAGGGCCTTCCAGACCATGCTTCCCATTGCGTCACCTCATGCGTCGTGGTGGCCCGGTGATCGGGCCCCTTCACCCGCCAACTCTGGCACACGCGGCCCACCGGCAGCAGGTCGCGATCGCGGCTATGCTGACGACGTCAACGACAGGGGAGCGCTTCGGCGCTGAGAGTGCGGGCGACCGCAGACCCTCGCACCTGATCCGGTTCGCACCGGCGTAGGGAGTCGGGATCTCAAGCCCCACCGCGGCATACCCGTATGCCGCGGTGCGGCTTCCCCGAGGTATCCATCGGATTCCACGGGAGAAGGAAACAGACCCATGCCACGCAGCATCCGCGCCACCGCTCCACTCATGGCCTGGCGCACCATCGACATCCTCACCATCACCTTCCTCGGCGCCGCCTTCGGCATCGCCTACTGGGGCTGGGGGCTGGCCTACCAGGCGCCCTCGACGGCCCTCACGACGATCTTCCCGCCGCTCGCCGGCATCACGGGCGCGCCCTGGCTGATCGCCGGCGTCGTCGGCGGGCTGATCGTGCGTCGTCCCGGCGCGGCCCTGCTCTGCGAGGTGGTCGCGGCGCTGGTGTCGATGATCCCGGGCACGCAGTGGGGGTTCACCACGCTGATCAGCGGCATCCTCCAGGGCCTCGGCGCCGAGCTGGCCTTCGCGATCCTCGGCTACGGCGCCTACGGGCTGGCCGCCGCGATGTTCGCCGGGGCGATGTCGGCGCCGCTCGAAGCGGTGTACGAATGGTTCGTCTACTGGACCGACTGGGGCTGGAGCTACAAGATCGCCTACCTGGTCATCCTCACGGCAGCCGGCGCGGTGATCGCGGGCGGCCTGGGCTGGGTCATCACCCGGGCCCTCGCGGCGGCGGGTGCGCTCGGCGCCTTCCCGCCCGGTCAGGAGGCCCGGGAGGCTCGCGCTGTCTGACACCCGAGCCACCGGTCGGGTCGAGGTCGCCGGCCTGACCTGGCGGCCCTATGGCCGCAAGGTCCCGGTGCTGCGCGACCTCGACCTGACCATCGAGGCCGGCGAGCGGGTCCTGCTCGTCGGACCGAGCGGGTCGGGCAAGTCGACGCTGCTCCGCGCCTTGGCGGGGTTGCTCGAGACCGCTGACGCCGGTGAGCTCTCCGGCACCGTCACCCTCGACGGTGTGGCACCGGGAGACCGGCCGGGCTCGGTCGGCCTCGTCCTGCAGGAGCCCGGGGCGGGCGTCGTCGCCGCGACCGTCGCCCGCGATGTCGCCTTCGGCCCGGAGAACGTCGGTATGCCGCGGGCCGAGATGCCCGGGCGCGTCGCCTCCGCGTTGGCCGCGGTGCGCCTGGCCCCGGATCGGGGTGCGGTCGCCGACTCCCAGGTGCTGCCCGCCAGTGGCGTCGACGAGGTGGCGGGCCTGGGGGGAGCCGCTGGGGCCTGGCCCACGTCGGCCCTGTCCGGCGGCCAGACCCAACGGCTCGCGCTCGCGGGCGCGCTCGCGCTGGAGCCCTCGCTCCTGCTCCTCGACGAGCCGACCGCGATGCTCGATGCGGAGAACGCCCAGTCGGTGCGCGCCGCTGTCGACGAGGTGGTGACCGCGCGTGGCCTGACCCTCGTCGTCGTCGAGCACCTCCTCGGCCCATGGGTCGACCTCGTCGACCGACTCGTCGTCCTCGACGAGGACGGCGCCGTCGTCGCCGACGGCCCGGTCCGGGAGACGTTGGCCTCCGAGGGGGAACGACTTTTGGCGACGGGGGTCTGGGTGCCGGGCGCCCCGGCGCCCACGCCGATCGAGGTCGACCCCGCCCTGGTCACCCGGGCGAGCACACGGCATACGGAATCGGCGCTTGCCGCAACGGAACTCACTGTGGCCCGCACGACCCGCACGGTCGACGGGGTCGCGACCACCCGCGTGGCCGCCCGGACGTCCGAGCCCTTGGTGGTCGGCGCCGGTCAGCTGCACGCCCTCGTCGGCCCGAGCGGCTCGGGCAAGTCGACGATCCTGCATGCGCTGGCCGGGTTCTTGACCCCGACGACCGGTCGGGTCGAGACGAGGACCGGGCAGGTCGTGGCCGACCTTGATCCGGCTGGTCTGGCCGCGCACGTCGCCTGGGTGCCGCAGTGGTCCAGCTCGACCATCGTCGCCCGCACCGTGCTCGACGAGGTCCTCGTCACCGCCCAGGCCCTTGGGCGCCTCGATGCGGGGAGCGAGACCCGTGCGCGGGCGCTCCTCGATGTCCTCGGACTCGGGCCACTGGCGTCAGCGGACCCTCGGCAGCTCTCGGGCGGCGAGCAGCGGCGGCTCGCGGTCGCCGCGGCGCTCTTCCATGGTCCGGAGCTCGTGCTCGCCGACGAGCCCACCGTCGGCCAGGACCGGCACACCTGGGCTGCCGTCGTCGGCCTCCTCGCCGCGTACCGGTCGGGCGGTGGCGCCATCGTGACCGCCACCCACGACGCCCACGTCATCACCCTCGCCGGAGACCGAGTGCACCGGCTCACGGCCCCACCCGCAGCTCCCGGGCCGCGGGGCGGGGAGCCGCTGCTGGCCGGCCGCGGGCCGCTGGCGCTGCTGCTGGGCTCAGCCCTGGCCGTCCCCGCCGGGGTGCTCTCGCCCGGGTGGCGACCCTCGCTGGTCCTCCTCGGGATCCAGCTGGTGCTCGCCGTCTCCGGCCTCGTCAGCGCGCGTTCCGGGGTGATCGCGCCGCTGCGGGCCCTGCTCACCCGGCTCGTGCCGGGCCTGCTGGCGGCGGTCTCGGTGGCCTGGTCGACCTGGCTGCTCGGTGGTCGTGACCTCGCGCTGGCGGGCAATGGGCTCACCCGCGTCCTGCTCATCGTCCTGCCCTCGGCCGTCCTGCTGCCCTTCATCGACACCGACCGGCTCGGGGACCAGCTCGCCCAGACCCTGCACCTGCCCGATCGCCCGGTCGTCGCGGTTTCGGCCGCGATGCACCGCATGCAGTCCTTCGGCCAGATCTGGGAGGAGATCGCGCGCGCCCGCCGGATCCGGGGTGTTGCCGCGACCTGGCGACGACCCGCCACCATCGTCGGCCACGTCCTGGCGCTGACCGTCGGGCTGCTCCTGCGCGCGCTCCGCTCTGCGGCCGAGCTGGCAGTGGCGATGGATGCCCGCGGCTTCGCGCGCGCGCAACGGCGCACCTGGTTCCATCCGGCCCGCTGGACCTGGGGTGACACCGCGCTCGTCGCGCTGTCCGCCCTCCCGGCCCTGGTGGCGGTGGCCTTCGTCATGGTGGTCCGCTGACCGCGACCGGCACCGCTGCGAGGACCGGCTCCACGGCATACGGTCCCTGGTTGCCTCAGGGAGCGATCCCCTTGCGACGCAACGCATCCGTCACCGACGTCTCGGGGGCCCCGAGCACCGGATCGCGCCCGCTCACCAGGTCGGCCACCGTCTTCCAGGAGGCGGCGACCTCGCGGATCGTGTAGGACCGCCACAGGCTGGGGTAGCGCGCCTGCATCCGCCAGTCACCGGCACCGGTGGTGCTGACACCGAGGGCACGCCAGGTCGCGACGGCCCGCGGCAGGTGGTAGCCCTGCGAGACGAGGACGAGCCGGTCGACACCGAAGATCCGCCGGGCTCGTGAGCACGAGTCATAGGTGTCCCGACCGGCGTAGTCGCGGACGATGTCCTCACCGGGGCCGCCGTGCGCGACGAGGTAGTCGTACATCGCGGTCGGCTCGTCGTAGTCGTGGGTGCGGTTGTCGCCGGAGACGAGGATGACCGCGACCGTGCCCGCGCGATGCAGCTCGGCGGCGACGTCGAGACGGGCGGCGAGGAAGGGCGTCGGCGCGCCGCTCGGGTCAGGCCGGCACCCAGGACGAGCGCCACCGGCACGGCGGCGGTGTGCTCGGCGTCGTGGACCGTGCCCAGCGCCGACCAGCGCACCCAGGCGTACGGCCCGACCGCGACCAGCGCCGCGCCGAACGCCGTGAGCAACAGGCGCCGCAGCCGCGGCCCGGAGGAGCGGCGTCGACCCATCTGGCGAGCCTAGGGGGACGGAGGCCGGGCACCGTGGAGGCGGACGGCATACTTGCTGGCCTATGACCACGTCCGCTGCCCCGGCGCGCATCCCGCGCGAGATCTGGGTCCTCATCGCGGCCGCCTTCGTCATCGCCATCGGCTTCGGGCTCATCACGCCGGTGCTGCCGCAGTACGCCCAGAGCTTTGGCGTGGGGGCCACCGCGAGCTCGATCGTGGTGAGCGCGTTCGCGTTCTTCCGGCTCGTCTTCGCGCCCGGTGGCGGCAAGCTCATCGCGGCCCTGGGGGAGCGGCCGGTCTACCTCATCGGCCTGGTCATCGTGGCCCTGAGCACTGGGGCGACCGCCTTCGCCGACAGCTACTGGCAGCTGCTCCTCTTCCGGAGCCTGGGCGGCATCGGGTCCACCATGTTCACCGTCTCGGCGGTCGCCCTCATCGTCCGGCTGGCGCCGCCCTCGATCCGCGGCCGGGTGTCCTCGGCCTACGGGTCGGCCTTCCTCCTCGGCGGCATCGGTGGGCCGGTGATGGGTGGCCTGCTGGGCAACCTCGGCCTTCGCGTCCCGTTCCTCGTGTATGCCGTGGCGCTGCTCATCGCGGCGGCGATCGTCGGCATGTTGATCCGTCCCGAGGCGCTCCGCCCGGCGGCCGATGCGCCGGTCCGCGACGTCTTCACCATGCGGGATGGGCTGCAGGACAGCGCCTACCGCGCGGCGCTCGGGTCGGCCGTGGCCAATGGGTGGGCCAACTTCGGGGTCCGCAACGCGATCCTGCCGCTGTTCGCCGCGTCGGTCGTGGGCAGTGCCCCCTGGGTGGCAGGTGCCGCCCTGGCAGTGTTCGCGGCGGGCAATGCCGTCGGCCTCACCTTCTCCGGGCGGCGATCGGATCGCGTCGGCCGCAAGCCGTTCATCATCGGTGGGCTGGTCGTCAGTGGGCTGGCGACCCTGGTCACCGGGTGGGCCGGCTCGTTGACCCTGCTCCTGCTCGTCTCGGTCATCGCCGGGCTGGGGGCGGGCACCCTCAACCCGGCCCAGCAGGCGAGCCTCGCCGACGTCATCGGCCACGAGCGCAATGGAGGCCCCGCCATCGCCGCCGTGCAGATGGCCGCCGACCTCGGCTCGATCATCGGCCCCATCGTCGCTGGCGTGCTCGTCGACCGCGGGTCCTATCCGCTGGCCTTCGGCCTGACCGGGCTGATCACCCTGGCGGCCGCACTGCCCTGGCTGCGGGCCCGAGAGACCCTGCATCGCCCGGCCTGAGCCGCGATGATGGCGCCATGAGCGCTCGCACGCTGATCGTCATTCGCCACGCCAAGTCGGACTGGTCGGTGGGTGTCAGTGACCGGGATCGTCCGTTGGCGCCCCGGGGTCGGCGTCAGGCGCCGCTCTCGGGCGACTGGCTGGCGTCGCAGGGCCTCGTGCCGGACCTCGCCCTCGTCTCGGTCGCCGCACGGGCACGCCAGACGTGGGAGCTGGTGAGCGGCCGGCTGCCCCGGACGGTGCCGGTCGAGGTCAGTGAGGCGGCCTACACCTTCGACGGGGTCGCCCTCCGCGCGGTCATCGCCGAGGTGGATCCCGGGGTGGCGTCGGTCGCCCTCGTGGGGCACAACCCCGCGGTGGAGGAGCTGGTGGAGGGACTCACCGGCCAGTGGGTGCCGATGCCGACCTCGGCCCTGGCCGTCATCGACATCAGCGGCCCGACGTGGGGCGCGGGCGCCGGTGTCCTCCGCTGGGCGGGCCGGCCGGCGGACCTCTCCTGAGGGTCACACGAAGGCGCCGGAGTCTGATGATCCCGACGGCTTGATGACAGGTTCGTGACAGCGGCGGGCCGGAGCGTGGAGTCATGCCCGGTGGCACCCGCCACCGACCGACTTGCCAAGGAGCAGACCATGAACCCCAAGAAGATCGGCCTCGCCGCCGTCTCCGTCCTCGGCGCAGGCGCCATCATCGGTGGTGGCGCGGCGCTGGCCTCCGCGGACCCCTCGCCCGCCACCTCGTCCTCGTCCACCACGGCCGGTGCCGCCGCCAACTCCGGCCAGCCGGGCGCGGCCGGCCAGGCCGGGGGCCGCGGACAGGGCGCCGGCATGCACGCCCACACCGCGGCCTCCGCCGAGGAGACCCAGAAGGTCACCGACGCCATCAAGGCCAAGGACTCCGGCGCGACCGTCTCCTCGGTCGAGAAGGACGAGGACGGATCGTTCGACGCCCACGGCACCAAGGCCGACGGCTCGCAGGTGCGCTGGGACGTCAGCGCCGACTACGCCACCGTCACCGAGGGCCAGGGTGGCCCGGGCGGCAAGGGTGGCCAGGGCGGCCCCGGCGGCAGCCAGGACACCGCGGTCACCGGCGACGAGGCACAGAAGGTCATCGACGCGGTCAAGGCCAAGGACAGCACCGTGACCATCGACGCCGTGCGC
Source organism: Actinomycetota bacterium (assembly GCA_020161815.1). Classification (GTDB taxonomy): domain Bacteria; phylum Actinomycetota; class Actinomycetes; order Actinomycetales; family Dermatophilaceae; genus Phycicoccus_A. The sequence continues at coordinate 4,571 of JAIUOP010000024.1, read as the reverse complement.
AAGGATGCCGATGGCTCCTACGACGCGCTCGGCAGCAAGGCCGACGGCTCGAAGGTCATGTTCGACGTGAGCTCCGACCTCGCGACGATCACCGAGGGCCAGGGCCGCCCCGGGGGCGCCGGTGGGCCGGGTCGCGATGGTGGTGCGGGCGCGCCGGGGGCCACGTCCTCCAGCGGGGCCGGAGCCGCCAACGGGACGACCACCCCGACCCTGCCGCAGGGCTGATCGGGTCAGCCGGTCCCGGCTGCGCCCGGGCGACGTCGAGGACTGGCGTGCCCACGGCATACCCCACCGCGGTGAGGCACCCCGACCGGGGGCCCGTCATCCCTGCTCTGACGGGCCCCCACCTGCCTCTCCCCCATCCGGAGTCGGGTGCGCTCGTCGGTGCTCCGGCACCCGCGAGCGCACCCAACTCCGGGTGTGGGGAGGGCGACCACGACACCCCTGATCGCCCCAACCACGTCAACGAGGCGCTGCGCGCGCCCGAGGAGGAGCAGGCATGAACGACCTCGTCGACCGCGTCCGCTTCGGTGGCGGCTTCAGTGAGCGGGACCGCGCGTTGGTCGCCGACACGCTCTCGCAGGCCCTGGGCCGGCTCTCCCACTCCGACAGGAGCTGGGAGCTGGAGCTGTCGGTGAAGGACCGTGAGGCCCCGGGGCAGACCGTCACGCTCGAGGCCTGGGTCCCCGGCAAGTCCCGGATCGTGGCGACCTCCCAGCTGGCCGACCTTCGTGCTGCGCTCAACGACGTCGGCGACTACGTGCTGCGACAGTTCAACAAGGCCCGTGACCTCCGGACGCCGCAGGCCAACCGGACCAAGCGGGACACGATCCGCGGCCACGGCGCCTGACGGCCCATGTCTCCGCGTTGGGTGCGCTCAGGGGTGCCCAGACACCCCTGAGCGCACCCAACGCCGTGAGGGGAGGCGTCGAGCAAGGGTGGTCAGTGGGCGAGGTGCTCCACGGGCATACCGGCCTTGGTCCACGCGGTGAAGCCGCCGGCCAGGTGCGCCACATCGGCGCGACCCATGTCGGTGAGCGCGGCCGCCGCCAGGGCCGAGCGCCAGGCGCTGCCGCAGTAGAGGATCAACGTGCGGCCGTCGTCGAGAATGGGCTTGTAGTAGGGGCTCTCCGGGTCGACCCAGAACTCGAGCATCCCGCGCGGCGCACGGAACGCTCCCGGGATCGTGCCCAGCTTCTCGAGCTCGCGCGGGTCGCGGATGTCGACGACCAGGTGGCCCGGGTCCTCGAGCAGGTCGGCGACCTCCTCGACGGTGAGCGACCGCACCCGAGCGTCCGCTTCCTCCACGAGGTGGCGGGAGCTGCGGGCCAGCGGCTCGCCGGGGCGCCTGGTCATGTCGGCGCCAACAGGGCCGAGAGGGCGGCCAGCGCCTCGGGCTGGATCCAGTAGTAGACAAAGGTCCCGCGCCGCTCGCAGTCGACCAGCCCGGCCTCGCGCAGGGTCTTGAGGTGGTGCGAGATGGTGCCCGAGGACAGCTCGAAGGCCGGCGTGATCTCGCACACGCACAGCTCGGGGCGCGCCGCGATCATCGAGGCCATGCGCAGCCGGACCGGGTCGCCGAGGGCCTTGAACATCGGGGCCAGCCGAGCCGCATCCTCCTCGGTGACCGGGGTCGTGGCCATGCCGCAGCAGGTCACGGCGCTCTCCCGTGTCGCCGCCTCGAGGATGGTCATCTCCCTATCTTGACAGACTTCGAATCAAGGGTCCAGAGTGGTGTTGATTCGATGGCTGTCGAGACAAGGAGTCGCCATGGAGCACCTCACCGACGAGCAGGTCCGGGAGGCGGTCAAGGAGCGGTATGCCGCCTCGGCGCGCCTTGCGCTGCAGGAGAAGGCGACGTCCTGCTGTGGCGGCGTCGAACCCTCTGCGATGCCGTGCTGCGGGGATGCCGCCCCGGAGGCTACCTCGTGCTGCGGCGGCGCTGCCCCGGCCGAGACCTCGTGCTGCAGCTCAGCGTCCGAGGCCTCGGTGGCCGAGTCCTCGTCCTGCTGCGGCGAGGCGAGCAAGGCCCGCCCCATCGACCCGATCAGCTCCGGGCTCTACGACGAGGCCGACACCCCCTTCGACTCCGCGCTCGCGGCCTCGCTCGGGTGCGGCAACCCCACGGCGCTGGCCGAGCTCGTGCCCGGGGAGGACGTTCTCGACCTCGGCTCGGGCGGGGGACTGGACGTGCTCCTGTCGGCCCGGCGCGTCGGTCCCACGGGCACCGCCTACGGACTCGACATGACCGAGGAGATGCTGGCCCTGGCGCAGAAGCACCAGGCCGAGGCCGGCATCGAGAACGCCCGGTTCATGCTCGGGACCATCGAGCAGGTGCCCATGGCCGACGCGAGCGTCGACGTCGTCATCTCCAACTGCGTGATCAACCTCAGCGCGGACAAGGATGCGGTGCTCCGCGAGGCCTTCCGCGTGCTGCGTCCCGGCGGCCGCTTCGCCGTCTCCGACATCGTCCTCCTGCGCGACATCCCGGCCGGGCTGCGCGGCGTCGTTGCCCTGTGGACCGGCTGCATCTCGGGCTCGCTGCGCGACACCGACTACATCGCCAAGCTGACGGCGGCCGGCTTCGTCGAGGCCGGCATCGAGGTCACCCGCGAGTACGACCGCGACGCCCTCGAAGCCATGGGCGACATGCTCGACCCCACGCAGCTGCCCGAGGACATGACCCTCGACGAGGCCGTCGTGGCGCTCGAGGGCGCCTTCGCCAGTGCCTTCATCCGGGCGACCAAGCCGGTGGCCTGACCTCGTGACCGTGACCCGCTCCGAGCACGAGAGCATCACCGGGAAGCTGTCGACCCTCGACCGGTGGCTGCCCGCCTGGATCATCCTCGCGATGGTGGCCGGCCTCGCCCTCGGGCGGGTCGTGCCCGGCCTGGGTGATGCCCTCTCCGCGGTCGAGGTCGACGGGATCTCCCTCCCCATCGCGCTCGGTCTGCTCGTGATGATGTACCCCGTCCTGGCCAAGGTTCGCTACGACCGCCTCGACACCGTGACCGGCGACCGCCGGCTGCTCGTCTCCAGCCTGCTGCTCAACTGGGTCCTCGGTCCGGCGCTCATGTTCGCGCTGGCGTGGCTGCTGCTGCCTGACCTGCCGGAGTACCGCACCGGCCTGATCATCGTCGGCCTCGCCCGCTGCATCGCCATGGTCATCATCTGGAACGACCTCGCCTGCGGTGACCGCGAGGCCGCCGCCGTGCTGGTCGCGCTCAACTCTCTCTTCCAGGTGATCGCCTTCGCCGGGCTTGGCTGGTTCTACCTCTCGGTGCTGCCCGGCTGGCTCGGGCTGGAGCAGGCCGCCCTCGACGTCTCGCCGTGGCAGATCGCCAAGAGCGTCCTCATCTTCCTGGGCATCCCGCTGCTCGCGGGCTACCTGTCGCGCAGGGTGGGCGAAAAGCGTTGGGGGGCAACGGCATACGAAGGGTCGTTTCTACCCCGCGTCGGGCCGTGGGCGCTCTACGGACTGCTCTTCACGATCGTCGTCCTCTTCGCGCTGCAGGGCGACCAGATCACCAGCCGCCCCTGGGATGTCGCCCGGATCGCACTGCCACTGCTCGCCTACTTCGCGATCATGTGGGGCGGGGGCTACCTCCTGGGCAGGGCGCTCGGCCTGAGCTACGAGCGCACGACGACGTTGGCCTTCACCGCGGCCGGCAACAACTTCGAGCTCGCCATTGCCGTCGCCATCGCGACCTTCGGCGCCGCGTCGGGGCAGGCGCTCGCCGGGGTCGTCGGCCCGCTGATCGAGGTGCCCGTGCTCGTCGCGCTGGTCTACGTCAGCCTGGCCCTCCGCTCGCGCTTTCCCCATCCCACCCCTTCGTATGCCGTGGAGCCCCGATGACAAACCCCTCACCTGCCGCTGTGCGCCCCTCCGTCCTCTTCGTCTGCGTGCACAACGCCGGCCGCTCGCAGATGGGTGCGGCCTACACCCGGGTGCTCTCGGGTGGCGCGGTCGAGGTGCGTTCGGCCGGCTCGGCTCCGGCCGAGTCGATCAACCCGGCCGTGCGCGAGGCCTTGCTGGAGGAGGGCATCGACATCTCGGCCGAGAGGCCCAAGGTGCTCACCGACGAGGCCGTGGAGGCCTCCGACGTCGTCATCACCATGGGGTGCGGCGACACCTGCCCGCTCTTCCCGGGGAAGCGCTACCTCGACTGGGTGCTGCAGGACCCGGCCGGGCAGGGGGTCGAGGCGGTCCGGCCGATCCGCGACGAGATCAAGGCGCGCGTGACCGAGCTGCTCGGCGAGCTCGGCGTCGAGGTCCACCCCCTGCCGACGAGCCCCTGAGTCGAGGTAAAACCGCCGGCGAATGCCGGCGGTTTTACCTCGAATCGGGCGCCCATGACCTGCGCTTGCGTGCCGCCGGGGGCGCAGTGTCCCTCTCGAACCACAGGACGTATGCCGCGCGGCCGGCCCGCTCGCGGCGCGAAGCTGTAGGTTCCGGCTCTTCTTGTCCGAGCTGCAGGCCTCTGACCTGCGGCGGGACATAACGTCGAGACGGCGTTCGTCTCACTATCTTGTCCAGTTCCTCGCTGCGGCTAGGCGGAGCGCCTCGCTGC
>JAIUOP010000023.1 GCA_020161815.1 Actinomycetota bacterium | reverse complement strand
CACCACCGCGGTCAGCATGCTCGACCGGCTCCTGCACCACTGCCACACCGTCATCACCGACGGCGACTCCTACCGAATGAAACAGGCCAGAGCGAACGGAGGAACCCGACTCAAGACCACCTGAAACTCAGCGAGGGGTGGGGACTTTCAGTTGGCCACCAGCGGGGACCGCGACATGGCCATTGACAGTCGGCGAGTTCGACGGCAAAGTCAAGTACCGGGTGCCACCGGATGCCACGGCAGAAGAAGCCGCACAGATTCTTTGGAACGAGAAGCAACGAGAGGACCGACTCCGCCGCCAGAAGCTCAAAGTCGCGCGATGGATCTGGTCCGAGGCCAAGGATCCCATCGCGCTCGCCAGGATCTTGGCTGCGGAAGGCGTCCGAGTCGAGCTGCGCAACACCTGGCTCGGGAAGGCCGCCTGACACGGCTGCCAAGACAGAGGTTGGCCAAAGGCGCAGGTATGGCTGCGCCACCGGACACGATCTGCGCACCCCCACGCAGGACTTGGCGGAGGGCGCACCTATACCTACGCCACCGGACACGATCTGCGCACCCCCACGCAGGACTTGGCGGATGGCGCACCTATACCTACGCCACCGGACACGATCTGCGCACCCCCACGCAGGACTTGGCGGATGGCGCACCTATACCTACGCCACCGGACACGATCTGCACCCTTCTCCGCAAGACCTGCCCAGGCGCGCAGGTATAGCTGCACCATCCGGACACGATCTGCGCCACGGGAGCCGCGGGCCCTGGAGACAACTCGGCGGTCGGGGGCAGGAGAGCGCGCGAGGGCGAAGGCCGCACGCGCTTGGTGCGGCGCACGGCATACGGAAGAGTTGGGCAGGTGACCCACGCATCGACGCACGACTCGTCCGGGACCCTGGTCCACCCTGCCGACTCGCCCGACAGCCCCTGGTGGCGGGACGCGGTGATCTACCAGATCTACCCGCGCAGCTGGGCCGACGCGAACGGTGACGGCATCGGCGACCTGCCCGGCATCACGGCGCGCCTGCCCTACCTGCGGGACCTCGGCGTCGATGCGGTCTGGCTCTCGCCCTTCTACGTCTCCCCCATGAACGACGCCGGCTACGACGTGGCCGACTACCGCGACATCGACCCGGTCTTCGGCACTCTCGAGGACGCGGACACGCTCATCGCCGCAGCCCACGACCTCGGCCTCAAGATCCTCATCGACCTCGTGCCCAACCACACGAGCAGCGAGCACGAGTGGTTCAAGGCCGCTCTCGCCGCGGCCCCCGGCTCCCGCGAGCGCAACCGCTACATCTTCCGCGACGGCAGCGGCCCCCACGGTGACCTCCCGCCCAACAACTGGCGCAGCGTCTTCGGCGGTCAGGGCTGGTCCCGGGTCAACGACCCCGACGGCACACCCGGCCAGTGGTACCTCCACATCTTCGACACCACGCAGCCGGACGTGAACTGGGAGAACGAGGAGGTCCGCGCGGAGTACGACGCGATCCTCCGCTTCTGGCTCGACCGCGGGGTCGATGGCTTCCGGGTCGACGTGGCCCACGGCCTGGTCAAGGACCAGACCTTCCCGGACACCACCGGCTCGATGCACACCGCCGAGAACGAACCCGGTCACCGGATGCCGATGTGGGACCAGGACGGCGTCCACGACATCTACCGCCGATGGCGTCGGATCCTCGACGAGTACACCGTCCCCGGCGACCCCGACTCGGAGCGCATCCTCTGCGCCGAGGCGTGGGTCCAGCCCGAGGAGCGCCTCGCCCGCTACGTCCGTCCCGACGAGATGCACCAAGCGTTCAACTTCGAGTTCCTCGACACCGGTTGGGGCGCCGCCGGCTACCGGCACGTCATTGAGGAGTCCTACCGCAGCAACGATGCGGTCGGCGCCCCCACGACGTGGGTGCTGTCCAACCACGACGTCATCCGCCACGCGACCCGGCTGGCAATCCTCAGCGAGGGCTACCGGCCCAACGGGATCGGCGCCGACGACCCCCAACCCGACGCCGAGCTCGGCCTGCGCCGCGCCCGCGCCGCCACGACGATGATGCTCGCCCTGCCCGGCGGCGCCTACGTCTACCAGGGCGAGGAGCTGGGCCTGCCCGAGCACACGACCATGCCCGACGAGTGGCGCCAGGACCCGATCTTCCACCGGACCAAGGGCACCGACGAGTTCGCCCTCGGCCGCGACGGGTGCCGGGTGCCGATGCCGTGGACCAAGGAGGGCCCCTCCGCCGGCTTCGGACCGAGCGAGCGCTCCTGGCTCCCGCAGCCCGCCGCCTACGCCGGACTCGCGGTCGACCAGCAGCAGGGCGTGCCCGGTTCGACCCTCACGCTCTACCGCGACCTGCTCGACTACCGACGCAAGCACCGCTTCGGCCACGGCAGCCTGGCCTGGAGCCCCCTCACCGACGCGACGACCCTGGCCTTCCTCAACACCTCCGGTGACGGGACCCGCACCGTCCTGGTCGTCACAAACTTCGGCCCGGACCCGGTGCCCCTGCCCGGGGGAGACGTCATCATCGCGAGCAGCCCCCTCACCGACGACGGCGCGGTCCCCACCGACACGACCGTCTGGCTGCGCCTGCCCTCCGCGTCATGAGGGCGCGCGACTTCGCCTACTTCGACGGCCCGACCCCGACCGGCCTGGCCCATCGCGGAGGCGCCGCCTATGGCCCCAACCAGGGCATCGAGAACACGATGACGGCCTTCCGCGCCGCCGTCGAGATGGGCTACCGCTACCTCGAGACCGACGTCCATGCCACGCGCGATGGCATCGTCGTCGCCTTCCACGACGACCACCTAGACCGCGTCACCGACGCCACGGGCGCCATCGCGGACCATTCGTATGCCGAGGTGTCGGCCGCGCGGATCGGTGGCCGTGAGCCCTTGCCGACCTTGGCCGAGCTCCTCGAGGAGTTCCCGCACACGCGGATCAACATCGACATCAAGTCCGAGCAGGCCCTTGGCCCGACGATCGAGTTGATCCGGCGGATGCGGGTCATCGACCGGGTGTGCATCGGGTCGTTCTCCGAGCGACGGCTGCGCGCCGCGCGTCGGGCGCTCGGTCCCCGCTTGGCGACCAGCGCCGGCCAGGTGGGCGTCAGCGCCCTCCGCCTCGCGCCGGGGCCCCTGTCGCGGCTGCTGCACACTCCCGCGCCGGCGCTCCAGATCCCCATGGAGCACCGGATCCGCGGTCGACTCCTCCAGATCGTCACGCCGGAGCTGGTCTCGGTGGCCCACCGCCTCGGCAAGCACGTCCACGTCTGGTTCCACGCCTGGTCCACCGAGGACGCGGCCCAGATGCACCGCCTCCTCGACCTGGGCGTCGACGGCATCGTCACCGACCACATCGATGTCCTGCGCGACGTCCTCGCCGAGCGCGGGACGCCGCTGACCTCGTGACCGCCACACCGGACGAACCGAGCTCGGCCACATCGAGTTCGGTCGGTTCGAGCTCGGCGGGTTCGCGCTCGGCGAGTCCGCCCGTGCGCGCAGCCACCACCTCGACGGGCCCGCTCGCTCCCAGCCTGCGGACAATAACGGCGGCCATCCTCGCCATGGTCACCGTCGTCGCCTTCGAGTCGATGGCGGTGTCGACGGCGATGCCCGCGGTTGCCGCCGAGCTCGAGGCCATCCGCGGCTACGGCCTGGCGTTCTCGGCCATGCTCACCGCCCAGCTGCTGGGCATCGTCCTGGCGGGGGTGTGGACAGACCGGCAGGGGCCGATGCCCGGCACCTTCGCCGGCCAGCTCCTCGTGGGGGGCGGCTCGGCCCTGTGCGGAGTCGCCACCAACTACCCCCTCTTCCTCGCCGGACGCATCGTGACCGGCCTGGGTGGCGGCCTGCTCGTCGTGATGCTCTATGTCATCGCCGCGCGCGTCTACACCGAGGCCGTCCGCCCCCGGCTGTTCGCGCTCATCTCGGCCGCCTGGGTCCTGCCCTCGCTCACCGGCCCCGCCGTCTCGGCCTGGCTGACCGACACCTTCTCGTGGCGCTGGGTGTTCCTCGTCGTCGTGCCGCCGTGCGTGGCGACCTTCGCCTTCTTCGTCGCGCAGCGCGGACGCCTCGAGGGACGGGGGGTCGACCGCCCCGAGACCACCGACGGCCTCGAGACCACGGACACCCCCGAGGCCAGTTCCTCCCACCTGCGCACCGCGTGGGTCGGGCTGGCCCTTGCCCTCGCAGCCGGAGCCGTGCAGTACGGCACCGCCACGACCGGCGACCGGCCCACCTGGCAGCGTGCCCTCGCCGTCGTCGGGCTGGTCGGCATCGTCCTCGCGGCTCCGCGCCTTCTCCCGGTCGGCACGTGGCGCATGGCTCGAGGGATGCCCTCGGTCATGCTCTCCCGGGCCCTTCTCGCCGGCACCTTCTATGCCGGCATCAGCTATGTCCCGCTCATGCTCGTGACCGTCCACGGCCGGAGCCTGCTCACCGCCGGAGGACTCGTCGCGGTGGGTTCGCTCGGCTGGTTCTCCGGGTCCTGGTGGCAGGGACGACTGCGCACGGACTTCCCCCGTGAGCGCCTCATCGTCGCCGGCGGCGCCCTCCTCGCGACCGGACTCCTCACGCTCGCCGCCTGCACCATCACCCAGGCCCCGTGGTGGCTGGTGGCCCTCCCCCTGGCCGTCGCCGGTGTCGGGATGGGACTGGGCATCACGACGACCGCCATCCTCGCGCTCGCACTCTCCCGCCACGAGGAGCACGGCGAGACCTCGTCCTCCCTGCAGATCGCCGACGTGCTCGGCAGCGTGCTCGGGCTCGCCGCTGCGTCGGCCGCCTTCGCTGCGGGCCACTCCAGCCAGGACGCGCCGCTCTTCGCCGCGATCTTCGCCGCCGCCGGCGCCCTCGCCGCCGTGGTCGTGGCAGCCGGTCAGCGGATCAGGACATAACCCCCGGGGCAGCTCACCCGTCGCCATGCGCCACTGCGATGGACGGCAACGGTCCCCGCCGGGGCCAGAAAACCCAGTCCGTATGCCGCAAAGCCGGCTCCCGCGGTCACCGCATCCTCGCCACCGGTGAGGGACAGCGTCCGCCCCCACACGCGCGTCCGGAGCTCGGCGACCGCCAGTGCACCAGACCCGGGTCCAGCACCCTCGCCGATCTCCGTGATTCCCTCTCGGGCAGCGGTGACCAGGGACTCGGATGCGATGTGCCCCAGCGGCTCCCAGCCACCCCGAGGCGGCGACAGCGCTCCCCACTGGGGGAACGCGCGGGTCGGCGGGAAGGGAAACCGGGTCCCGAGGTCGGTGCGCGCTGTGCGATCGGTGACCGCTCCCAGCGGAACGGTGAGGTCCACGTCCGCGGGCTCGGCCAGGGCGAAGGTGCGCAGCCCCAGGACCGTGCCATCCCCCATCAGCCCATGGCCGGGGAGCACGCCCACCCACGCGGCGAGCACCGACCCGACGGCCTGGAGGCGCATGGCACCCTCGGCGTCGAGCGAGCGGGCGCGACCGGCATACCGGCCGAGGTCGGCGATCGCGTCGGTGTCGGTGAGGATCAGGGCGTCGGTCATCGGCGCGACTTCGACCAACGGAAGGCGACCGGCTCGCCCAGGTGCGCCCGCAGGAGTTCCTTGGCCTCGTCGGGAAGGCGGCGAGGGCGCCCGGTCTCGAGGTCGAAGGCGACGAGCCCGGTCTCGGCGACGGCATACACGCCCTCCCCCACAGCGGGCGGATCACAGACGCGATAACCCAGGTCGAAGCTGGCGCCACTGATGGCGGTGACCCACATCTCGACCTCGATCGGAGCCGCGCGATAGACGAGCGGGGTGCGGTACTCGATCTCGTGGCGGCTGACGACGATGCCGTTGCCGACGAGGTCACGCCCGGGGAACCACTCGCGGAAGCCGATGACCCGCGCGTCCTCGAGGAGGCGGAGGTACTGGACGTTGTTGACGTGACCGTAGGCATCCATGTCGGACCAGCGCAGCGGCACCTGGACGCGGTAGGTGGGGCTCGGATCGGTCATGGCAGCCATCCTCCCAGACCTGCACGGGCGGGCTGTCGGCGTGGACGCCTACGGTGGGGTCACCATGACAGCTCTCCTCGATGCCGCCCGCACCACCCTGCGCCGCCTCGTCGGCCACGACGAGGCCGACTTCCGCGAGGGCCAGTTCGAGGCGATCGAGGCCCTGGTGGCGGATCGGTCGCGGGTCCTGGTCGTGCAGCGCACCGGCTGGGGCAAGTCCGCGGTCTACTTCGTGGCGACGGCGCTGCGCCGAGCCGAGGGTGCGGGGCCGACCCTCATCGTGAGCCCGCTCCTGGCGCTCATGCGCGACCAGGTCGCCGCCGCCGGGCGGGCCGGGATCCGGGCGGTGACGATGAACTCGGCCAATGCCCAGGACTGGGACGACGTGCGCGAGGCCCTGGTCCGCGACGAGGTGGATGTGCTCCTCGTCAGTCCCGAGCGGCTCAACAATCCACGCTTCCGTGACGAGCAGCTGCCCGACCTCGCCCGCCGGTGCGGGCTCGTCGTCGTCGACGAGGCCCACTGCATCTCCGACTGGGGTCACGACTTCCGGCCCGACTATCGGCGCATCCGTGACCTGCTCGCCGAGCTGCCCACGGACACACCGGTGCTCGCGACCACGGCGACCGCCAATGCCCGCGTGGTCGCCGACGTCGAGGAGCAGCTTGGGCTGGGTCCCGACGATGCGCGCCGACCGGTGCGCACCATCCGCGGGGGCCTGGCCCGCGCCTCCCTCCGCCTGGGCGTGCTGCGGTCGATGTCGCCGGAGAGCCGCCTGGGCTGGCTGCTCGCGCACCTGGGCGAATTGCCGGGCAGCGGCATCGTCTACACCCTGACCGTGGCGGCCGCCGAGGACGTCGCCGCCGCCCTCAGCGACGCCGGCCTGGCCGTGGCGGCCTACACCGGGCGCACCGACCCCGCGGATCGCGAACGGCTCGAGGAGGCCCTGCGGCACAATCAGGTCAAGGCGCTCGTGGCCACCTCGGCCCTCGGGATGGGCTTCGACAAGCCTGATCTCGGGTTCGTCGTGCACCTGGGAGCGCCGAGCTCCCCGGTCGCCTACTACCAGCAGGTGGGGCGTGCCGGCCGCGCGACCGAGCGGGCCGACGTCCTGCTCATGCCCGGCGTCGAGGACCGCGACATCTGGACCTACTTCGCCTCGGTGTCGATGCCGCGCCAGGAGCAGGCCGAGGCCGTTCTCGCCGCCCTCGGCGGGGCCGGACGTGCCCTGTCCACGGCAGCACTCGAGACCATCGTCGACATCCGTCGCACGCGCTTGGAGCTCCTCCTCAAGGTGCTCGACGTCGACGGCGCCGTGCAGCGGGTCACCGGTGGCTGGGTCTCGACGGGCCGACCGTGGACCTACGACGCCGAGCGCTACGCCCGCGTGGATCGCGCCCGCCGCGACGAGCAGCAGCTCATGCTCGACTACGAAGCAAGCACCGGCTGCCGCATGGCCTTCCTCCAGGACGCCCTCGACGACGACACGAGTGCGCCCTGCGGGCGGTGCGACGGGTGCGCTGGCCCGTGGTTCCCGACCGACGTTCCGGATCTCGTCGTCGGCGCGGCCCGCGAGCGCCTGGCCCGCGTGGGCGTGGACATCGAGCCGCGGGCCCAATGGCCGACGGGCATGGACCGCTTGGGCGTTCCCGTGAAGGGCCGCATCCCGGCCGAGGAGGCGATGGCACCGGGCCGGGCCCTGGCGCGCCTCTCGGACCTCGGCTGGGGGCAGCGCCTGCGGGAGCTGCTGCGCGAGGACGCACCGGCGTCGCCGGAGCTGTTGCGGGCCATCGTCCCGGTGCTGGCCCAGTGGGGCTGGGAGCGTCGTCCCGTCGGCATCGTCGGTATGCCGTCGCGCAGCCACCCCGCGCTCGTCGCCTCCCTCGCGGAGGGGTTGGCGCAGATCGGCCGCCTCCCACTCCTCGGCACCCTGGACCTCGCCCATGGCGGCCCGACCGGCGAGCCGGGAGGCAACAGCGCCTTCCGGCTGAGCGCCGTGTGGGAGCGCCTCGTCGTGGGTCCCGAGCTCGCAGCGGCGATCGAGGCCACGCCCGGTCCGGTGCTCCTGGTCGACGACCTGGTCAGCTCCCGATGGTCACTCACGGTCGCGGCGCGCGAGCTGCGCGGAGCCGGGGCCGAGGCCGTTCTCCCGCTGGTCCTCGCCGTCGACGGCTGAGCCCGCGGCATACGGCTGGGGTTGCCTTGGGACTCGTCCCCGCACGCCCACAGGCAAAGTCCCGCGACGGTGCCACCACGTAAAGTGACGCTCGCGCGCGAGTGGCGGAATTGGCAGACGCGCCAGATTTAGGTTCTGGTGCCTTCGGGTGTGCGGGTTCAAGTCCCGCCTCGCGCACGATCCGCTCCGGGCACCCCGCCGACATGGACGTCTACGCTGTCCGCCGTGAGCACAACGCCTTCGGACTCGGTCGCTGACCTGCTGGCCACCCTCGATCTCGAGGAGGTCGGCGCTGTCGAGGTGAGCCTGCGTCCCCGGGACGGCGGCGGAGCCAGCCCTGCCGAGGAGGCCCTGCCCTCGCTCTTCAACGAGGACGTCACGGTGTTCCTCGGGCAGAGCCAGAAGATGCCGCACGGCCGCGTCTTCGGGGGACAGGTGCTCGCCCAGTGCGTGATGGCGGCCGGTCGCACCGTCGCGCCGGTCGAGGGGGGACCGGAGCGCCCCATCCACTCCCTCCACGCCTACTTCATGCGTCCCGGGGACGACACCGAGCCGATCCACTTCACCGTCGAGCGGATGCGCGACGGCGCGTCCTTCTCGACCCGACGCATCCACGCCATCCAGCACGGCAAGCCCATCCTCGCCGCGAGTGCGTCCTTCCAGGAGGTTGCGGGAGGCCTGGACCACCAGGATCCGATGCCTCAGGTGACCCCGCCGGAGGAACTTCCCTCACTCGTGGACATCTTCGGTGGCATCGACCACCCCACCGCGCAGAGCATGGCCCGCCGGCGACCGGTTGACCTGCGCCATGTGGACGGCCACCTCTGGTTCGCGCCGCCGGAGGGGCACCAGGCGGGGCAGGCCGTCTGGATGAAGGCCCTCGGCGCCCTCCCCGACGACCCGCTGATCCAGGCGGCGGCCCTCGCCTACTGCTCCGACTACACCCTGCTCGAGCCGATCCTGCGTCGCCACCACCTGGCCTGGGCCGACCAGCGGCTGCGCGTAGCCAGCCTCGACCATGCAATGTGGTTCCATCGACCGGGGCGGATCGACGAGTGGGTCCTCTACACCCAGGACTCCCCCTCCGCGGTCTCCGGCCGGGGCCTCGGTGTCGGCCGCATCTTCAGCCACGACGGCCGCCTGCTCGCCACGGTGGCCCAGGAGGGCATGGTCCGCGTCAAGGAGGCGTGACTGGGGTCGTGTGACCCCCGGGCGGGAGCACGCCCCGGGGCCGCTGTGGGTCAGGGCAGCCGGAGCACCGCGCAGTCGTGCGGCCCGAGCGTGAGCGTCCCCCCGCGTATGCCGTCCGCTGCCTCGTGAGGTGCCTCGCCGTCCGCCGTGGCGGGCTCTCCCCAACCCAACACCGAAACAAACGCCTCCGCGTCATGGCTCACCTCCGAAACACGGAGCGTTCGGGCCTGACCAGCGAGGTTGGCCGCGACGACCACGTTTCGGTGGCGCATCACGACCCAGCCATGCTCTTCGTCCACGGTGACGTCGACGTCCGCGAAGTGGGTCTCGCCGTCGCCAAGGTGGGTGCGCCGCAGGGCGATGAGGTCGGCATACCAGCGCAGGAGGCGCGCGTGGTCGCCGGTTCCGGCCTCACCCCAGTCCAGGACAGAGGCATCCCGCGTCGCCGGATCCTGGGGGTCGGGGACAGCCTCCGGGCCCCAGCCGTGGGCGGCGAACTCGGCGCGCCGACCTTCGCGGACGGCGTCGGCCAGCCAGCCGTCCTCGAAGGAGGTGAAGAAGGCGAACGGCGTGCTCGCGCCCCATTCCTCGCCCATGAAGAGCATCGGCGTGCCCGGCCCGAGCAGCATGAGGGCGGCGCCACAGGCCTGCAGCCCGGGTGTGATCGTGGCCGAGATCCGATCTCCCACAGCACGATTGCCCACCTGGTCATGGGTCTGGAGGTAGGCGAGCAGCCGCCGCCCGTCGAAGGCCTCGCGGTCGATCGGCACCCCCCAGGTGCGCCCGCGGAAGCTCGAGTGCCGGCCGTCGTGGAGGAAGCCGCGCTCGAGCACGGTCTGGAGGACCGTGAGCGGACCAGCCTCCGGCAAGGTCGCCGTCCCGCCCCCGAAGTCCTCGTAGTAGCCCTCGCGCTCCCCGGTCAGGGCCACGTGCAGGGCGTGGTGGATGTCGTCGTCCCACTGTGCCGTCATCCCCAGCCCACCGAAGGCCGTCGGCGCGACCATCCGCACATCGTTGAGGTCGCTCTCGGCGATCAGGTCGAGGGGCCGTCCGAGCTCGCCGGCGAGGGCTGCCGTCGCGTCCGAGAGCTCGGCGAGGAAGTGCCGACCGGAGTCGTCCTTGAGCTCGTGCACGGCGTCGAGGCGCAGCGCATCGACGTGGAAGTCTCGGAACCAGCGCGCTGCCTGACCGATGAGGAAGGCCCGCACCTGCTCCGACCCGGGGGCGTCGAGGTTGACGGCCGCGCCCCACGGCGTGTGGTGGGTGTCGGTGAAGTAGGGGCCGAAGCGCTGCAGGTAGTTCCCGCTCGGCCCGAGGTGGTTGTGGACGACGTCGAGGCAGACCCCGAGGCCACGCGCATGCGCAGCATCGACGAAGCGTTGCAGCGCCGCCGGCCCGCCGTAGCGGTCGTGCACGGCATACAGCGCCACCCCGTCGTAGCCCCAGCCCCACTCGCCGGGGAAGGCGGCGACCGGCATCAGCTCGACGAGGTCGACGCCGAGCTCGACGAGGTGGTCCAGTCGATCGATGGCGGCGTCGAGCGTGCCGGCTGCCGTGAACGTGCCGACATGCAGCTCGTAGATGACCCCGCCGAGCACGCCTGCGCCAGAACGGGTTCCGCGCCAGTCGCCATCGCTCCACGCAAAGGCTTCGGCATCGAACCACCGGCTGGGGCCGTGGACGCCGTGCGGCTGCCAGGCACTGCGGGGGTCGGGCAGGGCGGGCTCGGCACCGTCGAGGACGAAGGCATAGTCGAAGACGTCGTATGCCGTGGGCTCACCCTCCCAGCGCCACCAGCCGTCGCCTGTCGGCACCATCGCGTCGGTGCCGGTCACGACCTCGACGCCGCGCGTGCCGGTCCACGTCAGCTCGACGCGCTCGGGATGGGGCGCCCAGACCTCGATCATGAGTCACGCACCCAGACCTGGACGGGCAGCGAGCCCGGCCAGAGCGGCCGCCACTCCCCCTCGGGCAGGTCGAGCTCGTCGGCGTCGACCGCCAGCCGGCCGTTGACCGGCGCGGCGACGAGCACGCGCGGCCCCTCGTCGTCTCCTCGGACGAAGGCGAGCACGTCCGCGGGAGCCGGCCACGCGGCATACGACGCCGACTCCCCGACGAAGGCGGACGGCAACTCGCGCCGCAAGCGGAGCGAGCGGGAGACGACGAGAAGCTTCTCGTCGTCGAGGTCCACCGGCGGCTCGTCCTCGTCGAGGCGGGCCAGGCGGGTGAGCCGGTCCGCGTAGTTCACGGGGCGGCGGTTGTCGGGATCGACCAGGGTCAGGGTGACGAGCTCGCAACCCTGGTAGACATCGGGCACTCCGGGCATGAGGAGCTGGACGACCCGCTGGCCCAGCACGATGGCGCGCACGGCATCCTCGTGTGAGGCCGTCCAGGAGTCGAGGTGCTCACGGATCGCGGTGTCACGCGTCACCGCCGTTGCGAAGGCCACGATCGCGGCCTCGTAGTCGGAGTCGCCGTCGACCCACGAGGTGTGGACCTTGGCCTCGCGCACGGCCTTGAGGACGTACTCCTCCAGCCGGGAGGCCGTGATCGGCCAGGTGCCGACGAGGGTCTGCCAGATGAGGTACTCGGTGGGCGGGTCGAGCAGCGGCGAGCCATGCGGCGCCGCGATCCGTGAGGCCGCTCGCACCCACGCCTCCCAGCCCTCGGCGTCACCGGCGAGGACGGCGAGCCGCGCCCGGACGTCCTCGGAGCGCTTGGTGTCATGCGTCGTCAGTGTCGTCATGGTGAGCGGCCAATCCCGCTGGCGCTGGGCGGCATACGCATGGAAGTCGGCGACCGGGAGGGTGAGCTGCTCGGGGTGGCCACCGACCTCGTTGGCGCCGGCCAGGCGGAACCAGCGGTAGAACGCGGTGTCCTCGATCCCCTTGGCCATGACCGGCCCACAGGTCTGCTGGAAGCGGGTGCGGAACTCGTCCTCGGTCTCCCGCTCCCCCATCTGGGCCTGGGGCAGCCGCCCGCCACGCACGAGCTGCGCCATGATCGCGACCGCCTCGCGGTCCTCGGCAGCCACCAGGTCCGCCGCACGCTCCTCGACCGCCTCGACGACGGCATACTGCGCCACGTCGGCCTCCTCGCCGGGGACGAAGTAGGCGCGGTACCGGTCCATCGCGACGAGCAGGGCCTCGAGCCCGCGGCGGAGCGCCCCCTGGTCCTCGCCGGGGAGGATGCGAGCGACGAGCCGCATGAGCCGGTCGACCTCGGCGGCCTGGACATCGTCGACGACGAGCCGCTTGGCGGCGACGGTGAGGTCGGCGAGCGAGCCGGCCACCGGTGTGCCAGAGGCATGCTCGGCCCACAGCCGGTCGAGGGTGGCCTCACCGGACGAGGGCGTGAACACCTGCTGCACCCGCAGCAGCGCGTCATAACCCGTCGTGCCCGCGCAGCGCCACGACTCGGGCAGGGTCTCCTCGCCCTCGAGGATCTTCTCGACGACGACATAGCCGTCGCCGGTGGCATCGGCGAGGCTCGCGAGGTAGCCGGCCGGGTCGGCGAGGCCGTCCGGGTGGTCGATCCGGAAGCCGTCGACATCGCCATGACCGAAGAGGCTCACGAGCAACGCGTGGGTGGCGGCGAAGACGACGGGGTCCTCGACGCGGACGGCCACGAGCGAGGTGACGTCGAAGAAGCGGCGGTAGTTGAGCGCGTCGCCCGCCTCCCGCCAGCTCGAGAGGCGATAGGCCTGCTGCGCCACGAGCTCAGGCAGCGGCAGGGTCTCGGTGCCGGGCCGCACGGGGAACTCGTCGCCGAAGTACCACAGCACCCACTCGCGCCCACTCGGGCCGCCGTCCTGCGCGAGGACGAGGTCGCCGCGGGCGATGGCTTCCGTCACCGATCCCCCGAGGACCGGCATGAGGATCCGGTCGTCCTCGACGTCCCAGTCGACGTCGAACCACGCGGCATACGGGCTCTCCCGGCCCTCCCGCAGCAGCGACCACAGCGGGACGTTGAGGTGGGCCGGCTTGGGCACGGTCATGTGGTTCGGGACGACGTCGACGATCAGGCCCAGCCCGTGCTCGTGGGCCGCGGCGACCAGGCGGTCGAAGCCCTCGCGCCCGCCGGCCTCGGCGTTCAGGCGGGTGTGGTCGAGGACGTCGTAGCCGTGGGCCGAGCCCGGGGCGGGTTGCAGGATCGGCGAGAGGTAGAGGTGGGTCACCCCGAGGTCGGCGAGGTATGCCGTCTGCGCGGCCGCGTCGTCGAAGGTGAACCCGGCGTGAACCTGGAGGCGGTAGGTCGACACCGGGACCACGCGTCCCGGGCCCGGGCGGTGCGGGCGGGTGGGTGTCGTCATGGTGAACCTCCGGGTCGGGTCGAGGGCGGGAGTCCTCGGCTCTCAGGCCTTGGGCGTGGCGGCCCCGGTCGCCGGCACCGGAGCCTCGCGGGGACTGCGGAGCACCACGACCGAGCGACCGCCCACGGTGAGCACGGACCCGGCAGCGCGCCACCCCGGATCGACCGTGGTGGCGTCGGTGTCGACCTCGAAGCACCACTGTCCGCCCCACGCGCCGGTGGGGAGGGTGAAG
The DNA here is from genome assembly GCA_020161815.1 of Actinomycetota bacterium. GTDB lineage: Bacteria > Actinomycetota > Actinomycetes > Actinomycetales > Dermatophilaceae > Phycicoccus_A. The sequence goes on along the minus strand of JAIUOP010000023.1, from coordinate 31,027 downwards.
GCCGCGTCGTCGGCGCCGGCGTTGAAGACGACGAGGAAGTCGTCGTCGAGGATGCGGCGACCGCGCTTGTCGGGCTCGGGAATCGCCGAGCCGTTGAGCCAGACGCCCATGAGCCGGGCCTCGCCGTTGCGCCAGTCCGCCTCGGTCATCTGGGTGCCGTCCGGCTTGAGCCAGTAGATGTCGCCGAGCTGGCTCTCGCCGCCGTGGTCGGCGCTGCCGGCGAAGAAGCGTCGGCGCCGGAAGACCGGGTGCTTGCGGCGCAGCGCCACGACAGCGCCGGTGAAGGCGAGCAGCCGCTTGTCCTCGTCCTCGAGGTCCCAGTCGATCCAGGCCAGCTCATTGTCCTGGCAGTAGACGTTGTTGTTGCCGAGCTGGGTGCGACCGAGCTCGTCGCCGTGGCTGATCATCGGCACGCCCTGGCTCAGCAGCAGCGTGGTGAGGAAGTTGCGCTGCTGGCGGCGGCGAATCGCGAGCACGTCAGGGTCATCGGTCGGTCCCTCGACGCCGCAGTTCCACGACCGGTTGTGGCTCTCGCCGTCGCGGTTGCCCTCGCCGTTGGCGTCGTTGTGCTTGTCGTTGTAGGACACCAGGTCGCGCAGGGTGAAGCCGTCGTGGGCGGTGATGAAGTTGATCGAGGCGATCGGCTTGCGGCTGCTGTGCTCGTAGAGGTCGCTGCTGCCGGTGAGGCGCGAGGCGAACTCCCCCAGCGTCGCCGGCTCCCCCCGCCAGAAGTCACGCACGGTGTCGCGGTACTTGCCGTTCCACTCGGTCCACAACGGCGGGAAGTTGCCGACCTGGTAGCCGCCGTCGCCGACGTCCCACGGCTCCGCGATGAGCTTGACCTGCGAGATCACCGGGTCCTGCTGGATCAGGTCGAAGAAGGCCGAGAGCTTGTCGACCTCGTGGAACTGGCGCGCGAGGGTCGCGGCGAGGTCGAAGCGGAAGCCGTCGACGTGCATCTCGGTGACCCAGTAGCGCAGGCTGTCCATGATCAGCTGGAGGACGTGCGGGCTGCGCATGAGCAGGCTGTTGCCGGTGCCCGTGGTGTCGTAGTAGTGCTCCTTGGCGCCGTCGACGAGGCGGTAGTAGCTCGCGTTGTCGAGGCCGCGGAAGCAGATCGTCGGGCCGAACTCGTTGCCCTCGGCGGTGTGGTTGTAGACCACGTCGAGGATGACCTCGATGTCGGCGGCGTGGAGGGCCTTGACCATCGCCTTGAACTCGGTGACCTGCTGGCCGCGCCCGCCCGCGGCATACGCATTGTGCGGGGCGAGGAAGCCGATGGTGTTGTAGCCCCAGTAGTTGCTCAGGCCCTTGTCCTGGAGCGAGGTGTCCTGGACGAACTGGTGCACCGGCATGAGCTCGATGGCGGTGACGCCGAGCGCGGTGAGGTGCTCGATGATCGCGGGGTGGGCGACGGCGGCATACGTGCCGCGGATCTCCTCGGGGACCTCCGGGTGGGTCATCGTCAGGCCCTTGACGTGAGCTTCGTAGATGACGCTCTCGTGGTACTCGTGCCGCGGCGGCCGGTCGTGCCCCCAGTCGAAGTAGGGGTTGACGACGACGCTGAGCATGGTGTGCGGCAGCGAGTCGTCGGTGTTGCGCTTGGTGGGGTCGGCGAAGTCGTAGGAGAAGAGCGAGGGGTCGTTGACGACCTGCCCGTCGATCGCCTTGGCGTAGGGGTCGAGGAGGAACTTCGAGGGGTCGCAGCGGTGGCCATTGGCTGGCTCGTAGGGGCCGTGGACGCGGAAGCCGTAGCGCTGCCCGGGCTGGAGGCCGGGGAGGTAGCAGTGCCAGACGAAGCCGTCGACCTCGGGCATGGCGATGCGCTGCTCGGTGAGGGTGCCGTCGGGAGCCTCGTCGACGAGGCAGAGCTCGACGGCCTGGGCGACCTCGGAGAAGACGGCGAAGTTGACGCCGCTTCCGTCGTAGGTCGCCCCCAAGGGGTATGCCGTGCCCGGCCAGATCTCCACTGCGAACCTTTCAGTGTGGGACACGTCGCAGACGCCTCACGCAGCGCTGGGTAGGGTCGGACGCAGACCACTCAACCTACCGGAACCACCGACAAGGACCCCAACTGTGAGCACCTCTCGAGTCGCCGTCGTCACTGGAGCAGCCCGCGGCATCGGCGCCGCCACCGCTCGTCGGCTGGCCAAGGACGGCAACGCCGTCGCCATCCTCGACCTCGACGAGGCCGCCTGCGTGGAGGTCGCGGAGGCGATCGCGGCCGAGGGCGGCCGCGCGATCGGGGTGGGCTGCGATGTCGCCTCCGCCGAGCAGGTCGAGGCCGCCGTGGCCCGGGTCGCCTCGGAGCTCGGCGCCCCGACGATCCTGGTGAACAACGCCGGCATCATCCGCGACAACCTGCTCTTCAAGATGACCGAGGGCGACTGGGACTCCGTCATGGCCGTCCACCTCAAGGGCGCCTTCCTCATGACCAAGGCCTGCCAGGCGCACATGACGGCGGAGAAGTACGGCCGGATCGTGAACCTCTCCTCCTCCTCGGCCCAGGGCAACCGTGGGCAGGCGAACTACTCGGCGGCCAAGGCCGGGTTGCAGGGCTTCACCAAGACCCTGGCCATCGAGCTCGGCAAGTTCGGCGTGACGGCCAATGCGGTGGCACCCGGCTTCATCCAGACCGACATGACGGCCGCCACGGCCGAGCGGATCGGCATGGAGTTCGACAAGTTCATCGAGTACTCCGCGAGCCAGATCCCGGTCCAGCGCGTCGGCCAGCCCGAGGACATCGCGGCCACGATCTCGTTCCTGTGCTCGGAGGAGGCCGGCTTCGTCTCCGGCCAGGTCATCTACGTCGCCGGCGGCCCGCTCGACTGAAGGCAGGGGCGAATCGCTTCCGACCTGCGATCGGCTCACCCGAGCCGAGGCGGGTGGAACGGATTGAGCCATCCGACCTGGTCGAGGACGATGTCGTAGGTCATGCGCACCGCCCCGGTGTCGTCGGGGAAGAAGACGATGGCCGGCGTCGCCAGCGCAAGGACAACGGCTGCTCCGAGCATCCAGTCCGACGGGGGGCGGCTGCGACCGTGGCGCTCCCAGGTGGACACGAGCAGGGTGGCGAGCGCGGCACTGCTGACCGAGGCCGCCACCCGAGTGCCATCGAGGGTGAGCGCCGACGCCGCGACCGGGATGACGAGAACGCCCAGCAGGGCCAGGGCACGTCGTCGCCACGAGGACACGACGGTCAGGCACATCGCGACGAGGAGCCACAGGCCTCCCAGTGCCGCCCACAGGGCGAGCGGCCATCCGCCGAGGAAGTGGCGCAACGAGGCTTCGAGGTTGCCCGCATTCTGTGCCTCCCCCAACCTGGAGGTGGCGTCCGAGGCCGCCAGGGTGAGGTTGAGGGCCACTGCGGCGGCGGCACCGATGCCGGCCACCACCGCGGCGGATCGCACCCGACGGCGATCGCCCACAGCAGCCGCCACGAGGAGAGCCGCCAGCCCAGCCACAGCGGTCTGCTCCATGTTGCCGAGAAGCGCCAGGCCGGCCCCGAGGACGGTGATCAGGCGCCGCCGAGCCAGCACCGCGGCAACGGTGCCGGTGACCGTGAACACGTCATGGTGGCCCAGCATCACCAGGCTGCAGACCCAGGTCGGCGCCAGTGTGGCCAGGGTCAGACCGATCCGGCGCCACTCCCCCAGGGCCGCCGAGGCGTGCACCCCAAGGCTGACGGCCAGGGCCAGGAGCAGTCCACCGAGAGCCCAGAACGCGCCGTCGCTCGATCCTCCTGAGGCCTTCATGAGCAGGAGCACACCCGGAGAACTGCTGAAGGCGCCCACCGATTCGGGGAATGCCGCCAGCGCACGCCGGACCCCCACGAGGTAGTTGGGACCCACCCCGCCCAGGCCCCCCTTGAGGATCGAGAGGAGCAGAAGGCCGCCGAGGAAGAGGGCCAGAGGGAGCTCCTGGAGCCGCTGACCCAGACGCGCGAGTGCGTGACGCACCTTCTCGACCATGCGGCGACTCTAGGGGCGGCTCAGGAGACGGGCGGGCGAATGTCCACAGCGGGTCGAGCCCCAGGCCTGGCGGTCCGTCCCAACAGGGGCGGCCAGACCCGTTGGACCAGGGGGCGCAGGGCGAGCGAGGCCGCCGTCGCGAACGCAGCGCCGAGGATGACCACCGGGGTGGTGCCCCACCGCTCCCCCAGCATGAGCCGGATCGCCAGGATCTGGACGGCGACCACGAAGAACTTGTGCATGACCAGCACGGCCAGCGAGTCCCGCCCGGCCATCGCCAGGAACTCGAACGGGAGAACGACTGCGGCCGCCAGCGTGCCGACGACGCCCAGCAGGGCACCCACGACGAACACGGCGAAGGAGTCCCCGTAGGCCTTGACGACGTACTCCACCACCCCATTGCCGTGGCCGATCACCCACACGCCCCAGAAACACGCACCCGCGATCACCACGGCCACACCCTTGGCCACCACGCCCCGCACGTCCTCGATGCGCACGACGACACTACGTGAGAGCATGCCGAGCAGGAAGAAGGGCAGCAGGACCAGGGTTCGCTCGATGCTCATCGGAAGCGTCCAGTCCTGCGTGGCCACCCAAGGACTGAGTGCCGAGCTGGCGATCAACGCAACGGGCAGTGCCCCGCGCCCCAGCGGTCGAAGCAGGTGCAGGACGACTGCCGCGAGGACATAGGCCACGACGATGGCGGGCAGGAACCACAAGGGGGTGTTCCAGTCCATCCCGCCATTGCTCGGGTTGGCGAAGAGGATGCCGCGCACGAAGACCAGCGGGTCCCGGGCCGGTTGACGGCGTTGCAAGGTCTGGGCCGCAAGCTCACCGAGCAGCACGAACACCGCGGCCGAGATCACCGCCCACACGGCATACGGAATGGCGATCGTCCTGACCCGGCGGGCCAGGCGCGCCCACTGTACGGGTCCACCCACCCGGAAGAAGAGCCCTGAGAGGTAGAAGAACAGCGGGACGTGGAAGGCGTAGACGAAGGGGTGGAGGGGCACCACCTCCGACGACAGCCACACGTGGCCCAGAACGATCGCGAAGATGGCCAGACCACGCGCTCGGTCCAAGGAGTGCAAGCGCCTCACAGCTAGGAAGGCTAAGCCATTGCTGAACGGCCCGGCGGCGACGAGACCCGAGCGCGAACCGAAGCCGACTACCATGAGCAGTCCAGACGTGGCCGGACGCACGAGGAGTCAGATGGCCTTCAACACCCCTGCGGAAGGCGCGTGGGGCAACCTGGTCGAGACGCCGGTCGACACCAATCCTGACGCTTTCGGCGCCACCCGTTTGAGCGACTTCTTCCTCGGCGCCCTCGTGCTCGTTGCCATCGCGGTCCCCGGCGTCGAGGCCCTGCCGGTCGGTGGCTTGGCCATGCTGATCCTGCTCTTCCTCGCCTTCACCCGGCGGCCGACCCGCACCTTCCGCGCCATTCCCTGGGTGCCTCCGCTCATGGTCCTCACGCTGGCATGGCTGGTCGTGGTCACGTACTTCTCGCCGGAGGTCTCGCCGTTCCCCTGGACGACACGCGTGCTGCGCCTTGCCCTGGTGGGCGTGTTCACGCTGTTCATCGCCTCGGGACGCATCGATGCCGCGTCCGTCGTGCGCGGTGCGGTGATGGGCCTGCTCGTCAACGCGGCACTGTTCTTCGCCGGCATCGCTCCGCGCAACTACGGATCCTCACTGTCGGGGTACCTCCTCGACAAGAACGTGGCCGGCTTCGCCTACGCCTGTGTCGCGATCCTGGCGTTCGGGGTGAGCCGAGCAGACTGGCAACGTTGGGGCAGTCTGCTCGTGTTCTCGGGCCTGGTCTGGACCACGGGCTCGCGCACCGCCCTGGCGGGTCTCGCGCTGGGAATGATCTGGTACTTCCTCAGGCCGCGCACACCCGCCTATGCCCGCTGGGGCTTCCTCGGGACCCTCTACCTCTTGCTCAGCTACGTGGAGTCACGCTACTCACAGGTCGGCGTCTTCGCGGACCGGGTGGGCAGCGACCAGCTCCGGGCTCGCATCGACGAAGCAGCACGGATCAAGTGGGCTGAGTCTCCCTGGTACGGGCGCGGCATCGCACAGGCCTACCTCCCCATCGGGGACCAGACCTACCTCTTCCACAACTCCTACCTGGCGCGCCTCGTCGAGGGTGGTTGGCCCTACCTCATCGTGCTGCTGGTCCTGCACCTCATCCTGGGCGTCGCGGTCTTCCACAAGAACCCACCAGCGAGCAGCCTGTTCGCCTCGGCCGAGGCGGCCAACGTCACGGTCCTGGTCTGTGCCTCGAGACTGGGCGAGGTGTTCTCGACGACCACCGCAGCGCTGGTCCTGGGCATCAGCATCGCGAGCTATGTGGTCGCCGAGACGGTGACCGAGCCGGAGCCGGAGGGCGGCAAACGCTCCTGGCGCCTCCGGCCCGATCGCTCACGAGACCGCGCGCGCGCCCCGGCATGACCACCGCCCCCTCGTCGCGCTTCGTCGAGTTGGACGGATTGCGCGGCATCGCCGCGCTCGCCGTCGTCGTCGGACACCTGCTGGTCACCTACGACACCTACTTCCCGGGCACGGAGCCGGCGAGCCTCCAGTTCCGGTACGGAGCGTTCGGCGTCCAGCTCTTCTTCCTGATCAGCGGTTTCGTCATCCTGATGACCGCACGCCGTCAGAGCAGCGTCTCCGGATTTGCGGTGGCGCGCTTTGCCAGGCTCTACCCGACCTACTGGATCGCCCTCGCCGGCACGGTGATGATCACCCTGCTCTGGGCCGAGTCCCCGGAGAGGGTCACGCTCACCGGCGTGCTCGCCAACCTGACCATGGTCCAGCGGTGGTTCCTCATCGACGGCATCGATCCCGTCTCCTGGACCTTGGCCATCGAGATGCAGTTCTACATCCTCATCGGCCTCTTGTTGTGGGCGACGAGGTCTCGCCTCACGACCCGGGTCGTCCTCCTCGTGATGAGCACCTGGCTCGTGGTCTCACTGGCGGTCAGCGTCGTGGCGGCACCCCACTCACACGGGATCCCACCAGAAGCGGTGGCTCGGACCTGGAAGATCATCCTCAACGTGACCCTGGCGGAGTATGGCCCGCTGTTCGCCTCGGGCTGCCTGATGTTCCTGGCGCGCACCCGTGAGGTCTCCTGGCTGTGGCCCGTCGGCGGAACCGTGGTGGCGACGGCCTGTGCCACTCTCCTGCACAGCGCTCGCTACGGCGCCGTCGTCGGCGGTCTGTGCGCTCTGATGCTGATCGTGACCGTCCGCGCCTCCACCTCACCCCTCCGCGTCGCGCCTGTGCGGTGGCTCGGCCGAGTCAGCTTCAGCCTCTACATCTTCCACACGGCGCTCGGGTACTTCCTGGTGCACACCTTCACTCCTCGACTCGGCCGTGACGCCGCCGTCGTCGTGGCGCTGCTCAGCCTCTTCCTGTGCGCCGAGGCGCTCCACCGGGTCGGCGAGGTGACTGCGACGAGAGCGCTGAGGAACGCAATGCAGCGCCGTTGGCAAAGCACTCCGCCATCGGAGAACGTAGGGTTGGGCCGGTGAACGCCAGGTCAGGTCACGGCGGCTCCCCGTCCCACGCCGTCCAGGACTACTGGTGGTACGTCGCGCGCTCCCACCTCCTACAGGCCAGCCTCGGCACGTATGCCGTGGGGGCCACACGCGCGCTCGACATCGGCTCGGCCGACGGTCCCAGCGCCGGGTGGATCGTGGATGTCGCCGAGCATGTCGCCGCCCTCGACATCGACCCACGCGGCATCGGGGCCAATGGCGTGTGCGGGTCGGCGATGGCTCTACCCTTCGGCGACGGGTCCTTTGACGTGGTGTCGGCGTTCGACGTGATCGAGCACTGTGAGCCGGAGTCGGTGGCCCTGGCCGAGGTTGCCCGCGTGCTCCGCCCGGGGGGAACGTTCCTCATGGCCGTGCCCGCCTACCAGTGGGCGTGGAGCGACCACGACATCGCCAATGGCCACCATCGGCGCTACACCATTGATCGCGCCCGCGCCGGTGTGGAGAACGTTGGGCTGACCGTCCTCCGCTCGACCTATGCCTTTGCCAGCGTCTTTCCGCTGTTCGCGGCGGAGCGGCTGACCCGGCGGTTCCTGGGACGCCGCACCGAACCCCAGGACATCGCCGAGATTCCCACGGTGCCGCGCCCCCTGAATACCGCTCTCACCCGTCTGTCCCGCATGGACGCCGTCGTGATGCGTCGTCGGGACCTGCCCTTCGGGTCCTCGGTCTTCCTCGCGGCCCGCAAGCCCCTCTGAACGGCAGCGTCCGCGACCTCTGTGGCCGAGGCGGCAGAGGATCGCGGAGCGGCCCGGTCGATTCAGTCGCGGGTGAGCTTGCGATACGTGACGCGGTGCGGTCGGGCGGCCTCCTCGCCGAGGCGCTCGACCTTATTGGCCTCATAGGCCTCGAAGTTGCCCTCGAACCAGTACCACTTCGCCGGGTTCTCCTCATCACCCTCGTAGGCGAGGATGTGGGTCGCCACGCGGTCGAGGAACCACCGGTCGTGGCTGATGACCACGGCGCAGCCGGGGAAGTCGAGCAGGGCGTTCTCGAGCGAGCCGAGGGTCTCGACGTCGAGGTCGTTGGTGGGCTCGTCGAGGAGCAGCAGGTTCCCGCCCTCCTTCAGGGTCAGGGCCAGGTTGAGGCGGTTGCGCTCACCACCGGAGAGCACGCCCGCCTTCTTCTGCTGGTCCGGACCCTTGAACCCGAACTGCGAGACATAGGCACGGCTCGGGATCTCGACCTGACCGACGTTGATGTAGTCGTGACCGCCGGAGACGACCTCCCAGAGGCCCAGGTTCGGGTCGATGCCGCCGCGGCTCTGGTCGACATAGGAGATCTTGACGGTCTCGCCGACGTCCACCGTGCCCGCATCCGCCTTCTCCAGGCCGACGATGGTCTTGAACAGGGTCGTCTTGCCGACACCGTTGGGGCCGATGACGCCGACGATGCCGTTGCGCGGCAGCGTGAAGGACAGGTTGTCGATGAGGACGCGGTCGCCGAAGCCCTTCTTGAGGTTCTTCACCTCGATGACCTTGCTGCCCAGACGTGGACCCGGCGGGATCTGGATCTCCTCAAAGTCCAGCTTCCGGGTGCGGTCGGCCTCGGCGGCCATCTCCTCGTAGCGGGCCAGGCGCGCCTTGGACTTGGTCTGGCGGGCCTTGGCGTTGGAGCGCACCCACTGCAGCTCCTCGGCCAAGCGCTTGGCGAGCTTGGCGTCCTTCTTGCCCTGCACCTCCAGGCGCGCTGCCTTCTTCTCCAGGTAGGTCGAGTAGTTCCCCTCGTAGGGATAGGCGCGGCCGCGGTCGAGCTCAAGGATCCAGCCCGCGACGTTGTCCATGAAGTAGCGGTCGTGGGTGACCGCAACGACGGCGCCGGGGTACTTGGCCAGGTGCTGCTCGAGCCAGAGCACCGACTCGGCGTCGAGGTGGTTGGTGGGCTCGTCGAGGAGCAGCAGGTCGGGCTTCTGCAGGAGCAGCTTGCAGAGGGCGACCCGGCGGCGCTCACCACCGGAGAGCGTGGTGACATCGGCGTCCGGCGGGGGGCAGCGCAGCGCGTCCATGGCCTGCTCGAGCTGGGAGTCCAGGTCCCAGGCGTCGGCGTGGTCGATCTCCTCCTGGAGCTTGCCCATCTCGGTCATGAGGGCGTCGAAGTCGGCGTCCGGCTCCCCCATCTCGACACTGATCGCATTGAACCGGTCGAGCTTGGCCTTGATCTCGCCGGCCCCCTCCTCGACGTTGCCGAGGACGGTCTTCTCCTCGTTGAGCTCCGGCTCCTGCATCAGGATGCCGACGCTGTAGCCCGGGGTGAGTCGCGCCTCACCGTTGGAGGGCTGGTCGAGCCCGGCCATGATCTTGAGCACCGAGGACTTGCCGGCGCCGTTGGGGCCGACGACCCCGATCTTGGCTCCGGGCAGGAAGGACAAGGTGACGTCGTCGAGGATGACCTTGTCGCCGTGGGCCTTGCGGGCACGCGACATGACGTAGATGAACTCGGGCATGCGGCAAGGCTATCGACTCCCCTGCCGCAAACCCGAATCCCCGAGACCTCGTATGCCGTTCACGCCGCCGGGCGGCTGCCCTCCCGGACCTCGCCGGTCACCGAGTCCACGAGCGACCCGTCCTCGCCCACGTAGTCGTAGGCCGGGTGCTCACCGGCGGCCTCGTCCTGGGCCAGCTCTGCGAGGGCGGACGTGGCGGCCTGCACGCGAGGGTCCGGAGCGAGCGCCTCGCCGCCCGCTCCCCGGCTGACCTTGCGGAACATGGTGACGCCCCACGTGAGGTCGTGGCCGATCGCCTGGGCCAGGATCTGGGCCGTCGAGCCCTTCGAGCCATCCGGGCGGGTGAACTCCTCGATCTCGAGGTTCCCACTCACCACCACCGGGTCGCCCTTGCTCAGGGCCATCGACGAGTTGGCGCCCAGCGAGCGAAAGGCGACGACGCTGTAGTAGCTCGTGGCGCCGTCCTCGTAGCCGCCGGGCGCCTCGGGATTGCGCTTGCGGGCGTTGGTGGCGATCCGGAAGGTCGCCATGGGCGTGCCGTCCTTCATGGAGCGGCGAACGACCGGGTCGGCCGTCAGGCGGCCGTGGACGGTGATGGCTGTCTCGTTCATGGGTTCGATCCCTTCCGGGCCCCGGGTGGGCCCGTCAGGTGGGAGCCTTCCGGCGACCACGCCCGCGGACACCCCGTGCCAGCCGACCTGTGGACGACACACCACCGGCGCAGGGCCATGTGGACAACCACCGAGGTCAGAGGGCCCGAGCGCGCTCCAGGGCCTGCCGCGTGGTGCGGTGACGCTCCAGCACCTCGGCCACCGGCGCGAGGATGTACTCGTCGGCCACGTCCGCCACCGCGGAGCGCAATCGGCGCTCCACCGACGTCGAGCGGCGCCGTGCCCCGACGCCGGCCATGATCCGCCCGAGCGCCGCGATGAGCAGCCCGAGGAGCACTCCACCCACGGCGAGGGCGAACGGCAGCGGCACCAGGCCCCCGATGAGCGGGGGGTCCGGCATGGGGAAGGCGAGCGCGCCCATCCCCCAAAGCGCGAGGTACCACACCAGCCCGGCCACGGCGGCGATCGCGAGGAGCACCTGCAGCACCCCGAGCACCCGCCACCACGCCGGGTCCCGACCGCGCAGGGGGGTCGCGACGACCGCCCGATCGAGCGCATCGGTGAGGTCCGAACCCGGAGGTGCCACCGCCGCGTCGACGGCGTCGGCCCACGGCACAGGGAGGCCGGCACCGGCCCGACCGGCGATATTGCGGGTGGCGAGCGCCACCGCGGCCCGGGCGGCGGGCGAGGGCGGCGGGATGGAGGAACGTCCCAGCACCGAGCGCACGTCCCGGTCAGTGACCTCGACGGTCTTGTCGTCGAGCCGGAGACGGCGCAGCGGTCGCGGCCGGAAGGCCTGGACCCAGCGGGTGAACGGCCACCCGGTGTGGGCCACCGCCTCCATGCGATAGTCCCGGCCGACGGCGTCGACCACCGTGGAGACGCCGGCCGAGCGGGACAGTGCATCGACCAGCTCGGACTGCTCGTGTGCCTTCAGGTCCGGCTCGGTGTCGGCCACGGCACTCGAGAGTCGCTGGGCCGCGGAGCGGACATCGGCCGCCAAGCGGTCTCGCGCGGCATTCTGGCCGGTGACGGTGTTGGCCAGCCGCTGGACGAGCGCGTCGATGCCCTCGCCCGACGTCGCGGACACCGGGAGCACCGTGGCCCCCTCGATCCCATCACGCGCCAGCAGGCGCCCGAGGTCGAGGACGCACTGCTCCCGCTCGCTCGGGCTCAACCGGTCGACCTGGTTGAGCACCACGAGCATCACGGCCCCGTGCCCGGACAGGGCCGCGACGTAGTCGTCGTGCAGGCGTGCATCGGCATACTTCTGCGGGTCGGTGACCCACACGAACAGGTCGACCAGTGCGAGGACGCGCTCGGCCTCCTCCCGGTTGGCACCCTCACGGGAGTCGAAGTCCGGCAGGTCGAGCAGGACCAGCCCGTCCAGGGAGCCGACCGGGCCGCCCGTCGCTTGACGATCCCCGGTGGCGACGTGGTGCCGCGAGGAGACGTCGAGCCAGTCGAGCAGCTCGCCGGCGGGCTCCTCCCCCCAGACCGCGGCGGTGGGCGTGCTGGTCGTGGGTCGGCGGGCCCCGACGGTGGCCACCTGAGTGCCGACGAGGCGGTTGAACAGGCTCGACTTGCCGCTGCCAGTGGCGCCGGCCAGGGCCACGACGGTGTGGCCGCCGACGAGGGAGGTGCGCTCGTGGACCTTGGTCACGACGGCGGCGGCCGAGGACGACGGTCCGGCCGGCAGCTGGGCATCCCCCGCGCGCACCGCCTCGCGCAGCGCCGCCGACGCCTCCCGCAGCGCCTCGGCCGAGACGGCGGGCACGACGGCCCGACCGGGTCGGATCGGGCTCATCCGCGCGCCCCGGCGAGCGCGCGGGCGGCCGCGTCGAGGCGGGCCGCCTGGCCGTCGACATTGCCCAGCCCCTCGATGGCGGCGAGGAAGCGCCCGCGCTCCACGGCATACAGGGAATCGACCCGCTCGAGAAGGGAGCGGCGCGCCCGGGTGGCCATTTCGCGGACGGCCTGGTCCCCGAAGATCGCCTCGAGGACCCGCTGCGCGAGCACGGAGGTGCCACCGGCGATGCCGACCTCGGCCCCCGAGAGGCCTCCGGTGTGGGCGAAGGTCACGAGCATGAGGAAGAGCCCGATCCCGTTCACTCCGTATGCCGCGACGCGGGCGTTGGTGCGTCGGTTGCCGCCCTCGGTGCGGACCATGTCGAAGATCTCGCCCTGCCAGTCACGCACGAGGCGGTCGACCGACTCGCGGAAGCCCGACGACCCCTGGGCCAGGTCCGGGTGGGCGGCGAGCACGGTCTGGCCGCCGTCCGCGCGGCGGAGGTCGCGGATGGTCTCGGTGATGGCGGACTCACCATGAGCGGTCACGAGTGCCGCCACGCCGCTCTGGAGGGCCTCGCCGAGGGTGGCCGAGGGCGGGGCGCCCTTGACCGCCGCCGTGAGGCGGTCCCGCCAGCGTCCGATCGTGGACTCGACCTGGCGGAAGAACTCGCCCGTGCCGACGAACTCCTGCCAGCGCGCGAGCACCTCGCCCCGGAGCAGTGTGCCGTCGGTCATGCCGGCCTTGACCTCGGCGTGGGCGCGAGCGAACTGCTCGTTGACGGCCGCCAAGAGGTCACGGCGGGCGATGCTCTGGGCCTGCGCGGCCTCGGCGAGGTCGGCGGTGCGGCCCTCGAGGGACCCGATGGCGCCCTTGAGGGTCTGGCTGACGACGACCGTGCGGGCCCGGGAGTCGCTGGCGAGGGCGTGCAGCCAGCCCTTGAGCCGGGCCATGGCCTCCTCGGGCAGAAGTCCGGCCTGGGTGAGCTGGACCTCCGGGATGGCGAAGACCGGCGCCGTGGCCAGACCCTGCTCACGCAGCATCGCCACCAGGTGCGGCCGGATCTCGTCGGTGGCCTCCGGGGGGACCCGGTCGAGGATGATCGCCACGGCGGTGCCACGGTCGGCGGCGGTGCGCAGCAGGTCCCAGGGCACCGCGTCGGCGTAGCGCGCGGCCGTGGTGACGAAGAGCCACAGGTCGGCGGCGGAGAGGAGCTGGCCGGCGAGCTCGCGGTTGGCTTGCACGACGGAGTCGATGTCGGGCGCGTCGAGCAGGGCCATGCCGGCCGGCAGGGCGGTCGAACGCGCCAGGCGCACCGTCCCCGGCTGCGCCTCGTCGCTCTCGGCTCCCGTCACGCGAGCCAGGCCGGGCAGGATCCGGGCGTCCGCGAACCAGTGCTCGTCGTCCGGGTGGTGGACGAGCACCGGTCGGGTCGTGGTGGGGCGGATGACACCCGAGCGAGAGACCTGCGCGCCCACCAATGAGTTCACCAGGGTCGACTTGCCGGCGCCGGTGGAGCCGCCGACGACGGCGAGCAGGGGCGCGTCGAGGGAGCGCAGCCGGGGCAGGACGTAGTCGTCGAGCTGCTGGAGCAGGTCGCGGCGAGCGGCCAGCGCCTCGTCCCGGCCGGGGACCTCGAAGGGCAATGCGCTCTCGTCGACGGCCGCACGCAGGTCGGAGACCGCCTCCACGAGGAGGTGCTCGTCAGTGCCCAAGGCTGCCACCCGGCCAGCCTAGTGTCCGCCCGGTGAAATCTCCCTGAGGCGGTGTCGGGCCCCGTGGCCTCACTCGTCGGCGTACATGGAATGCGCCGGCGCGTCGGGGAGCACCCGGTCCGGGTCCCATAGGGTCCACGCCCATGGGTCCACTGTCACGGTGGGCCCGCCGAATCGGAAGTTGATCCGGTCGTCGCTCTCTCCGGAGGTGATCCTGGTCCACACCTCGCGCAGGTCTGCGTCGGACAGGGCCGCGCCGGCCCGCCAGTGTCGCGCCATCCCGGACCGAGGGTCGGTGCGCATCACGGCGTCGGTTCCTTGGCGCAGCTTGCGCGTCAGCTGCCCGAGTGAGCGGTATGCCGCGTGGGCCACCTTGAGCCCGTCGGCCATGGCACCCACGCGTGACGCTCCGTGATTGCCGACGCTCAGCGTGGCCAGCGGGTGGGACCTGATCGCCACCTTGCCGGGCACGACGGGCGAGGCATCCATTCGCATCGGACCGGGCCATGGCCCGACCGGGAGCATGTTGTGGAAGGCAGCTCGGACGATGCCGACGTCCGGGCGCTCACGCGCCAGCGTGCGCAGGTGGTCGGCGAGCGATCCACCCGGCGCGAACCAGAACTCGTCCGCGTCGAAGGGGACGATCCAGTCCGCCCCGGCACGCGTCGCTGCGGCGGCCAACCGGGTCATCTTCTCCGCCTGGTGGTAGGCCGGCTCGTCGTCGACGGCGAGGTGCAGCTGGGAGTTCCGCGAGGCGAGCTCGGCCAGGAGCTCGCGCGTGCCGTCCGTCGAGAGGTTGTCGGAGACCAGGACGTGGTCGACCCCCTGGGCGAACAGGTGAGCGATGGTGGCGCCGAGGACGTCCAGTTCGTCCCGGACCATCGTCACGGCCCAGATCTCTCCTGGAGTTCGGCGGCGGCGCGGCAGGACCGGGAGGTGGAGTCCTCGGCGGACCAGGCGACGCTTGCGCAGCACGTCGAGCCGGCCCTGCTCCTTGACGAACCATGCCGTCTGCGCCACTTCCTCCCGGAGCTTCATGCCGGAACCTCGAGGATGCTGTCCAGCAGTGCCTCGGCCTCAGCCGCAAAGGCGGCGGGCGAGAAGTCGAGGTAGCGCCGTCGAGCCGCTTGGGCGATCTGGCCTCTGAGTTGCGGATTCCGCACTACGGCGCGGCTTCGCTCGATGAGTTGGTCAGGCGTGCTCCAGTGGTAGCCGTCCCGGCCGCTCTGGACAATCTCAGCTGGTCCGCCGCTGCCGTGCACGATCGGGACTGCGCCGGCACCCATGGCCTCGACAACCGCAATACCAAAGTGCTCCTGAGACACCGGATGGATCTCGGCGTCGGTTCCAAATCCAGTTGCATGCCAATACAGGGACGCCTGCGCGACAGCGAGCCGAAGCTCACGATGGGAGACATCCGTGCGAATGCGGACCGGCGCCCCACCCGCCAGATCTTGAAGGTGTTCCACCCAGGCTTGGTGCTGGGGCACTGGCGCAACTGTTCCAATCAGCTCAAGTTCCCAGCCTTGACTGTGGAGGTCGTCCATGTGACGGAAGGCCTCGATCATGACGTCGTGACGCTTGTGGTGATGGGGTTCGCTGGACCATGGGAAGAAGCGTCCCACTGAGAGGATCCTCCTTTCCTTCTCCACTTCATGGTCGAGGAAGTCGTCGCAGGGTGGATGCAGGTATCCGTCGACGGGTCTCCCCCACAGCCGATTGACCCAGCGACCTGTGAAGGCGGAGTTGGCGAAGATCCGCGGGTAGGACCTGACAGCTTCTGAGCCTGAAGGCAACCCCATGTGTCGCGCCAGTCGTTCAGATGCCTGTCGCAACCCAACCTTCCTTGTCAGGGCTGGCGGGAACATGCACACATACCCTGCTCGTGAAACCGGGGAGGGCATCAGGGATTCGTAGGCAAAGTTGATGAACACGTCTGGCCGTTGGGCCTTGAGGAATAGGTAGTCGCGCCGATCCCGGGCTGCCCAATACCTCTCTTTGGCCATGCCCAGTCGCAGTGTCGCTCTCATGGGGATGTCAGGGCCGGGGAGCTGCACGACCCGGCAGCCGGCAAGGTCCAAGTGGAAATATCGGCCCCAGTGCTCCAGGTCGACAGACGATCGTGAATAGAACGTAACTTCAGCCCTCCGGCTCAGGGCTGCACCGAGAGCGAGCGCATGTTTCTCCCCGCCTCCTCCGAGGCTCAGGGATGGTGTGTAGATCCCTACGCGGTGGCTCATGGTTCATACCGGCTTTGGATCGTTCGACTGTGGGGACTCCGCGGAGAGGGACCCCAGCTGAACCAGGCGGGCGAATGATGAGCTCTCGTGGAGCAAGTCAGCAAAGGCTCCTCGGGCCGCCACCCTGCCCTCTTCAAGGAAGAAGATCTCGTCGCTGTCCCGCACCGTCGAGAGGCGGTGGGCGATCACGATCAGGGTGACCTGGCCCTTGAGGGCGTGGACCGTCTCGGTGATGCGTCGCTCCGTCTCGTTGTCCAGTGCCGAGGTCGCCTCGTCGAGGATCAGGACCTGCGGGTCGCGGTAGAGAGCGCGCGCGATGCCGACACGCTGCCGCTGGCCACCGGACAGCCGCGTCCCCCGGTCGCCGATCTCGGTGTCCAGGCCACGGGGCAGGTCATTGACCAGGTCGGTGAGCTGCGCGCGGGCGACAGCGAGGTCCAGGCGCTCCGGATCGATGCCGTCCGGGTCGGCGTCGAAGGCGATGTTCTGGGCCAGCGAGGCATTCATGTGAAAGACGTCCTGAGGGACGAAGGCCAAGCCGTTCTGCCACAGGTCCAGGTCGTTGGCGATGTCGTTGCCGTCGACGAGCACCTGGCCGGCGGTCGGCTCCTGCAGGCCGAGCAGGATGTTCGCCAGGGTGGTCTTGCCCGCACCACTGCCTCCGACGAGGGCGACACTCGATCCGGGCGTGACCGTGAGGTCCACGCCCCTGAGCACGTCCCGTTCCCCGCCGGGGTACCTGAACCACAGGTCCCGCACCTCGAGCGAGGCCTCGAAGGCAACGCGACCCGCACGCGGCGGACGACGCCGGTCCAGGCCCTCGGCCTCCGAGGCGAGTTCGTCGAGAAGGGCCTTGCGGGCGGGTTCCCCGGCGCGGACCATGGCCACGCTGGAGGTCAAGCGGGTGAGGGAGGGAAGCACCCGGAAGGCGCCGGCCGCGAACAGGGCAAGTGTGGGGAACACTGCGCTGACCGACCCCGAGGCCTGGGCCACCACGATCACGAGGGCGAGGGCGAGGACGAGGAAGATCTCGAAGACGTACTTGGGCAGTTCGCCGAACATCGACTGCGCGCGGTTGGCTTCCGCATTGCGCGTGGCAGCCCGGTGAAAACGCTCGAGAAAGAACGGTTGTGAGTGCCTGATCTTGGTCTCGGCGATGCCTCCGAGCCCGTTGATCAGCGCTTCATAGGCCGCCAGGCCCCCGGCGAACTGGGCCTGGCCCGCACGCTCGGCTCGAGGACGGATGGCCCGGCTGAGGACGACGCCGACGACGCCGAAATAGACGGCGAGCAGGAGGGTCTCCATCGGGCGGACCACGAGGAGCGCGCCGAGGATGGCCACGAGCGTGACCAGCTCGGAGATGATGCTGAGGTAGCCGGCCACGGTGCGCCCATAGAACTGGGTGACCGCGTCACCGACGGATCGGAGCAGGTCGCCCACGCTGCGCCGCTGGTGCAGCTCGAAGGGGGCGTGCAGGAAGTACTCGAAGATGTGGGTGCTCGTCGCCACGTGCTGCCGGTTGACGAAGGAGAACATCCACCAGCGGTAGACGATGGTGAACACGTCCTTGAGCAGGAATCCGCCCAGGACCAGTCCGGCGAGCCAGTAGACGAGGGCGTTGTCCGACGGGTTGCCCAGCCACGAGCGCACCGTGGTCAAGGTCGGGGTCTGCGCCTGCCCGGAGATCAGCTCCATGAGGGGCACGAGGAGCAGGACGGAGGCCATCTCGATCCCCGAGACGATGATCGACCCGATGAGCGCGATGACGAGTGAGCGCCGGGCGGCCGGGGGGAAGATCACCCGGTACAGCCCGGCGCGTCGGATGCGCTCATCGCGGCTTCCTGCCACGGAGGGCGCGGGGTTCATGGGCAACTCCTGATCGGGCGACCGGCACGGCGCCCCCGGTAGGACTCGAACCTACGACCTAGAGATTAGAAGGCTCTTGCTCTATCCAGCTGAGCTACGGGGGCAGGCGGCCCACCAGTCTAGGCGCGTGTCCCTGTGGCCACGCCAAGGCAGCGGCGCAGGGCGAGCTCGGCCAGCGCCTGAGCCATGTCGGGCACGATCGCGTCGTCGAAGAGGGCGCGCGGCGAATGGTTGTCGTCGACGGCCTCGGGGTCCATCCCGACCGGGGTCGCCGAAACGTACAGATACGCCCCGGGCACCTCCCGGAGAACGACGGACATGTCTTCCGAACCGGCCTCGGGGAAGGCCATGTCCGCCCACCGCTCGGCACCGAACAGGTCGACGAGGACACCCTTGGCGAAGTCGAACTCACCGGGGTCGTTGATCGTCACTGGATACCCGACCGCGGTCTCGACGGTCGCCACCAGGCCGTGCGCCCCAGCCACGCCTTCTGCCACCCGGCGCAGGTCGGCGAGCACCGCCTCGCGCGCCGCGTCGGAGAAGGTCCGCACGGTCGCTTCGATCACCGCGGTGTCTGCGATGACATTCGCCCTGGTCCCCGCCGTGATCTGGCCGACCGTGACGACGACGGGGTCGAAGACATCGAACCGCCGCGTCACCATCGTCTGCAGGGCCAGCACGATCTCGCAGGCGACGGGCACGGGATCGAGCGTGCGGTGCGGCGCCGATCCGTGGCCTCCGCGTCCTCGGACGGTGACGAGCACCTCGTCGGCGGCGGCCATCGTGGCCCCGGGCCGGCCGTACCACACACCGTGGGGCTCCTCGGCAGCGATGACGTGCAGGGCGTATGCCGCGTCGACCGGTCTCCCGGCCGCCTCCAGGAGTCCTTCCTCGACCATGAGAGCGGCACCCCCGGGCCCTTCCTCCCCGGGTTGGAACATGAAGATGACGTCGCCGGCCAACTCGTCCCGGAGGGCGTGGAGGACGCGCGCCGCGCCCACGAGTGCGGCCACGTGGAGATCGTGGCCGCAGGCGTGCATGACGCCCTCGACGGTCGATCGCCACGCTTCCTCCGTCTCCTCGGTGACCGGAAGGGCGTCGGTGTCGGCGCGAAGCAGCACCACCGGGCGGTGCGGGCCGGCCGACGGGGCTCGGCCCCTCAACACCGCCACCACCGAACTGAGCGCAGTGCCGGTGGTGATGTCCAGGTCGAGCCCCTCGAGCTCACCGAGGATGCGGGCTTGGGTTCGAGGGTTGTGGAGGCCGACCTCGGGTTCCGCGTGCAGGCTGCGCCGGAGCTGACGCAGCTGCGGGCCCAGGCGCTGGGCGAGCTGGCGCGTGGCGCTCATCCCAGGGAGGTCCCGACGAAGCGCCGACGATGCGAGACCAGCGTCTCCAGGAGTCGCCTCTCGTCGAGGGAGTTCTCCGGATCGGGCGAGCTCACGACCATCCGGCGCCGGAGCAGGGCGAGGTCGCTCGCGGTGTCCTGGAAGGCGCGCATCGACCCAAGTCCGGCGCGCCCGCCGTTCGCGCGGGCCCAGGCGCGGGCCTCGCGGCGCCGAGGCATCGACGAGAGCATGGCCACCTCGGCCGGAGAGAGCCACCCGGCGTCGGCATACGGCCTGAGGAAGGTGCCGATGAGTCGGCCCTCGCGGCGACGCGCCCACACCACGAGGACGACCCACGCGGCGAAGATCGGCATCTCGACGACGAGGTAGACCGCCAGCATGCCCTCCCCACTGGTCGTCGCCGCAAGGTTCCAGAGGGCGTGGCTCAGCACGGCAAGCAGGTAGCCGACCACCGGGGCGAGCACCTTCGTGCCACGGGACCGGGCGTGGGCGGCCACCCCAACCCCGATGCCGGTCAGAACCGTGAACATCGGGTGGGCGAAGGGGGACATCAGGCCGCGTGCGATGAACGTGGCCGTGAACAGGTCGCGCCCTCCGGTGGTCCAGGCCTCGGCGAGGTACTGGATGTTCTCGGTGAAGGCGAACCCTGCGGCCGCCACCCCGGCATACACCATGCCGTCGATCGGGCCGTCGAACTCCCGGCGGGCGAACCACCAGGTGAGCAGCACGAAGACACCCTTGGCGGCCTCCTCCACCACGGGAGCCACCAGGACCGCGGTCAGCAGGGTCGCATCACTGCGGGAGAGACTGGCCTGGAGCACCGCGACCGCCGAGGTGTTCACCGTCGCGGCGACGATTGCGGCGACCACGGCGCCCCAGAGGAACGCGGTGATGAGGTAGCGCACCGGCTCGGACTCGAAGCGGTCCAGCCACAGGAAGGTGGGGATGACGATCGTCAGCGGGATGAGGGCGACCAGGAGCGCGAGCAGCGCCGCTTGGACCCCGAAGGCGGCGCGGAAGTAGGCCGTCATCACCAAGGCCGCCAGGAGCAGCCCGAGGACCGCGACACCGCCGAGCACCCACGTGCGCAGGAGGGTGCGCGAGCTGCGGCGCCGATGGGACCCCGGGGTGGACGTCGTCATGGTGAGACAACCTAGCGGGAGCTGACCCCTAGAGTTGCGGCATGTCCTCGTCGCCTCCCGATCGCGCCCAGACCGACCGCATCGTCTGGATCGACTGCGAGATGACCGGACTCTCCCTCGCCACCGACGCCCTCGTCGAGGTGGCTGCCCTGGTCACCGACTTCGACCTGAACCAGCTCGGCGACGGGGTCGACGTCGTCATCCGGCCCAGTGATGCCGCCCTGGCGCAGATGGGGGATTTCGTGCGCGACATGCACACGACGTCCGGGTTGATGGACGAGCTTGCCTCCGGCGTGACCCTCGCCGAAGCCGAGGCACAGGTGCTGGCCTACGTGCGCCGGTGGGTGCCCGAACCCGGCAAGGCACCGCTCGGCGGCAACACCGTCGCGACGGATCGCGGCTTCCTGGCCCGGGACATGCCCGACCTGGAGGGCCACCTGCACTATCGGATCATCGACGTCAGCTCCATCAAGGAACTCTCCCGCCGCTGGTTCCCCCGCGCTTTCTTCGCGGCACCGGTGAAGTCCGGCGGTCATCGCGCGCTCGCCGACATCCGTGAGTCGATCGCCGAGCTTCGCTACTACCGCGAGGCGGTCTTCACCGAGCCCCCCGGGCGCAGTTCCGACGAGCTCCGCACGATCGCCGCCCGGCACGTGGTCGGGGGCACCCCGGGGTAGCAGGTACGATGGTCGCCGCTGCCCGGGCGTGGGATCCCTGAGATCGTGTATGCCGTGCAGTCACCTTGGTGGGTGTAGCTCAGCTGGTAGAGCACCTGGTTGTGGTCCAGGATGTCGCGGGTTCGAGCCCCGTCACTCACCCCAGCCGAGCGGGCTCCGGGAAAGGACCCGGAGCCCGCTCATAGGTACTCTTCACGACTGAGCAAGTAGGCATCGTCGTACCTAATGTGGGCGTGGTACTTCAGGCAAAGCGGGTGATGAATGTCATTGAGCAACTCATTCCAGGCAAAGGGGTAGCCAGGTCCTTCACCCCGGATGCCACCGGGGGATCGGCGAACGGCCTCAAGTCCCTGATCGAGCCGGGCCTCGACCTCATGAAGCCACTCGGCAGTGAACGGGCTGTGCGGACGCGCCGCGAAGGCGGTGTTCGCAGCAACCAAGTGGTAGTGCCGCCTGAGGTCCCTCCCCAAGCTGCCGCCCAACTGGGCAACCCACGCGACGCTGTGCAGCCGATCACTCGCGAACCACGCCTCATCGTCTCGAGCAATGCGTTCGAAAGCCGTCACCCACGGCATCGTCGGGGCCTTGAGGTCGACATAGCCCCCGCCGTAATGATGCGCGAAGTAGGCCCGCAAGTAATCTGAGCGGTGGACCAGGCTCAGATACTCATAGGCAGGGTGAAGCGGATGGGCTTCAAGAACCCATTCGTCCAAGTCGTACGCTGTGACGAGCACGTGGCGAAGACCCAGCACCTCTCTCAGACGCGCGAGGGACCGCTCCCGGTTTGGCGTCAATGCGTTGTCTCCAGTCCAGAACGAGAACACCTTCTTGGACAGGTCTCCCGCCGTTGGCTCCGACGAGACGAGACCCGGGAACACTCCTTGGTATCGGTCACTCCGATACTCGAAAGGGCCCCTGAGGCGCCGCAGGAGCGGATGCACTTTGTCGATCGTAGAAATCCTCATCGACTCCATCTGGTCGCCAAGACGTCTACGCCTGATCAACGCTGCGTGCTTGATCTCTTTGGCGATGTTTAGAGGTTGCACGAGGCCCTCATGCGATCTTGGGAAATAGAACGGGGGCGGCTTAATTCGCGCCGCACGTCGCATCGCCCAGCTGCCACGTCTGTCTGAACCCAATGGTTACCAGAATGTTCACGAGTGCCGGCGACAGTCAATTGACTCACCACTGGAGCGGGGCGCAAGTGCTGCCAAAATAAGCAATGGGGAAAAAACAAAAGCATAACGCCCACGACCTTGGAAGATGAGCGTGAAGAGTATGGCGCCCATCAGGGTGCCAGACACGAAGATTAAGAGGTGATCAGGCTTCCGCCTTAGAAGCTTCCATCCTGCGGTTGTTAGTAACGCCAACCAAACACCTTGGTTGACCACGACGCGAAGCGGGGCCCATGAGCCGCTCGGCGAACCCAGAATGCGCGGAAAGGAGCCCAACGAACTCTCACGGATCGTGGGGCTCTTCATGTCCTCGCCTTCTAGCCACGCGAAGAACATTCCGTCGCCCCACGTTTGCGTAAACTTCTTCAATTCGAAAAGTGCGATGTCACCAAACGTTGAGCTCGCCAAATGGTTCTTGATGTCGCGAAGCGCGCGCCTGTTCTGCACTGGCCCCGGATAGCCGTATGACCGCTTAGAGACCTCAGCGTCAAAGCACCCGAAACACGGAAGGGCATACTGCTGCTCCTGCGTCTTGAGTCCGGCAGCAACGTACGTGAGGGCCTGCGCCTCGACGCCCTTGTCGATCCCGTGGGGCAGCGTCCGGGTCGCCAGGAAGGTGATACTCGTGCTTACCCCGAGGGCCATCAAGCAGACTCCTAGGGCTACGGCCAGCCTGCGAACCAGTGTTCCGAGCGAATCGGCGAAGAGGATCGTCAGTGAACTACCTGCCAGAAGTACGACTGGCGTCGTCTTAATGGCCCACCCGGCCCCAATCAGCACAGCTGCTCCGCCTAGCCAGATGACTCGTCGCTGGAAACTTGGGGTCCGGAGCGAGTGAAGAAGAATGAAGACAACCCACGGCGGGACCCAAACCGTGAGCATGTCGGTGTAGAGCAAACCCATGTGGGGTGCGAGGCCGACCACAACCACCACGGCGAGCATTGCGATGAGAACCGTTAGTTGCGAAGCTCCTGAAGTGCGCAGCGTAAGCATTACGCCGAGCACCGTTAAGACACTCGATAGAACACCCATTGCCAGGATGACCGTGGCAGGAGCCACACCTGTTAATTCAGTGATGCGTACTACTCCACGAGTGAAAGAGAAGAGGACGCGCATCGCGGGGTACACGGATAGATATAGCGTGTCATCAGACTCAAGGCTGGAGCTGTACTTCGCAGCTAGTAGCCAAACAACTTGCGGGTCCCACGTGGACCAGTACTGCACTCCCCTCTGCCACCACACAGCGCCTATTAGCGACGTTGCGCCCACGACGGCTATGCCTAAATGCCCTGGCTGCCTCAGTACACGTGACAACACGATCTTTGAGGCGATGATCGATGCCGCGACGAGACCAATTGCCACCCGTGTTGATGCGTCCGGTGTCACGACCGTAAGGAGCAACGCAGCCGTAGCCGCACCAAGCAGGAGGAGAGCAGCGGCGCGCTGGATGATCGCCGGCCTCGTGGCGGCCTCGACGCCGCCGGCGGCGTAGCTCGTCACCAAATCCGTCCTCGTGTGGTGGTCAGTGTCCTGAACCGGAGCATAGAAGAGTCAAGGGCACATGAGCAGCGCATCCCTCATGTTGCCTGACACCTGCACTCGGGTCCACGGGCTCGGTCGGTCGTCCGTGGAGTACCCACCTGGCGAAGCACACGACTGAAGCGGACGGTCGCCCGAGCGAGCCCTCATCACCATCGTGACCGAACTCTCAGGTAGGGTCCGCACGTGTCCGGCGCTCCCGTCCGCCCTGGTGGCGACCTGCCTCGGCTGACCAGCCTGCGCGCCTTCGCCGCCCTGGTCGTGTTCATGTACCACCTCAACCGTGACACCAGCATGGGCGTCGGAGGCATCACCTTCCTTCACGGATACGTGGGCGTCGCCTTCTTCTTCGTCCTCTCAGGGTTCGTGCTGACCTGGTCAACCAGCCACTCGACCGCTCCCTCGACCTTCTGGTGGCGGCGCTTCGCACGGGTCTATCCGAGCCACTTCGTCATGCTGCTCGTCGCGCTGGCTGTTCCGGTGCTCGCCCATCCGGTGACCAAGCCAGCCGTGCTCGCGAACGTGATGCTCGTCCAGTCCTGGTTTCCGCAGTGGGACATCGCCTTCGGCTTGAATGCGGTCAGCTGGTCGCTGAGCTGCGAGGCGTTCTTCTACCTCTTGACACCGTTCATCCTGCGCTGGACGGGTCATCGCCGCACCCGCATCGTGGCCACGGTCCTGCTCCTCTGGTCCTCGACCATGGCCGTGACGGCCATGGTCATGGTCGCCCACGGCCTGGACATCTACGCGTTCACCAACCCCCTGGTTCGTTCCGGGGAATTCGCGATCGGCATCGTCCTCGCCACACTCGCCACCCGCGGCCAGTTGCCCCGCCTCCCGATCTGGGTGCCGACACTGGCCGTCGGGGTGGTGTGGTGGTTCACCAAGGGGCACATCCACCCACAGTCGCTGACGGGGCTCGCTTTCGCCATCGCCTTCGCCGGCGTGATCTGGGCGGCGGCGACCGCAGACCTCGCCCGTCACGGAGGACTGCTGCGCCATCGATGGTTGGTCTACGGCGGTCAGATCTCGTTCTGCTTCTATCTGGTCCACGAGTTGATCCTTCTCAACGGCCGTGGGCTGTGGGCCCTGGCCCCCGGCGGCATGGTGGGACGCGTGGCGGGTTCGATGACTGCCTTGATCTTGTGCACCGTTGCGGCCATTGGCCTGCACCATCTGGTGGAGCGTCCGACCCAGCGCAAGCTCAAGAGCTGGATCGATCGGCGTGAGGCCACAAGAAGAACGGCTGCCGCATGAAGGCTCGCTCGGAAGTTGGACAGGCCGCGTGGTTCCTACGATCCATGGGCGGCCTGAGCAACTGGACGGCACAGGTCCGCGCCATCAAACGGATGACCCTGCCCACCCTGCCCCGGCGACGCCGAACGATGGGTGAGGTCTGGGGGGTCAGCGTTGTGCGCGACGAGAAGGACGTGCTCGAGGCGGCCGTCAAGCACCTCTTCGACCAAGGGATCGCGCACGTCCTGATTGCCGACAACCGGTCCACCGACGGCACGCGTGAGCATCTGCTCGAGTGGGCGGCCGCTGACGCTCGGGTCCACGTTGCCCTCGACGAGGAGCCCGCCCACATCCAATCTCAGAAGATGACGTGGCTGGCTCACTGCGCGTGGCGCGCCGGAGCCGACTGGATCGTTCCCTTCGACGCCGACGAATTCTGGTTCGCCCCAGAGGGTTCCGTTGCGGAACGCCTGCGGCTCGAGAGGTCCGCAGGCGTGGTGCATGCCAGTTTCCACCACATGGTCCCCGTCGTCGCGGCGCCCGCAGACCTCTCGGTGGCCGACTTCATGCTGGACTGCACCTCCTCCTTTCCGGGGAAGGTGGCATTGCGCTCACACCCCTTGGCGTGGGTGGGGCCGGGCAATCACGCGGCAGCGCGCGTGGGGGGCGAAAGCGTTGGCCTCGCCATAGCGCACGCGCAGTACCGCAGTCCGGCACAGGTGGCTCGCAAGGTCCGTCAAGGGACGGCAGCCGCGCGACTCACCGGGAAGGACCTCGACTGGTTCTCCCCGCACTGGGCCGCCGCCAGCGGTCTGAGCGATGCCGAGATCCAGGACGTGTGGGACCGCATCTCGGCCGGCCTCCCCGACGACCGGATCCAGTTCCGCGCCGCAGGCCCGATGCTCAGGCTGCGCCCACTGACGTGGGCAACCTGGGACCCTGACGGTGAGATTGCCCGCGCCCAGGGCGGGTCACCGAGGGCCTGAGAGGATGGGCGCATGCGGTCACCGTCCAGCCCAGCCCGTCGTCGTGGCCTCCTCGCCCTCGCGACCGCCCTGTTCATGGCGCTGGGCATCGGGAGCGCCTCCGGTCACTCGGACCTGCAATCCGTCGACCCGGTCGACGGCTCAGTCCTGTCGGTAGCTCCGGACGACGTGGTGCTCACGTTCACCGCCGACGTGTTGCCCGACTTCACCCAGGTCGTGACGACCTGCGACGGCTCCGCCCTGGACCTCCCGCCGGCGGTGACAGCCGGCAACACCGTCACCCAGCCGATCGGGCCCGGGGCACGGGGCGCATGCACGCTCGTCTTCCGCATCGTCAGCGCTGACTCCCACCCGATCGCCGGACAGACCACGTTCACGGTCAACGCGCCGCCTGCCGCATCGAGCTCGGCGCCAGCCGCGCCGGCCTCGTCGACGAGCCCGAGTAGAGCGGCCCCCTCCATCACGCCGACACCGACGGCGGATGTGCCGACAGGCACTGACGGCGCCGGATCGGGGCCTGGCCGCAACACGTGGCTTGCCATCAGCGCAGGGCTGATCGTCCTCTTGGTCGGACTGGGCCTGTATGCCGCTCGGCGCAGGCCCCCGCCAGCCTGAGGTTCAGGCGGACAGCCGCAGCGCGCGACGCCTGAAACTGCGGGCACCCGCAGCCAGGGTCGTCCAAGCGCCGATGAGCAGGCCGACCCCGCCGATCAGCAGCGACTGGGTCCGCAGCGGCTGGTCATAGCGAAAAGTCACGTTCTGCGCACCCTCGGGAAGGGACACCATCGGGGCTTCCAGAGGTCCACGTGTGACAGCCAGGTCAACGCAGCTGCTCCCGCCGCTGGGACAGGACCTGGCCGTCCAACCCGGGAAGTAGGACTCATTGACGACCGCCGCGGCCTCACGGTGCACCTCGACGGCAAAGCTCAGCTCACCCGGGGCGTACCTGACCGATCGGAAGGTCCAATCCGGGCACACACCCTCCTCGGCGCATGGCGGCCGCAACCCCTCAGGGTTCAGTGACGAACCCGGGCCGACCGGGAGGAGTCCGGACGGCGCCCCGTAGAACGAGTCGTAGAGGGCGCGACCCTCGACTGTCCCTCGTGACGCAGCAAGCCGGGCAAACGAGGGATAGTTGCGTGGATTGACGTAGCCGTAGCTTGCGTAACTGCGATCGAAGACCGCAGCATCGCCGTCCGGCGTGAGCATCTCCATCAGGTCCGCTCCTGGCGAGAGCCGACGCTCCGGGCGACGCTCGACGACCATTGGAGCGGCCCTGGCGACCAGATCCGTGGACAAGGCACCCAGAGCGGCCGTCTCCACCTCGGAACGGGGAACGTTCCACGGCACCTGATACCCAGCTTGCACCGAGGCGCACGCAAGCCCAGTGGCACCGACCAGGGCCAGGATGGGGAGTGCACGCCTGCGATGCCCTGACTCCAGCCACGCGATGAGCAAGAGCACCAGCGCCGATCCGATGTTCAGAATCGCGCCGACTGTCGCCCAGCGACCGGGCCGCCACAGGGCGAATACCGTGACGACGATCGCCATGAGAGTCACGACGGTGGTGAGCCACACGCGGGTGCGGCGGGAGTTCGTGTCACGCAGTCGCGCCAGCCCAGCAGCGCCAAGGATGAGCAGGCCCAGGTACCAGAAGGCCCGGAAGTCGGACACGTGGTTCTGGCTCAGCGAGGCGCCGGGCCAGTTCATGCGTGCCAACGGTGAGCCGGGGAAGGCCAGCGCCAAGGATGGCACCGACAGCGCCACGCCAACTCGAGTCGCCGCACTGCCTCGTCCGGCGAAGGGGATGGCACACAGGACGAGCAATGGCAGGAACGAGGACACGAAGGAGGTATTGATGGGCGCGCTCAGCCCCCGGTAGTCGATGAAGAAGCCCGCGAGCAGGTCCCAGGAGAAACCGGGCTCGGCATTGCTCTTGCCGATCACCCCGAGGAAAGGAAGGGCGGGGACGAACTTCAGCGCCGAGAGCAGTGCCCCGGAGAGGGCGGACGTCACCAGTCCCCGCAACCATGGACGATCACGCCCCTGCATCAACCAGGCCACGGTGACGCACGGGATCAGGTAAGCAGCCGCCACCAACTGGCCCGGGTAGGCGCCGACGGCGAACTGGAACAGAAGGAGGGCGGCGCCGGGGACGGCATACCAGCGGCCCCAGGGCCATCGCGGACTGGTGGCCAGGACCACCCACGGGAGCAGGCTCCAGCCCCTGACCTGGTCCGCCATCTGCGCACCACCGAAGAAGCCGGGAGCGAAGAAGTAGGCGGTGAGCACGACCATGGAGATCGAGCGCGGCAGGGGCAGGCTGCGTGCCAGGAGGTAGGCTCCCAGCGCACCGAAGCACACCAACAGCCACTGCACGGTGGCGGCCACATTCGTGGTGTAGGGCACCAAGGCCTGGGCGGCGCCAATGGGCAGGAACCACGAGCCATTCTGGAAGGCCGAGGCGCCGGGATACCCGTTGAACACGTATGGCACCCACCCCCGCGCGTTGAACGGTCCACCCAGGGACCACCAGGCGTAGGGGCCGCTGAGGTAGATGCTGTAGAAGTCCCAGTTCGGGGTTGTTCGACCGAGGAAGTACCCGTTGAAGACCAGCGACAACAGCGCCAGCAGCAAGGCCACCGGGAGCCACGACCGCTTCCAGCGGGTGGTGCCTCCAGGAGCCGGGTCTGATGCTTCCGATGCGGTCAGTGCCACTCGGCCCCGTCGGGTCATGCCTCCGGAGCGTAGTCACCTGCGCTCCGGGTCATGCGGATTTCGCGCCCGGCCCGCTCCTTTGCTAGTGTCCTTCCTCGCGCGCCATTAGCTCAATTGGCAGAGCAGCTGACTCTTAATCAGCGGGTTCGGGGTTCGAGTCCCTGATGGCGCACCAAGCAGCAGCCCCGACCAGCCGGTCGGGGCTGCTGTCGTCAGAAGGAAGGCAGGAGCGCCATGCGACGACTCGTCGTGGCCCCCCACATGGACGACGAGAGCCTCGGCTGCGGCGGCCTGCTGGCCAAGCACCCCGACGACAGCGGCGTCCTCGTCCTGACCGACAGCGGACCGCGGCGCCGGGCCGAGCACGAGCAGGCGCTGGGCATCCTCGGGGTGGCCAACTCCACGATCCTGGACTTCGCGGACGGACACCTGCCGGCACGGATGACCGAGGTCGTCGCCGCCCTCGACGAGTACCTTGCCGAGCACCAGCCCGAGGAGATCTACCTCCCCTTCCCCTCGCTGCACCAGGACCACATCGCCGCCTACGAGGCGGGCATGCGGGCCTGCCGGATCTCGATGTCCCCCGACCACTGGGTGCCGGCCAGTGTCTTCGTCTACGACATCGCCGTCTACGACGTGAACCTCTACCCGAGCGACCTGCGGTGGAACGTCTTCGAGACCCTCACCGAGGCGCAGGCCGACACCAAGGCCGCCGCCTGCGCGGCATACGTCTCCGAGAACCCGAGCGGGCCCCACCCGATGAACAGCATCAAGGAACTCGCCTCGGCCGTCGGCCAGGTCCGCCGCGTCGCGTATGCCGAGCAGTACGCCCTCGTGCGGCAGGTGCGGCCATGAAGGTCGCGATCCACCAACCCGACCTGCTGCCCTACTCGGGCTTCTGGTTCAAGATGGCGACCTCGGACGCCTTCGTCCTGGCCGTCCACGACCAGTTCCAGAAGCACGGGTACCAGCGCCGCGTGAAGATGCGGGACACCTGGGTGTCCCATCAGCTCGTCGGCAAGCCCTCCCTCGTGCCGATCAACACGATCGACGTGCAGCCCGGGTGGCAGGCCCGGCTCGTCGACGCCATCCGCGGGCGCTACACGGGAGCACGCCACTTCCGCACCCGTGGTGCCGACCTCCTGGCCCGGATACAGGCTGCCGACGGGTCACGGCTCGACGAGGTGAACATCGCGCTCATCGAGGCCGTCCGCGACCTGCTCGGGATCACCACGCCGCTCCTCACCACGGCGCCGCCGACTCACACCAATGTCGACCGACTCATCGAACAGGTCAGGGCGGTCGGTGGCACGGCCTACCTCTCCGGCACGGGCGGGACGGCCTACATGGGCGAGGACGCGCCGGACCGCTTCGCCGCCGCCGGGATCGAGCTGTTGTGGTCCGACCACGCGATGAGCACAGGGGACTCGATCGTGACCCTGCTCATGGACGAGGACGAGCCGATGGAGGGCGTGCTTCGGCACCATTGAGCAGTCTCATAATGTGGCATTACCCGTTGCATAACCTCCGGTTGGGATGCGACGATGCGACGCGTGTCGATCCCAGACCTGGCCCTGGCCGAGACCGCGCTGTTCGCCGAGGGGTCCACGACCTGTCCCGAACTCACCGCACGGGCCGCCTTCCAGGAGGCCCTCCATGGCCGCGCGTCGATCCTCGACCTCCGCACGGGGAGCGAGCGCGCACGGGAAGGCGAGCTCCCGGCATACCTCTCAACCGGCGGTGTGGAGGGGCACCGCCGCCTGATCGCCCTCGCCGGGCGGGACGGGCTCGACCTGGGGCTGCCCCAGATCGTGGGCGGCTTCGCGGGGTGGCGCGCCGCCGGTATGCCGGTGGCCGCCTCCTAGCCTCGCCGTTTCATTGGTCGAGGGGTGACACGGGGCGGTAATGCACGGAAGTGCCTGTCCGGCAAGGAAAACTTGAGATTGCGAAGTCACAAGCAGTCTTGAGCGGAAGGCACTCCGTAGGTGAAGAGTATCGGGTCTGGTT
>JAIUOP010000022.1 GCA_020161815.1 Actinomycetota bacterium | reverse complement strand
GAGCACTGATCCATTAGGTCGCTGCCGTGGGCGGTCTCGGCTCATCGAAGAGGTTCGCCAGCGAGTCGAGGAGGTGATCGGGGTGATTTTCGTCGGGAACGACTGGGCTGAGGATCATCACGACATTCATGTCATGAACGAGCAGGGCAAGAAGCTGCTCACGCGTCGTTTCCCTGAGGGCGTGGCCGGGGTCAGCGCGTTCCACGCGGTGATCGCCGACCACGCAACCGACCCGCAGGAGGTGCTGGTCGGGATCGAGACCGACCACGGCTTGTGGGTCGCCTCGCTGGTCGCCGCGGGGTACCGCGTATACGCGATCAATCCCAAAGCCGTGGCCCGCTACCGCGACCGGCACCATGTCGGCGGCGGGAAGTCCGACGCCGGTGACGCGAAAGTGTTGGCCGACCTGGTCCGCACCGACGCCCACAACCACCGGGTCGTGGCCGGCGACACCGACCACGTCCACGCGGTCAAGGTATTGGCCCGCGCGCAGCAGGCGCTGGTGTGGTCCCGAGGCCGGGAAACCAACCGGCTCCGGAACGCGCTGCGGGAGTTCTATCCCGCCGCACTGATCGCGTTCGAGGACCTCCACGACCAGGACGCCCTGGCCGTCCTGGGTCGAGCCCCGGACCCGATCACCGCGGCCCGCCTGACCCTTTCCCAGGTCAAGGCAGCGCTGCGCGCCGGTGGACGCCAACGCAACCTCGAGGCCGCCGCCGCCAAGATCCAGGCCGGCCTGCGGACCGAGCAACTCCACGCCCCAGCCGCAGTCGCCGCCGCCTACAGCGCGGTGGTCACCGCACAAGTCGGGATCATCACCGCGTTGAACACCCAGCTCGCGGCCCTGGAGACCCAGCTGGAGTCGAGTTTTGAGCAGCACCCGGACGCCGACATCATCCTGTCGCTGCCAGGCCTGGGAGACATCCTTGGCGCCCGGGTGCTCGGCGAGTTCGGGGACGACCCCGAACGCTTCGCTGACGCCAAGTCTCGCAGGAACTACGCCGGGACCTCACCCCTGACGATCGCCTCCGGCAAGAAACGCGCCGTCCTCGCCCGCCACGCCCGCAACCAGCGGCTCTATGACGCGATCGACGCGTGGGCCTTCTGCTCCCTCCAAGCCAGCCCCGGCGCCCGCGCCCTGTACGACCAACGACGCGGCACCGGCGACACCCACCACCAAGCCCTCCGCGCCCTCGGCAACCGCTGGGTCGGCATCCTCCACGGCTGCCTCAAACACCGCACCCCCTACAACGAGCACACCGCCTGGGCACACCGCCAACCCGCCGCCGCTTGACCGGATACGACCCTGGGATATCTAGGCCAGCGGGGTGACGGGGGCAGGCGTGGTGAGCGGCCCTGGGGACGCCGGCTCCACGGCATACGAGTGGGCCCGGCCGGGGAGTTTGCCTCGGGGCGCCCGGGAAGGCGACCACGGGGCACACTCCGCCGGGTTCAGCAGTGGCGGTCGGCGTTGGCGTGGATCGCGTCCCGGACATAGGCGGCCAGTCCGGGCGTCAGCGCGTCGTAGGTCTGGGTGAAGCGGGGATCCGCGACGTACATGTCCCCGAGGTTGCGGTGGAACTCGTGCGAGCAGTCGTAGAAGCGCTCGTGGATCGAGAGCCGGTGCTGCTCGGCCGCGTCCATCGCCGCCTCCGACGTCGCCGGCAGGCCGGCCTCGAGCGCGGCGACAAAGGCGGCGTTGACGGCCTCGGCCTCCTGCTTGACCTGCTGCCAGTCGTCCTTGGTGAAGCGCTGCGTCCGCGCGCGCGACTGGCGCCAGGCGTCGGTGTCGCCCCACCGCTGCTCGGCCTCGGCCATGTGCTCCTCGGAGTAGCCCTCGCCGAAGACCTCCTTGAGGTCGGCCTCGGTGGCGGGTTGGTCGTTCATCTCTGCCTCCATCAGTCGATCGATCGCCTCGACGAGCCCGTGGAGCTCGCCGAGCTGGCTGAGCACCGCCTCCTTCTGGCGGGTCAGCGTGGCCACGACATCGGCGTCACCGTCGAGCACGGACCTGACCTCGGTGAGCGGCAGCCCGAGCCGGCGGTAGGTGACGATCGCGCCGAGCCGGATGAGGTCGTCGGCCGTGTAGAGGCGGTACCCGGCGTGGGTGCGGTCGCCGGGCACGAGCAGGCCGATCTCGTCGTAGTGGTGCAGGGTGCGCACGGTAATCCCGAAGCGCTCCGCCACCGCTCCGACCGTCAGGGACTCCATGCGCCCAGTGTGCGTCGTCGTGGTCATGCCGATGAGCGTGCCGCCTCACCTCGCGTGAGGGTCAAGCCGAGCAGGCCGGCTCTGGGGAGGGCGGGCGGGGTCAGGAGTCGAAGCGGGCGCGCAGCTCGCGGGCGAGCACCTTCCCGGTCGCATTGCGGGGCAGCTCGTCGAGGAAGACGACCTCCCTCGGGATGCAGTGACGCGCCCGGTGGGCCCGCACGTGCTCGCGCACCTCGTCGGCGGTCAGCGAGGCGCCGGCCTCGAGCGCGATGAACGCCGCCAGCCGCTGCCCGAAGTCAGGATCCGGCACCCCGACCACCGTCACATCGCGCACCGCCGGATGGGCGACGAGCAGCGACTCGACCTCGGCGGGATAGACGTTCTCCCCGCCACTGATCACCATGTCGTCGTCCCGGCCGTCGATGAAGAGCAGCCCGTCGACCACGTGCCCCATGTCACCGGTGGAGAGCAGCCCGTCGACGAACTCCTTGGACCCACCTGCGGTGTACCCCTCGAAGACCATGTCGTTGCCGCAGAAGATGCGCCCCACCTGCCCCGGTGCCACCTCGGCCCCGGCATCGTCGAGGATCCGCACCACGGTCCCCAGCGGGGGCCGGCCGGCCGTGTCCGGGTGCCGGCGCAGGTCGGCTGGCGTCGCGATGCACACCCAGGACGCCTCGGTCGATCCGTAGAGGTTGTAGAGGACGTCGCCGTACTCGTCCATGAAGCGGGCGGTGAAACCCGAGGGGTATGCCGAGCCCGACGTCGCGATGACCCGCAGGCTCCCGCGTCGATCCCGTCCCGAAGGATCGGGGGGCAGCTGCTCCAGCATCCGCTGCAGCATGACAGGAACCGCGAACATGCCTGTGCAGGAATGGGATTCGAGCGCCTCGACTGCCGCGCCCGGTGTGAACCGTCGCTGCAGCACGACCGTCGCCCGCATCCCGAAGCAGAGCTGGAGCGCCGCGAACCCCCAGGTGTGGAAGACCGGCGCGGACACCAGGACGGTGTCGCCGACGTGCAGGGGAATGCGTTCGATGATCGAGATGAGCGGGCCGATCCCACCCGGGGTCCTGCGCGCCGCACCCTTGGGCGTGCCGGTCGTTCCCGACGTCAGGATGATCGTGCGCCCCGCTCTCTCGGGACGGTCCACCGCGGCCCCGAGGGGCTGCTCGTCGACCAGGTCGGCGAAGGCGCTCTCACTGAGCACACGCACGCCCTCCCCCAGTTCGCCCACCACAGAAGCGAACTCGTCGTCGTGGATGAGCAGGCTGATGCCCTGCTCCTCGGCGATGAGTGCCAGCTGCTCCCCCGAGAGCCCGGTGTTGCCCAGGACCAGGTCGACCCCGAGCGCAGAGGCACCGACCATGACCTCCACGGCGCCGACGTGGTTGCGCGCGAGCAGGCCGACTCGCTCGTCCTGACCAACGCCCAGCTCTCGCAGCGCCACTGCCGCCCGCATCGAGCGACCGAGGAGCTCGGCATAGGTCGACGAACCGCGCTCCTCGTCGATGACCGCGACCGCGTTCGGCGAGGCCAGGGCCGCCTGCCGGACCTCACCGACCAGGCTCATGCCCCAGGTCGCCAGCGAGGCGAGCTGCCCGATCGTCCGGTGCGGCAGGTTCGGCGCGATCATGCCTCGCCGGACCATGGTCGTGACGATCGTCAGGGGGTTCACGGCGCCTTCTTCGCCGCCCGCGGAGCCGCGGACGCGGCGGTCTTGCGGGCCGTCGTCTTCTTCGCCGTCGCCTTCCTGGCGGTCGTCTTCTTGGCGGTCGTCTTCTTCGCGGCGCGCTTGCGCGTCGTCGGCCCCTTGGCCCGCTTCTCGGCGAGCAGCTCGTAGGCCCGCTCGGCGGTGATCTTCTCGGGGTCCTCGGAGCGCGGCACGGTCACGTTGGTCTCGCCGTCGGTGACATAGGGGCCGAATCGTCCGTCCTTGATGGTGACCTTCTTGCCGGACACCGGGTCCTCGCCGAACTCGGCCATCGGCGGCTTCGCCGCGGCGCGACCGCGCTGCTTGGGCTGGGCATAGATCGCCAGCGCCTCCTCGATCGTGATCGAGAACAGCTGGGCCTCGGTCTCCAGCGAGCGCGAGTCGACGCCCTTCTTCAGGTAGGGCCCGTAGCGCCCGTTCTGCGCGGTGATCTCCTCGCCGTCCTCGCCGGCGCCGACGACGCGGGGCAGCGAGAGCAGCTTCAACGCGGTGTCGAGGTCGATGCTCGCGAGGTCCATGTCCTTGAACAGGCTCGCCGTGCGCGGCTTGGTCTTGGCCTTGCCGCGACCGGTGGCGCCCTCCGGCGCCTCGGGCAGGACCTCGGTGACGTAGGGACCGTAGCGCCCGGCCTTGGCCACGACCTCGTGGCCGGTCTGCGGGTCGCGCCCGAGCACGCGCCCGTCGTCGGCGGCCGCGGCGAGGATCTCGCGCGCCTTCTCCGGCGTGAGCTCGTCCGGGGCGATGTCGTCGCCGATGGTCGCCCGCCGCGGCGTGCTGCTCTCCGACCCGTATGCCGTGCCGTCACCGGCGTTCTCGCCCGTCACCTCTCCGGTGGCGGGGTCCACTCCGGCGGGGACCGCGCCGCGGGTGTCCTCGATGTAGGGGCCGTAGCGACCCACGCGCACGACGATCCCGTCCCCGATCTCGATCGTCGAGATGCCGCGGGCGTCGATCTCCCCGAGGTCGGCGACGAGGGAGCGCAGGCCCGCGGCGGACTCGCCCTCGGCGCCGAAGTAGAAGCGGCTCAACCACTCGACGCGGTTGTCCTCGCCGGCGGCGATCGCGTCGAGCCCGTCCTCCATCGTCGCGGTGAAGGCGTAGTCGACGAGGTGGGTGAAGTGCTCCTCGAGCAGGCGGGTCACCGCGAAGGCGAGCCAGCTGGGGACGAGGGCGTTGCCACGGTTGGAGACGTAGCCGCGGTCCTGGATGGTGCCGATGGTCGCGGCATACGTCGAGGGACGGCCGATCCGCAGCTCCTCCATCGCCTTGACCAGGGTGGCCTCGGTGTAGCGCGGCGGCGGGGAGGTGTCGTGGCCCTCGGCCTCGGCGCGCACGACCCGCAGCGCGGCACCGACACCGAGGATCGGCAGCCGGCGCTCCTCCTCGGCGATGTCCCGCTTGCGCTTGGACTGCAGCTCGTCGCGACCCTCTTCATACGCGGCGAGGAAGCCGCGGAAGGTGATGACGGTGCCGCTGGCGGTGAACTCCACCTCGTCGGCGGGCGCCTCGCGATCCAGGGTGGCCCCGAGCTTGACCGTGGCCGTCGACCCCTTGGCATCGGCCATCTGGGAGGCGATGGTCCGCTTCCAGATCAGCTCGTAGAGGGCGAAATCCTCGCCGCGCAGCTCGCCGGCCACCTGCGCAGGGGTGCGGAAGCGGTCACCCGCAGGCCGGATCGCCTCGTGCGCCTCCTGCGCACCCTTGGCCTTGGTGGCGTAGCGGCGAGGCGCATCCGGCACGTAGTCGGCGC
This sequence comes from Actinomycetota bacterium, assembly GCA_020161815.1. Lineage (GTDB taxonomy): Bacteria > Actinomycetota > Actinomycetes > Actinomycetales > Dermatophilaceae > Phycicoccus_A. The sequence goes on along the minus strand of JAIUOP010000022.1, from coordinate 40,789 downwards.
CGTAGAGGTCCCGGGCCTGCTGCCGCGCCGCGGTGAGCGCCGACTCCGACAGGGTCGTCGAGTCGGTCCGCATGTAGGTGATGTAGCCGTTCTCGTAGAGCCGCTGGGCGACCCGCATCGCGTTCTTGCTCGACAGGCGCAGCTTGCGAGAGGCCTCCTGCTGGAGCGTGCTCGTCGTGAAGGGGGCGCTCGGGCGCCGGGTGTACGGCTTCTCGGCCACGGAGACCACGCTGACGTCGGCGGCGCGCACTGCTGCAGCGATCCCCTCGGCGCGGGCCCGGTCGAGGTGGGCGGCCTTGGCGTTGGTCAGGGTGCCGTCGTCGGCGAAGTCACGCCCGGTGGCGACCCGCTGCCCGTCCACCGAGGTCAGGCGCGCGGTGAACAGGTCCGCCTCGCCCGCGGGTGTGAAGTCACCCTCGACGTCCCAGTAGTTGGCCGCGACGAAGGCCATCCGCTCCCGCTCGCGCTCGACGACCAGGCGGGTCGCGACCGACTGGACGCGGCCGGCGGACAGGCCGGCCCGCACCTTGCGCCACAGGACCGGCGAGACCTCGTAGCCGTAGAGCCGGTCGAGGATCCGGCGGGTCTCCTGGGCGTCGACGAGCGGCATGTCGATGTCGCGGGTGGCATGGGCCGCCCGCTGGATGGCTTCCTTGGTGATCTCGTGGAAGACCATCCGGCGCACCGGGACCTTGGGCTGCAGGGTCTCGCGCAGGTGCCAGGCGATGGCCTCGCCCTCGCGGTCCTCATCGGTGGCGAGGTAGAGCTCGTCGGCGTCCTTGAGGGCCCGCTTGAGCTCGGCGACCTTCTTCTTCTTGTCCGCGTCGACAAGGTAGTAGGGAGCGAACGAGTCCTCGACGTTGACCCCGAACTTCCCGAACGGGCCGCGCTTGACCTCGGCCGGCATCTCGCTGGGAGTGGGGATGTCACGGATGTGCCCGACGGAGGCCTCGACGTGCCAGTCCTTGCCGAGGTAGCCGGCGATGGTCCTGGCCTTGGCGGGCGACTCGACGATGACGAGCTTGCGTCCGGTGCTCATGCGTGATCCTGACCCGTCCCCGTGTGCAGCGGATTCGTCGCTGCTCCGACACGCGGACAACGCTGGCCACTGTAGGGGCTCGCCGTCGTGAGGGCACATCCCCCGCCGGGACGCGGAACGGCGCAGGCGGCCCCTGCTCCGCCTGCGCCGTCCCGGACTTCCCGGCCGGGCGGGCCTACTTGATCTCGCGGGTGAGCACCCGCCAGGTGCCGATGGCGAGTGGGAGGACCACCCAGAACCCGGCCCCCGTCGCCAGGTGCGCCCAGTCGCTCCCCGCCATGCGACCGGAGAACAACGGCTCGACGACCCGGTTGAGGTCGAGCCAGACAGCGATCTCGTTGAGCCGCTGGCTCATCGACGAGGCGATCGTCCACGCCGTCGACAGCACGAGGGAGGCGACGATCGCGGCGGGCGTGTTGAGGAGGAGGAACCCGAAGCCGAAGCCCTGGAGGACGAAGATCGTCAGACCGGTCACCAGCCCGATGACGACGCCTGCCGGGACGGCCCAGGAGCCGGCGCCGTCGCGCGCCGTCATGCCGATGACGTTGGCGAGTGCGGCTGCCGCCATGGCCACCGCGATGAGCACCAGCCCGAGCAGGATGCCGGCCACCAGCTTGGCCGCCACGACGCGTCCGCGACGCGGCTCCAGGGTGAAGGTGAGCAGCCCGGTCCGCTGGCTCCACTCGCTCGTGGCCGCCATGATCCCGAGGATCGGCAGGAGCAGGACGAGCGGGAGGCCGATGATGCCGAGGAAGGTCCCGAAGGTCAGCTCCTCGGGCGCCCCGGTGAAGAGCAGGACGCCGACGGCGAGGGCGGCGACCGCGGCGATGACGATGAGCATCCACAGACCGGCGCGCGTGTCGACGATCTTGCGGAGCTCGACGTGGACCAGGCGGGTGAAAGGCACAGGACGCGACGCCGTATGCCGCGTGCCCGGGCCCCGATTCCGGCTTCCGGTCTCGAGGGAGGTCGAGGTCGTGGTGACGGTGCTCATGCTGCTGCTCCTTCTCGGTCGTCGGCGGACGTGAGGGCGAGGTAGATCTCCTCGAGCCCGGCGGTCTCGCCGGAGGTCAGGTGAGTGAGGACGACGCCGGCCTCGAGCGCGAGGCGGCCCACCGTTGCGGCGTCGGTGTCGAGGACGACCCCGCCGGCGGTCTCCGTGGCCGTGACGCCGCTCGCGCCGGCCGCTGCGACAAGGGCCCGGTCGTCGAGGCTGCGGGCAGTCACCCCGCCGCGGGCGAGGAGATCCTCCTTCGCGCCCTGGGCGACGAGCCGGCCGCGGCCGATGATGACGAGCTCGTCGGCGATGACCTGGACCTCGTGGAGCAGGTGCGAGGAGAGCAGGACCGTGCCACCACGGTCGGCGAAGCCACGCAGGAGGCCGCGCATCCAGTGGATGCCCTGCGGATCCAGGCCATTGGCCGGCTCGTCGAGGATGAGGACCTCCGGGTCTCCCATGAGGGCCGAGGCCAGGCCGAGGCGCTGGCGCATGCCGAGGGAGTAGTTCCGGACGCGGCGAGAGGCCTCGTCGTCCGTGAGCCCGACGAGGTGGAGCACCTCCTCGACCCGGCTGCGCGGGACACCGAGCTGGATGCCGGTGAGCCGCAGCACCTCCCGGCCGGTGCGACCCGGGTGCTGGGCGGCAGCGTCGAGCATCACCCCGACCCGCGAGCCCGGGTTGGGGATCGAGCGGTAGGTCTGGCCGAGGATCGTTGCCCCACCCGAGGTGGGCGGGGTCAGTCCGGTCATCATCCGCATCGCGGTCGACTTGCCGGCGCCATTCGGACCGAGGAAGCCGACGACCGACCCGGGCCGGACGGTGAAGCTGATGTCATCGACGGCCGTGAACCGGCCGTAGCGCTTGGTGAGGTTCTCCACGGTGATCATGACGTCGACTCTGCCGGTCGCGGATGGGCCGGCACATCGTTCCAAGGGCGCTTTCAGGGGTGGACCAAGGTCGAGCTCAGGGTCCTCCCTGACCCGACCTTCGGCCGATGCCCGGGCGTGGCGGGTGCCCCTAGGGTCGGACCATGAGTGCGCCACCCGTCCAGCCGCCGTTGACCCGTTGGGGCCTGACCTGGCGAGTTGCGGCCTCACTGGTCGTCGGGGTCACGGCCTGGACGATGGTCGCCTCAGGCCTGCCAGCGGACGTCGTGGTCGGGCGGGCGGCGTGGTTCCTGATCGGCGACCCCGCCGTCGGGCTGCTCGCCACCGCGCTCGTCGCGTGGGGGCGACGGCGCCACCCGGTGGCCGTGCCGGTCACCGTCACCCTCCTCGCCGCGCTCTCGGCCTCCGCCAGCGGAGCCGTGACCTGGGCGCTCTGCTCGGTCGCGACCCGCCGCCGGTGGCGCGAGCTGGCCCTCCTCGTCCCGCTCAACCTCGCGGCCGGCATCGCCGTGGAGTACCTCTACCCCGACCGGGGCGGCCCGATTCCGTGGTTCGTGATCGCCCTCGTCGCCCTCCTCTTCGTTGGCATCACGGTGGCCGTCGGACTGGCCATCGGATCCGAGCGCGCCCGCGTCGACAGCCTGCGGGAGCGGGCAGAGACGGCAGAGCGCGAGCAGCACGCCCGGGTCGACGCAGCCCGTGCGGGAGAACGCACACGGATCGCGCGTGAGATGCACGACGTGCTCGCCCACCGGATCACCTTGGTCGCGATGCACGCCGGCGCGCTCTCCTATCGCACGGACCTGTCCGACGAGGAACGGGCCACGGCGGCCGCGACGATCGAGCGCAATGCGCACCTCGCACTCACCGACCTGCGGGCCGTGCTCGGGGTGCTCCGGGACGAGCCCACCACCGCCGATAGCGGTGAGCCCGTGGCCCGCGGACCGGAGGCGCCGCAGCCCGGGGCAGCCGACATTCCTCGCCTCGTCGACCAGGCACGCGCCAGCGGTCTCCGGGTCAGCCTGGACCACGCGACCGATGGTGAGCCGGGGAGCACGGCCGGCCGCACGGCATACCGGATCGTCCAGGAGGGGCTGACGAACGCCCACAAGCACGCACCGGGCACAGCCGTGACCGTGACCCTCGACGGCCGCCCCGCCGACGGCCTCACCGTCCTCGTGACCAACCCGGCACCGGTCGGCGGCTCCGGCTCGCTGCCGCCCTCAGGTCTTGGCCTGCTCGGCCTCGCCGAGCGCGTCAGCCTCGCCGGCGGCACCCTGACCCATGGGCACGACCCGGCGGGCGGCTACACCCTGCGCGCTTGGCTACCGTGGGCCTCGTGACGGAGGGGAACGCAGCAATCAGGGTGGTGCTCGTCGACGACGACGCGATGGTCCGCACGGGACTGTCGATGATCCTCGGCGGCGGGTCGGGGATCACGATCGTCGGCGAGGCGGGCGACGGCGCCGAGGCCATCCCCGTCGTGCGCTCTCTGCGACCGGACGTGGTGCTCATGGACATCCGCATGCCGGTGCGGGACGGCCTGAGCGCCCTCGAGGAGATCCTCACCTGGCCGGCGCCCCCGAAGGTCGTGATGCTCACGACCTTCGATGCCGACGACATGGTGCTGCGGGCACTGCGAGCCGGCGCCCACGGCTTCCTCCTCAAGGACACCCCTCCCGCGCGGATCGTCGAGGCCGTGCGGGGCGTTATCGGCGGCACGCCGTCCCTCTCCCCGAGCGTGACCGCGCAGCTCATGGCCACGGTGGCGAGCACCCCCACCGAGCCGGTCGTCGACGAGCGCGCCGAGCTGGCCAGGGCCCAGCTGACCAGCCTCACCGAGCGAGAGCTGGAGGTGGCGCAGGCCATCGGGCGCGGGCTGAGCAATGCCGAGATCGCTGGCGAACTGTACCTGTCGATCGCGACGGTCAAGGCGCACACGGGCCGGTTGTTCACCAAGCTCGGCGTCGACAACCGGGTGCAGATCGCCCTGCTGGTCCACGACGCGGAACGCTGAGCTCACAGGAACATCGGCCACGGATTTGTGGTTGAGTGTTCAACTACACTCAGGAGGCAGCCATGACCGATCGGTCCGCCGACACCGCCCAGCGCCAGCCGGTGCTCTACCTCTCCCACGGTGCACCGCCGCTCGCCGACGATGCCCTGTGGACCCAGCAGCTCGCCGACTGGTCCGCCACCAACCCCCGGCCGCGAGACATCCTCATGGTGAGCGCGCACTGGGAGAACGCACCGATCGCTGTGTCCTCGACGACACCCGGCACGCCGCTGACCTACGACTTCTGGGGCTTCCCGCAGAAGTACTACGAGGTCACCTACGACACCCCGCCCGCCACCGACCTCTCGCAGCGCGTGGCCGGGGCCCTCTCCGGCGGCGGCGAGGTCCTCCACCAGGACCCCAACCGTGGACTCGATCACGGCGCCTACGTCCCGCTCGTCGAGATGTACCCCAACGCGGACGTCCCCGTCCTCCAGCTCTCCATGCCGACCCTCGACCCGCAGCGGCTCTTCGCCCTCGGCCAGCAGCTCGCGCCGCTGCGCGAGGAGGGCACGCTGATCGTCGGCTCCGGCTTCACCACCCACAACCTCCGCTGGTTCAACCCGGGCGCACCCTCCGATGCCCCGGCGCCCACCCCCTCCGTCGAGTTCGACCACTGGGCTGAGGAGGCGATGGCCGCCAAGGACGTCGACGCCCTCCTCGACTTCCTCGACAAGGCGCCGGCGGCCCGCGAGGCGCACCCCCGCACCGAGCACTGGGCGCCGCTGTTCGTCAGCCTCGGCGCGGCACACGCCTCCGGGGGGATCGACCCCGAGAGCGTCATCGACGGATTCTGGTACGGCCTGTCCAAGCGCTCCTGGCAGCTGAACTGACCCACCGCGCCATACCCCGACCGAGCCGCCCGAGGCGTGGCAGAGTCGGAGTATGGCGATCGACACCTCGGCACCGGCGCTCGTACCCTTCGCGACCCACGTCGAGGCCGTGGAACGGGCCAGCCAGGCACTCGCGCGGCACGCCGGCCAGACCTGGCTCGGCGCGCGCGTCCCCACCTGCCCCGACTGGGACGTCCTCGACCTCGTCGCCCACCAGGGGATGGTCCACCGCTGGGCCACGGCCGCCCTCCACGACAACCGCGACGCGATGGGCAACGCCGACCTCATGGAGACCGAGGGGCGCACGAGCACTGACCCGATCGCCTGGTTCGCCCGGGGTGCGGACGACCTCACGGCCGCCCTGCGCTCCGCGCCGGAGGACCTCGAGGCGCTCGTGTTCCTCAAGAACCCGCCCGCTCCCCGCGACTTCTGGGCGCGCCGCCAGTGCCACGAGACGACCGTCCACGCCCTCGACGCCCTGAGCGCCACCACCGGGCGCCCGGACGTCACCGCGGAGGAGGCGCGCAGCACGGTCGGGGTCGACACCGACCTCGCCCTCGACGGCATCGACGAGCTGCTCCTGGGCTTCTTCCCGCGCAGCCGCACCCGGATCCGCTCCACCAGCCCATATGCCGTGCACCTCCTCCCCGACGATGCTCCTCTCTCGTGGGTGGTCGAGGTCGGCGAGGAACCGGTTCGCAGCCGCCGCCTCACGGCGCAGGAGAGCATCCCGGACGCTGCGGTCGTCCGCGGCACGGCCCTCGACCTCCACCTCGCCCTGTGGAACCGCGGCGGCACGGTGAGCGACCCCGACGGCGTGCTCGATCGGTGGCGCGAGGACGGGGCAGTGCGCTGGTGAGCGGGCGCTACGGCCCCCAGTTCGGGCCCGACATCACCTTCCTCGGCGTCGACCGCTGCACCTTGGGTGAGCCGCAGACGTATGCCGGCGCCGACGTCGTCATCCTCGGCGCCCCCTTCGACGGCGGCACCTCGCACCGTCCGGGCACCCGCTTCGGACCGCAGGCCATCCGGATGACCGACTACCTCCCCCAGGACGGGTCGCGTCCCTCGCTCGCGCTGCGCACCGATGCGCTGCAGGACCTCAGGGTGCTCGACGCCGGGGACGTCGAGATGCCACCGGGCCACATCGAGAAGTCCCTCGCCGCACTCGAGGCGGCCGTTACCGAGGTCGTCGCGGCTGGCGCCATCCCAGTCGTCCTCGGCGGTGACCACTCGATCGCCTTCCCGGACGCCAAGGGCTGCGCCAACGTCCTCGGCCACGGCCGGGTGTCGATGATCCACTTCGACGCGCACGCCGACACCGGCGACATCGAGTTCGGCACCCTCTGGGGCCACGGGCAGCCGATGCGCCGGCTCATCGAGTCCGGCGCGCTGCGTGGTGACCGCTTCCTCCAGGTCGGGCTACGCGGCTACTGGCCAGGCCCGCAGACCCTGGACTGGATGGCCGCGCAGCGCATGCGCTCCTACGAGATGACCGAGATCGTCCACCGCGGCCTGGCCGAGTGCCTCACCGAGGCGTTCACGATCGCCACCGACGAGTGCGAGGGCGTCTTCCTCTCGGTCGACATCGACGTCTGCGACCCGGGTCATGCGCCGGGCACCGGCACGCCCGAGCCCGGGGGCCTCACGGCCCGCGAGCTGCTCGACTCCGTGCGCCGGATCTGCCTCGAGCTGCCCGTCGTCGGCATGGACGTCGTCGAGGTCAGCCCGCCGTACGACCACGCGGACATCACCGCCTCGCTCGCCAATCGCGTGGTGCTGGAGGCGCTCTCGGCCATCGCGCGCAAGCGCCGCGATGCCCGCGACGGCACTCGCTGGGATCCCGCGCTGCCCCTCCTGGCCGACCGGCGGCCGGTGGAGGACCACCGGGGCGTGTCCCCCGAGCATCGGTAGCCCCAGAGAGGGTGAGCGGGGTGACGCCCACGGCGATGTGGCTTGGTGACTACCGGATCATCTACCGGATCGATGATCGCGTCACGGTCGTCGCGATCGAGCACCGCGCCGATGTGTACCGCTGACCCGTATCGCCGATGAGGGTTTCCCCTACGCCTTGAGGGCCGCGAGTCGGCTCAGGGCCTCGGTGCGCTCCTCGGCGTGGTCGACGATCCGCTCCGGGTAGCCCTGAGTGAGCCCGTCGAGCAGCAGCCAAGGCTCGTGCACGGCCGCTCCCTCGATGTGCGCGAGCTCGGGCACCCACCGACGCACGTAGTCGCCGTGGGGGTCGAAGCGGATGCCCTGCGTGATCGGGTTGAACACCCGGAAGTAGGGCGAGGCGTCCGTGCCGGTGCCGGCGACCCACTGCCACCCGTGCGAGTTCGAGGCGATGTCACCGTCGAGCAGGTGGTCGAGGAAGTGCCGCGCACCGTGCGGCCACCACACGTGGAGGTCCTTGGTGAGGAAGCTCGCGGTGATCATGCGCACCCGGTTGTGCATCCACCCGGTTGCGAGCAGCTGGCGCATCCCGGCATCGACGATCGGGAAGCCGGTCCGGCCGGCACGCCACGCCTCGAACGCCTCCCCCGGCTCGTCATAGGCCATCCCGGCCAGCGCGGGCCGCAGGTCCTGCCACGCGCTGGAGGGGTTGTGCCACAACACATCGGCATAGAACTCACGCCACGCCAGCTCGGTGACGTAGCGGCGGGCTCCCTCACCCGGGATGTCCGCGAGGTCCGCCAAGAGGGTCCGCGGGTGGACCGCACCCACCTTGAGCCACGGGGAGAGCCAGGACGTCCCCGGCCGATCGGGGCGGTTGCGTTGGGAGCCGTATGCCGTCAGCCCGGTCTCGAGGAAGTCTCGCCACCGGTCCAGCGCGGCGGACTCGCCGGCCTCGGGCAGGAGCACCGGCGAGGCCGCGACCGCCTCCTCGAGCAGCGCCTCGGCCTCCGGGTCCGACGCCAGCCGATTCCACTGCACACCAGCGGGTTCGGTCGCCGGTGTCGGCCAGCCGTGGTCGCGCCAGGCCCGGGAGAACGGGGTGAAGACCTTGAAGGGAGTGCCACCGCCGGTGACGACGACACCGGGCCCCACGGCATACGGCGTGCCCGTGGCCACGAGGTCGACGCCGGCGCCGGCGAGGACGCGCCCGACCCGCTCGTCGCGGCGCACCCCGGCCGGGGTGGTCTCGCGCGAGACGTGGACCGAGACTGCCCCCGCCTCGTCGGCCACCGCGGGCACGACCTCCTCCGGCCGTCCCCGACGGATCAACAGGGCGCCGTCATAGGCATCCCGAGCCGCGAGGACCGAGGCCGCCAGCCAGGCCCGACGCACCGGCCCCCCGGACTCCCACAGGGTCGGGTCGAGCACGAAAAGGGGTGTGACGGAGCCGGATTCGGCGGCCTTGAGGAGCGCGGGGTGGTCGCCGCGCCGGAGGTCGCGGCGCAACCAGAGGATGGCACTCACGCGGCCCACCCCAGCACCGACGGCAGCAGGAAGAGCATCCCCAGCGACCAGATGAGGTGGGTGACGATCGGCCCGAGGATGCCGCCGGTCACGCGTCGCTGGAGCCCGGTGACGAGCCCGACGCAGGCGGCGGCAAGGACCAGCAGCGGGATGCCGGCGGCGGCGGTGACGAGCGCGTAGACCAGGGTCGTGATGGCGACCGCATGTCGTCGCCCGACCGCGGCGTAGAGTCCGCCGCGGAAGTAGAGCTCCTCGGCGACCCCGTTGATCGCCGTGATGAGGGCGACGACCGGCAGGGAGCCGACGGCGGCGTGCGCGAGCAGTCCGTCGACCGGGCCGCGGAGCACCGGGACCTGGGCGACGACGAGCGCGCCGAGCAGGAAGACGGCCAGCAGGAGCAGGCCCAGGAGGACGGCCTGCACGACTGCGCGGCTCTGGCCGCCGCCGCGCGTGTGCGCCCTGCCCAGGTGCAGGCGCCCCGACGCGACCGCCCCGAGGGTCCAGACGACGGCCAGGGCGAGGGTGGCGCCGTAGAACAGGGGGTCGCCGGGCTCGATGCGCAGTGCCCAGGCGAGGACGAGGGCGCCCACCCCCAGCGTGACCACCGCGACGATCCGACGGCGCCGGAAGGCGGCGTCGGACTCGGTGTGGTCACGTGGCACGGGGGTGACGAGGGCAGCCCGGAAGAAGGACTGCAGCTCACGGACCGGCCCGCGCATCACTCGCCCCGGTCGCCGGCCCAGTCGGGGTCGGCGGCGGTGAGGCGCCCGGGCTCGACGGTGCCGGGCTCGGGACGCTGCCCCCCGTCACCGGCCAGGGCACGCTCGACGGCCTCGCGGAAGCCGAGGAGGGTCGGGCGCGGTCGCCCGGCGAACGCGCCGAGGTCGTCCTCGCCGGCCACCACCTCGTGCAGCAGGCTGCCGACGAGCGGCTTGGCGACACCGGCCGGGACCGGCGTGACGAGACCGACCCAGTGGCTGGCGAGGTAGGGCGTGAGGACGGGCACGGTGACGATTCTGCGCCGAGCCAGCCCGGCGACGTCGGCGAAGACCTCGATCATCTGGCGATAGGTGAGCACGTCCGGGCCGCCCACGTCGAACTCCCGGTTGACCTCGCCGGGCAGGTCGGCCGCCGCGACCAGCAGGTCGAGCACGTCCGCGACGGCGATCGGCTGGATCCGGTTGTCGAGCCACTTCGGGGTGAGCATCACCGGGAGCCGGTGCGTCAGGTGACGCAGCATCTCGAAGGAGGCCGAACCGGAGCCGACGATGACGGCGGCCTGGAGCACGGCCGTGGGCACCCCGGAGGCCATGAGCAGGTGGCCGACCTCGACCCGGGAGGCGAGGTGGTCGGAGAGCTCGCCCTCCGGGTGCAGCCCGGAGAGGTAGACGATGCGCCCGACGCCGGCCTTCTGCGCAGCCAGCCCGAAGCGGCGCGCGAGCTCGCGGTCGCGCTCGACGAAGTCGCCGCTGCCGTCCATCGAGTGCAGCAGGTAGTAGGCGACGTCGACACCCTCGCAGGCCGCCGCGAGCACACGGTCGGAGGTCGCGTCCCCCTCGCAGATCTCGACCTGGTCCGACCACTCACGGTCGGCCACGCGCGCGGCGGCGCGGGTCAGCACGCGCACGGCATACCCCTCGCTCACCAGCCGTGGGGTCAGGCGGGAGCCGATGTAGCCGGTGGCTCCGGTCACGAGGATGCGGCGGTCGCGCGGTGCGGTCATGGTTGCCTCGTCAGGGTCAGGTGGGCCACGTCCAGGTAGCCCGTGCGGAAGCCGGCCTCGCAGTAGGCCAGGTAGAACTCCCACATCCGGCGGAAGGTCTCGTCGAAGCCCAGCGCGGTGATCGCCGGCCACTGCTCGTCGAAGCGCCGCCGCCACCGCCGCAGCGTCTCGGCGTAGTGGGGGCCGAAGGCGTGCACGTTGCTCACCCGCAGGCTCGTATGCCGGGTGCTCACCTCCCGGATCGCCGTGAGCGAGGGGATGAGGCCGCCCGGGAAGATGTACTTCTGGATCCACCCGAAGGAGTTGCGGGTGGCGAGGAAGCGGTCGTGGCTCATCAGGATCGCCTGGATGCAGGCCGTGCCGCCGGGGGCGAGCAGGCGGTCGATGGCGGCGAAGTAGCTCGGCCAGTACTCCTCGCCGACGGCCTCGATCATCTCGACGCTGACGATGGCATCGAAGCTGCCCTCGACCTCGCGGTAGTCCTGGAGGCGGATGTCCACGAGGTCGTGCAGGCCCGCGGCCCGGACCCGTTCGCGGGCGAGCGCGGCCTGCTCCGCGGAGAGCGTCAGCGAGACCACGTGGGCCCCGCGCGCGGCAGCGCGCAGCGCCAGCTCACCCCAGCCGGTGCCGATCTCGAGGACGCGGGTGCCCTCGGTGACACCCGCCGCGTCGAGGACGGCATCGACCTTGCGCTGCTGCGCGTCGCTGAGCGACTGCTCGGACCACGGGCGCGCGGGGTCGAAGAGTGCCGACGAGTAGGTCATCGTCGGGTCGAGGAAGTGGGCGAAGAGGTCGTTGGACAGGTCGTAGTGCGCGGCGATGTTGGCCCGCGAACCCTCGAGGGTGTTGCGGTGCACGGCCGGGAGCGCGATGTCGACCACCCGCCGGAAGGCCTGCAGCGGACGCGGCACGAGGTCGGGCACGATGGCCGCGAACGGCGTCAGGGCATCCCCGAGGTCGCTGCCGGTGGCCACTCCCCACTCGCCGGCCATGTAGCCCTCGCCCAGCCCGATCTTGGGGTGGGCCTCCAAGCGCCGCCAGAAGGCGTCGGGGTCGCGCACCTCGAGCAGGGGGGAGGTGCCGTCGCCGGCACCGACGACCGTCCCATCCGGGGTGCGCAGGCGGATCGGGAGGCGGTCGACGAGGCGTCGCACCAGGGCCTTGGCCAACCAGCCCCGCGTGGGGCGCACGGGGACGGCGCCGAGGTCGGGACGGGTCGGGTCGGCGGGTGCCGAGGCGGCGGTCACGCGGAGGTCTCCTTCGGGCGAGGGCGGCGGACGGGGAGGCGGCGGGCCCAGAGGCGGATCCCGTGCCAACGGATGAGCGCCGAGACGCGCTGGGTCATGAGGGGCGATCGGACGAGGAAGCGAGTGACCGCACGCGGAGTCGCCGGCATGGGCGTGCCCCAGACGGCAGCCGTCACCACCGGAGCACCATTCTCCTCCAAGCGGATCCACACGGAGACCCGGTCTGCGTCGAGACGCAGCCGCACGGCATACGAGCCGTCGGTGCCGTTGAACGGGGAGACCAGGAAGTCCTTCTCGACCCCTGCCCGGCCTGAGGCATCGGGCTGCACGACGTAGGCGCGGCGCCCGCCGTAGGTGTTGCGGACCTCGAGCACGGCCGCGACGACGACGCCGGCCTCGTCGAGGCACCAGTAGGTGCTCAGGGGGTCGAAGACGTAGCCCAGAACCCGGGCATGGGCGAGCAGCACGACGCGGCGGATCGGTGCCGGGTCCACTCCGGCCTCGACGACGTGGCGCAGCACCTCGGCCCGGACCTCGGCCAGGGACGTGCAGCCCTCGAAGTGGTCCTCCGGGTGCAGGTCGGTCACGCGGCGCAGCGGGGCCGGCAGGCCGGTGCCGTCCTCGAGGTCGATCAGCCAGGTGGTGTGGGCATGGGTGAAGGCGTGCCGGATCGGCTGATGCCGGACGTGGTGGACCGCACCGACCACCAGGGCCGGCAGCGGGGGCAGGTGGACGCGCTGCCGATCGGCGCGCTCCGGGCTCGTGGATGCCGTGGTCACCATCGCACCCCGAAGGCTTCCGCTGCCGCCACGCCCGACCGGGCGCCGTCCTCGTGGAAACCCCAGCCGTGGTAGGCCCCGGCGAAGGCCGTGCGCTCGCTCGCCAGCTCGGGCAGGCGGCGCTGGGCCCGTACAGCCGGGCCGTCGAAGAGCGGGTGGGCGTAGGACATGGTGGCGATCACCGCGCCGGGGTCGATCCGGTCGGTGGCGTTGAGGGTGACGAGGAGCGGATGGCGCTCGGGCAGTCCCTGGAGACGGTTCATCCAGTAGGTCACGATCGGGTGGCCGTCGCGCTGCCCCTGCGGCAGCAGGTAGTTCCAGGAGGCCCGGACGTGCGTGGACGGCGGGAGGAGACTCGAGTCCCGGTGCAGGACGGTCTCGTTGGCGGTGTAGCGAATCGCGCCCAGCAGCTCCTTCTCCAGTGGCGTGGCATCGGCGAGCAGCTGCAGGGCGGTGTCGGAGTGGGTGGCGACGACGACGGCATCGTGGTGGGCGCGGTGGCCACTGGCGTCGATGATGTCCACTCCGGAGTCACTGCGGCTGATCGCAGCGACCGGCGAGGAGGTGTGGATCGCGCTGCCCCGCTGACGGAGTCGCTCGGCCAAGGCCTCGACGTAGGTGCGCGAGCCGCCGACGACGGTGAACCACTGCGGGGAGTCACCGATGGAGAGCATGCCGTGGTTGCGCAGGAAGGCGAACAGGTGGCGCGCGGGGTAGTCCAGGGCCCGGCCGACCTCGGTGGACCACACGCACGCGACGAGCGGCACGGCATACAGGCGGGTGAAGGAGGCCGGGAGCCCGGTGGCGGCGATGAAGTCGCCGTAGGAGGTGAGGTCGTCGGGCGGGGACTCCTCGAGGAAGCGGGTGGCCTCGCGGTGGAAGCGCCGCACGCCGCGCAGCATCGAGAGGTACTCCCGGTCGAGGAGCTGACCGGGTCGGCCGAGGAAGCCGGAGAGCCCGCGGCCTCCGGCATAGGCCAGCCCGCTCGCCTCGTCGTGGATGCTCATCGACATCTCGGTGGGCCGCACGCCGATGTCGAGGTCGGCGAAGAGCCGGCGGAGGACGGGGTAGGTGCGGTCGTTGTGGACGATGAAGCCGGAGTCGACGGCGACCGTGGCGGGCTGGTTGCCCGGCCCACCGACCGGGACGTCGTGGGTGTGGGCGTGCCCGCCGAGCCGGGGGTCGGCTTCGTAGAGGCTCACGTGGTGGTCGCGGGCGAGCAGGTGGGCCGCGGTCAACCCGCTCACCCCGGCTCCGACGACCGCGATCCGGGAACGGGCAGGGAGGGACATGCCCCCATCCTGCCAGTTGTCTAAGGTTTGTACCAGGTTGACCTCGAATGTTGCAGGTTTGTCAAACCTTGGCAGCGCGGCGTTCAGGCCCTAGTGTGGGGTGACCATGTCACCCCAGGCCACCACCATGAGGATCGGCGAGCTCAGTCGGCACGTCGGTGTGAGCACCCATGTCCTGCGCGCGTGGGAGAGCCGGTACGGCCTGCTGCGCCCCATCCGCTCCCCCGGCGGCTACCGGCTCTACGGACCGGGCGACGCCCGACGCGTCCTGGCCGTGCTGGCGCTGCGGGAGGAGGGGGTCTCCGCCGCTGAGGCGTGCCGGACGGTGCTGCGCCAGGAGCGCCGCCCCGCGCCCGACACCCTGTCGATGCGCCTGCCGCGGATCCTGCCGGACGGCACCGTGGCACCGGACGAGGGTGGCAGCCACGTCAATGGCGACGGGCCGAACCGACTCGCCGAGGACCTGGCCGAGGTGATGGACTGCCTGCAGGACTTCGACGAGTCCGGGGCCCAGATGGTCCTCGACCGACTCCTCGACACACTCAGCTTCGAGGAGTTCGTCGCCGACGCCCTCATGCCCACCCTCCAGGACGTCGGGCGCCGCTGGGCCGCCGGTGAGCTGAGCGTGGCCCACGAGCACTTCGCCAGCCAGCTCATCCGCCAGCGCCTGGCGAGCTACTCACTCGCGTGGTCCTCGGGCACCGGCCCGGTCGCCGTCCTGGCCTGCCCGCCCGGTGAGCAGCACGACCTGGCCGCCCACTGCCTGGGCATCCTGCTCGCCCGACGGGGCTGGCGGGTCCGCTTCCTCGGCGCGGACACCCCGATGGACGACCTCCTCTCCGCGTGCCGCACCATCCGCCCCGACCTCGTCATCGTCTCGGCGCTCGCCGAAGCGCCGCTGCGCGCGGTCGCCGGTCCGCTCCGCGCACTGGCCCAGGACTACCCCCTGGCGCTCGGGGGACGCGGTGCCACGACGGCCGTCGTCGAGCTCACCGGCGCGCGGGCCCTACCCGGCGACCTCGTGGCCGCCGCGGACGGCGCCGTGGCGACCGCACGGCATACGGCGAGCGCTGCGACCTCGGCGAGCCCGGCCGGCACCACGAGCCACTCCGAGGGAACGGACCCTCGATGACCTCCTCCGGTGCCACCCTGGCCACCGCCGCCCTGGCCAGCCTGGTCGCCGTCGCGGTGCTCGTCGCCCTCACGGCGTGGTGGTCCCGCCGCGCCGGCCGCGTCAGCGTCGTCGACACCGTGTGGGGCCTGTTCTTCGTCGTCATCGGGTGGAGCGTCGCGGCCGTCGCCGGCTTCAGCGCCCGCTCGCTCCTGCTCGCCGTGCTCGCCACGCTCTGGGGCGTGCGCTTGGCCTGGCACATCCACGTGCGTTCCCGGGGTCACGGCGAGGACTTCCGGTATGCCGCGATGATGCGCGACATCCCCGAGGGCGACCGCTTCGCCTGGGCCCTCAAGCGGGTGTTCATCACGCAGGGCGTCATCGCCTGGTTCATCGGCCTGCCGCTGACCGTGGCCGCCTCGACGGACCGGCCGCTGGGCCTGCTCGCCTGGGTCGGGCTGGCGGGTTGGGCGGTCGGGCTCACCTTCGAGGCCGTGGGTGACGCCCAGCTCCGGGCGTTCAAGGCCGACCCCGCCAACAAGGGCCGGATCATGGACCGCGGGCTGTGGGCGTGGACCCGGCACCCCAACTACTTCGGCGACGCCACCGTGTGGTGGGGGCTCTGGCTCATCTCGGCCGAGGCGTGGCCGGGCGTGCTCACCATCCTCTCGCCGATCGCGATGACCTACTTCCTCGCCTTCCGCACCGGGGCCAAGCTGCTCGAGCGGACCATGGCGCAGCGACCGGGCTACCCCGAGTACATGGAGCGCACGTCGGGCTTCTTCCCGCTGCCTCCCAAGCGCTCTCGCTGATTCGAGGTATTACCGCCGCAGATTCTGCGGCGGTAATACCTCGAATCGGCGGCGGCGGATCAGGCGGTGCCGGATCAGTCGATGGCGGAACGGAACTGGGCGGCATACAGCTGGGCGAAGGCTCCCCCGGCCGCCAGCAGGTCGGCATGTGACCCCTGCTCCACGATCCGCCCGTCCTCCATGACGAGGATGAGGTCGGCGTCGCGGATGGTCGAGAGCCGGTGGGCGATGACGAAGCTCGTCCGGTCGGCCCGCAGCGCCGCCATGGCGTGTTGGACGAGCACCTCGGTGCGGGTGTCGACCGAGCTGGTCGCCTCGTCGAGGATGAGCAGCGCGGGGTCGGAGAGGAAGGCCCGTGCGATGGTCACGAGCTGCTTCTCGCCGGCGCTGATGTTGCCGCCCTCGGAGTCCAGGACGGTGTCGTAGCCGTCCGGCAGCGAGTGGACGAAGCGGTCGACATAGGTCGCGCGCGCCGCCTCGAGGATCTCCGCCTCACTCGCCTCGGGGCGGCCGTAGGCGATGTTCTCGCGGATCGTGCCGCCGAAGAGCCACGTGTCTTGGAGGACCATGCCGATCGCCCCGCGCAACTCGTCGCGAGTGAGGCTGGTGATGTCCCGCCCGTCGAGGCTGATCATTCCCGCGTCGACCTCGTAGAAGCGCATGATCAGGTTGACCAGGGTCGTCTTGCCGGCCCCGGTCGGACCCACGATGGCGACGGTCTGGCCGGGCTCGACGACGAGGTCGAGGTGCTCGATGAGCGGCTTGTCCGGGGTGTAGGAGAAGCTCACGTCCTCGAAGGCCACCCGGCCGTGCGGCTGCTCCAGCGCCGCGGCTCCGCGCGGGTCCGGGCTCTGCTCCGGCTCGTCGAGCACCTCGAAGACACGCTCGGCCGAGGCCACGCCGCTCTGCATGAGGTTGGCCATCGAGGCCACCTGGGTGAGGGGCTGGGTGAACTGGCGGGAGTACTGGATGAAGGCCTGGACGTCACCGACGCTCATCGAGCCCGAGGCGACCCGGAGGCCACCGACGACGGCGGTGAGGACGTAGTTGAGGTTCCCGACGAACATCATCATCGGCATGATCAGCCCGCTGATGAACTGGGCACCGAAGCTGGCCGAGCGCAGCTTCTCGTTGACCTCGTCGAAGCGGGCACCGACCTCGTCGGCGCGCCCGAAGAGCTTGACCAGCCCGTGACCGGTGAAGGTCTCCTCGACGATCGAGTTCACCTCGCCGGTGGACTTCCACTGCTCGATGAAGTGCACCTGCGAGCGCTTGCCGATCGCGGCGGTGACGCCGATCGAGATCGGGATCGTCACGAGCGCGATGATGGCCAGCACCGGGGAGACCCAGAACATCATCGCGAGCATGGCGATGACCGTCAGGGCCGAGGTGAGCAGCTGCGAGAGGGTCTGCTGCAGGCTCTGGGCGATGTTGTCGATGTCATTGGTGACCCGGCTCAGCAACTCACCCCGAGGCTGGGAATCGAAGTAGGACAACGGAAGTCGCCCCAGCTTGGACTCCACGTCACGCCGCAGCCGATAGACCGCCTCGTTGACGACGCGCACGATGATCCGCGACTGCACCAGCTGCAGCAGGCTCGCCACGGCATACAACCCGAGGGCGAGCAGGAGGACGTCACGGACGGCCGGGAAGTCCACCCCCTGCCCCGGGCGGACGTGCTCCATCGCGGCGAGCATGTCGGCGAGGCGGTCCTCTCCCCGGGCACGCAGGCCGGCCACGGCCTGCTCCTGGGTCAGGCCCTCGGGGATCTGCTTGCTGAACAGGCCGGAGAAGATCAGGTCGGTGGCGCGCCCGAGGATCTTCGGTCCGACGGCACTGAGCGCGACGCTGACGAGCGCGAAGGCCAGCGAGACCCACACGAGGACCTTGTCCGGCGCCATGAGGCCGAGCAGGCGGCGCGCGGACGGGCCGAAGTTGGCCGACTTCTCGGTGGGCTGACCCATGCGCATGTGTGGAGGACCACCACGCTGGGCGCCGCCCGCGGGGCCGCGGCGCTGCGCGGCGGCCTTCTCCTCCTCGGTGAGGATGCGGTCACTCATGCGGCGTCCTCCTGGAGGGCCTGGGACTGGACGATCTCGGCATAGGTCGGGCAGGTGACGAGGAGCTCCTCGTGGCGGCCGGTCCCGACGATGCGGCCGTCCTCGAGGACGACGATCTGGTCGGCCTCCATGATCGAGGTGACCCGCTGGGCCACGACGATGACGACGGACTCGGCGGTCCACGGCCGCAGCGCGCTCCGCAACCGGGCGTCGGTGGCGACGTCGAGGGCGGAGAAGGAGTCGTCGAAGAGGTAGATCCGGGGCCGTCGCACCAGGGCTCGGGCGATGGCCAGGCGCTGGCGTTGCCCGCCGGAGACGTTCGTGCCGCCCTGGCTGATGCTGGCCTCGAGGCCACCGTCCATCGCCTCGACGAAGTCGGCGGCCTGGGCCACGCGCAGGGCCTCCCACAGCTGCTCGTCGGTGGCCCCCGGGTCCCCGTAGCGCAGGTTGCTGGCAACAGTGCCACTGAAGAGGAAGGGCTTCTGGGGCACCAGGCCGATCAGCGACCACAGGTCGCCCAGGGCGAGGTCGCGGATGTCCGTGCCGCCGATGCAAAGGGCCCCGTCGGTCACGTCGTAGAGGCGGGGCACGAGGTCGATGAGGGTGGTCTTGCCCGAACCGGTCGACCCGATGATCGCCGTGACCTCTCCGGGGCGGGCCACGAGGGAGACATCGGAGAGGATCGGCTGCTCGGCCCCGGGGTAGGTGAAGTCGACGGAGCGGAACTCCACCGTGGGCGCGCCGCTGGGCAGGGCGACCGGTTGCGCCGGGCCGTGGACGCTGGACTCGGTCTCGAGGACCTCCCCGATGCGCCCGGCGGACACCGCGGCCCGCGGGATCATCATCGACATCATCACGCCGAACATCACCGACATGAGGATCTGCATCAGGTAGGTCATGAAGGCCGTGAGCGCCCCGACCTGCATCTCACCGGCGTCGACGCGGTGCGCCCCGAACCAGAGGACGGCCACCGAGGCAGCGTTGAAGACGAGCATGACGAGCGGGAAGACCAGGGCGAACAGCCGGCCGACGGCCAGGGCCGTGCCGGTGTAGGTCCGGTTGGCCTCGTCGAACCGGGCCTCCTCGAAGCGCTCGCGGACGAAGGCGCGCACCACCCTGATGCCGGTGATCTGCTCGCGCAGGATCCGGTTGACGGTGTCGACGGACTCCTGCATCCGGCGGAACCACGGGAGCATCCGCCAGACGATCGAGCCCACGATGACCCCGAGCAGCGGGACGGCGACGGCGACCAGCCAGGACAGGCCGACGTCCTCACGCAGGGCCATGATGATGCCGCCGATCATCATCACCGGGATCGAGGACATGAACATCAGGCCCATGTTGAGGACGATCTGCACCTGCTGGACGTCGTTGGTGTTGCGCGAGATCAGCGTCGGGGCGCCGAACCGTGAGACCTCCTGCGCCGAGAAGGTCCCGACCCGTTCGAAGACCTCGCTGCGCAGGTCCCGGGCCACGCTGGCCGAGGTGGCCGCCGCATTCCGGGCGACCCCCACGGTGGCGACGATGTTGACCAGGGAGACCCCGAGCATGATCGCGCCGGCCCGGAGGATGAAGCCGGTGTCCCCCTTGGCCACCCCCTCGTCGATGATCTGCCCGTTGAGGGAGGGCAGGTAGAGGCTGGTGATCGTCGCCACCAGCTGGAGGACGACGACCGCGGTGACGGCCCCGGCATACGGGCCCAGGTGAGAGCGGATGAGCTTCCAGAGCATCAGCGGACCTTTCGGGTGCCGTCGAGGACGAGCGCGGTGATCTCGGCGGCGCTGAGCGGACGGCCGTCGGTGAGGTGCGGATTGGTGCCGGAGAAGGCGAGCAGGCGCACATAGCGCATCACCTCACGCGGCGGGAGGGTCAACTCCTCCGTATGCGGTGCGAGCAGGCGGGCGTGGGCCGCTCCCACCCGGGCGATGACCTCCGGGGTGAGCGGAGCCGGGGGCGGCCCCTTGATCCCGAGGACGGTGAGGACGCCGAAGACGTGCTCGAAGCGGTCGATCATCGCCTGGGCCACGCGGGTGATCAGCTCCTCCACCCCGCCGCTCGCGTCCAAGGTCTCCAGGCTGCGCAGGTAGGGCTCGACGTCGAGCGCCTGCGCGACGACGGCGTCGAGGAGCGCGTCCTTGGAGTCGAAGACCCGGAAGATGGTGCCCTCGGCGATGCCGGCTGCTCGCGCGATCTGTTGCGTCGTCACCTGACGGCCCTGGGCGAGCACGAGCGGCAGCGTCGCGTCGATGATCGCCTGACGCCGCTGCTCGGGGCTGAGCCGTCGGGGTCGCGTGGTCACGACAGAGGATCGTAGATGAGTGAGTGCTCACTCACAAGGCGGCCTCGTCAGGCGTCGCGCCCCCTCGCGCCGCCTCGCGCCGCCTCGCGCCGCCACGCTCGGCACCTCTCACGCCCGGGCGAGCATCGCCTCGATCCCGTCGAGCACCAGGGTCAAGCCCGGCTCGAACTCACGGTCGAAGGAGTACTCCGGCTCGAGCACGACGTTCTCGACGAACCAGGCCATGTTCGACCACTCCCCCACCCCGGCCCAGCCCGGCTCCTCACCGATCATGGCTGCGGCCTCGGAGCCACTGTCGAAGGGCAAGGTGAGCTCCTGGAGGACGAAGCCGTACACGAAGGCATCGACCACGGCATACGCGTGCGCCACCTGCCGCGGCGCGAAGCCCGCCGCCCGGAGGCAGGCGATGTTCGCTTCGTGGTAGGCCAGATTGGCCGGACCGGGCGTGCGCCGGGACTCCATCAGGGGCAGCGCCCAAGGGTGCTGGCGGAGCACGGATCGCACCGAGACCGAGCGGCGCCGGATCTCCTCGCGCCAGTCCCCGCCCTCGGCCGGCAGCACGATCTCGCCGTAGACGCGATCGACCGTGGCATCGAGGAGCGCGTCCTTGTTCGCGAAGTGGTGGTAGAGGGACATGGCCTCGACCCCGAGCTCCCGGGCGATCGCCCGCATCGTCAAGGCGTCGAGGCCGCGCGCATCCGCGAGGGCGAGGGCCGCCGACACCACGACCTCCGGTGTGAGCTTGCGAGGCGGCATGCGGCTCCTCTGGCAGGGACTTGTTCACCTTACGTTGTAATGCTACGTTACGGCGCAGCCTTACATCGTATGGAAAGAGGACGTCATGGCACTCACCCCGTCACCCGCCCCTTCGCTCGAGCCCGGACGCTCACTGCCCGAGACCATGCGTGCCGCATCGCGACGCGTCTACGGATCGGCCGACGAGATCGAGATCAGCGTCATCGCTCGCCCCGAACCCGGCCCCGGCGAGGTGCTGGTCAGGGTCGCTGCCGCGGCGCTGGACCGGGCCACCCTCCACCTGCTCGAGGGCAAGCCCTACCTGGCCCGCCTGGCCCTCGGCCTGCGCCGGCCCCGTCGGACCACCCTGGGCCAGCAGGTGGCCGGCGAGGTCGTCGCCCTCGGCTCGGGCGTCACCGGCTTCGCCCCGGGCGATGCCGTGTTCGGGACGGCCGCCGGGTCGTTCGCGGAGTTCGCGCTGGCCAGGGCGACAACGCTGGCGCCCCGACCGGCGGGGATCAGCGAGAGCACCGCGGCCAGCCTCGGGGTCTCCGGACTGACGGCCCACCAGGCCCTCGTGGAGAGCGGTCGGGTACGACCAGGGCAGAGCGTGCTCGTGCTCGGGGCGTCGGGAGCGGTCGGGACGTATGCAGTGCAGCTCGCCACCCAGCTCGGCGCCCACGTCACCGGCGTGTGCAGCGCTGCCAAGACCGACCTCGTCCAGGCCCTGGGGGCGAGACGGACCTTCGACTACCGCGGCACCCCCCTGGCCCAGATGGGCCCGGGCTTCGACCTCATCATCGACACCGCCGGCAACCGTCCGGTCCGCGAGCTTCGGTCAGCCCTGACACCGAACGGCACGCTCGTGATCGTCGGCGGCGAGGGCGGCGGTCCACTCCTCGGCGGGATCGAGCGCAACCTCGTCGCGGCGATCGCCGGTCGATTCACGTCCCAGCGACTGGGTTTCCTCTTCTCGACGCCGACGACCCAGCGGTGCACCGACCTCGCCCAACTCATCGAGGCGGGCACCATCGAGGCTCCGGTCGACCGCGTCGTGGGCCTCTCCGGCCTCAGGGCGGGCATCGAGGCGATGCAACGCGGAGAGCTCCGCGGGCACGTCATCATCCGACCCACGGCGGACTAGGCCCGTCAGGCAGGCCTGCCCTCATCGGCCGGGAGCGGGCGCGTCCGGAGCGACCTCGCGCGGTCCAGGTCAGGTCGCGGGGAGCAGGAGGAGTCCGTCGCGGGCGACATCGCGGATGAAGGCCACGACCTCCGCACGGACCGCCGCGTCGTCGGCGCCCAGCAGACCGGCGATCGCGCTCGCGGCCACCCCGGCGGTCAGCTCACCGTCACAGACCGAGGCGTATGCCGCGGTGACCGTCGTGAGCTCGACCTGCCGTCGCAGTCCGCTCCCCTGGTGCCACAGGATGCGGCTCGGGTCGTCGGCACCGGGCCGCCGGTGGCGGGACTCGTGGACGTCGTCGGCGGCCCGCCACGCGAGGTCCAGGACCTCCTCGTCGGTGTGCTCGGCGAGCCACACGCGCGCCGCGATTCCCGCCCGGATGCTCTCCCCGAGGCCGCCGGCCACCGGCTGCCGCAGGTCCACGAGGTCGACGAAGGGGGCGCGCTCGTGCATCGGGCGGTGCAGGGTGATCACGCCGAACCCGATGGCCGCCACCTCGCGCGAGGCGAAGTCGTCCAGCCACGCGGCATACATCCGGTCGAAGTCGGCCGTCCCCGGGTGGTGACCACCGTCGCGGGCCCAGGTCTCGGCATACTCCGCCGGGTCCTGCATCTCGCGCTGCACGATCCAGGCGTCCAGGCCGGTGCCCTCGAGCCACTCGCGGAGGCGGTCCTGCCAGTCCTGGCCGACGCGCACCTCCCAGTTGCCGAGGAACTGCGCGATCCCGCCTGGCACGAGGTGCGCCCCGATGGTGCGGACCAGGCCGGCGACGATCGCGTCGCCGCTGGCGCCGCCGTCGCGGTACTCGAACAGCGGCACCTCGCCCCCGCGGGGGGTGATCACGAACGGCGGGTTGCTCACAATGAGGTCGAAGAGCTCACCGGCGACCGGAGCGAGCAGAGAGCCGGCACGGACGTCCCAGTCGGCGTCATTGAGCAGCGCGTTGAAGCGGGCGAAGCCCAGCGCACGCTCGGACAGGTCGGTGACGACGACCTCCTCGGCGTGCGGCATGAGGTGCAGGGCCTGGACGCCGCACCCGGTGCCGAGGTCGAGGGCGCGACGCACCTGGGGCCTGGGGGTCCACGACGCGAGGGTGGCCGAGGCGCCGCCGAAGCCGAGCACGTGGTCGGGCAGGAGCGGTCGGCCGGTGGCCAGCTCCCCCAGGTCGGAGGCGATCCAGTGGTCGATGCCGTCGGCGGCGTAGGGACGCACGTCGACGAGCGCGACGACGGCATCACCCTCGAAGGCGACCAGGCCCAGGTGCGCGGCACCGTCGACGCCGAGGGTCGGGAGCGCTCGCTCCGCCTCGGCGAGGTCGACCGGGTCGCCGAGGCTGAACAGGCGCACCAGGCTGGACCGCGGCGAGTCATCGGCGGCGGTGACCCGCTGGGCGGGCAGGAGGTGGTCCCGGAGCAGGGCCGCACCGGCCATCGGACCGAGCAGTTCACCAACCCCGGAGACGGTGAAGTCGGCGGCGACGAGGTCAGCACGCAGGGCGGCGACGAGGGCGCGATCGGCGCGGGGCGGGGTGGTCGACATCGTCGCCGAGCCTAGCGTCCGGGCGTGGCCACCCTCCCTTCCGATTCGAGGTAATAACGCCCCGGATCAGGGGGCGCTATTACCTCGAATCCCCGGGGGGGAGGGGGAGGCGGGGCGCCAATGCGTGTGGCCCGGTCCCTCACGGGACCGGGCCACACGGCATACCGACTCCTCGTCGGGCAAGGATCAGCCCTGCTGGGCGTCCTTCTCGAGCGAGATCGTCGCCGACTCGTCACTCGTGGCCGCAGCACTCACCTGAGCCGGGTGGTGGTGGTGCTGCGGGTGCTGTTCCTCGGCGATCGCCGCATCCGGGTCGCCGTCGTGGCCGATGGCCAGGTCACGCCGCTTGGAGACCGCCACCGCCGCCAGGATGACGACGAAGGCGATCGCGGCGATGCCGTAGCGGATCGGGGCGCTCGCGCTCGGGCCGATCGACATGGTGACGATCGCCGGGGCGATGAGGACCGAGACGAGGTTCATCACCTTGATGAGCGGGTTGATGGCCGGGCCGGCGGTGTCCTTGAAAGGGTCACCGACGGTGTCACCGATGACGGTGGCCGCGTGGGCCTCGGAGCCCTTGCCGCCGTGCTGACCGTCCTCGACGAGCTTCTTGGCGTTGTCCCACGACCCACCGGAGTTGGCGAGGAAGACCGCCATGAGCGCACCGGCGCCGATGGCCCCGGCGAGGAAGCCGGCGAGCGCGCCGATGCCCAGGCCGAACCCGACCGCGATCGGGGTGAGCGCGGCGAGCAGACCGGGGGTGGCGAGCTCGCGGAGGGAGTCACGGGTGCAGATGTCGACGACGCGGCCGTACTCAGGCTTGGTCGTGCCCTCCATGATCCCGGGGATCTCGCGGAACTGACGGCGCACCTCGAAGACGATGGCGCCGGCGGCCCGGGTGACGGCGTTGATCGCCAGGCCGGAGAACATGAAGACGACGGCTGCACCGAGGATCAGTCCGACGAGGGTGTGCGGGCTGGTGATGAGGCCCTGCGCATCGGCGACGACCTGCTGGGCCTTGACCAGCTCGGTGTTGCTCAGGCTCGCCGGGTCGATCTTGTTGAGCGCGGACTGCCAAGCGTCGGTGTAGGAGCCGAAGAGCGCGGTCGCCGCGAGGACGGCGGTCGCGATGGCGATGCCCTTGGTGATGGCCTTCGTCGTGTTGCCGACCGCGTCGAGCTCGGTGAGGATCTGGGCGCCCTCGCCGTCGACGTCGCCGGACATCTCGGCGATGCCCTGGGCGTTGTCCGAGACCGGGCCGAAGGTGTCCATGGCGACGATGACGCCGACCGTCGTGAGCAAGCCACAGCCGGCGAGCGCGACGAGGAAGAGCGAGAGGGCCACCGAGCCGCCACCGAAGAGGAAGGCGGCATAGACCGCGGCACCGATGATGGCCGCGGTGTAGACCGCCGACTCCAGGCCGACGCCGATGCCCGAGAGGACGACGGTGGCCGGACCGGTGAGGGAGGTCCGCGCGACGTCCATCGTGGGGCGCTTGTCGGTGCCGGTGAAGTAGCCGGTGAGCCACAGGATGATCGCGGCGAGGATGATGCCAATGAGCACGGCCGCGATGGCGACCAGGCGCGGGTTGCCGTCGAGCGCGGCGACCTGCTCGTTCTTGGTGCCGAGGTCGGCGAAGGTGCTCGGGAGGTAGACCCAGGCAGCGACCGCCGAGAGGACGGCCGAGATCCCGGCCGCGATGTAGAAGCCGCGGTTGATCGCGTCGAGCGCGTTCTCGCCCTCGCGCGCCTTGGTGATGAAGACACCGAGGAGGGCCGTGATCGCGCCGATGGCCGGCACGATGAGCGGGAAGACGAGGCCATAGGTGCCGAAGGCCGCGGAGCCGAGGATCAGGGCGGCGACGAGGGTCACGGCATACGACTCGAAGAGGTCGGCCGCCATGCCCGCGCAGTCACCGACGTTGTCACCGACGTTGTCCGCGATGGTGGCGGCGTTCCGGGGGTCGTCCTCGGGGATACCGGCCTCGACCTTGCCGACCAGGTCGGCGCCGACGTCGGCGGCCTTGGTGAAGATGCCACCGCCGACCCGCATGAACATCGCGAGCAGCGCCGCACCGAAACCGAAGCCCTCGAGGACCTTGGGCGCGTCACCCTGGTAGAGGAGGACGACGATCGAGGCGCCGAGCAGGCCCAGGCCCACCGTGGCCATGCCGACCACGCCACCGGTCCGGAAGGCGATCCGCATGCCCTCGGAGCGACCGTTCTCGGTGCGCGCCGCGGCGGCGACACGGACGTTCGCCTTGACCGCCAGGCTCATGCCCAGGTAGCCGATGGCGGCCGAGAAGAGGGCGCCGAGCACGAAGAAGCCCGACCGTCCCCAGCGCACGCCGGCGGTGTCGGCCGGGAGAAGCAGGAGCAGCGCGAAGACGAGCACGACGAAGATGCCGAGCGTCTTGAACTGGCGCGCGAGGTAGGCCTGCGCGCCCTCCTCGACGGCGGAGCCGATCGTGCGCATGTTGTCGGTGCCGGTGTCCGCCGCGAGCACCTGCTGTCGGAAGACGAACCCCATGACGAGCGCGATCACCGCGATGACGGCGACCGCGACGACGAGGGTGAGGTTCGTTCCTGCAAGCTCAAGGGCGGAGCCCGCCGCCGGCAGGGCGAGCTCGAGTGATGCCATTCCAGTCCTCCTTGACAGGGTTGTGCGGCGCAACCCCTGGTCCGAGCGGGGGCCGGCGACGGGGGAACCATACCCCGTGACTCAATTCACAGGGCAGGGCGCGGGCGCGCTGTGACGACATTCACGCGCCATCGCCGGCGCGTGCTGGGAGATCGGCGGCGAGGTCCAGTCCCGCTCCCGGTGGTTCGGGTCAGGCGTCGGCGCCCAGGGCGTCCGGCACGGACGGGTGGATGTGGAAGACCTTGTCCAGTCCGGTGATCCGGAAGACCCGCAGGATCTTCTCGTCGGTGCACACCAGGCGCAGCCAGCCACCGGTGGAGCGCACCGCCTTGAGCCGGGCGACGAGGACCCCCAGCCCGGTGGAGTCGAGGAAGTCGACGTCGAGCAGGTCGACGACGAGCCGGTTGCGTCCCAGGTTGATCTGCCCGTCGAGGCCGCTGCGAAGGTCGGCCACGGTGTAGACGTCGACCGAGCCTCCGACGTCGACGATCACGACGCCCTCGGCTGCTTCTGCGACCGTCAGGTCCACCGTGGTACTCACTTCCCGGCACTGTGAGGTCGGCGCCGCTCCCATGTCACTGTCGCCGATTACCGTAGCGCCCGTGCCGAGCGTTGCCCATTCCTCCACGATCCTGGGGGCGCTGGCACATGCACTCGGAGCGGACCGGATTCGGCACGTCGAGCGGATCCCGGCCCGCGCCCCGGTCTGGGCGCAGTGGCCGGACTGGATCGCCCCTCCGGTGCTCGCCACCCTTCTGGGTGAGGGGATCACCCGGCCCTGGGTCCACCAACGCCGCGCGATGGACCTTGCGCGCGCCGGCACCCACGTCGTCCTCGCCACCGGCACGGCCTCCGGCAAGAGCCTGGGCTACCTCGTGCCGGCGCTGTCCGCCGTGCACGAGGGGCTCGACGCGCCGACCGGACGCGGTGGCACGGTGCTCTACCTCTCCCCCACCAAGGCGCTGGCGGCGGACCAGCGGCACCGGGTCGAGTCGTGGGCCCTCCCGGGTGTGCGCGTCGCGACCTATGACGGGGACACCCCGACCGACGAGCGCCGTTGGATCCGCGACCATGCGCACGTCGTCCTCACCAATCCCGACCTGCTCCACCACTCACTCCTGCCGGGCCACGCCCATTGGCGCTCCTTCCTCCGGGCCCTGCAGTTCGTCGTCGTCGACGAGTGCCACACCTACCGCGGTGTCTTCGGCTCCCACGTCGCCGCGGTCCTGCGCCGGCTCCGGAGAGTGGCCGCCCGCTACGGCGCCACTCCCACCTTCGTCCTGGCGTCGGCGACGGTGAGCGACCCCGCTGACCATGCCGGACGACTGATCGGTATGCCGGTGAGCCCGGTTGTCGAGGACGTCTCGCCTCACGGCGAACTCACCTTCGCGCTCTGGGAGCCGCCGATGCTCGAGGACCGGCGGCGCTCGGCGACGACGGAGGCCGCCGATGTCCTCTCCGTGCTCGTGGCCGGCGGGGTCCAGACAGTGGCCTTCGCCCGGAGCCGGTCCGGCGTGGAGGCCCTCGCGACGCGAGCGCGGCACCAGCTCAGGGCTGCCGATCCTGCACTCGCCGACACGGTGGCGGCCTATCGGGGCGGCTACCTGCCCGAGGAACGACGGGCCCTCGAGGCCGACCTGCGGTCCGGCCGGCTGCGCGGGCTCGCCGCCACGAACGCGCTCGAGCTCGGCATCGACGTGAGCGGACTGGACGCGGTCGTCCTCGCCGGCTGGCCGGGCCGTCGGGCGTCGTGGTGGCAACAGGCCGGCCGCGCCGGTCGCTCGGGGCGGGACGCGCTCGCCGTCTTCGTCGCGGCTGACGACCCCTTGGACACCTTCCTCCTGGGCCACCCCGAGGCGATCTTCGGGGAGCCGGTCGAGGCGAACGTGCTCGACCCCGACAACGTGCATGTCCTGGCACCCCATTTGGCGGCTGCGGCGGCCGAGCTGCCGCTCACCCCGAACGATCTCCCCATGTTCGGCCCCGGCGCTCGCAGCGTGGTCGACGCGCTCGTGGACGCCGACGTGCTCCGGCGCCGACCGACGGGCTGGTTCTGGGCGCGCGAGGATCGACCCGCCGACCACGTCTCCCTCCGCGGGGCAGACCGCACGGTCGCGATCGTCGAGCGCCGCACCGGTCGGGTGGTGGGGACCATCGACGCCGCTGCAGCCCACTCGCAGGTGCACGCCGGGGCGGTGCACGTGCACCAGGGGCGGACGCATGTCGTCACCGAGCTCGACGTCGAGGGTGCGGTGGCCACCGTGGTGCCGGGAGACCCCGGGTGGTCGACGCACGCCCAGTCGGTGAGCACGTTCTCCCTGATGGAGACGCAGTCCCGGGCCGAGCACTCCGGCCTCGTCGTGTCCTTCGGCACGGTGGCGGTGACCACGACCGTCACCGGCTTCCTGCGCCGCCTGCCCGGGGGCGAGGTCATCGGTCAGCACCCACTTGAGCTGCCGCCGCGGCGCCTCACGACGAAGGGGGTGTGGTGGACGATGACGCCGGAGATGCTGGCCGTCGCGGGCGTCGCCGAGCAGGACGTGCCCGGCGCCCTGCATGCGGCCGAGCACGCGGCGATCGGGCTCATGCCCCTGGTCGCCACCTCGGACCGATGGGACGTCGGAGGGGTGTCGACCGCCCTCCACCCCGACACGGGTGAGCCGACGATCCTTGTCTACGACGGCTATCCGGGGGGCGCGGGCTTCGCCGAGCGAGCTCATGACGCCGTCGCTGCCTGGTGGCGATCCACCCTCGAGGCGATCTCCTCGTGCCGGTGCAGTGACGGATGCCCCAGTTGCGTCCAGTCACCGAAGTGCGGCAATGGCAACGAGCCCTTGGACAAGGCCGGCGCGATGGCCGTGCTCGCGACCTGCCTCCGCGTTCTGGGCGGCGCCTCTGGGACACCGGCGCCAAGTCCCTCGTCGGCCGGTTCGGGCGGTTAGCCTGAGCGGTGGGCCTGCCGGCCTCGCCGACAGCCCTGCTCCTGCCCCGTCCCGAAAGGACCTGCCGTGATCCTCGTCGGCCTTCTCCTCATCCTGCTCGCCGCGGCCGTGGGCACCTTGCTCTTCCTGGGCACCCAGCAGATCACGGACACGACGGACATCAACGTCCTCGGCGGCACGATCGGGCTGCCCCCGCTGGCCTTGCTCATCGCCGGCGCCGTCACGATCTCGATCTTCTGGCTCGGGTGGGCGATGCTGCGCGGAGGCATCCGGCGCGGGTCACGTCGCCGCCAGCAGGCCAAGGAGGCCGCGCGCACGGCCGAAGCGGAGCGCGTGGCGCGCGAGCGCCAGCTCCAGGAGGACTTCGCCCGCCAGGAGCGCGAGCTCGCCGAGGAGCGCCGGCGTCACGAGTCCGAGACCACGCGGCTGCGCCAGCAGGCGGACGAGCGCGTGGCCGAGCAGCACCTGGCCACCGAGACGGCACGTCAGCGCGCCGAGGTGGCCGAGCGCAAGCTCGGCGACCGGTAGATCCTTCGCCCCACGCTGAGCGGCGGCTCCGGACCTTTCTCGATGGTGCGGGGTCAACCACCTACTTCGACGACCGGACCCGCCCGCGCGACCGCCCGGGCCGCCCCGCCGCCAAGCCATCTCGTGAGGCGTCCGTCAGTGCCGGACATGGCGCTCTCGACGGTGACCTGGACCGAGTCATCGGCGAGAAGCGTGCAGCGCGTGAGGGTGCTTGCGTTGGCTGCCGCGACGGCGACGCCGCTCGCGCAGGCATCCGGAGCGCCCTGGACGCGGGCCGTGGCCGCCGCGATCGCGGCGAGGTCGGCAGCGGTGGCCGCCACGTGAGCGCTCACGGCCGCACCCGCCACGGCCAACCCGGCGACGGCCAGGATCATGACCACGGCACAGACGCCGACGACCAGGACGGTGCCGGACCCGCGTTGACGCCCACGCGATGAGGCAGTGGCCCTGTCCGGCGCGGTCACGGAGCCTGTGGCCGGCGCTGTCACGAGCCACCCTCGCGAGCTGCCGTCGCGCTCACCCGGCACCCGGGCAGGACCCCGAGCCCGATCACCGGTGCTGGGCCATCGGCGGTGACGGTCGCGGAGTCGACGCCGTGGGAGACGCTGATGACAGTGCCGCTCGGGGCACGTGCCCGCGCCGTTGCGACCACCTGTCCGTCGCCGTCGCCCCGGGCTGCGGCCCGCGCCGCGACACCCACGGCGTCGGTGCACCGGATCTGGTCCAGACCCAGCCCCAGCCCTGACAGGGCCAGGGCGAGGACGACCACGACGGCTGGCATGGCCACGGCGAGCTCCGCCGCGACCATGCCCGCCTCCCGCGACCTGGCGCTCACGTGGTCACGTTCAACGCCGACGTGATGATCCCGGTCAGGGCCGCCCGCACCGCATCGGATCGCACGATGGCGAGCAGCAGGCCGGCGAAGGCCACAGCGGCCACTGTGCCCACGGCATACTCCGCGGTCGTCATGCCCGCCTCTCCGTGAGCCTTGAGGAACGTCCGGATACGTTGTGTCACAGCGATTCTCCTTTGTAGAGGTGGTAGCTGAATTCCAGTCGCAGGGGACCGGCCGGGCCACTGCGTGCCCTGTGGTTGTGGATGACACACCCGGCCGAGGAGCCGGTGTGGACAAGGTGCGGGCGGGGAGGCTGCACATGCCCGGGGTTCAGGCCAGCAGGGCGAGCAGGTGCAGCACGACCGGGACGACCGTGGTCGCGATGAAGCCGGGGAGGAAGAGACCTCCCAGCGGGATGACGAGAAGGACACCAGCACGCTGCAGCGCCGCCTCCCGCGCTGCGTCCTCGCGCTCGCGCACCCGGCGAGACGCGGACAGCAGGAGGGCCGACGGGGGCACCCCAGCTTGCTGGGCCGCCGACCAGGCCAGCGCCACCGGACGCCAGACGGGCGACAGGGTGGACCAGACGTCGTCGGGTTCCAGTCCCCACCGATGCGCTGCAAGAACGGACGCCAGATCGGCGCGGACCTGGCCGTCGACCACCTGGATGACCCGAGCGAGCGCCTCGGTGATCGAGGCACCACCCCTGAGCGCGAGGGCGAGGAGGACGACGGCGTCGGCGACGTCGCGGACGGTGGAGTCCTGCTCGGGCTCGTGCCTGCTCGCGTCACGCCGGGCAGCCCACCGGCCGAGGCCTGCCTCGGGCCACAGGGCGCAGGCCAAGCCGATGAGGGCCAGTTGAGTGAGCATGACCGGCGACGGATCAGGCTCGGCTCGCCGGGCGGCGCAGTGGGGTCGCTGTCGCGGCGCGTCGGAGGATCCGGCGCGAGGACCACCAGCCCGCTGCGGTGAGGAGCAGCCCGACGACCACTGCGGTCGACGCCGGGGCATTGCCGTAGACCGCAAGTGGCGAGAGCCCGAGGAGGAACACGACACCGGGACCGACGATCGGCAGGATCGTGAGGAGGTGCATCGAGGCTCGAGGCCCGGCGGCGAGAGTTCGCGCGCGGTCCAGTGAGCGCTCCTGCTCGCGCAGCGCGTCCGCCGCGGCGCGTGCGGCAGCCGCGACCGGAGCCCCGAGGTCGTCGCTGATGGACAGGGTCGTGGTGAGCAGGTGCGGCAGGGCAGGTTCGGAGTGGCCCGTGGGCGGCGTTGAACGGCCACGAGGCTGGGCACGGTCGTGCGACGCTGCGTCGCCGATGGCAAGGGCCACGGCACCCGCCACGGGCAGGCCGGCTTCCAGCCCGAGCGCGACAAGTTCTGCCAGGTCCGCATCGCCGGGCGTGGCCTGTGGTCGTCGGCGTCGAAGGAGCTGGAGCCGGCCTGACCCCCGCGGGGGCTCGGCAGTCGCACCGGCCGATGGCGATGGCGATGGCGATGGCCAGCTGAGCACGGCCAGCGCGACCAGGACCAACGCGGCCACGGTCGTGCCAGTCATGACCCGCCCCGTCCCTGCCGGTCGAGCCGTGCCTCAAGCACTGCCCATGCCGGGCCGCGGATGAGGACCCCGGGCCGTGGGGAGGCGAGTGCCGGCACGCAGTGGACCCCGTCGGGGCCGTCCGGCCGGAGCACTGACACCTCGACGACTCGTCGGACCGCCCCCTCCCTGGCCATGGCGATGACGACATCGACCGCGCTGCGCAGGTGTGCCTCGACGGCTGCGGGCTGCAGTCCGGCCAGTGCGCCCAGCGCATGCAGTCGGGACGGGAGGTCGCGGGCGGAGTTCGCGTGGACCGTCCCGGCGCCGGCGTGACCTGTGTTGAGGGCCGTGAGGAGCTCACGGACCTCGCCGCCACGGACCTCCCCGACGACGAGGCGGTCCGGCCGCATGCGAAGGGCCTGGCGCACCAGGTCGACCATCGTGACCTGCCCCTGTCCTTCGACGTTCATGCTCCGGCCCTGCAGCCTGACGACATGTGGGTGCATCGGCGCCAGCTCGGTCACGTCCTCGACGATGACGACCCGCTCCTGCGCCGGCACCTCCGAGACCAATCCGGCGAGAACCGTCGTCTTGCCCGTCCCGGTCCCGCCACAGACGAGGAAGTTGAGCCCTCCGTGGACGATGCGGGTCAGCACCGCTCCGACCTCTGCGCAGCAGGACCCCAAGGAGACGAGTTCGGCGACCGAACCTGGACTGGCCCTGGGGATCCGAAGGCTGACGTGTGCCCCCACCTCGACGAGGGGAGGGATGATCGCGTGCAGCCGCGCCCCACCCGGAAGGCGTCCATCGACCCACGGCTGCGCGTCGTCGAGGCGCCGACCCGCTTGGGCGGCGAGCCTGACAGCCAGCGCACGCAGCGAGTCCGTCGGCACTGACACCCTGGACCTCTCCACGCCGTGTCCCCGGTCGACCCAGACACTGCCGTCGCCGTTGACCAGCACGTCGGTCACGCACGGGTCTGCCACGACCTCCTCCAGTGGCCCCAGCCCGAGCAACGAACGCTCGACCATGGCCGTCTCGTCGTCGACACCCCTGGCCCCCAGCCGCGACGCCTGCGTGTTCACCATCTCCACGATGCGCTCGCGGGACGGATCCCGACCCGCAGCGACGAGTGCACGCACCCGACCGTCCCACCGGGCGACTGACTCACTCACGCGACCACCCGACGCCAGGTCCAGTCGAGCACCGCTGAGATCGCGTCCGCGAACGCCCGCGAGCTCGGCCAGTGGCCGCGTTCGATCGCCGGCGACAGGGACGAGTCGCGCGCGATGTGGGCCAGGTGCGTGAGACCGAGATGTGCTTCGACGGCGGCGACGAGGGCGGCAGGCGGCTGCCGGCCGGTGGTCACGACCACAGTGGCACCAAGGTGTGACTCCGGCAGGACCGCGGACATCCGGGTCACGAGGACGTCAAGGTCGGCCAGCTCGCGCGTCCGCGTCCCGGTGAGGAGGAGCCACGGCGAGGCAGGCGTGCGGAGCGCACCCAGGCGCGCTCGCGGGAGGTCGAGCACCAGCGGATCTCCCGACGACGCGAGTGAATCGAGCACGTCCTCGACAGCGGCGCTGCCGGGCCCGGGCTCGGCCGGGCGCACCCGGGAGGCTCCCGCCGCCAACACGCTGCAGCCGCGCCGCTCGGGCAACGCGGCAACGAGCCCTCCGACGGGCACCGGTCCGCGGACCTGGGCCAGGTCGGGCCAGCGGAGCCCGTCGAGGTGATCGACCCCGCAGGTGACGTCGAGGCCTCCGCCGTCGAGGTCAAGGTCGACCAGGATCGAGCGGCCGTGCCGCTTGGCGAGGGCCGCCCCCAGCGCCGCCGCGAGGGTCGATGCGCCGAGCCCTCCGGAGGCGGCAGTGACACTGATGACGGGACTGGTCATGGTCGCCACGGTCGTGGCTCCGCTCACCCTCACGCTCGCTCGCGATGCCCCCTGTGGAGGACACACCCTGTCGGCGAGGACGTGTGGAAAAGGTGGTCGACGGATCAAGAAATGGGACGGCCCCAGTCGGGGGTGGGCCCACCCGACGAGGCATACAGGCCAAGAAATGGGACGGCCCCAGTCGGGGGTGGGCCCACCCGACTGCGGCGAACTCACGGGGAAATGGGACGGCCCCAGTCGGGGGTGGGCCCACCCGACTGCGGCGAACTCACGGGAAATGGGACGGCCCCAGTCGGGGGTGGGCCCACCCGACTGCGGCGAACTCACGGGGAAATGGGACGGCCCCAGTCGGGGGGACAACTGGGGCCGTCGAGCGAGCCGAGCTCCGGGGGGGAGAAGCCGGTCCGCCCTTCGCTGCAACCCCTGAGGGGAGCGATGGGGATAGTGAATCCCATTCACGGACCAGAATCAACCGAATCGAAGAACCAACGGATTCCGTTCCTCAGCCGTGCCTCATCGATGATTTCCGCATAGCGGTCGGGCCGGAGACCTCCAGTCAGCCGCCCCCGAGCCGCCCCGCCAGAACGGCGTCGGCGATCCGCTCCCCTTCCTGGGCGCCGCGGACCAGGGCCCCGATGGCGTGCGTCAGCCACAGCGTGACCCCCGCGCGGTCGCCACGTGCGTATGCCGTGAGCGCACCGAAGTACGCGGGCCCCCCTCCGACGGCGTGCCCGAACTCGGGGACGGCGACACCCGTGGGGTCCAGGCCCCCGGCGACGACGAGGACCCGCTCCAGGGCGCGGGCCACGACCCCGTTGGCGCGCGTGAACGGCCGCGCCGTGATGACCTCGGCATGGACGAGCGCGGTGACGACGGGGACGGGCAGTGCGTCGAGGGCGTCCACCAGTGCGACGACCCCGGCGAGGCGGTCCCGGGCCTGGGCCGCCTCGGGGGCGGGCGAGACGAGCACGAGTTCCTCCGAGCCCTCCCCCGCCAGACGGGGGCGGCCCAGCTCGTCGGCGGGCACGAGTTCGGCGGCAGCGACGGTGTGCAGTCGCGCCAACACCTGCAGGGGGGACTGTCGGACCAGGGTCGCGGCGCGTTCGGTCTCCGCAGTGGCGGCGACCACGCCCTTCATGACCTCCTCGACGGGGTCGAGCGGGTCGTGCCACGTGGCGGCTCCCCGCATGAGGTCGCGCACGATGTCGGCCGACAACGGGGCACCCTCGAGGTCACCCGACGCCGAGGCACCCCGGACCCGGCTCTCGGCGGCTGCCTCGGGGATGCGACGCCGGAGCGCCTGGTGCCAGCGCAGTCGGGTGCACGCCTCGCGCGCCTCCTCCACCGCCTCGGCGACCTCCGGCCACGCGGCGATGGCCGCGGCCGCCTCGACCGCGGCTGGCCCCACGTGCGGGCCCCCGGTGCCTACGCGTGCGGTCACGCGACGGGACCGGACGGCATACGGATCCCGGCGAGCTGCCGCGACTGGGCGACCACGCGGTCCGTGGAGTCCCAGATGACGCAGTCCTCCTCGAGGAGGCCACCACTGACGTTGGTCGTGGTGAGCCGGATCCGCAACCACCCGGGCGCGGGGCGGGCCCGGAGGTGGCCGGAGAACTCGATCGTCGGCGCCCAGCCGAGGACCCCGAGGTCGAAGGCGACCGGCGGGAAGGCATCGAGCAGGCAGGGCAGCGCCAGCGCGTCCGGTTCGCGCCCGTCGGCGAAGCGGATCCACCCACGCAGCTCGCCCTCACCGCTCGGCTGGCCCATGCCGAAGCCGGCGGTGGCCGGGTCGAGTCGGGCATCGAGGCGGTCGATGATCTTGATCGTCGACACGATCTCGGGCGGACCCATCGACAAGGGAATGCACTGGTCGGGATCGGGCAGGGCCGGCGCAGGCTGCTGCCGGTTGACCGGCTCGGACATGGCACCGAGGTCCCCGACGGTGCCCAGCATCCGGACGCGCTCGTGGCCGTCCTGGGACAGGGAGACCCCGGCGGTCGACAGGGCGCGTCCCACCCGCAGCACCTCAGGAGTGAGCTGGACCGGACCGGGCTGACTGGCCGAGAGGAAGTAGGCGCTGAAGGCGAGCGCGTCGGCGCCACCCCCGGCGGCCGTGACGGCCTCGGTCATCGCGCGGGCGCCGAGGGCCATGAGGAGTCCACCGTTGATGGCTCCCCCGATCAGCCATCCCTCGCCCAGCACGGCCGTGCGCAGGTCCGCATCACCACCGAGGGCCACCGCTTGATCGAACTCACTCACCCCACAGACTCTAGGCTGCCGGGCATGCGCAGCTTCGACGTCCCCACGGCGATCGTCGTCGCCGGCGCGATGCTCCTGCTGTGGCTCATGCTCTGGCTCGCCCGCCGCCAGCGCCGCCGCGGATTCATCTCCGCCGTCGACCAGGCGACCTACTCCACCCTCCACCAGGCCTCCCTCGCCGCCCGCCACCTCTCCGAGGGGCTCACCCCAGAGGCGGCGGACCGGGCGGGGCGCCACCTGCTCGCGCTGCTCGGGGCGGCGTCGCTGGCGATCTCCGACCACGCCGGACTGCTGTCATGGACGGGTCCGGGCGACCACCACCGGGACGGCACCGACGCGATCATCGCCGCCACCCTCGCCAGCGGGCGCACGACGGTCGCGGACCACGACGAGGTCGCGTGCAGCGACCCGAACTGCCCCTTGGCCGCGGCGGTCAGTGCCCCGATCGTCTCCGACGACCGCGTCCTCGGCGTGATCACGGCCTACACCGATCGCGCCTCGGCCGGCCTGACCCGCGCGACCGAGGAGGTCGCGGTCTGGTTCTCGGCACAGCTCGAGCTGGCCGAGCTCGGCAAGGACCGCACGCGTGTCATGGAGGCCGAGCTGCGGGCCCTGCGCGCCCAGATCAGCCCCCACTTCATCTACAACAGCCTCGCGGCGATCGCCTCGTTCGTCCGCACCGATCCGGCCCGGGCCCGCGAGCTCCTCCTCGAGTTCGCCGACTTCACCCGCTACGCGCTGCGGCGCGGAGGTGCCTTCACCACCCTCCAGGAGGAGCTGCGCAACGTCGAGCGCTACCTCGTCCTCGAGCAGGCCCGGTTCGGGGAGCGCCTTCGGGTGAGCCTGCTCATCGCCCCGGAGGTCCTCCCGGTCAAGGTCCCCTACCTCGCGATCCAGCCCCTGGTGGAGAACGCCGTCCGTCACGGCCTCGCCGGCAAGGAGGGCATCGGGCACGTGACGATCACGGCCAGCGACCGTGGGCACCTCGCGGAGATCAGCATCGAGGACGACGGCGTCGGCTCCGATCCCCACACCATCCAGCGGGTCCTCGACGACACCCACGAGACCGGATCGATCGGACTGGGCAATGTCGACGCCCGCCTGCGCCAGGTCTACGGCGACTCCTACGGCCTCGTCGTCGAGACCGCCGAAGGAGCGGGCACGAAGGTGAGCTTCCTCGTGCCCAAGTTCGCCCCGGACGTCGCCGCCGCCGACTGACTCCCGACTGACTCCACTCCGTATGCCGTCCGCACCCGCCATGCGCGCCCCTCGCGGACTATTTTGGTCACCGTGACATCGCCCGGGCTGACCGCACTCGTCGTCGACGACGAGCTGCCTGCGCTGTCCGAGCTCACCTGGCTGCTCGGCCAGGACGAGCGGATCGGTGAGGTCATCGCCTCCTCGAGCGGCACCGAGGCCCTGGGCGTGCTCGATTCGCGCGACGTCGACGTGGTCTTCAGCGACATCTCGATGCCGGGCCTGGACGGGATGGCGCTGGCCCGCGTGATCGCCCGCTTCTCCACCCAGCCGCAGATCGTCTTCGTCACGGCCCACGAGCAGCACGCCGTCGATGCCTTCACCCTGGGCGCGACCGACTACGTGATGAAGCCGGTCCGCGAAGCGCGCCTGGCGGAGGCGATCCGGCGCGTCGTGGCGCGCGTCGAGGACTCCGACCCCGGGGCGGCGGGCGCCGAGGCAGAGGTCGCCGACGAGACGATCCCGGTCGAGCTCGGCGGCGTGACGCGCTTCATCTCCCGCAGCCAGATCCGCTTCGCCCAGGCGCAGGGTGACTACGCACGGTTGCACACCGACGCGGGCAGCCACCTCGTGCGGATCCCGCTCTCGGTGCTCGAGCAGCAGTGGGCCGAGCACGGATTCGTCCGCATCCACCGGAGCACGCTCGTCGCCCTCCCCCACGTCACCGAGGTCCGGATGGACCACGGCCGGTGCGCCGTCGTGATCGGGAGCACCGTGCTCCAGGTGAGCCGACGGCATACGAAGGAACTGCGCGACCTGCTCCTGCGGCGGCCGCTGCGGCGCCCGTGACGACGACGCCGCCCCGACGGGTCCGCGTGACGAGTGCCCGGCGAGGCCCGACGCGGCCGGCGGCGACCTCCCTGGCGCGCGACCTCGACGAGCAGACCGGCCTCGGCGACGTCTACCTCGAGGGGCTCATGCGGGCGCAGTTCCGGCTCGCGGCGATCGTCCTCGGCCTGGCGGTGGCGAGCATCGGCGGCCTGCCGGTGCTGCTCATCGCGATCCCCTCGGTGCGTCACCTCACCCTCCTCGGCATCCCCTTCCCCTGGCTGGTTCTCGGGGTCCTCGTCTATCCCGTCACGTGGCTGCTCGCCGGCTGGTACACCCGCCAGGCCGAGCGGGTCGAGAGCGACTTCCGCGCGGCGCTGGACCACCGGTGAGCGCGCCCCTGTCGCTGGTCGCCGTCGGGGTGGTCTGCCTCCTCACCCTCATCCTCGGGGGGCTGGGGCTGCGCCTGTCCCGGGCGACGAGCGACTTCTACGTCGCCGGGCGCAGCGTGTCGCCGCGCATGAACGCCAGCGCCATCGGCGGCGAATACCTCTCTGCCGCTTCCTTTCTCGGTGTCGCGGGACTCATCTACGACTTCGGTGTCGACCAGCTCTGGCTGCCCGTCGGCTACACGCTGGGCTACCTCGTGCTCCTCGTCATGGTGGCGGCGCCGATGCGCCGGTCCGGCGCCTTCACCCTGCCGGACTTCGCCGAGGCACGGCTGCAGTCCAGCCGGGTGCGCTGGATCGCGTCGGTGCTCGTGGTGGCGATCGGCTGGCTCTACCTCATCCCCCAGTTCCAGGGTGCCTCGCTCGTGCTCCAGCACGTGGCCGGCGTGCCGGGGTGGGTGGGCGGCACGGTCGTGGCGATCGTCGTCGCCCTCGCCGTCGGGGCCGGTGGGATGCGCTCGATCACGTTCGTGCAGGCGATCCAGTACTGGATCAAGCTCAGCGCGCTCGCCATCCCCGCGTGCATCCTGCTCGCCCTGTGGTGGCGCTCGGGTCACCCGGCACCGGTCAGCCCCGACCCCTCGTGGC
Organism: Actinomycetota bacterium; assembly: GCA_020161815.1. GTDB lineage: Bacteria > Actinomycetota > Actinomycetes > Actinomycetales > Dermatophilaceae > Phycicoccus_A. The sequence goes on along the minus strand of JAIUOP010000022.1, from coordinate 1,065 downwards.
ACCTGGCGCTCACGCCCCGTGAGCCCGGGGACCACCCCACCTATCGCGTCTACTCGACGATGGTCGCGCTGTGCCTGGGCACCATGGGCCTGCCGCACGTGCTCGTGCGCTACTACACCAACCCTGACGGCGTCGGCGCTCGCCGCACCACGGTCAACGTCCTGGCCCTGCTCGGGCTGTTCTACGTCATCCCCCCGATCTACGGGGTGCTGGGACGGGTCGAGCTGCCGACCCTGCCCGCCGGGTTCCGCACCGACACGATCGTGCTGCGGCTGCCCGGCCTGGTCGTCGGCGGGCTGGGCGGGGACCTGCTCACGGCGATCCTCGCCGGCGGCGCCTTCGCCGCGCTGCTCTCGACGGCCTCGGGCGTGGCCATGTCGGTGACGGGCGTGCTCGACCAGTCCCTCGTGCGCCCCTGGCTCGCCCGCGCCACCGGCGGGGACGCCGGTATGCCGTTCGGCTTCCGCATCGCCGCCGCTGCCGCTGTGGTCGTCCCGTATGCCGTGAGTCGCCTCGCGGACCCGATCGGCCTGGCAACGATGGTGGGCCTGGCGTTCGCCGTGGCGGCGTCGACCTTTGCGCCCCTGTTGATCCTGGGCGTCTGGTGGCGCTCCCTGTCACGTCGTGGCGCCGCGACCGGTCTCGTCGTGGGCGCCTGCGCGGCAACGCTTTCGGTGGGCGCGTCGATCGTCTGGGGCCCCTTCGAGGGCTGGCTCGGCGCGATCCTGTCGACCCCGGCGGCCTGGACGGTGCCCCTGGCCGTCCTCGTCACGGTCGTGGTCTCGCTGGCGACACCCCGCTCGGTGCCGGCCGGCACGACACGGCTGCTCGTGCGGCTCCACACGCCCGAGGGTGTGGACGTGCGCCGCTCCCGACCGGCCGACTGAGCTCAGGACTCGCTCGCCCCAGCGGGTGCCCCTCTCTGCGACGGCTCGCGGCTCAGAAGGGTGGGCCGTCCCAGTCCGGGAGGTGGGTGCAGATGTCGACGGTGGTGCGGCAGCCGGGGGTGGTGAGTTGGTGGTGGACGCGGCGCCGGCTGAAGGGGAGGCCGGCGATCGTGACCAG
>JAIUOP010000021.1 GCA_020161815.1 Actinomycetota bacterium | reverse complement strand
GGCGAGGCAGACGACGTCGTGTCGGGCAGATCCCATGACCGTCAGCGGGCAGTTCTCATGACCGCCAGCGGGCAGCTTCGTGGCCGTCTCCGGGCAGTTTCTCGTGGCCGCCGACACTTTCGGAAGCAGCCCGCAGGGTCGGGGTCAACCGGAAGACAGCGAAGCGGTGGCGCAACGGCCGCGTCATCCGCTATCCCGGCGGGCGGGCGGTCCATTATCCGCCGGTGATCAACGCGCCCACGGTGAAGACCTATTCGACCCGGTACCTCGGCGAAGGCGAGCGAGTTCGGCTCGCCGACTTACGTCGCGAGGGCCGCACGATCCGAAGCATCGCCACGCTGATGGGACGGGCGCCGTCGACGATCAGTCGCGAGCTGCGCCGCGGAGCAGACTCGTTGGGCCGGTACCGACCGCACGAAGCACACCAGCGCGCACTGGCGCGTCGGCGGCTCGATCGCCCCAGCCGGCTCGCCCGCGATCGGCAGCTACGGGAGTGGGTCGAGTCCAAGTTGAAGCGGCGGTGGAGTCCGGAGCAGGTCTCCCGTGGCCTGCGCCAGCAGTTCCCGCACCAGCCGCATCGCTGGCTGTGCGCGGAAACGATCTACCAGGCCGTCTATCGGCCCGATCTAGGCGGACTTTCACGGGAACTGCCCGGCCGTATCCTGCGCCACCGGCGTCGCTACCGGTTGCGTCGACGTGACGCTCAGCATCGCCGATCAGCGCCGGTGACCGGGATGGTCTCGGTGCACGAACGGCCCGACACGGTCGCCGACCGCCGTGAACCAGGGCACTGGGAGGGCGACCTCATCATGGGCACGGCCAACGCCTCGGCAGTCGTCACCTTGGTCGAGCGGACCACCCGCTACACGATGCTAGGACACCTGCCTGGCGGACGTCACGATGCCGCCACGGTCTGTGGGGTCGTCGTCGACCTGCTCGGAGAGTTACCTGCTGAACTGCGCCGTACCCTGACTTGGGACCAGGGCAAGGAAATGGCTCGGCATCGTGAGATCGCCCGTTCCGTCGAGGGTCTGCGGATCTACTTCTGCGATGCCCATTCGCCCTGGCAGCGGCCGAGCAACGAGAACACCAACGGGCTGCTACGCGACTACCTCCCGAAGGGCACCGATCTCGCCATCTACACCGTCGGGGACCTGGCCGAAGTTCAGGTCCAACTCAACGAGCGACCCCGCCGCAGCCTCGGCTGGGTGAGCCCCGAGGACCGGCTCGCTACGCTCCTGCCACCAACCACCGTGTTGCGACACTGACTGGAACTCGCCCGGCTCCCGCTGGCCCCACCTGAGCAGCATTGCCGTGGGGTCTAGTCCGCGGGTTTTTGGTCGAACTGGACGGCGACTGCAGTGAGGGCGGGCACCCCGACAAGCGTGGCGAAGCGGAGAATGGTTGCCTGATCGAGGTTGTAGATGAGGTTGGCTGGCCACGGGACGAGGTCGGGCACGGAGAGGACGGCGATCAGAACCAAGGGCGTGCAGACGCCGGCAAGCGAGCCGGCAGTTCGAGCTGCGAGGAGTGCGAGGGCAAGCAAAAGGGTGTGGACCGCGAACAGGTGAACGCCAGGCACGCCCGGGGCAGCTACTGCGACGACGGCCAAGCCGACCCACTGGACGAGGTAGATGGCGGCGAACCAGGCTATGTCGCCGAGAACGACGGAGCGCGGCGACGTGTGAGCGAGCCAGGCGAGTCGGTTGCTGGAGAGATGGACAGCCACCGCGATCGGTAGCGCTAGGGCGATGGTGGTGACGCTTTCCAAAGGCCGACTGATTACCTCGGGGCTGGGATTAATGGCGGGCAGAGTCAGACCGTTGACAGCCAGGACGACCACCCAGGTACAGGAGAGCGCGAGCACGGAGCTCAGGTCTACGGCGTGAGCGGCCGCGACGCGCAGCGGCGTCATGGCAGCGGCTGAGCCGGGCGAGAGCAGTCATGGAGCTGGGTGGCTGCGTCGGCGATGACCTGGTCGGGGTGCTGTGCAATGCGCGCCTCGAGGCGTGAGATGGACGCCCTCGCCTGAGCAAACTCAGGTCCGGAGAAGGAGTTCTGTCCGGCGTAGGTGCCGCCTCCTGTCGGGAGCCCGACGTGGGCGCGCCACCACAGTGTCATCGCGGCGCTGAGCTGGATGCGGTCCGGTGATGCGCAGTCGGTGTTGAAGGTGACATCGCCCAGGATGGCGGTGACGGCGCCGGGCGGGGTGGTCCGGGACGGACGGTACTTGCCTTCCACGGGAGGAAGGGCCACCGCATCCTCGGGCGCCCCTTGCTGTTCCGTCGCGGTGACCACCGCGGGCCAAGTGCTGCGTGGAAGCTCGCGCAGGCCGTCATCGAGCTGGGCTAGGTACCCAGCACGGATGGCGTCTTGGGTGCCGTCAAAACAGACGACGGGTACTGCTCCCTGACATTCAACGCTGGAGGCCTCCGGGATGGGTTGGACCATCCCAGCCGTGAAGAACAGGCCGGCGGTTGCGGCGCTGGCCGCCCAGAGTGCGACCTTGCGTAGCGTAGTTCGCCTGTGCAGTTCGAAGACGATTGCCGCAGCGATTGATCCCAAGCTGGCGGCGCGAAAGATCGGGGTCTCGATCGCTGGCCAGGCGTAATCGAAGGCGTGCAGGTCCGGGACGGCCCAGGCCGAGACGGGACTCTCCGATAAGTACGCCCCCAATCCGATGGCGATTGCGTAGGGAAGCACGAATGAGGCGACGACGGCGATGAAGGGCGGGGTGAACTTCGCGATAAGCACGCCGAGCGCTGCCGCGCACGCGCTGGCAGCCACGACAGCGGCCACGCTGAGTAGATACCTGGTCAGCATCAGGCTGGTGAGCGATTGCCGTGTGGCGACGCCCACGGTGGTGGCCAACACACAGTTGGTAACCAAAGACGCGGACAGGCCCCACCAGAACGGCCCTCGATACAAGCCCTGAACGCTACGGACGCCGACCCGCGCCCACGGTTCGGCGTTGTGCGCACGTAAGGAGACGGCCGCCCAGGCGACTGCGGCGCTGAGAATGCAGGCGCCGAAAAGGCTGGTGCGCTCCAAGGTGGCACCGCCTGCAGGCATCCAACCCACCCACCCCGCCCGTGATGTCCAGATCACGGAAGCGCCTTGCAGAAGCAGCATGGCGGTGAGCGCGACCCACGCCCTCTTCCTGGTTCCGCGGAAGATCCTCATGTCGCGGTGGGGCCGGTCAAGAGGCGACCCAAGGCGCCACGCAGCCCGTCGACCGTGATGTCCTCGTCGTCGCAGAAGTCGTTCACGGCCCCGACGAACAGGACCCGGCCGTGGTGGATGACCGTAACTTGCGAGGCGGTCGCCGCGACGTCTTCAAGGAGGTGGGTGGCCAGAATGATGACCCGCCCATCGGCGGCACTCCGGATTCGACGATGGAATGCCTCACGTTGCAAGGGGTCGAGTCCGACAGTGGGCTCATCCAACAGGACGACCTGTGGGTCGCACACGGTCGCCGCGGCCAGGCCCACCCTCCGCTGCTCGCCGCCGGACAGCTCACCGACGCGTCGGTCCCACAGGTCCTCGAGGTCTCCTGCCAATAGCGCTTCTTGGACCGCGGACTGGCGAGCCTTTGGCTCGGTCCGTTTCAGCCAGACCGCGTAGTCAAGGACCTCGCGGACTCTCATTCTCCGCGGGAACGTCAGCGTTTGAGGGAGCCATCCGAGCGTGGCAAGGAAGGCGGTCGAGCGACGCCCGTCGACACGTTGTCCTTGCCAGGAGATCTGGCCGGAATCGACAGCAAACTGCCCGGTGATCGCTCCCAGCAGGGAGGTCTTTCCAGCACCGTTTGGCCCCAGCAGGGCCGTCACCCCGGTGCTCGCCTCAAGCGTGGCGTCCTCGATGACGAGTCGGCCACCTCGTCGCACATTGAGGCCTTCGACGAGAACGGGGGTGACGACCTGCTGCACGGTTCTCCTAGTACCTCAAGGACCAGCCGCCACAGCTGTCCGGCGCCCCGCTGATGTCACGGCAGACCTTGGACCGTACTCCTTGGAAGCTGCAGAACGGGCCTTTGGTTGTGGCGATGGTTCCGCTGCGCTGCACGGGAGTCAGCGATGTGACGTTCGAGGCGTATCGACCGACGGTCACGTCGTTGCAGCCGCCCAAATCCACCCGCCCCTGGTAGTAGACGGCGTACCCCTGCGTCGACTTGAGGTCGCCGTTGACGGCGGCGCCGTTCCCGTAGCTGGTGGTGCGGTACTGGGTTCCGCTGCCGTTCGAAGACGACACGCTCACGGCATACGCTGACGCGGGCATGAGCGCCAATGCAATTCCAAGACCGACCGCCCTTACGGCTCTCCTTGTCTTAGTTCCTTGACTCATCATAAACCTCCCGATCGCTGGATCAGACGGGAGGTCAATCCGGCCCCCGGGGCACATCCCAGCACATCGGAGGAGTCGTCGCAACCGGAGAGAGGCCACGCCCATCCGGTTGCTCCCGTCACGAATTGCAGGCCGCTCGAATTGGCCCGAGCCAAGGAGTTACGAGTCGGCGGTGCGCCGCCCGTGGGCGAGGCGGTAGGAGTGGGTGCCGGTTTCGATGATGGTGCCGTGGTAGGTGAGGCGGTCGACGATGGCGGCGCAGAGGCGGGGGTCGGTGAAGGTGTCGGTCCAGCCGGAGAAGGAGACGTTGGAGGCGATCGCGATGGAGTTCTTCTCTTCGCGTTCGGTCAGGACCTGGAAGATCAGCTCGGCGCCGCGGCGGTCGAGCTCCATGTAGCCGAGCTCGTCGATGATGAGCAGGTCGACGCGGCCGTAGCGGGCGATGGTCTTGGCCAGGACCTTGTCGTCGGCGGCCTCGACGAGCTCGTTGACCAGTTTCGTGGCCAGGGTGTAGCGCACGCGGTGGCCGTGTTCGGCGGCGGCGGTGCCCAGGGCGATGAGCAGGTGGGACTTGCCGGTTCCGGAGTCCCCGATCAGGCACAGGGGTTCGCCCTTGCGGATCCAGTCGCCGGTGGCGAGCTCGTTGATGGTGGCTGGGTTGATGGCCGGGTTGGCGGCCATGTCGAAGTCGCCGAGCCACTTCTCGCGGGGGAACCCGGCGGCCTTGACCCGGCGGAGGGTGGAGCGGCGGTCTCGGTCGTCGACCTCGGCCAGCAGCAGCTCGGCCAGGAAGCCGTGGTAGGTCAGCTGTTCCTTGGTCGCGGCGGTCACGGCCTGGTCGACCAGGGCGCGGATCGTCGGTAGCCGCAGCCGGCGGCAGGCCTGGTCGACCGCCGCCGCGGCGGCCTCCTCGGTCAGGCCGCGCCGACGCCGCAGCGTGTGCGCGACCGGCGTCGGCGAGGTGTTGCTGGCGGGGGTCATCGGGTGCTCACCTGCGCCTCCTGATCGGTGGGGAGGGTTCGTCGTCGCGGGAGGAGCTCGTCGTAGGCCGCCACCGAGGGCAGGGGCCGGGTGTCCGGTGGGAGGCCGGCGATGACCGCGGCCGGGTCGGTGAGGCGGCGCTGGGTCAGGCTGACAACCCGTTCCTCGCGCACGACGTGGTGAGCAGCGAGGTGACGGCCTCCGCTGGCTCCACCCTCGGAGCTCGAATTGCTGGCGGTGGTGGCGTGGCGGCGGGCCTCGACGGCGACGACGTCGGCGCAGACCGCGCCCACGGTCAGGGCAGCCCGGATCCCTGCCACGACGTCCCGCTGGTTCATGCTGCGGTGGAGTAGGAGGACCTCGATCAGCTCGCGGGTGCCGTCGGCGTCGCCGTTGACCTTGCGCGCCTCGACCCAGAACGCCTCGTGCGCCGGGGTGAACGTGCCCGCCGCACGCGCCTGGGCCAGGGCGGTGGAGCCCGGCAGGGCGCCGGGCTTGGTCCGCAGGACCTCCAGGTAGTGGTCCAGGTCGAGGCGGTGCCCGGTGCGGGCCGCGACCCGCTGGTGGACCGCGACGACCGTGCGCCCGTCGAAGACCACGACCTGGGAAGCGCGCAGCGAGACCCGCACCCGGCGCCCGATCAGGTGCGCCGGAACGGAGTACTTCACCATCCGCACGGTGACCATCGAGGAGCGGTCCACCCGCGGGTGCAGCACCGTGCCCGGGTCGAACCCCTCGACCGGCAACGGGGCCAGCAGGGGTCGCTCCCGGGCGAACGCTGCGCCGACCGGCTCGGCCCGGCCGCTGATGACGCGGGCGTCGTCGGCGGACTCCCAGGCCTGGATCTTCGCGTTGAGCTCGGCCAGGTCGGTCACCTCGGGCATGGGGGTGAGGTGGTTGCGGCGGAACCAGCCGACCGCACCCTCGACCCCGCCCTTCTCGTGGGCGCCCTCGATCCCGGGTTGGCAGTAGAAGGCGTCGAAGCCGTAGTGGGAGCGGAACAGCACCCACCGCTCGGTCTCCACCCTCGCCCGGCCGGGGCCGTGGACGACCTTCGCGACCGCGCCCTTGAGGTTGTCGTACTTGATGTGCCCACTCGGGATCCCGCCGATCGCCTCGAACGCGGCGATGTGCCCCTCGAGGAAGGCCTCCTGCGCCTGGGTCGGGTAGACCCGGTGGATCGCCTTGCCGGAGTGGGCCAGCCAGAACACGAACAGGAAGCACTTGGTGCGCACCCCATTCAGGACGACCCAGACCTCGCCGAAGTCGACCTGCGCCTCCACCCCGGGCGCGTGGTCCTGGGCGATGAACACCTCGACCCGCCGCCCGGCCTGACGGTCGACCTGGGCGCGGCGGACCCGCACGTAGTCCCGCACCGTGGAGTACGACAACCCGGTCGCGTCGTGTTCCTCGACCAGCCGGGCCAGGATCCGCGTGGCGGTGTGCCGCTGCTTACGGGGAGCGTCCAGGTCCGAGACGAGCATGGCGTCGATCGCAGCCTTGTACGGCTCCAGCCGCGGCGAGGACCGCACCGGCCGCTTCCTCGGTGGCGGCTCCGCGCACGCCAGCGCCTGACGGACCGTACGCCGGTGCACCCGGTGCCGGGCCGCGAGCTCACGGATCGAGAGCTCCTCGACCCGGGCGTCCCGGCGGATCGCAGCGAAGACGTCCACACGTGATCCCATCCCGACCGAACCCCTTTGCCTTGAGAACCATCCGATGGGACTCAGGCTCAGGTGGGGCCAGATCAAACCGTCACAACCACCCCGGCGCGTCGCCCGTGGGGCCAGAACAAGCCGTCACGGTGGGGCCCAACCAACCTGTCACAGCCAGAGGCCCGACATGGATCGGGATGAGGCCCCAGCCCTGCGCGGTCACCTGGTTGATCCACGACGTCCCGCCCTGGAAGGGGCAGGCCCGCATCGATCCGCTGGTGTAGATGCCCACGGCGACATACGGCGATTGGCGCCACGCCTGCATGCTCGTGACGGACGGCGCGCTGCAGGCGTCGAAGGCCATCGCGCCATACAGTGGCTGCCCCACCGGAACGGCCGCCGTCAGGGAGGACAGCGAGGCCGGAGCCACGCGTTCCTCGGCGGTCTTCGGCCCCACGGGCACTGGCTCCTGGCGAGGGGTCGGGACGGTGGTTCGCCGCTGGGCGGGTGCCCGACTTGGGACCGGCACGGGGTCCGCGCTGATCTCCATGTCGGCAACGATGGCGTCAACCGCAGCCGAGCCCTGCGGACCCCAGCCGGTCCGCACGGAGACGCCGCGACCCTGGAGCGCCACATCGGATCGCTTGTCCTGGTCGTTGCGGCGGATCGTGCCCCGCGCCCCGGGCGAAGACCATCCCTTGCGGCCGGTGGCGGTCTGCTCGTCGGCGCCGGTCGGTCCGATCCAGACCGTGTTGCCACGCCCGACCGCCCGGGAGGGGCAGTTCTGTTGCTCAGGTGCGGTCCCGAGATAGACCGCGTCGACGTCCAACCGGACACAGACATCGTCGGAGGCGTCCAGGTCGATGACCGGCCAGTCCGCGGGGACCGAGACGGTGACTCCGGCGTAGGCCACCTGCTTCTCAGCGGGCGCAGCCCCGGCCACGGGGACAGTCAGACCGCCGACACCGACAGAGACGGCGAGGGCGGCCACGAGGCGCCGCAACGAACCAGGGTGCACGGATGTCCTCCAGGGCAAGGGGCGGACCCGATGATAGTGAACTTTCGTCACATCAACCACAGGAGATCACTCCTGTACCGGTCACGGTTCCGTGACGAGTTCCTTCATCATGAGCGCTCGACGCCCCCAGCGGGCCAGGTTGGCCTCCCACCCCACAGGAGGGTGTCGGCTGCCGCCTCAAGGGCCTGCAGGGCGTCGACATCCTCGGGCGCGATCGGCCGAACGACGTTGCGCCCGATCAGGTCCACAGCTCAGCCCAAGGTCGGCTTGAGCTCGAGCAGGCGGCCCAGGACCCCGTTGACGAATTTGGGACTCTCATCGGTCGAGAGATCGGTGGCCAGCGCCACCCACTCGTCGATGGCGACAACCTCGGGGACGTCCTCGGCATACACGACCTCGAAGGTGCCCAAGCGCAGGATGGCGCGGTCGACGGCCGGCATCCGATCGATGGTCCAGCCCTGCGACCACGTCGTGATCAGCTCGTTGATCGCGACCCAGTGCTCGACCGTGCCCCGCACGAGCGACGCGGTGTACTCCCGCACCGGCGCCTCCCCCGCGGGCTCGGCGAGGCGCTGGCAGAGCAGCTCGGAGACGTTGACACCCCGCTGGTCGGCCTCGAAGAGCAGGTCGAGGGCAGCCTTGCGGGCCTTGGTGCGGGCAGCCATGAAGGGTGGCTCAGCTCAGTTGACGCGGCCGAGGTAGGACCCGTCGCGGGTGTCCACCTTGATCTTCGTGCCGGTCTCGAGGAAGAGCGGGACCTGGATCTCGGCGCCGGTCTCGACCGTCGCCGGCTTGGTGCCACCGGTCGAGCGGTCGCCCTGCAGGCCCGGCTCGGTGTACGTGATCTCGAGCACGACCGAGGCGGGGAGCTCGATGAAGAGCACCTCACCCTCGTTGCGGGCGACGATCGCATCCTGGTTCTCCACCATGTACTTCGCGGCGTCGCCGACCTTCTCCTTGCTCACGTGCACCTGGTCGTAGGTGTCACCGTCCATGAAGATGAAGTCGGTGCCGTCGTTGTAGAGGTACTGCATCGTGCGCTTGTCGACATTGCTCGTCTCGACCTTGACGCCGGCGTTGAAGGTCTTGTCGAGGGTCTTGCCCGAGGTGACGTTCTTGAGCTTGGTGCGCACGAAGGCCGGACCCTTGCCGGGCTTGACGTGCTGGAACTCCACGACGGTCCACAGCTGACCGTCGATCTTGAGCACCATGCCGTTCTTGAGGTCGTTCGTTGTTGCCACGGGTGTCGCTGCCTTCACTGGTCGTCGTATGCCGGGTGCTCACCGTCCGTGGGCACGCCAGACCCCCGCGAGGGGTTGGGATTCATCGCCGAGTTTACAGGTAGGCGGCCGGGTCGAATTCCTCGATCGGGATGACCCGCAGGCGGGGCAGGCGCGTGTTGAAGGCCCCGACCGCGTACTCGAGGTCGAAGGCGTGCAGGCCGCGCGACTCCAGGGCCGCGAAGCCGGCGTTGCGGAACTCGCTGAAGGCGACCACGCCGACCCGACGGTCGCTGTCCAGGAGGCGCTCCATGTCGGTGAGGAAGTCCCCGTCGTGGCTGACGAGCATGAGGTCGGCGTCGCGGGCGTCCAGGGCCTGGAGCGTGCGCTGGATCGCGAGGTCGACGACCTTGACATCGGCCGGACCGGACAGCGGGATGGGCTCGTAGTCCATCGCCTTGAGGGCCTGGACGAAGGCCATCGGCATGCCGCTGCTGGCATTGAGGAAGAACAGTGCCCGCACGTCCTGGCTCCACTGGGCCCGGGCGAAGGAGAGCAAGCGGTCCCAGCGGGGCCGCTCGTCCGGGTGCGGGCGCCGACCGAGGATCGAGGTGCCGAGCGTGGCGTCGATGTTCTCGCCGTCGACCAGGACGTAGGTGGTCCGGGAGCCCTCGGATCGCTCACTCATGAGGGCAGCCTACGACCGGGTCGCCTCACACGCCGATGGTCAGGTTGACCACGTAGCCCGACGTGCTGTCGCCGGTGACCGTCGCAAGCTGGTGGATGCCGCCGTCGTTGCTGAAGACGTTGTCGGTGGTCAGGCTCAGCTGCCCGAGGTTGCGGGTGCTCTGCGGATAGGTCGCCGAGTCGGCATAGACCTGCTCGCACGCCGCCTGGGGCAGGGCGATCTGGCTGGTCTTGACGATCTGGCCGCTGCTCGTCGCCTCCGCGGTGCTCTTGTAGACCTCGAAGTGGATGTGCGGCCAGCGCCCGGCGTAGCAGCCCGGGAACACCGAGGTGAAGGTCGCCGTCCCCTGCGCATCGGTCTCGACGACCCCTCGGGCAAAGGTTTGGTCGGTCACTCCCTGGGAGTACATCGAGTAGCGGCCCTGGGCGTCGCAGTGCCAGAGGTAGACCGCGGCACCGGGCATCGCGGCATACTCGTTGGTGGAATCGGTGACGGTGAGGTGGACCGTCATGGGCACGCCGGCGATCCTCTCGCTCGAGCCGATGCTCGTGGAGATGTCGCTTCGGATGACCCCGGCGTCGTCGAGCACGTTCTTGCCGTTCGAGCCATCGCCCGGGTAGGGGCCGGCCGTCTCGTCCGGAACGACGGAGTCCGCAGGCGTGGGGGTGGTGGCCGGAGTGACCACCGCACCCGCCGCCGTCGTTGCCGACGTCGAGGCGCTGGCGCTCGCCGTGGCCGTACTCGACGTGCCTCCCCCGGACGTGGCCGCCGTCGCGCACCCAGCGAGCGCGACGAGCCCGGCCCCACCGAGCAGCCCGAGAGCCCCACGTCGGCGCAGGACGGTGCCGACGTCGTAGCTCAGGCCCCGATCGAGCTCGCTGCTCGGGTCGTGGTCGTGGTCGTCGGCGAGCAGGGCGGCGGGGATGATCCGTGGCGTCGTCATGCCCTCACCCTCGTGGACGCCTTCAGGCGCGCGCTGTCGATCCCCTGTGCCCCTGCTGTGCGCACCACCGCGGCGTTGCGTGCGTGGAGAACTGCGCCATGGTGTGGAATCTCCACGCACCTAACGTGTGGTGACCGCCTCGAAGGCCGCCCGCAGGCAGTCCTCGCTCGGCCCGTCGAGCCGCGCCGGCCGGGCGATGTCGTCGAGGACCACGAACCGCAGCTGCGCGCCCCGGCTCTTCTTGTCGCGGCGCATGGCGGTGAGCAGCTCCTCCCAGCCGCGCCCCGCTCCCGCTTCGTATGCCGTGGGCAGGCCGACGCTCTCGAGCACGGCGCGGTGCCGGGAGACGACGTCGTCGGAGAGGTGACCCGCGCGGCGAGCCAGCTCCGCGGCATACACCATGCCGATGGCGACGGCCTCGCCATGGCGACGTCGGTAGGCCTCGACCTGCTCGATGGCATGGCCGAAGGTGTGGCCGTAGTTGAGGATCTCGCGGAGGAAGGACTCCTTGAGGTCGGCCGCGACGACCTCGGCCTTGACCCGGATCTTGCGCTCGACGAGTTCTTCGAGGTGCGGGCCGTCCCAGCGCGTCGCCCCCTCGGGGTCGGACTCGACGAGCTCCAGGATCACCGGGTCGGCGATGAAGCCGCCCTTGATCACCTCGGCGAGCCCGGCGACGAGGTCCACGCGTGGCAGGGTGCGGAGCAGGTCGAGGTCGCAGAGCACCGCCGCCGGCTCGTGGAAGGCGCCGACGAGGTTCTTGCCCTCGGGGGTGTTGATGCCGGTCTTGCCACCGACGGCCGCGTCGACCATGGCCAGCAGCGTGGTCGGCACCTGCACCACGGGCACGCCCCGCAACCAGCTCGCGGCCGCGAAGCCCCCGAGGTCGGTGACCGTGCCACCGCCGACTGCGGCGATCGCGTCGGTCCGGGTGAAGCCCAGCTGCCCCAGCCGCGCCCACAGGCCGGCGAGGACGTCGACGGTCTTGGCGGCCTCGGCATCGGGCACGGCCGCGAGGTGGGCGCGGCGACCGCTCGCTTCTATGCCCGCCGCGACCTGCTCGGCCGGTCCCGGGAGGGCTTCGCTGTGGACGACCAGGACCTGCTCCGCACGCTCGGGGACAGCAGCGGCGGCCGTGTCGAGCAGCCCGCGACCGATGGTGACGTCATAGCGGTCCCCCACTGCGACGAGGGTCATGACCCCTCCCGGAGCAGCTCCACGATCTCGGCGGCGATCTCCCCCGGCGTGCGCCCGGCGGTGCTGACGACCGCTGTGGCGAGCCGCTCGTAGGTCGGGCGACGCTCGTTCATCAGCCGCACCCACGAGGCCCGGGGGTTGACGGCGAGGAGTGGGCGGGACTGGTCGAAACCGACCCGCTTTGCCGCGTCCGCGATCCCGACGTCGAGGAAGACGACGGTGTGCCCGGCCGCCAGCGCCACCTGCGACTCCGGGTCCATCGGTGCGCCGCCGCCGAGGGCGAGCACGCCGTCCTCCTCCACGAGCGCGCGCGTGACCTCGGCGCGCTCGAGCGCCCGGAAGGCCGGCTCCCCGTCCTCGACGAAGATGTCGGCGATGGCGCGACCGGTCGCGGCCTCGACCGCTGCGTCGGTGTCGTGGAAGCGGGTCTCGAGGAGCCGGGCGAGCGCCCGGCCGACCGTGGTCTTGCCGCTGCCGGGTGGGCCGATGAGGACGACGCGTGGTGCCATGCGTGTGGTCACCAGGTCCGCATCGACGCAGGGATGGCGGCGAGGTATGCCGTGTGGTTGCGTGCCGTCTCGCTCACCGAGTCGCCGCCGAACTTCTCCAGGCAGGCCTCGGCCAGGACGAGCGCGACCATCGCCTCGGCGACGACCCCGGCCGCCGGGACGGCGCACACGTCGGAGCGCTGGTGGATGGCCGTCGCCGGCTCGCCGGAGGCGATGTCGATGGTGTCCAGGGCGCGGGGGACGGTGCTGATCGGCTTCATGGCGGCCCGCACGCGCAGGATCCCGCCGACGCTCATGCCCCCTTCGGTGCCGCCGGCGCGTCCGGTGCGGCGGTGGATCGTGCCGTCGGCGTCGCGCTCCATCTCGTCGTGCGCCTGGCTGCCGCGACGGGCCGCCGTGCGGAAGCCGTCACCGACCTCGACACCCTTGATCGCCTGGATGCCCATGAGGGCGGCGGCCAGGCGCGCGTCGAGTCGGCGGTCCCAGTGGACGTGGGAGCCCAGACCCGGCGGCAGGCCGTAGGCCAGCACCTCGACGACGCCGCCGAGGGTGTCGCCGTCCTTCTTCGCGGCCTCCACCTCGGCGACCATGGCGGCGCTGCCGTCGGCGTCGAGGGTGCGCACCGGATCGGCGTCGAGCGCCTCGACGTCCTCGGGGGTGGGCCAGGCGGCGTCGTCGGCGACGGACGAGGTGCCGATCGAGACGGTGTGGGAGACCAGGCGGATGCCGTAGGCCTGGGCGAGGAAGCGGGCCGCGACCTCGCCGAGGGCGACGCGGGCGGCGGTCTCACGGGCGGAGGCGCGCTCGAGGATGGGCCGGGCGTCGTCGAAGGCGTACTTCTGCATGCCGACGAGGTCGGCGTGACCGGGTCGCGGCCGGGTGAGGGCCTTGTTGCGCGCGATCTCCTTCTCGGCGTTCACGTCGTCGGCAGCGGCATAGGCCTCCTCGCTCACCGGGTCCGGGCTCATCACGGTCCGCCACTTGGGCCACTCGCTGTTGCCGACCCGGATCGCGATCGGGGAGCCCAGGGTCCGTCCATGGCGCACGCCCCCGAGGAACTCGACCTCGTCCTGCTCGAACTTCATCCGCGCACCACGCCCGAAGCCCAGCCGGCGGCGGGCCAGCGCAGCGGCCACGTCAGTGCTCGTGACCTCCACACCGGCCGGCAGGCCCTCGAGGGTGGCGAGGAGGGCGGGGCCATGGGACTCCCCCGCGGTCAGCCAACGCAACATGCCCGAAATCCTCGCACGTCAGGCGAGAGCGGCCCGGCCGGCGTCCATCATCGCCTCGACCGGAGCGGGCACCCCCGTGAACAGCTCGAACTGCGCGGCCGCCTGGTGCACGAGCATGTCGAGGCCGCTGACGACGGTCCAGCCCAGCCGCGCGGCCTCGCGGGCCAAGGGCGTCGGCCAGTCGGCATAGACCACGTCGAGGAGGACTGGCGCGTCGAGCTCCCCGGGTCGGCCCGTCGCCGACAGCGCAGTGGCCACGAGGAGCGAGGCCGCCGGCGGCACGGTCGAGACGACGAGCTGCTCCCCCGGCCCGAGACCCGAGATCGGTCCGGCCGCGGTCGTCTCGATCCCCAACGTCTCGCGCGCCCAGTGCGTCACCTCCTCGGCGGCTTCCGGTCGGCGAGCCCGCACGATGATGTCGGCGCAGCCCAGGGCCTTCAGGGCCAGGAGGGCCGAGCGGGCCGTGGCTCCGGCCCCGACGACCGTGGCGCGCGGCAGCTGCGACGGGCCCCGGAGGTGCGGGCGCAGTGCCTCGACGATCCCGGCCACGTCGGTGTTCGTCGCGTCCCAGCCACCGTCGTCCCGGCGGGTCAGCGTGTTGATCGCGCCAGCCCGGGTCGCCACGTCGCTGACCGTGGTGGCGACCTCGAAGGCGGCCTCCTTGAGTGGCATCGTCAGCGACAGCCCTCGCCACTCCTCGTCCAGGGCGGCGACGACGTCGCCCAGTTCGCTCGCGGTGACCTCACGACGCCCGTACGTCCACTCGGCCAGGCCGCGGGCGGCATACCCGGCGTTGTGCAGCGTCGGCGAGAGGGAGTGCGCGATCGGCGACCCGAGGACGGCGGCCCGCTTCATCGGTGTCGGTGGCACGTGGGCGTCAGTTGCCGGCGTCGCACTTGCCCGGGTTGTCGCGGCACCACTGGCGGAACTTGGCGATGTTCTGCTCCTGCTCGGCCAGGGTCTCGGCGAACAAGGTCTCACCGGTGTCGAAGTTGACCGTCACGAAGTAGTACCAGTTGCCCGCGGGCGGGTTCACCGTGGCCTCGATCGAGGCATTGCTCGGGTTGTTGATCGGTCCTGGGGGCAGGCCCTTGTGGGCGTAGGTGTCGTAGGGGCTGGCCTTGGACCGCTCGACGTCGGCGGCGGAGAGGTTGCCCCGCTTCTGGATCGCGTAGTTGCGGGTGCTGTCCATCTGGAGGAAGCCCACCGTGGGGCCGGTCGGGTTGTCGAGCCGGTTCTCGATGACGCGGGCGACCTTGCCGCGGTCGGTGCCGGCGTTGACCTCGCCCTCGACGATGCTCGCGAGGGTGAGGAGGCGCTGCTGCTGGTCCGGCGCCACCCCGAGCTTGGTGAGCTCGTCGACGGTGCGCTTGACCATGATGGAGAGCTGCTGGGCCGCGGTCGATCCCTCGGGGAACTCGTAGGTCGTCGGCGAGAGCCACCCCTCCACGTTGCCGCCGGCCGCAGCCGGGAGGCCGATGGCGGCGGGGTCCTTCGCAGCGGCTTCGTACTCCGCGACGGGGATCCCGGAGGCCTCGGAGAGCCGGGCGAAGGTCTCGCTGGCCCACAGGCCCTCGGGCAGGGTGACCCCGTTGCGCACGGCGTTCGCGGGGTTGGAGATGACCTTGAAGGCGTCGACGCCGGTCATGCCCTTCTTCAGCGTGTAGGTGCCCGGCTGGATCCGGGCGGCCGCGGCCGGGTCGCCGGCAGCGGCCTGGAGGTATGCCGTGCGCGACTTGGTGACGCCGGCGTCCCGCAGCGTCGTGGCGATGTCCTCCCCGGTCTGCCCGGAGGCGACGGCGATGGAGACCTCACCCTCGCCCGGCCCCGGATAGTCGAGGTCCGCGGACGAGCCGAAGCCGGTGAGCTTGCCCAGGAGCGGCTTGAGGACGGTCACCGTGCCGAAACCGGCACCCCCGACCAGGGCCAGGGCGAGCAGGAGCACGACGAGCTTGCGCCCGGTGCGGCGCGGCGTCTTGGTGCGGCGAGTGCGTCGGGACGGCTCGGCCGGGCGGTCCTGCGCCGGTTCGGGGCCACCGAAGATCGCGTCGTCCAGCGGGTCAGTCATGCTCGTCCATCCTTCACGCGCGGCCTGCGCCGCTTGTGGGCCACCAGTTCGCCCGGCGGCCGTCCTGAGCTCCGCTCCTCGTCCAGGGCGGACTGCAGGATGAGGACGGCGGCCACCTGGTCGACGACCTGTCGCTGCCGTCGCCCGGCGACCCCGCTCTCGCGGAGGGCTCGGTGGGCATCGACCGTCGTGAGCCGCTCGTCGACCAGACGCACGCTCACGGGGGCGATGCTCCGTGCCAGCACCGCAGCATACTGACGTGCCTTCGCGGCGGCCGGACCTTCGACCCCCGCGAGTGTCCGCGGCAGGCCGACCACGACCTCGATCGCCTCGACCTCGGCGACGAGGGCGACCAGCTGCCGGACGTCCTCGTCCTCGCCGTCCGCCGGGCCCTCGACACCGCGCGCCAGGGTCTGGACGGGGCTGGCGAGGAGGCCGGACGGGTCGCTGCGGGCCACGCCGACCCGGACCGAGCCGACGTCGACGCCGACCCGCACTCCCGGCCGCATCGTGGCGTGCTCGCTCAGCGGGCCGCGGCCAGTTCGCCGACCCGCCACTCCACGGCGTTCGTCGCCTCGCCGACCTTGGTCGCATCCTGGCCGCCACCCTGCGCGATGTCGTCCTTGCCGCCACCGCCACCGCCGAGGGTGGTGGCCGCGATCCGGACCAGCTCGCCGGCCTTGACGCCTCGCGCGCGGGCCGCGTCATTGGTCGCGATGACGACGACCGGTCGGCCCTTGGCCACGCCGGCCCCGAGGACGACACTGGGCCGCTCCTGGCCGAGGCGGCCGCGCAGGTCGACGACGAGGTTGCGCACGTCATCGGCTCCGGCCTCGCCGAGGTCATGGGCGAGGAAGGTGATGCCGCCGACGTCCTTGGCCGAGGCGAGCAGGGCCGAGGCGCCGGCGAGGAGCTGGTCTCGGCGCGCCTTGTCGAGCTCGCGCTCGGCCTCCTTGAGCCGGGCCACCATCGCCCCGATCCGCTCGGTGAGCTCCTGCGGCTGCGCATTGATCATCGTGGACAGCTCGTGGACGATCGCCCGCTCGCGCGCGAGGTGGCGCAGGGCGTCCATGCCGACGTAGGCCTCGAGACGCCGCACCCCGGACCCGACGGAGGACTCGCCGGTGATGGTGAGCGCGCCGACCTGGGAGGAGTGCTGGACGTGGGTGCCACCGCAGAGCTCACGCGACCACGGGCCGCCGATCTCCACGACGCGCACCTGCTCGTCGTAGGTCTCGCCGAAGAGCGCCAGCGCACCGAACTCCCGGGCCTCGGGCAGCGTCATGAACAGCGCCCGCACCGGGAGGTCCTTGCGCACAGCGAGGTTGGCGACCTCCTCGATCTCGCTGCGCGTGGCCGCGGAGAGCCCCTGGTTCCACGCGAAGTCCAGGCGCAGGTAGCCGGGCTTGTTGTAGGAGCCGGACTGCAGCGCCGACGGGCCGAGCACCTGGCGCAATGCCGCGTGCACGACGTGCGTGCCCGAGTGCGCCTGGCAGGCCGAGATGCGCCAGTCCTCGTCGACCTCGGCAAGGACCGGGGCCCCGACCCGGATCGGACCGGTGACCACCTCGACCGTATGCGCGATGAGGCCCTTGACCGGGCGCTGGACGTCGACGACCTTCAGGAGCGTGCCATCGGCCGTGATGACGCCGTCGTCGGCGATCTGGCCGCCGGACTCGGCATAGAACGGGGTGCGGTCGAGGATCACCTGGCCGCGCTGGCCCGGCTCGAGCTCGCTCACCGACTCACCCTCGAGCACCAGGCCGACGACCTTGGCCTCGGAGGACAGCTCCTGGTAGGCGCGGAAGTCGGTCGCGCCGAGGGCGCGCAGCTCCTTCCAGACCTCGGTGTTGGCGTGGCCGGACTTCTTGGCCTTGGCGTCGGCCTTGGCCCGCTCCCGCTGCTCCTGCATGAGGCGGGTGAAGCCCTCGCGGTCGACCTCCAGGCCCTGCTCCTGCGCCATCTCCAGGGTCAGGTCGATCGGGAAGCCGTAGGTGTCGTGGAGCTGGAAGGCCTGCTCCCCCGCGAGCACCGAGCCGCCGGACTCCTTGGTCCGCGCGACCGCGGCGTCGAGGATCGTCGTCCCCGAGGCGAGCGTGCGACGGAAGGCCTCCTCCTCGGCATACGCAATGCTGGCGATCCGCTCGAAGCCGGTCTCCAGCTCGGGGTAGGACTGCTTCATCCGCTCCAGCGAGACGGGCAGCAGCTCGGGCAGGCACGGGTCCTCGAAGCCGAGCAGGCGCATCGAACGCACCGAACGGCGCAGCATGCGACGCAGGACGTAGCCGCGGCCCTCGTTGCCCGGGGTGACGCCGTCACCGATGAGCATGAGCGAGGAGCGCACGTGGTCGGCGACGACGCGCAGCCGCACGTCGTCGGGGTGGCTGGAGTCCGCGGACTGCCCCGAGTGCTCGCCGTAGCGCTTGCCGGTCATCTCGGCGGCCTTGGCCAGCACCGGATAGACCTCGTCGATCTCGTACATGTTGTCGACGCCCTGGAGGATGGAGGCCATCCGCTCCAGGCCCATGCCGGTGTCGATGTTCTTCTTCGGCAGCGAGCCGGCGATGTCGAAGTCCTCCTTGGACCGCACCGCGGAGAGCTCGTCCTGCATGAAGACGAGGTTCCAGAACTCGAGGAAGCGGTCCTCGTCGACGGCCGGGCCACCCTCGGGGCCGTACTCCGGGCCGCGGTCGTAGTAGATCTCGCTGCACGGGCCACCCGGTCCGGGCACACCCATCGACCAGTAGTTGTCGAGGCGGCCGCGCCGGACGATCCGCTCGGCCGGGATGTCGGTCAGGGCCAGCCAGAGGTCGATCGCCTCGTCGTCGTCGTGGAGGACAGTGGCCCAGAGGCGGTCCCCCTCGAGGCCGAAGCCGCCCTCGGCCTGGGACGTGGTCACCAGGTCCCAGGCGAGCTTGATGGCGCCTTCCTTGAAGTAGTCCCCGAAGGAGAAGTTGCCGTTCATCTGGAAGAAGGTGCCGTGCCGCGAGGTCTTGCCGACCTCCTCGATGTCCTGGGTGCGCACACACTTCTGCACGCTCGTCGCCCGGTCCCATGGCGGGCTCTGCTGGCCGAGGAAGTACGGCTTGAAGGGCACCATGCCCGCGTTGACGAACAGCAGGTTCGGGTCGTCGTGGATGAGGGGGGCCGAGGGCACGATCGTGTGGCCGTTCTTCTCGAAGAAGTTCAGCCACCGGCGGCGGATCTCTGCGGTTTCCATGCGTGCGTTCTCGTCCTTGTCCGTCCGGAGGTCGTCGCGTCCGTATGCCGTGCGCGGGCCAGTGGGCCATGTTACGGGAGCGCGTGGTCGCGTCTCGAACGGGAATCCCGCACCTCTGGCGCGACACCCACCCCCTAGGTAGAGTTAGATCATGGAGCGCACCCCCCGGATGACCGGTCCGACGCGTTCGGTGCTCGAGGTCTTCCTCGACGACCCGGCGCGGGACCGCTACGGCCTGGAGGTCGGGAGCCTGGCCGGCCTGCCGAGCGGCACCGTCCACCCCATCCTCGCGCGGCTCGAGGGCGTCGGCTGGCTCACCAGCGGCTGGGAGGGGTCGACCCACGGGCCGCAGGGCGACCCCGGCGGCGCTACTACCGCCTCACGCCCCGCGGCACGCACGAGGCGCACCAGGCCCTCGCCCGCTCCGAGGCCGCACGCACTCGCCTGCTCACCCGACTCGCCCCCCTCGGGGAACTGCCATGACACCACTGCACAAGGCCCTCGTCGTCCTCGCCTGCGCCCTGCTTCCGCGGCGCCATCGACTGCGTTACCGAGGCGAGTTCGTCAGTGAGCTGGCCTCACTCCCCGTCCCGGAGCGGTCGGCCCACGCCCTGTCCACCCTGCGCTCGGCACCGCACCTGCGCGCCGAGCTGGTCCGCGGCGACCACCGCCCCCTGGCGTGCCGCGTCGGCATCCACCACAACCGCCGTGCACAGCACCCCGAGGACATGCGGATCCGGTCCAGGGTGTGCCTCCGGTGCGGCCGGATCAAGGACCTCAACCGCTACCTCGTGCGCGGCAACGCCGAAGGCGTGGCCTATGCCAACGTCTTCGTCAGCCAGGGGCACTGACCTCAACGCCCCCGCAGCCGGTCCCTGATCCAGCGCCAGCGCTCCTGCAGTCGCGCCTCGAAGCCCCGGTCGGTCGGGCGGTAGTAGCTGCGGTCCGCGAGCTCCTCGTGCAGCCCGTCGGGAAGGTACTGCTGGGCCGCAATGCCCTCCGGCTCGTCGTGGGCGTAGACGTAGGGCCTGGCCTTCCTCCCCGACGCATTTGCGGAGGCCTCCTTCATCCGGTCCGCCCCGGCATACCCGCTCCCCCGCAGGTGGACGGGGACCGGGCCACCCTTGCCCGCGCGCACGTCCGCAATCGCCTCGTTGATCCCCAGGTAGGCCGCATTCGACTTGGGGGCCAGCGCGTTGTGGACCACCGCCTGGGCGAGGATGATGCGGGCCTCGGGCATCCCGATCTGCGCGACCGCGTGCATCGCCGCGACCGCCGTCTGCAGGGCCGTGGGGTCGCCCATCCCGACGTCCTCGCTCGCGGCGATGACGATGCGGCGCGCGATGAACCTCGGGTCCTCCCCCGCCTCGAGCATCCGGGCGAGGTAGTGCAGGGAGGCGTCGACGTCCGAGCCGCGCATCGACTTGATGAGCGCCGAGGCGACGTCGTAGTGCTGGTCACCGGTGCGGTCGTAGCGGACGGCCGCGTGCGCGATGGCCCGCTCGGTGTCGGCCAGCGTGATGGGCACCGGCCGCTGCGGCTGCGACCCGATCGGTATGCCGTCCTGCGCCACTCCCGCCGCCGCCTCCAGCGAGGTGAGCGCGCGCCGGGCATCCCCGCCGGCGACGCGGACGAGGTGCTCACGCGCGTCGTCGGCGAGGACGAAGTCACCGGCCAGGCCGCGCTCGTCGCGGGCCGCCGAGTCCAGCACGTCGCCGATCTCGGCGTCGTCGAGGCCGGTCAGGGTGATCAGCATCGAGCGCGAGAGCAGGGGGGCGATGACGGCGAAGGAGGGGTTCTCGGTGGTGGCCGCGACGAGGATCACCTGTCGGTTCTCCACCCCGGGGAGCAGCGCGTCCTGCTGGGCCTTGGTGAACCGGTGGATCTCGTCGAGGAAGAGCACGGTCTGCCGGCCGTAGAGGTCGCGGGCGCGGTTGGCGGCCTCCATGACCGCGCGGACGTCCTTGACCCCGGCCGTCACCGCCGACAGCTCGACGAACTCCCGGTCGGCCGCCGTCGCCACCAGGTGCGCCAGCGTCGTCTTGCCGGTGCCCGGCGGGCCCCAGAGGATCGCCGACAGCGGGCCGGCGGCGCCCGCGCTGCCCTCGATGAGCCGCCGCAGGGGCGACCCCGGGCGCAGGATGTCGGCCTGGCCGCGCACCTCCTCGACCGACCGCGGCCGCATGCGCACCGCGAGCGGTGGCAGGTGAGCCCCATCTAGGCCCGGGCTTTCAGACGCCTGGGCGAACAGATCCGTCATGACCGTAGGCTACGCAGCGCACACCGCTCGCCGAGCTGGCCCTTGCGTCATGCCGCATCTTGAGCGGTCCACGAGGAAGGGAGCGCGCTGATGGCTGAAGTGGCCATTGGGCGGCCAGACAAGGCAACGCGTGTCGACCCACGCGACCGCAGGCAACTCATCGAGTCCCCCGTCCCGTGGAGCCGCGTGCTGAGTATGTTCAGGCCCTATTCCGCACAGCTGGTAATCGTCACGTCCGTCATCGTTGTCAGCTCCGTCGTTGGACTGGCGCAGCCCTTCTTGATCAAGACCGTGATTGATGATGCTTTGCCCCACAACAATCGCAGGCTGGTTGTTCTGTGCGTCGCGGGGATGATCGCGGTAGCGGTCGTTACCGGGCTCTTGGCCGTTGTTCAGACTTGGATCGCCACTTTGGTCGGGCAACGTGTCATGCATGTGTTGCGTACCAACGTCTTCGCCCACCTCCAGACGCAGTCCATCGACTTTTTCAAGCACACGAAGAGCGGCGAGATCCAGTCGCGACTGACAAATGACATTGCTGGAATGCGGGGGGTGGTGACGAACACGGCCACAACCATTGCAGCGAATCTGACGACAACGGTGGCGACTGCTGTGGCCATGGTGGCCCTCGACTGGCAGTTGACCCTGGCCACGGCGATCATCCTTCCACCGGCCGTTTGGACAACACGGCGCGTCGCGCACGTGCGTAAGGCATTGACAGCGGAGCGGCAACGCCGACTCGCTCTGCTGCAGGGTCAAGTCGAGGAAGCATTGTCGGTCAGCGGAGCACAGCTGACCAAGACATTGGGAATCGACCGACGGCGCCTCGATTCATACGTCGCCAGTTCGGAGGAACTGATCCAGCTCGACCTTCGCGCCGAATTGGCCGGGCGTTGGCGAATGGCCACGATGCAGATCGTCTTTGCCGCCATTCCTGCAGCGGTCTACCTGTCGGCCGCCTTCCCGTGGCGGGCCCACAACCTCACCATCGGAACACTCGTTGCGTTCACAGCATTGCAGTCAGCGATCTTCAAACCGCTCATGGGTCTGCTCAACGTCGGAGCGCAGTGGATCGCGTCGATGGCACTGTTCAGTCGCATCTTCGGCTACCTGGATCTCGTGGCGGGCGTTCCGGAGCCGACAGCTCCCCGCCTGATAGACGTCGCTACTGTGGAGGGCGAGGTCCGGTTCGAGAACGTGTCATTTCGGTATCCGGACGGGGCCACCGACATCTTGAGCAATGTCTCAATGACGATCAAACCTGGCGAATCGGTCGGGATCGCTGGCGAGACCGGTTCCGGGAAGTCCACGTTGGCCGCTCTGTTGCTCCGGCTCGCCGATCCCGTCGTAGGCCGTGTGACCATCGACGGTGTCCCCCTGCAGGACATGTCACGGACCACGATCTCCCAGATCGTCGGATCCGTGAGCCAGGACACCTACTTGATCCACGACACCATCCGAGCGAACCTTCAACTGGCAAAGGACGACGCATCAGACGAGGAGCTCTGGGCATCCCTTGCCACAGCACGCATGGCCCACGTGATCGCTGCCCTTCCCGATGGGCTCGATACTGTGGTCGGCGCGCGAGGGCATCGGTTTTCGGGAGGTGAGCGCCAGAGGCTGTCCATCGCCCGGACACTGCTGCGCTCACCGAAGGTCCTTATCCTGGATGAGGCCACGAGTGCCTTGGACAACGACACTGAACGGGAGGTTCAGGCAGCGCTGGCCGAGCTCAAGCAAGGGCGCACGACCCTCACCATTGCCCACCGGCTCTCGACGCTGGAGGAATGCGATGAAATCTTCGTGCTGGCCGATGGTGGCATAGTCGAGCAAGGTACCCACGATGCACTGATCCTGGCACAGGGGAGGTACGCAGGGCTGGCGCACGGATTCAGTCCCGAGCGTCACCCCAACGGCCAAGTCGGGGACGGACTTTACATCGGCCGTCACTCAGAACGCCGCCACGTCGACACCGGCACGGCGGTGGAGTGACCAATGGACGACGAGACGGTCGAGCGGGTGCTGCGCGCCGTCGAGCTCATCCCGGCAGGTCGGGTCGTGACCTACGGCGACCTGGCCGAGCTCGTCGGCATCGGGCCGCGCCTGGCCGGTCGCGTCATGAGCACGTGGGGCTCGGGCGTGCCCTGGTGGCGTGTCGTCAATGCCGCGGGAGACCTGCCCGACGTCCACCTTCCCCGGGCGATCCGCCACTGGGCGAAGGAGGGCATCCTCGTCAAGGACAGTGGCCGGGGCTGTCGGATCAGTCAGCACCGAGCCGACCTGACCGCCCTCGCGAGGGCGTGGGAGCAGGCGACCGCCGACCTGCCGGGACCCGCAGACACCCCCTGATCCGGGTGGCAGTCTTGGCCCCGTGACCACGTCCGATCCCCGCCACGGCCGACTCCTCCGCCGATGGGGGCGGTGGGTGGCACGACATGCGCGCGCCGTCCTCGTCTTCTGGGTCCTCTTCATCGTCGCGGGCTTCGGCCTGGCCACCGGCGCCTTCGGCACGGAGTCGCTCTTCGACCGGCTCCACTCCGGCGAGATCGTCGTGCCCGGCGAGAACGCCGACGGACGCGCCGTCCTGCGCGAGGCCGGAGCGAGCGGGTTCAGCACATACACCCTCACCGTCGAAGGGGTCGACCTGCACGACCCTGCCGTCGCGACCGCCGCCGCGACGGCCGTGAAGGACCTGACTGCGATCGGCGAGGTCGAGTCGGCGGTCAACCCCTTCGTCCTCCCCGGAGGCCCGTCCGGTCCGGCGGCGACCCCACTCCTCGGAGCCGAGGGCGCCTCCTCCGGCGCGTTCGCCACCGTCGTCACCTACCGCCAGGACCTGACCCGCACACAGGAGCAGGCCGCCCAGGAGGAGGTCGACGCCGTCTTCGACGACCTGGTCACGGCCATCGACCCGGCCCGGAGCGACCGCGGGGGGATCCGAGCGCTCGTCGACCGCGTCATCGCGCAGGTCCGCATCGACGGGCAGACCGGGGAGGGCGTGGCCCTCCCGATCAGCTTCCTGGTCATGATCGTGGTCTTCGGCGGCTTCCTCGCCGCCGGGTACCCGGTGTTCGGGGCCATCGCCTCGATCGCCGGCGCCCTGGCCAGCCTGGTCGCCTTCTCGCACTGGCTCGACCTCGATGCCGCCGTCGTCAACGTCGTCACGGTCCTGGGGCTGGGTCTGTGCATCGACTACGGGCTGCTCGTCGTCAGCCGATTCCGGGAGGAGCTGGCGACAACCCGACCCGCGGGGCTGGCCCCGGGCGCCGAACTCACGAGCGACGTCGTGCACCGGGCCGCGGAGCACACCCTCGACCGCGCCGGACGCACCGTCATCTTCTCGGCCATCACCGTGGCGATCGCGCTGGGCGGGCTGGCCGTCCTCGACGTCGAGTTCGTCCGGGCCGTCGCCGCGGCGGGCGTCTCGGTGGTGCTCGTGGCACTCGCCGTCGCGATCTCCCTCATCCCCGCCCTGTGCGTGCTGGGGGCCCGCCGCCTGGGCCGCCGCGCGCGCGACATCGGTGGGGACCATGGGGTCTTCTCCCGGTTGGCGCGGCTGGTGCAGCGCTTCCCGTGGGCCATCATCGTGGCGGTCACCGCCGGGCTGGTCGTCGTGGCCCTGCCCTCGCTCGACCTGAGGCTGACCTCCTCGGGGGCCGAGTTGCTGCCCAAGGGCACGCCGGAGCGCGAGTTCTTCGACAACGCCCGAGCCGTCTTCCCACGACTGGGGGGAGCCGACGTCGCCGTGGTCACCACGGCCGACCCGGCCACGGTCGAGGAGTGGCTGCCCACCGCCACGTCCATCCCCGGCGTGCGCTCGGTGGACCCACCGACCCCTCCCCGCGACGGCGTCGTGGTCGTCGGCCTGCGCACCGGCGACGGCGGGCTCGGCGACGACTCGCGCCGGGCCGTGCAGTTCCTCCGCGACCACCGACCGCCGTTCACCGCGTGGACGGTCGGACAGGCCTCGAGCGTCTGGGACTTCCAGCGGGCGATCGCGCAGCGCGCACCGCTGGCCGTCGGCCTCGTCATGCTGGCGACCTTCGTCCTGCTCTTCCTCATGACCGGCTCGGTCGTCATCCCCGTCAAGGCCATCCTCATGAACATCGCCTCGCTCGGGGCCTGCCTGGGCGTCCTCGTCTGGGTCTTCCAGGACGGGCACCTGGCCTCGGTGCTCGGCTTCACACCCGCCGGGGGCATCGAGGCCACCATGCCGCTGCTGGTGCTCGCCTTCGGCTTCGGGCTCTCGATGGACTACGAGGTCTTCCTCCTCTCGCGCATCGTCGAGCTGCACGCGGAGGGCCGGAGCACCGACGAGGCGGTGGCCCTGGGGCTGCAACGGTCCGGCCGCATCATCACCTCCGCAGCCCTGCTCATGGTCATCGTCTTCGCGGGGTTCGCCGCCGGCAAGCTGCTCATGATCAAGCAGATGGGCCTGGGTCTGGTCATGGCCGTGGTCATCGACGCCACCTTGGTGCGCATGCTGCTCGTCCCCGCCACGATGACCGTGCTGGGACGGCTCAACTGGTGGGCGCCGGCGCCCCTGCGCCGGCTCCATGCCCGGTGGGGCATCACCCACTGACGGGCGGGAAGCCGCTCAGCAATCCTCCAGCCATGGCTGACAGCATGGCGCCGTGACCGGAACCGGACCGAGCCGCCGACAGCTGATCCTCGGGTCCGGGGCACTCTGCCTGCTCGCCGGGGCTGCGGGTGCAGTTCGCCCGAGGCTGTCGGGCAGCGTGCCCCACGCGGACCTGCCGCGCCGGGTCGAGCGCCTCGGGGTGTCTCATGGCCCGACGGACGCCCCGGTGGTCGCCCTCACCTTCGACGACGGGCCGGACCCGGCCTTCACCCCGGCGATCCTCGACATCCTCGACGACTCAGGGATCCGGGCCACCTTCTTCATGATCGGGCGCGCCATGGCCCAGCATCCGACCCTGGTGGCGGAGGTGGTCCGCCGCGGCCACGTGGTCGCCAACCACACCCAGGACCACCTCTGGCTGACCCACTCGGACGCCACCGAGGTGCGGAGCCAAATGCAGGCGTGTGCCGACACCATGGCGGGCCTCGGGCTGGCTCCGACCCGGTTCTTCCGGCCACCCCGGGGCCTCACCAGCCCGGTCGTCGAGGACGTCGTGACCTCGATGGGCTCCCAGAGCTACTTCTGGGGCACCTGCCTGGAGGCCAACCTGAGCCACCACGGCGTGGTGGCGGCAGCGGCCCTCACGGCCATGCGGGCGGTGCCGGGGTCGATCATCCTGTGCCACGACGGTGGCCACCTCGACGGGCCCAACCCCCAGTCCATCGACCGTTCACGCACGGTGGAGGCCCTGCCCGGCCTCATCTCCTTCGTGCTCGCTCGCCAACTGCGCTTCGTCACCCTGCCCCAGCTCTTCCCCCACCGGGCCCTCTGAGGCACACCACCGCCGTTCAGGGCGAGGCGAGGAGGCTCTCGACCCCGGCGCGGAGGGTGCTGGCGTCCGCACCGCGAGGGTGGTGGTAGGTCGCGATCCCCAGAGCACGGGCCGCCGAGACATTGGGCTCGGAGTCGTCGATGAAACCCACCTGGTCCGGCCGCAGTCCCAGGTCGTCGAGGATCGCCGCGAAGAAGGCGGGATCGGGCTTGGCCACGCCCAGCTCACACGAGTAGTACGAGCGGTCGAAGGCCTCGTCATAGCCCCAGGCATCGCGCATCCACCGCCGTCGGTGGTCCTGTTGGTTGGTCGCGAGGTGGCAGGCGACCCCCCGACGCCGGACCTCACCCACGTAGGCGAAGGCATCGGGGTCCACCGAGGCCATCTCCCACAGCCCGATGAGGTCGTCGCTGTTGAGGTCGATGCCCGGCCACCGGTGCAGGACCGTCTCCAGGCAGGTGCGGAGGCTGGCGCGCCCGATGAGCGCCGGCAGCTCGGCCTCGAAGACGGCCTCGGCGAACCCGGGGCCACCGACGCGGTCCAGCTCCTTGCGCCAGTTCCATCCCGAGGGTCCGTGCTGGAGGACTCCGTCGGCATCCCAGAGCAGCGTCGTGATCGTCATGCCGCTCCTTCCGCCAGCACGTGGCGCAGTCGCCGGATCGCTTCATCGACAGTGTGCGGCAGGTGCCTCGTGCGGTACGTGAGCCCCTCCACTCCGGCGTGTGCCGCGTACCACCACGACCGGGCCCGAAGGTCTCCCTCGACCGGGCCCTGGTAGCCGGCGAGGACGTTGTCGACGACAACGGTCCCGAAGTCGAGCCAGAGCAGGGCGAGATCGCGGGCGGGATCGCCGAGGATGGCGTCGCTCCAGTCGATGACCCCGGCCACCTCCGCGCCACCCGCACCCATCACGATGTGCTCGTCGCCAAGGTCGTTGTGGCAGAACGTGAGTCGCCGAGGCGTCGCCGGCCGCTCGAGGACCAGGAAGTCGTCGACGGCGAGGCGATCGTCCATGGGGACTGCGGAGCGCACTCCCTCCCACCCGGCGACGGTCTCGGCGAACCACGACTCGAGGGTCTGGTCGACCTGGGCCACGGCAGCTGCCTCGACGGCGGGCGCCGAGTGCAGGCGGGTGAGGAAGGCGGCCATCGCTGCTGCGAAGGACCGCCCGTCGGTGGGCGGCTGCACGTCGGCCGTCTCCCCCGCCACCAAGGTCAGCAGCAGGGCCCCCGCCTGCGGGTCGGAGGCGAGGACCTCGTTCGTGGCCAGCGAGGAGTGCCGCCCGGCGAACTGGAGCAGGCCGGCATCCCGCTCCACCTCCTCGGCCCGGGCACGAGGATCAGCGTGCTTGGAGACGCGCAGGAGAAGGCGGCCGTCCACGGCATACGCGACGTTGTCCCAACCCTCCCCGAGCTCGGTGACCTGCGGCGCGCGCAGGCCCGGGGCCAGTCGGGCCAGCAGGGCGAGCGGGTCGACGTCAGGACGTCTCGGCCGGCTCACTCTCGGCAGCAGCTCCGGAGGGGGCAGCGGGCGCGACTGGCGTGGCATCGACACCTGCCTCCTTGCGCTGCTCCGGGCTGATCGGCGCCGGGGCGTCGGTCAGGGGGTCGTAGCCACCACCGCTCTTGGGGAAGGCGATGACATCGCGGATGCTGTCGAAGCCGCCGAGCAGCATCACGATGCGGTCCCAGCCGAAGGCGATGCCGCCGTGCGGCGGCGCGCCGTACTGGAAGGCGTCGAGGAGGAAGCCGAACTTCTCGTGGGCCTGCTCCTGGGTCAGGCCCATGACCTTGAAGACCCGCTCCTGGACGTCCCGCTTGTGGATACGGATCGAGCCACCGCCGATCTCGTTGCCATTGCAGACCATGTCGTAGGCATAGGCGAGCGCCGGGCCCGGGTCGGTGTCGAAGGTGTCCTCGAACTCCCTCTTCGGCGAGGTGAACGCGTGGTGGACCGCGGTCCACGCGCCGGATCCCACGGCGACGTCACCGGCGGCGACGGCCTCCGAGGCCGGCTCGAACAGCGGCGCGTCGTTGACCCAGAGGAAGCTCCACGCGGACTCGTCGATGAGGCCACAGCGGCGACCGATCTCCAGCCGGGCAGCCCCGAGCAGGGCGCGGGAGGACTTGACCGGTCCGGCCGCGAAGAAGACGCAGTCACCGGGCTGGGCGCCGACGTGAGCGGCGAGACCGGCGATCTCGGTCTCCGAGAGGTTCTTGGCCACCGGCCCCCCGAGGGTTCCGTCCTCCTGCACGAGGACATAGGCCAGGCCCCGCGCGCCGCGCTGCTTGGCCCACTCCTGCCAGGCGTCGAGCTGCTTGCGGGGCTGGCTGGCGCCGCCGGGCATGACGACCGCGCCGACGTAGTCGGCCTGGAACACCCGGAACGGGGTGTCCTTGAAGTAGTCCGTGCACTCGACGAGCTCGTGGCCGAAGCGCAGGTCCGGCTTGTCCGAGCCGTAGCGACGCATCGCCTCGGCATAGGTCATCCGGGGGAAGGGCGTCGGGAGGTCGACCCCGATGAGCGCCCAGATCTCGCGCACGATGGCCTCGCCGAGCTCGAGGATGTCTTCCTCGGTGACGAAGGACATCTCGATGTCGAGCTGGGTGAACTCCGGCTGCCGGTCGGCGCGGAAGTCCTCGTCGCGGTAGCAGCGGGCAATCTGGTAGTACCGCTCCATCCCCGCCACCATGAGCAGCTGCTTGAACAGCTGCGGGCTCTGCGGCAGGGCGTACCACGAGCCCGGCGCGAGGCGGGCCGGCACGAGGAAGTCGCGCGCACCCTCAGGCGTGGAACGCGTCAGCGTCGGGGTCTCGATCTCGACGAAGTCCCTCTCCCCCAACACCTTTCGCGCAGCAGCGCTCACCTTGCTCCGCAGCCGGATCGCCGTGCCCGCGGACTGGGCACCCGGCCGGCGCAGGTCGAGGTAACGATGCTTGAGGCGCGCCTCCTCGCCGACAGTGACGCGCTCGTCGATCTGGAAGGGCAGCGGCGCCGAGGCCGAGAGCACCTCGATCTCGGTGGCGACGACGTCGATCCCACCGGTGGGAACGTTCGGGTTGACGTCCTTCTCGGCGCGGGGCGTGACCTCGCCGGTCACCTTGACGCAGTACTCGCTGCGCAGGTCGTGGGCCGTGCCGGTCAGGACCTCGTCGCGCGCGACGACCTGGACGATGCCGCTGGCGTCGCGCAGGTCGATGAAGGCCACGCCCCCGTGATCGCGCCGCTTGGCCACCCATCCGGTGAGGGTGACGGTGGTGCCAGAGTCGGCGGCACGCAGGGTGCCGGCCTGGTGGGTGCGGAGCACGGAGCAGTCCTTCGGTTGTCAGGCGTCGTATGCCGTGGGGCGGCGTGCGAGGGCGGCCACCCACGGGCACGGGCCAGTCTACGAACCCAGCCCACGGCATACGAATCGGTTTGACCCAACCTGCGGCGATCAGGGACCGGTGCCGCACCCGTCGACCCGCCAACCCCGATCGGGATCCCTGACGAGGGAGAACAACCATGGCGTGTCACGGCCGTCGAATCCGCCCATGTCTCGGGTGCCGAGCACGGCCATGGCGCGGCATCGATCTGCTGCCGACGGATCGCCCACCGGCGGGGCACAGGGCTCGACGCGAACCCCTCCCTCGACGCTGCGCTCCGCACACCATGCTCGGGCGGTCGAGGCATGGGCAGGCGTGCTGAGCTGGACGACCACGTCGCAGTCGTGTGCGCCGAGCGCTGCGGCGTAGGCACTGACCACCTCCTCCGCGGAGGCGTCCACCGCGGGCACATCCACCAGGGCCTCCCGGCGCATCCCGGACCACCACCACGTCATGGCGAGGAGAGCAAGGGCGGCGCCGCCCACGAGGAGGCGGCGCCGACCCATCAGAAGACCTGCGGGACGAAGGTCTGCTCGTGCATCGGCGGCCGGACGTAGTGGATCTCCTGCATGTCCGGCAGCTCGACGACCTCGGGGGCGACGTCCTCGTAGGGGAACTGCGAGAGCAGGTGCGAGATGCAGTTCAGCCGGGCGGCGCGCTTGTCGTCGGAGGGCACGACGTACCACGGCGCCTGCTTGATGTCGGTGTACTGGAAGGTGATGTCCTTGGCCATCGAGTACTTCACGTAGAACTCGTGCTCGGCCAGGTCCATGTCCGAGAGCTTCCAGCGCTTGAGCGGCTCGGCGTTGCGGGCCTCGAAGCGCTTGCGCTGCTCCTCGAAGGAGACCGAGAACCAGTACTTGATGAGGATGATGCCGCTGCGCACGAGCATCCGCTCGAACTCCGGGCAGGACCGGAGGAACTCCTCGTGCTCGTCCGGGGTGCAGAAGCCCATGACCCACTCGACGTTGGAGCGGTTGTACCAGGACCGGTCGAACAGGACCATCTCACCGGCGGCGGGGAGGTGCTCGACGTAGCGCTGGAAGTACCACTGGGTCTTCTGGCGCTCGGTGGGCGTCGGGAGCGCAGCGACCTTGACGGTGCGCGGGGAGGTGCGCTCGGTGATCCGCTTGATCACGCCACCCTTGCCGGCCGATCCGCGGCCCTCGAAGAGGACGACGACCTTCAGGCCCTGCTTCTGGATCCAGTACTGCAGCAGGACCAGCTGCTCCTGCAGCCGCTCCATCTCGGCCTCGTAGGCGTCCTTGCGGACCCGCCCGCTCTTGGTGTGGATCGACTCCCGCTGCTCGACCGGGTCGATGAAGCCGATGTCGTCCGCGCCCTCGGGGACGACGGCCTTTGTGGTCATGCTTCCTCCTGCACTCAATCGGTGGCACCAACATAGAGCCAGCGCCCGCCGCGCCGCTCGAAGCGGCTGGTTTCGGTCAGCACCCCCCGTTGCAGGGTTCTCCCCTCCCCCGACATCCAGTGCGCCTCGAAAGCCACCTGGTCACCCTCGGCGCGGGTCACGGTGAGGCCGACCCACCTCAGGGCGGGGTCGAGGTCGAGCTCGCCCGGGCGCGTCCGCGGATGCCAGGTGCGGACGAGGTGGTCCCGGTCACCGAGGGCGTATGCCGTGTAGCGGCTTCGCATCGTCGCCTCCGGGGTGCCCGGCAGGGCTTCGCCGCGCAGGAGTGGGCCGCAGTGCGTGGCGAACTGGTGGCGCTCCCCCGGTCCGGCGCACGGGCAGGGATCGCCGGACACCGTCCCGAAGGCACCAGTCATGCTGAGCGCCACCCCTGCTCGCGCAGGTCATGGGCGGCCAGCACGGCCAGCGCCAGCGGGCCGTTCCGGACGGCACCGGTGAGCACCGCGGAACGCAGCTCCTCGAGCGGGACCCAGCGGGACGGCATACCGGCCTCCTCGTGGGTGCGCTCGTGCCGCTCATCCTCCGGCACCGGCGCGAGGTCGCGGGCGAGGTAGAGGTGGATGACCTCGCCGAGGCTGCCGGGCGAGGGGTGGAAGGAGAGCAGGTGGTCCCAGCGCGCGGCCGTCAGGTCGACCTCCTCGTGCAGCTCACGCTGCGCGGCCTCGACCGGGTCCTCCCCCTCGACGTCGAGCAGGCCCGCAGGCAGCTCCCACTCGTGGGTGCGGATCGGGTGGCGGTACTGCTGGATGACCAGGACGCGGTCCTCGGGGTCCAGCGCCAGGATGATGACGGCGCCGGGATGGGCGATGTAGTCGCGTTCGGCAGGCCCGGTCGGAAGCTCGACGGTGTCGCGGCGCACGTCCCAGATGTGGCCGGAGAAGACGACCTCGCTCGCGCTGACGGGCGAGGCCTCCACCTGGTCCCGCAGCGCGGGTGAGCCGGACCCGGTCATGCGCCGGCGGGCTCGCTGACCTTGGGTCGCTCGACCTCGACGAGGCGGGCGGCCCGCTGCTCGGCCAGGGCCGCACCGATGAGCCCCGCGAAGAGCGGGTGCGCCCGCGTCGGCCGGGACTTGAACTCCGGGTGGGCCTGGGTCGCGATGTAGTAGGGGTGGACCTCGGTCGGCAGCTCGACGAACTCGACGAGGCCGAGCTCGGGGTGGGTGCCGCTGACCACGAGGCCGGCGTCGGTGAGCCGCTCGAGGTAGTCGTTGTTCACCTCGTAGCGGTGCCGGTGGCGCTCGTCGACGGACGTGGAGCCGTAGGCGCGCGCAGCGACCGAGTCGGGCACCAGGGCGGCCCGCTGGGTGCCCAGGCGCATGGTGCCACCGAGGTCACCGGCCCCCTCGACGAAGGCCTTCTGCTCCTCCATCGTGGCGATGACCGGGTCGGATGTCTGCGGGTCGAACTCGGTCGAGCTCGCGCCCTCGATGCCCAGCACCGTGCGGGCGTACTCGATGACCATGCACTGCAGGCCCAGGCAGATGCCGAGCGTGGGCACCTTGCGCTCCCGGGCCCAACACAGGGCACCGAGCTTGCCCTCGATGCCCCGGATCCCGAAGCCGCCTGGAACGAGCACGGCGTCGACGCCGCCGAGCGCCTTCTGGGCCCCGGCCTCGCTGGCGCAGTCGTCGGAGGCGACCCAGCGGATGCGGACCTTCGCGTCATGGTGGAAGCCACCGGCGCGCAGTGCTTCGGTCACCGAGAGGTAGGCGTCCGGCAGGTCGATGTACTTGCCCACGAGGGCGACCTCGACCTCGTGCTCGGGCCGGTGGACCCGGTCGAGGAGGAGGTCCCAGTCGGTCCAGTCGACGTCGCGGAAGGTCAGGCCCAACCGGCGGATGACGTAGGCGTCCAGGCCCTCGCGGTGGATCACCTTGGGGATGTCGTAGATGCTCGGGGCGTCGACGGCCGCGGCCACGGCCTCGGTGTCGACATCGCACATGAGCGAGATCTTGCGCTTGATGTTGTCCGGGATGGGTCGGTCGGCGCGCAGGACGAGGGCGTCGGGCTGGATGCCGACCTGGCGCAGGGCGGCCACGGAGTGCTGTGTCGGCTTGGTCTTGAGCTCGCCGCTGGGCGCGAGGTAGGGCACGAGCGAGACGTGCAGGAAGAAGACGTTGTCGCGGCCGAGGTCGTGGCGCACCTGGCGGGCCGCCTCGAGGAAGGGCAGGGACTCGATGTCGCCGACGGTGCCACCGATCTCGGTGATGATCAGGTCCGGCGCGTCGTCGTCGGAGACGCCCGGGGAGCCGGCGGCCTCGGCCCGCATCCGGTCCTTGAGCTCGTTGGTGATGTGTGGGATGACCTGGACGGTCTGCCCGAGGTACTCCCCGCGGCGCTCCTTGTCGATGACCCGCTTGTAGACCTGGCCGGTCGTGACGTTGGCGCTGCCGTGGAGGTTGACGTCGAGGAAGCGCTCGTAGTGCCCGATGTCGAGGTCGGTCTCGGCGCCGTCCTCGGTGACGAAGACCTCGCCGTGCTCGAACGGGTTCATCGTGCCCGGGTCGACGTTGAGGTAGGGGTCCAGCTTCTGCATCGTCACCTTCAGGCCCCGCGCTCGGAGCAGGTGTCCGAGGGAGCTGGCGGTGAGGCCCTTGCCGAGGGATGAGGCGACGCCTCCGGTCACGAAGATCTGTTTCGTCGTCTGCACCACGGACCCCCACCCTACGTCATCGCGGGGTGCCGGAGGCGCGCGACCCACCCGTCGGCACGCCCGCGTTGCTCAGCTGACCCCGAGGGAGGCGTATGCCGTGAGCACGGCATCGATGGAATGCTCCAGGCTTGGGAGCTCGGCCGACCGGTGGATCGCCTTGGAGCGCAGGTCGTCGCGCACGGCCCCGTGGCGGAGGACGTCGGCGAGGGCGCTGGCCAGGGTCTCCGCGTCGCCCACCGGGACCAGGAGGGCAGCATCGCCGACCACGTCGGCCGTGCCGCCGGCATCGGTGGCGACGATGGCCGCACCGAGGTGGAGGGCCTCCTGGAGGGCGACCGGCTGCCCCTCCCAGCGGGCCGTGGACACCACGACGTCGGAGGCCCCGAGCAGGTCGGCGACATCGGTGCGATGGCCCAGGAAGCGCACCGGGAGCGCCTCGGCCCGGGCGCGGGCGCTCAGTCGCTGGCGCAGTGGCCCCTCGCCGGCGACGACGCTGGCCAGCTCGAGGCCGTGACGGTTGCGCAGGATCGCGACGGCGTCGAGGAGGAGGTCGAGGTCCTTCTGCGGAGCGAGCCGGGCAATGGTGACGAGCAGGGGGGTGCGGGCCTCGAGCCCCAGCTCGTGGCGGACCGCGTACCGGTCCCGCGCGATCCTGGGCATCGTCGCCGCCGGGACGACGGCGAGGGCGGACCGCCGGGCGCCGAGCTGCTCCTGACGGCGGACCAGATCGCTCGAGACCCCCAGGACCAGGTCGGCGCGCCGCGCCACCACCTGCTCGAGGGCGGCGTGGACGGCCCGACCGGCTCGACCGGACGGGGCCGCATTGTGCAAGGTGACGACGAGGGGTGTCGACGCTCCGGTGAGGGCCAGTGCCCCGAGCGCACCCACCCGGAGCCCATGGGCGTGGACGAGGTCGCAGTCCGCAGCCGCCTCGCGGAGCACCCGGCCGGTGCGCACGTCACGCGTCGGGTGCGGGCGATCGGTGAGCTCCAGGGCCACGCTCGTGGCACCCAGCCCGGCGTAGTCGAACTGTGCCTCGACCTCCGGTGGCGCCGCGACGACCACCTCGTGGCCGCGCGCGATGAGTCCGCCCGCGAGGTCGTGGACGTGGCGCCCGACCCCACCGGTGCTCGTGCCCAGTGCGAGCAGGATCCTCATGGCTCTCGCCTTCGGCGCGAGCGACCACGCCGGATCGCCGCCGCCACGGTGTCGCGGTCTCCGCTCATCACGACGGCCAAGCCTGCCACCACGGCAGCGGATCCGCCGACGATCCCGCTGACGAGTGCGCCCCACACGCCGTGACCGCCCACCAGTCGCGAGACGAGGTCGCCGACGAGCAGCGCCACGGACATCGCCACGACGACCACGGCCGCACTGCGGTTGACTCCGGCGAGCGCCGGTGGACCCCACGCGCGGCGCACCAACAGGCCCAGCGTCAGGGCCGCCACCGTCATGCCGATCGTCGAACCGATGCCCAGCGCACGCAGAGTGACCTCGGGCGTGGGCTGGTCCCCGACGAGGGCAAAGGGCACCACTGCCGCCACCAACCACCCGCCGGCCACGGCAGCACCGGCGGCCGGTGCCGAGCCGCGCACGTAGAGCGCGCGCGTGAGCACCGCGACGGCGGCGAAGCCGACCAGACCGGGTGCGTACGCGACGAGGGCGGTCGGCAGGGCAGCCAGCGCCTCCGTGCTCGGCGCACTCCCCCGGCGCGCGTCGAGGGCGGTGAAGAACGAGCCGATGGGTGCCGCGACGGCCATGAGCACCCCGGCCGCGACACCGGTCAGGGCCAGGACGGCCTTGAGGGCCCGGGACACGAGCGGGGCCACGTCGAGGTTGGCGCCGGTGGACTGGGCCAGCGAGGGAAAGACGCTCGTGGCGATCGGCACGGCGAGGACGGCATACGGCAGCACGTAGACGGCCTGCGCGTAGCCGTACACGGTGAAGGTGCCCGGATCCCCCGTCGCCCGGCTCAGGCGCATGACGGCCACGGTGGCGAGCTGCTGTGCCGCGAGCGCGACGAGGCCGGCCAGGGCGAGCTGGCCCAGCCGCCTGCCGATCCCGTCGCCCAGGCGCAGCGCCGGGATCGGTCGCCAGCCCGTGGCCAGCGCCGGGCCGAGCAGCGGCAGGCTGAGGGCCACGACGCCGAGCGTCGTGCCCCAGCCGAGCACGGTGATCGCCTCGCCCGGGACGGCGCCGGGATCGGTGCGACCGTCGGTGAGGGCGCCGTAGACCAGGTAGGTCGCGATCACGGTCAGGCTCGACAGGAGCGGCGCGAGGGCCACCGCGAGGAACCGGCGGTGCGCCTGGAGCAGCCCGGAGAGGACGATGCCCACGCCGTACAACGGGATCTGGACGGCGAAGATCCGCAGGAGGCGGGTCCCCACCTGCTGCGCGGCGGGCAGTCCGTCGGGGACGACGAAGGCCGCCAGCCACGGCGCCGTGAGGAGGACGAGGAGCGCCAGCGGGACCAGGCCCAGGAGCGTCCAGGTGAGCAGGACGGAGGCAATCCGGTGGGCCTGCTCGGCTCGTCCGGCGCCGATCGCGGCACCGATCAACGGCACGGCGACTGCGGCGAGGACCCCTCCCGCGGCCACTTCGTAGAAGACGTTCGGGATGGCGTTGACGGCGTTGTAGACCCCGCCCACCCCACCGGAGCGCACCGCGTCGGCGAAGACGAGGTAGCGGCCGAAGCCGATGACCCGGGACAGCAGGGTCAGCACGGCGATCGCTCCGGCGGCACCGGCGATCGTGCTGGTCACGCTGCCGGTCCGTCGCGGCCCGGGGTCGGGTGACCGTGGCCCCTGGGGCTCCAAGCCGTGGGACTCAGGGCCGCGGGGCTCGGGGACGGCGGGGTCGCAGCCCGGCGTCATCGACGTGCCCGGCCCCATGCGTCGACCTCCCGGAGCACGGGCGTGGACTCGATGACCTTGGTGAAGCTCACCCGCTCCGAGGCCAGGGTCAGTCCGGTCAGCACCGCCAGGGACACCCATCGGGACCGGGTGCTGGCCCCGTCGACGAGCGCGACCCCCAGGACGGCACCGAGCGCGTTGGCGCCGGTGTCCCCCAGCATCGACTCGCCGCGGAGGTCCGGCGGCAGCGCGGCGAGCGCGGCGCCGATGGTTCCGGCCGCGGTGACACCCCGGCTCCCGCGCCCCAGCGCCAGGGGGGCGGCCATCAGCAGGCCCACCTTGAGGGCGCGGCCGGGACGAAGGTCGAAGAGGTTGAGCAGGTTGGCGGAGCCGGCGACGACGGCTCCCCCCAGGAGCGCACCGGGCAGGCCGGGAGATCGCGCCGGGTCACCTCGGTCGAGCAGGAGCGTGCTGGCGACGCCGGTGAGCGCGAGTCCGCCGATCTTGACCAGTCCGGTGGTGACCTGGCCGCGGCGGGCGGCGGACAGGTGGCCCCGCAGGCCCTTGCTCGAGGCATCGCCGGTGAGGTCGTCGAGGGCGCCCAGCGCGCCACTGCTCGTGGCGGCGAGGACCGGTGCGGGTCCGGCCAGCAGGCCCGCCACGGCGAGGGAGATCGCGTGCGCCGGGCCCTCGAGGAGGGTCACGTCCCGGCCGGCATGGTTGGTGCGGAGCCAGCGAGCACGGTGCTCGGCCGGCAGGCGGCGCGCCAGGGCCTGAGCGAGCGCACCGACGCCGGCGCCGGTGGCGACGGCGAGCGAGCGGGCGATCATGGCCCGTCCGGAAGTGGTGCGAACGGTGCCGAGGCCCCGTCACCGGTGCCGTAGTGCCCGGTCGCCCCGTCCTCCTGCTGCACGAGGGCCAGGACCAGGCTGGCCTGGCCCATCGGCGTGGCCGTGTCGTCGACGGTCGAGATCGCCTTGCTGGCGGCACCGTCCGCACGGGCGGCCGTCACGAGCGAGGTGCTGGTCTCCGACGCGGCGGTCGGCGTGCCCGTGGTGAGGACCGACGCCGTGGCCGCCGTGTCCAGCGCCTGGGCCAGGCGCAGCCAGGACGCGGCCGCGGCCTCCCGGTCCTTGGCGGTGCCTGCGGTGATCGGGCCGCTCAGGACCACGACAAGCTGCGCCGGCACGACATCCTCGGCCTCGACCTCGATGAGCTTGGCGGTCGCGAGCTCGGTGAGGGCTGCTCGCGCGGCCTCCTGGCCCACTCCGGTCGCAGTGGTGGAGGCCAGCGCCGCGGCGAGGACACGGTCGGGCAGGTTCACCGATTCGCTGCCGGCCGTCACGGTCAGGCCCAAGGTGGTGGCCAGGCGGGACACCAGGGCGTCACGGTCGGACTTCGTGGCGGTGTTGCCGGCGATCCAGCTGCCCTGGACGCGCGTCGTGGACGCGATCGTGCCTCCGGCCAGCGTGACGGCCGAGGCGGCTTCGGTCACGCGGTCGGCGTCGACGTCGGGGAGCACGACGAGCGCCACGGCTCGGCCCGACAGCGCTCCCGACACGACCCGGCCCAGGGTCGCCTCGGCATACGCCCGGTCGTCAGTGCCCTGCTTCTCCAAGGTGGTGACCTGGTCGCGCAGGCTGGTCTTGTCGGCGCGCAACTGGGTGATCTCGGAGGTGAGGGTGTCGCCGATCTGGCCCTGGAGCGGCCCGGCTCCCAGCACGATCCCGACGGCGAGCGCCAGGAAGATCGAGACGATGGACACGAGGTGGTAGCGGAAGTCGATCACGTGAAAACCCCCAGGACGAACGACCAGGCGTCGTCCAGTCGAGCGCCGATGAGTTGGAGCATGGCCCGCCCGCCCTCGGTCGAGCCGAGGGCCGCGGCCAGGGCCAGCAGGCCCACGAGCATCATGAGGACGAGGGACCAGCCACTGATCCGGGAGCGGTAGAGCCGGCTCACACCCTTGGCGTCGATGAGCTTGCTGCCGACCCTGAGCCGGGTGAGGAAGGTGCTGGCCATCCCGGCCCGCCCCTTGTCGAGGAACTCCACGAGGGTGGCATGGGTGCCGACCGCCACGATGAGCGAGGCCCCCTTGTCATCGGCCAGGAGCATGGCCACGTC
Organism: Actinomycetota bacterium; assembly: GCA_020161815.1. Classification (GTDB taxonomy): domain Bacteria; phylum Actinomycetota; class Actinomycetes; order Actinomycetales; family Dermatophilaceae; genus Phycicoccus_A. The sequence continues at coordinate 7,979 of JAIUOP010000021.1, read as the reverse complement.
CTCGCTGGTGCCGGTGGCGGGGAAGACGACCGGATCCACGCCGAGGGACTTCACCCGGTCGAGCCCGGGTGCGCGGCCGTCGCGATAGGCATGGACGACCACCTCGGCACCGGAGGTCAGGGTGGCGTCGGAGACCGAGTCCATGTCACCGACGATCATGTCGGGCTTGAGCCGGGCCTCGATGAGTGCGTCGGCTCCCCCGTCGACCCCGATGAGGACGGGTCGGTACTCCCGGATGTAGTGCTGGAGGATCCGCAGGTCCTCCTTGTAGTGGTAGCCCCGGACCACGATGAGCGCGTGGCGGCCCTCGAACCGCGTCCGGACGTCGGGAACGCCGACACCGTCGAGCAGGAGGTCTCGTTCCTGCACGAGGTAGTCCATGGTGTTCGCCGCGAACGCCTCGAGCTGGTCGGAGAGCCCCGCGCGGGCCTCGAGCATGGCCGCTCGCACGGTCTCCGGCGTGTGGAGGGTCCCCGCGCCGAGGCGGCGGTCACCGCTGAGCAGCACCCCGCCGTCGAGGTGCACCGAGTCGCCCTCGTCCACCAGGTCCATGACGTCGGTGCCCAGGCCGTCCACCAGCGGAATGCCGGCCGCGACGAGGATCTCCGGCCCCAGGTTGGGGTAGCGACCGCTGATCGAGGGAGCGGCGTTGATGACCGCGGCGGGCCGGCAGGCCACGAGGGCCTCGGCGCTGACCTTGTCCAGGTCGATGTGGTCGATGATCGCGATGTCACCGGGGCGCAGCCGCTTGGTGAGGTTCTTGGTGCGACGGTCGACTCGGGCGACGCCGCTGACACCGGCATAGCCGGCGTCGCGGTTGCGAAGGGGGCGGAGTCGAATTGGCATCGCTCCCATTCTCCCACGGCCGGGGTCAGCCCCTCCGCACCTGCGCGAGCAAGTCCCTCGCGTGCTCGAGCGCCGCTGCGGAATCGGTGCCGCCGAGCATGCGCGCGAGCTCCTGGATCCGCTCCTCGTCCTCCACGCGGGTCACCCCGCTGCGGGTGACCTGACCGTCGTCGGACTTGCGGACCACCAGGTGGTGGTCGGCGTGGGCCGCCACTTGGGCCAGGTGGGTGACGACGATGACCTGCGCGTGCTCGGCCAGCGCCGCCAGCCGGGCCCCCACGGCGAGGGCGGCGCGTCCGCCGACGCCGGCATCCACCTCGTCGAAGACGAACGTCAGCGGGGCGTTGGAGGACGTGGCGGTGGCGACCTCGATCGCCAGCATGATCCGGGAGAGCTCACCCCCGGACGCGGACCGGGCGATCGGGCGGAGCTGGCCCCCGGAGCCCGAGCGCAGCCCGATCTCCACCTCGTCGACGCCGGTCGGCGTGTGGCGACCGCTCGCGCGCACCTGCACCTCGACGACGGAGGTCGGCATGGCCAGCGCGGCGAGCTCCTCGGTGATCCGTGCAGCCAGCGCGGCAGCCGCCTCGGCACGCGCCGCGGTCAGCGCCTCTGCGGCGCAGTCCCGGGCGCTCGCCAGCTCCTGGACCGACGCGGTGAGCGCGGCGAGACGATCGTCGTCCCCTAGCAGGGTCCCCACCCGCACTGCGGCATCGCGGCTCCAGGCCAGGACGGCGTCGATGTCCTCGCCGTAGACCTTGGTCAGCTCGGCGAGCTCGGAGCGGCGTCCCTGGACCCAGTCGAGGCGACCCGGCTCGACGTCGAGGTCGGCGAGGTAGGCACTCAGCTCGGCGGACAGGTCGACGGCGAGGTGCCCGAGCTCCGCCGCCCTCGATCCCAGCTCGGCCAGCCGCGGGTCGTTGGCGCCGGCGTGCTCCAGCGCCTGGCGGATCGTGGCGAGGGCGCCCAGCACTCCCGCGTCATCGCCGGCAATCGCCGCGTCGTCGCCGGCCAGGCGCACGACGGCCGTGGCCGCCGCACTGCGCAGCTCCTCGACGTGGGTGAGGCGGTCGGCCTCGAGGGCCAGGGCGGCATCCTCGCCCGGCTGGGGGTCGAGCTGCTCGATCCGGGCCAGGCCGGCGGTCAATGTCTGCGCCTCGAGCGCACGCTCCCGCAGGCGAGCGCGCAGGTCGCCGAGCTCCTCGGCGGCGGCCCGGTGCTCGGCGAATGCCTCCTCGTGGGCGGTGCGCACGGCGAGCAGGTCGGCGCCACCGAAGCGGTCGAGCAGCTCACGGTGCTGGTCCAGGTGCCGCAGCCGCCACTGGTCGGCCTGGCCGTGGAGCGCGACGAGGGACTCGCCGACCTCGGCCAGGGTCCCGACCGGCGTGGAGCGGCCGCCGACGTGGGCGCGGGAGCGGCCCTGGTTGGTGACGATGCGGACGAGGACGAGCTCCTCCTCGTCGTCGGCTCCGGCGTCGAGGGCACGGACTCGTCCGGGGTGGGACTCCGGCAGGGTGGCCACACCCTCGACGACGGCACGGGCGGCACCGGTGCGCACGATGGCGCTGTCGGCGCGGTGGCCCAGGAGCAGCCCGAGCCCGGTGACGACCATCGTCTTGCCGGCGCCCGTCTCACCGGTGACGACGGTCAGGCCGGGGCCGAGCTCGAGCTCGGCCTCCTCGATCACGCCGACGTCGGTGAGGCGGATCTCGGAGAGCATCAGCTGCCCCGCCCGGCACCGCGCCAGCCATGGATCGACAGGTCGAACTTCTCGACGAGTCGGTCCGTGAAGGGGGCACGGCTGAGCCGGGCGAGTCGCACCGGGTCCGGTGCCCGCCGGACCTCGATCCGTGACCCGGTCGGCAGGTCGACCGCGCGCCGTCCATCGCACCAGACCACGGCGTGGCCATCGGTGTGCGGGAGGACCTCCACCGCGAGCCGTGAGTTCGGCCCGACGACGACAGGACGGGCGAAGAGGGCGTGGGCGGCGACCGGGACGAGGAGGAGCGCCTCGACGTCCGGCCAGACGACCGGGCCACCGGCCGAGAAGGCGTATGCCGTGGAGCCGGTGGGCGTGGCCATGACCAGGCCGTCGCAGCCCCAGGTCGAGAGCGGGCGCCCGTCGATCTCGACGGTGAGCTCGATCATCCGCTCACGAGAGGCCTTCTCGACCGTGACCTCGTTGAGCGCCCATGACCGGAACACGGTCGCGCCGCCGCGCAGTGCGGTCACCTCGAGGGTGATGCGTTCCTCGATCTCGTAGTCGCGATCGACGATCCGCTCCACCGTCTCGCCCAGCTCGGCGCGCTCGGCCTCGGCGAGGAACCCGACGTGACCCAGGTTCACGCCCAGCAGCGGCACGCCGGCCCCTCGGGAGATCTCCGCTCCGCGCAGGATCGTCCCGTCACCGCCGAGGATGCAGACCAGTTCGCACCCGGCGGCGGGGATGGCGGGGTCGACCATCTCGAGGTCGTCGCACTCGGCGAGCACCGTGCCATGGATGTCGGCCGCCAGGGCGACCGGCTGCACGCCGGCCGCCGCGAGACGGGCGGCCACCGCGACGGCCAGGTCATGGGCGTCCGGGCGGGTGGGGTGCACGAGCAGCAGGATCCGTCGACGGTGGGTCACGGTCGTCTGCTCCTCGTCCCGGTCAGTGCCGCGACCTCGGAAGCGATCGCGTCGGGCTCCATCCTCCCTGATGCCCCCGGCCGCAGCCAGAGCAGGTACTCCGCATTGCCATGCGTGCCCGTCACCGGGCTCGTCAACACCCCGTGCACTCCGAGCCCGGCTTCCTCTGCGCACGAGACGACGGCGAGGATCGCCTCGGCCCGATGACCGGCGTCGGTGACGACGCCCTTCTTCCCAAGGCGCGAGCGCCCCACCTCGAACTGTGGCTTGACCAGCACCACCACGTCGGCGGGATGGTCGAGGACGCTCACGATCGGCTCGAGGGCCAGGCAGACCGAGATGAAGGACAGGTCGACGACGACGAGGCTCACGGGTGCGAGGTCGGCACCCGAGAGGTCCCGAATCGACTGTCCTTCACGGTTGTCCACCCTGGGGTCGGCGAGCAGGCGCGGGTGGAGCTGCCCATGGCCGACGTCGAGGGCCACGACGTGGCGTGCCCCCCGCGCGAGGAGGACTTCGGTGAAGCCCCCCGTGGACGCCCCCACGTCGAGGGCCCGTCGCCCGTGGGGAGCAATGCCCCAGTGGTCAAGGGCGGCCTCGAGCTTTCCTGCGGCGCGGTTCACCCACGGACTGACCGGGCCCTCGATCAGGAGCTCGCTGCTCGGGTCGACCTCGGTGGCCGGCTTGGGTCGGGGCACGCCGGCGACGCGCACCCGACCTTCGCCGATGAGGTCGCGGGCCTGCCCTCGGGAACGGGCCAGACCCCGGCGCACGAGCTCGGCGTCGAGACGCGCGATGTCAGCTCCCGAGGTCGCTCAGGCGTCCCTGGAGGGTCCGCAGCAGGGTCTCCCCCGAGCTGACCTGGGCCTCCAGGTCGGACGGGTCGGTGCCGGCAAGGTCACGCAGGGCAGCGTCGATCAGGATGTCACCGGTCTCGGGCGCCTCATCGCCCACGGGGCGTGCCTCGGACGGATCAGCGACCTGGCTCACTGGGCGCCGCCACCCGCGGCCGACGTGCGGGCCGGCGCGGCCTTCTTGGCAGACTTCACGGGCGCCGCCTTCTTCGCCGGCGCAGCCTTCTTCGCAGATGCGGCCGCCTTAGCTGGCGCAGGCGTGGCCGGCGCGGCCTTCTTGGCCGACGTCGCGGGCGCTGCCTTCTTCGCCGGCGCAGCCTTCTTGGCCGACGTCGCGGGCGCTGCCTTCTTCGCCGGCGCTGCCTTCTGGGTCGAGGCCGCCTTCGCCGACGCGTCCGTCTTGGCAGACTTCGCCGGCGCAGCCTTCTTGGCCGAGCCCGCCTTCGCTGGCGCAGGCCTGGCCGGGGCGACCTTCTTGGCCGGCGCAGCCCCCGTGGCCGGTGCAGCCGGCGTCCTCTCGGGCGCAGCCGCCGACGAAGCAGCGGTGGCGCTGGACGGTGAGGGCTTGGCGCGACCGGGCACTGCCGAGGCGAACGAGGCGGCTGCCGCGGCTCCGGCCGCCTCGCCGCGCGCCACGGCCTCCGCTGCGACGGACTCCACCTGGGCCGCCAACCCCTGCACGGCTCCGGTCAATGCCTGCACGTCCGCGCTCACGGTGTGGAGGTTCAGCCGCGCCACGGCCTTGTCGATCTCACCGCGGACGACCTCGAGGAGCTGCTGCCGATTCGCCGTGGCGGCCGCCACGAACTCCTCGGCCATCTTCTCGGCCTGCTTGGCGACCTTCTTGCCCGAGGAGGGCGCATTCGCGCTGAGGGAGAGGAACTCCCCCAGGGCCTCGGTGGCCCTGGCCTTGGTCATCTCGCCGAGACCGGAGGCGAGTTCGACGAATCCCTGGATCGATGACTTGGCCATGGAGTGCTCCTCACGCTGGTGGGTGGATGCCTCGCAGGCACCTTGTGGTCACGCTACCGGGCGGCATGCGCCGTGGGCGGGAATGCGGTCACGTCGCTCAGGACAAAAGAGCGCTCGGGTCGTCCCACGGGAGGTCCCCGGGATCTGTGCCCCCATCGATGAGCATCCAGCGTTCGCGCACACTCGCGGTCAGCTCCTCGCATCGCTCGCGCTCCGCCGGGTCCACGAGCGCGCGCAGGTCCCTGGCCACCCACGTGGGCCGCAGCGCGACCGGCGCGCGCACCACGGCCGCAAGATCGTCGACACCCGTCAGGACGAGGAGGGAGTCCATGCCGGCCGCATTCGCGCCGGCCACGTCTGTGTCGAGCCGATCACCGACAGCCAGGAGCCGCTGGACCGGCATCGACGCGCGCTCGGCGGCCAGCTGGTACATCGGAGTCTCCGGCTTGCCCGCCACACGGTGGGGTGGGTGCCCGACAGCGCGCTCGACTGCACCGACGAGGGAGCCATTGCCGGGCGCGATGCCACGATCGGTCGGCAGCGTGGCGTCGGTGTTGGTCGCGACCCACACGGCCCCGGCCGCCACGGCATACGCCGCCTCTGCCAGGTCCGCGGCCCGCACGTCGGGGCCATACCCCTGGACGACGGCAGCAGCGCCGTCCGCCTCTGACAACACCTGGTACCCGGCGGCTGCCACGGCCAACCCGACACCCTCGCCGCCGACACACAGGACCGGTGAGCCCGGGGCGAGAAGGTCACCGAGGATCCACGCGGCGGCCTGCGAGCTGTTGACCACGTCGGCCGCACCCACCTGCAGGCCCAAGGAGCTGAGGTGGGCGGCGACGGACTCCGGCGGACGCGAGGCGTTGTTGGTCGCGTAGATGACCGGGCGAGCATCGGCGACGAGGGAGGGCACTGCATGGGGAACCGGTTCCGGGCCGCGGTACACCACCCCGTCGAGGTCACAGACCAGGCCGTCGTAGGACTTTGGGTCCCAGGTCATCTCGCTCCCGGGGCAGCACTGCCGGAGGACCCGTCCTGTCCCTCCGCCTCAGCCTGACCGACCGGTCCGGCGCCCTCGTCACCGTCACCCAGGTCGGTGACGACGGTTCCGTCGATCTCCTCGAGCCGCTCGACCGCGTCCGTCTCACCGTCGACATCGGCGAGCGCCGCCTTCGCGAACCAGGCGCGCGCCTCCTCGGTCCGGCCCAACTCGCTCAGGACATCGGCGTAGGCGTACTGCAGCCGGTAGGAGCCGGCTCGCTTGAGGGCGGGCACCTGCAGTGCCAGAAGTGCGGCGTCGACCTGACCGAGGTCACGGCGGATGCCGGAGACGACGATGGCCAGCTCAGCCTGGTCGACTTCAGGAGCGCGAGCGTCGGGAGACGTCGCCAGCTCCAGGGCTCGGTCGTGGCGTCCCAGCCCCCTCTCGCAGTCGACCATGAGCGGCAGGAGGTGGTGCGATCCACTCAGCCGCCGGACCGTGCGGAACTCTCCGAGCGCCTGACCGAAGTCACCGAGTCGATAGGTGACCATGCCCAGCGCCTCGCGCGCCGCGGCGACCCGACCCGCTCGCCGCACCGCCGTCTGGGCGTGGGCGAGGGCGAGCTCCAGCTCGTCCGCTGCCAGGGTGGCCGCGACCATGACCAAGTGGCGTGCAACGCCCTCGGCATTCTCCTTGGTGAGGGTCCGCAACTGCTGGTGCACGGAGCGGTCCAGCTCGGCACCGGTCACGTCCTCGGGCAACGGCGGCTCAGGCACTCGCGGCTTACGGGGCGGCCGATCCCCAAGTCCCGAGCGATCGGAGGACATCTCACGGCCTGACGCACCCCGGACCCCGCCCACGGGCCTTCCCGGGCGCCCGGACTGCCGGCCGTCATCGCCTCGACGGTCCTCGGGCCGCCCCCGGCCGCTGCCCTCACGCGGTTCCCCGCCACGGCGGGGCCGCTCCTCCCGTCCCCGAGGGCCGCGCTGGCCATCGGGACGCGAGCCACCGCTTGGACGTGGGCGACGCGGCCGGTCGTCCTGGGGTTCGGGCATGAGGGTCAACTCCTGGCAGCTGGTGGTGCGCGACGAACACATGATAGGCCGGTGCCTTGCGGCACCTTTGAAACGCAAATGGCCCGCCGAAATCGGCGGGCCATTTGGAATGATTGTCCGGCTGCGTCCTACTCTCCCACACCGTCCCCAGTGCAGTACCATCGGCGCTGAAGGGCTTAGCTTCCGGGTTCGGAATGGAGCCGGGCGTTTCCCCTTCGCTATGACAGCCGAAACTCTATGGAGATGTCAATCGTTCCCGACCGTATCTCGGGAACTGCACAGTGGACGCGAGCGCAAAAAATCTTTTGATGTGTATCAAGTTGTCGGCTTATTAGTACCAGTCAGCTACATGCATTACTGCACTTCCACGTCTGGCCTATCAACCCGGTAGTCTAGCCGGGAGCCTCTCGGACCGAAGTCCATGGAAACCTCATCTTGAAGCGTGCTTCCCGCTTAGATGCTTTCAGCGGTTATCACTTCCGAACGTAGCTAATCAGCGGTGCCCTTGGCAGGACAACTGACACACCAGAGGTTCGTCCAACCCGGTCCTCTCGTACTAGGGTCAGCCCTTCTCAAGTTTCCTACGCGCACAGCGGATAGGGACCGAACTGTCTCACGACGTTCTAAACCCAGCTCGCG
>JAIUOP010000020.1 GCA_020161815.1 Actinomycetota bacterium | reverse complement strand
GACCTCGACAACGTCGCTGACGGCCTCAACGCCCGACCCCGCAAAACCCTCGGGTGGCGCACACCGGCCGAAGCCCTCGCCGAAGTACTGTGAAACCACATCGTTGCGTTGACCGATTGAGACCGCCCCGGGATCCCGGGGGCTTCGTGACCCCTCGACGGGTTGGGGCGTGGACGAGATCAGCTCAGGCCCGTGATGCGGCCCTCGTCGTCGATCTCGATGTTGTCCGAGGCCGGGACCTTCGGCAGGCCGGGCATGGTCATGATGTCGCCGGTGACCATGACGACGAAGCCGGCACCCGCCGCCAGTCGCACCTCACGCACGTTCACGGTGTGCCCGGTCGGTGCACCGCGCAGGGTCGGGTCGGTGGAGAAGGACGACTGCGTCTTGGCCATGCAGACGGGCAGGTGACCGTAGCCCTCGGCCTCGATCTGGTCGAGCTTCTTCTTGGCCTTGGAGTCGAAGGTGAGGGCCGCCGCGCCGTAGACCCGGGTGGCGATCGCGGTGGCCTTCTCCGCGAGAGTGGCCTCATCGGCATACACGAACTGCACCTCGCGGTCACTGCCCGCGACGGTGTCGACGACCACCCGGGCGAGCTCCTCGGCGCCGGCGCCCCCGTGGGAGTAGTGCGTGCACTCGACCGCGCTCGAGCCCTCGGCGGCGACGAGGTCCTTGAGCGCGGCGATCTCGGCGTCGGTGTCGCTGGGGAAGCGGTTGATCGCGACGACCGGAGGCAGGCCGTAGACGTCGATGATGTTGCGCAGGTGCTTGCGCAGGTTGGCCATGCCCGCGGTGAGCGCGTCGATGCTCTCGGTCTTCAGGTCCGCGACGGCCATGCCGCCGTGGTACTTCAGGGCGCGCACCGTCGCGACGAGCACGATCGCCTTCGGCCGCAGGCCGGACTTGCGGCACTTGATGTCGATGAACTTCTCCGCGCCCAGGTCGGCGCCGAAGCCGGCCTCGGTGACGACGTAGTCAGCCATCTTGAGGGCGGACCGGGTCGCGATGACCGAGTTGCAGCCGTGGGCGATGTTGGCGAAGGGGCCGCCGTGGATCATCGCGGGCGTGTGCTCGAGCGTCTGGACCAGGTTGGGCGCCAACGCATCCCGCAGGATCACCGTCATCGCGCCGTCGGCCTTGAGCGCGCGCGCCGTGACCGGCCGCTTGTCACGCGTGTGTCCGATGACGATGTCGCCGAGGCGCTTGCGCAGGTCCGCGATCGAGGTCGAGAGGCAGAAGATCGCCATGACCTCGGAGGCGACGACGATGTCGAAGCCGTCCTCGCGCGGGAAGCCGTTGGCCACGCCGCCGAGCGAGATGACGATGTCGCGCAGGGCCCGGTCGTTGAGGTCGACGACACGCTTCCACGTGATGGTGCGGGGGTCGATGCCCAGGGCGTTGCCGTGGTGGATGTGGTTGTCGATGAGGGCGGCGAGCAGGTTGTTGGCCGCCGCGATCGAGGCGAAGTCGCCGGTGAAGTTGAGGTTGATGTCGACCATCGGCACGACCTGCGCGTAGCCGCCACCGGCAGCGCCACCCTTGATCCCGAACACCGGACCCATCGAGGGCTCGCGCAGCGCGACGATCGCCTTCTTGCCGATCCGGGAGAGCCCGTCGGCGAGGCCGACCGCGGTCGTGGTCTTGCCCTCGCCGGCGGGGGTGGGGGACATCGCCGTGACCAGCACGAGCGTGCCGTCCTCGTGGTCCTCCAGCGTGCGCAGGTAGTCCAGGGACACCTTGGCCTTGGTGTGGCCGTAGGGGACCAGGTCCTCGCCCGAGATCCCGAGCCGCTCGGTGGCCAGCTCGGCGATCGGGGTCAGGGTCGCGGCCTCGGCGATCTCGATGTCGGCGGGCACGGCAGCGGGGGCGGTCTTCTCGTCATTGAGGGTCACGCGCCCATAGTGGCACCACTGCGCCCACGAATCCACCTTCTGGTGATCATCGCGCAACCGTTCGCGCAATGCGCAACAACGGCCCTTGGGGAGGGAGGTCTGTGGAGGGCCGACCGCGAGTGGTGAGCGGACGGCATACCCTGCTCTGGTGCCCTCCCTCGACGACCTCCTGACCGCAGCGGTCGGCGGGATCGGTGGCACTCCCCGGGCGGGCCAGCAACAGATGGCGTATGCCGTGGAGCAGGCCGTGCGCGAGGGTCGCCACCTGCTCGTGCAGGCGGGGACGGGGACGGGCAAGTCGCTCGCCTACCTGGTGCCGGCGATCCAGCACGCCGTCGAGACGGGGGAGACCGCCGTCGTCGCGACAGCCACGCTCGCCCTGCAGTCCCAGATCGTCGACCGCGACCTGCCCCGCCTCGCCGACGCGCTGGCGCCGGTGCTCGGGCGCCGGCCCACGTTTGCCCTGGTCAAGGGGCGCGCCAACTACGTCTGCGCCCACAAGCTCGAGGGTGGCTTCCCCGACGACCCGGACGAAGGGGCGCTCCTGGGGGTCGGCGCGGTCGACGCGCAGGCGTCCTGGCTGGGCCGCGAGGTGCTCCGCGTGCGCGAGTGGGCCCAGGACACCGAGACCGGGGAGCGCGAGGACCTGACGCCGGGGGTGAGTGATCGCGCATGGCGGCAGGTGTCGGTGAGCGCACACGAGTGCCTCGGCAGTCGCTGCCCGATGGTGGACGAGTGCTTCGTGGAGAAGGCGCGGCGCGAGGCCAAGGAGGTCGACGTCGTCGTCACCAACCACGCGTTCATGGCGATCGACGCCTTCGAGGGGCGGCAGATGCTGCCCGAGCACGACCTGCTCGTCATCGACGAGGGGCACGAGCTCGTCTCGCGCGTCACGTCGACCATCACGGACGAGCTGAGCGCCGGGATGGTGCGAGCGGCGGCGCGCAAGGCCGGTCGGCTCGCGGACGCCAGCGACACGGTTGAGGAGGCCGCCGACCTGCTCGAGAGCGTCCTCGAGGGGGCGCCGGAGGGGCGCCTGACGGGGATGCCGGACACCCTGGCGGTGGCGCTGGCGCGGGTGCGGGACACGACCCGGCAGGTGATCACCGAGCTCAAGCCCGAGCGAGGCGAGCGCAACGAACCCGACGGCGCCCGCCAGGTCGCCCTCGCCGCGGTCGAGGAGATGCACGAGAACGCCGCGCGCATCCTCGAGGGGCGCGAGCTCGACGTCGTGTGGCTGACGCAGGACAGCCGGCGTGGGGGAGTGCTGCGCGTCGCGCCGATGAGCGTGGCGATGCTGGTGCGGGAGCGGGTCTTCGACGAGCGGACCGTCGTTCTCACCTCCGCCACCCTGGAGCTGGGCGGGACCTTCGACGCGGTCGCCGGGACGATCGGGCTGCGCGGTGAGGGGGCGCCGGAGTGGACCGGGCTCGACGTGGGCTCGCCCTTCGACTACGCCGAGCAGGGCATCGCCTATGTCGCGCGTCACCTACCGCCGCCAGGGCGCGACGGCGCCTCGCCACAGTCCTTCGATGAGATGGAGGCGCTCATCCGGGCCGCGGGTGGGCGGACCTTGGGGTTGTTCTCCTCGATGCGTGCGGCCCAGGCGGCGACCGAGGAGATGCGGCGACGGTTCTCGGGAGAGGGGGACCCGAGCTTCCTGTGCCAGGGGGAGGACCTGACCGGGGCGCTGGTGCGGCAGTTCACCGCCGAACCCTCGACCTGCCTGTTCGGGACGCTCTCGCTCTGGCAGGGCGTCGACGTGCCGGGGTCGACCTGCCTGCTCGTCCTCATCGACCGGATTCCCTTCCCGCGACCGGATGACCCGCTGGCCTCGGCGCGCACCCAGGCGATCGCCGAGCGTGGGGGCAACGGCTTCATGGCGGTGTCCGCGACGCACGCGGCGCTGCTCCTGGCCCAGGGCGCTGGCCGGCTGATCCGGCGCTCGGACGACCGCGGCGTGGTCGCCTTCCTCGACTCACGGATGATGACGGCCCGGTATGCCGGCTTCCTCCAACGCTCGCTGCCTCCCTTCTGGCCGACCACCGACCGCAACCTCGTGATCGGGGCCCTGCGCCGGCTCGCGGGGTCGGCGTCCGCAGCCGAGGCTGCGGCAGAGATCGCGGCCTCGGGGTCCGCAGTTTCGGAGGCCGAGACGGCCGAGGCGGCTGGCGCCGCGGAAGGGCCTGCGGGTGCTTCGTCCACGACGGGCGGAGCTGGCGGTGAGTCGAGGGCCAGTGGCCTGGTCGGCGGCCGAACAGCGCCAGACCGACGACCCGTTGCCCCCGACCCGCCCGCGGCCGAGGGCGCGCGGTCCGCCGTCACCCAGGGACACCCGTGGACGCCCGAGCAGGACCAGGAACTGCGCGAAGGCCTGGACGACGGCGTGGACCTGGACACGCTGGCCGAGCACTTCGAGATCCCAGTGGAGCTGGTCACCCAGCGGGCGCAGGCCCTGGGCCTGCCCACCGACGTCTGAGAGTCAACGGCTCACGGGCGCTCGACCCACGGACGGCAGCCACCACGACGACTGCCACCACGACGACAGGCACCACGACGGCAACCACCCGGCTCGCGCTGCACGCGACACCCGGGCGTGGGACCTCATTGGGTGTGTTGGTTGTGGGGTCAGGGCCCCACAACCACCACACCGAGGGCCTCAGGCGGGGGCGGCCGGACGGGACTGTCCGCAGCGCGTGGCAGGCTGGTCACGTGATGACGAAGCGCGTGGTGCGGCGATGAGTGGGGTGCCGCCGCTGGTCCTCATCAGCGGGCCCGAGCAGGTCCTCGCCGAGCGTGGTCTCGCCGAGACGTTGGCCTTCCTGCGTGAGGGCACCCCGGACCTCGAGGTGGTCCGGCTGCACGCCGCCACCTACCAGGCCGGCCAGCTGGGCATCGAGGCCAGTCCGTCCCTCTTCGGTGGGGACAAGGCGATCGTCGTGCTCGACCTCGACGAAGCGGTCGACGAGGGCCAGGTCGACGTCCTCGACTTCATCGCCCGCCCGCAGGAGGGCGTCACCCTCGTCGTCACCCACAAGGGGGGCAACCGCGGCAAGAAGGTCCTCGACGCCCTCCGTGGCGGCGGCGCGCGCGTGATCGACGCCCCGGCGATCAAGTCCGACGGGGACAAGGCCGACTTCGCCATGCACGAGTTCCGACGGGCGCGCCGCAAGGCCACCGGCGAGGCGGTGCAGGCGCTCGTCGACGCCGTGGGCAAGGACCTGCGCGAGCTCGCCGCGGCCTGTCAGCAGCTCATCGCGGACACCGAGGGAGTCATCGACGCCGACGTGGTCCAGCGCTACCACGGGGGCAAGGTCGAGGCCACCGGCTTCCGGGTGGCCGATGCGGCGGTGGCCGGGCAGGCGGCCGAGGCGCTGCGCCTGCTGCGCCATGCCGTCGCCGTCGGGGTGGACCCGGTGCCGATCGTGGCGGTGCTCGCCCAGCAGGTGCGCCAGCTCATCCGCGTCGGGGCCGCGGGTCGTGGCCGCAACGAGGACATCGCGCGCGAGCTCGGCATGGCGCCCTGGCAGGTCAACAAGGCCCGTCGTGCTCTCTCCGGCTGGACCGCGGAGGGACTTGCGCGCTCCCTGCAGGCCGTGGCGGCGGCCGACTTCGAGGTCAAGGGTGGCGGCCGGGACCCGGTGCTCGCGGTCGAGCGGGCGGTCCTCACCGTGTGCCGTGCCCGCGAATCCAGCGCCTGACCGCCCGCCCATTCCCCCGATTCGAGGTATTACCGCCCCACAAACTGCGGCAGATATACCTCGAATCGAGGAGTCGTTTTGGTGGGCATCTCAGGCCGCTGGTAGATTTGCTCCTCGCGTGCGCGCTCAGGTCGTGCGCGTCACGTCTGCACCACCCAGGGTGAGCCAAGCAAGGGTGCCCCACGCCCAGTCCCGGCCCGCTCCTGCCGCCCTCTAACGGCATACCGACCAACCAAGAGAGACGAATCACCAGTGGCGAACATCAAGTCCCAGCTCAAGCGGATCAAGACCAACCGCAAGGCGACCGAGCGCAACAAGGCCGTCAAGTCCGAGGTCAAGACCGCGATCCGCCGGTTCCGCGAGGCCGCGGCGACCGGTGAGTCCGAGAAGGCCTCCGAGGCGCTCAAGGCCGCGAGCACCAAGCTCGACAAGGCCGTGAGCAAGGGCGTCATCCACAAGAACCAGGCCGCCAACAAGAAGTCGGCGATGGCCAAGAAGGCCGCCGGCCTCTGAGCCCGCACCTTCCGAGAGTGGATGTTCTCGGGTCACCCAGTGACCCAGGAACATCCACTTTCTGTTTGAGGCAGGGGATTCGCCGCTAGCGCGCGTGCCTGCGCACCTCGGCGGCGACCTGCTCGAACACCTCGCGCGACAGGATCGCCCCCTCCCGCCGCACGGCGCCTGCGTCGACGCGGATGACCCGGTTGGTGCGCACCTCACTCGGCCGTCCCTGACGGTCCCACCCGCCGCTGCCGATGTCGGTCCAGGTCCGTCCGGCCCGGGCCTCCTGCTCGGCATCGCGATCGTGGTCCTTGCTCGTCAGCTGCAGCCCCAGCAGCCACCGTCCGTCCCGCCCGATGAGCAGCACCGGGCGGTCCTTGCCCTGGGTGTGGTCCTCCTCGAAGGGCACCCAGGTCCACACGATCTCCCCGGGGTCCGGACGCCCGTCCGGGCGCGCGGCATACGTCATCTCGGGGACGCCGCGGAAGTCTCCGGGGTATGCCGTCCGCCCACCGTCCGCTGCGGACCTCGCCATCCGTGGGCGGGCCACCGGGCCCGCGACGCCCGGGGGAGTGGCGCTCGCTCGTCCCACGAGGCCACGCAGCAGGTCGAGGAGGGCACCCATGGGCGCCACTCTAGGGAACCGGCAGGATGGGCCCATGAGTCGACTCTCGGAGCGCGGGCGTGTCGAGCCGTTCCATGTCATGGAGCTGCTCAAGGCCGCCCACGCCCGCCAGACGAGTCACGGGGACGTCATCGCCATGTGCGCCGGCCAGCCGAGCACGCCTGCACCTGCGGTGGCGCGCAGGGCAGCGGCCGAGGCCCTGGCGGAGGGCGCGGTCCTGGGCTACACCCCGGCCATGGGCGTCCCAGCGCTCCAGCAGGCGATCAGCCGGCACTACGCACAGTGGTACGACCTCGACATCGATCCGGACGCGGTCGCCATCACGACCGGGTCGTCCGCCGGATTCACGGCCCTCTTCCTCGCCGCCTTCGACCCCGGCGACGTCGTCCTCATGACCCGGCCGGGCTATCCCGCCTACCGCAACACCCTGCAGGCCCTGGGCTGCCGCGCCGTCGAGCTCGAGTGCGGCCCGGAGGTGCGCTTCCAGCCGACCGCGGCCATGCTCGAGGCCTGGTCCGCCGCGCACGGCGGGCCCCCCGCCGGCTTGGTCATCGCCTCACCGGCCAACCCCACCGGCACCGTCATCGCGCCCGAGGAGCTGGCGGCCATCGTCCGGTGGTGCGATGCCCACGAGGTGCTGCTGGTGAGCGACGAGATCTACCACGGCGTGACCTTCGGCGAGCCGGCGACGAGCGCGTGGCAGACCTCGCGCACGGCGGTGCTCGTGGGGTCGATGAGCAAGTACTTCTCGATGACCGGCTGGCGGGTCGGCTGGCTCGTCCTGCCCGAGCACCTCGTCCGTCCGATCGAGCTGCTCCTGGGCAACCTCAACATCTGTGCCCCCGCCATCTCCCAGGTCGCGGCCGTCGCGGCCCTGGGCCCGCAGGCGCGGCCCGAGCTCGAGGCCCATGTCGCGCGTTACCGCGCGAACCGGGACCTGGTCCTGTCCCGCCTTCCCGATCTCGGGGTGGCGGCGTGGGCGCCGGCCGATGGGGCCTTCTATGCGTATGCCGATGTCTCCCACCTCACCGAGGACTCGCAAGCGTGGTGCGGGGAAGTGCTCGCTGCGACCGGTGTGGCCATCACCCCCGGCGCGGACTTCGCGCCCGGCCACGGGCAGCACGCCAAGCTTGACGGGCACCGCTGGGTGCGGATCAGCCTCGCCGGCGCCATCGATGAGATGGACGAGGCGATGACCCGCCTGGCCACCTTCACGTCCGCCAGCCCCCCGCCCTCAGACAGTCGAAAGTAGACGAGGAGCCCGCTGGCGCGGGCCCGGACGACTCCTCGTCTACTTTCGACTGTCGGAAAGGGGCGGCGGACGGACGGCACGCGCCTGAGGCGGGCACACGGCATACGCATCTCGTGGGAGACTGGGAAACAGTGCCCTGAAACCACCAGCCGAGGACCCGAACCGAGTGTCTCCCCGCGCCACCACCGTGCTGCAGCCCCATGCGACGCCGCCCGACGCGATCCGCAACTTCTGCATCATCGCCCACATCGACCACGGCAAGTCCACGCTCGCCGACCGGATGCTCCAGATCACCGGGGTCGTCGACGAGCGGTCGATGCGGGCGCAGTACCTCGACCGGATGGACATCGAGCGCGAGCGCGGCATCACGATCAAGAGCCAGGCGGTGCGCCTGCCGTGGCAGCTCGCCGACGAGACGGGCACGCCGCGCCCGTACATCCTCAACATGATCGACACCCCGGGGCACGTCGACTTCACCTATGAGGTCAGCCGCAGCCTGGCCGCGTGCGAGGGGGCCGTCCTCCTCGTCGACGCCGCGCAGGGCATCGAGGCCCAGACCCTGGCCAACCTCTACCTGGCGATGGAGAACAACCTCCACATCATCCCGGTGCTCAACAAGATCGACCTCCCGGCCGCGCAGCCGGAGAAGTATGCCGAGGAGCTCGCCGGTCTCATCGGTTGCGAACCCGACGACTGCCTCCAGGTCTCGGGCAAGACCGGGGTGGGTGTCGAGCCGTTGCTCGACGAGATCGTGCGCCAGTTCCCCGCACCCGTGGGCGATCCCGAGGCGCCGGCGCGCGCCATGATCTTCGACTCGGTCTATGACACCTATCGCGGCGTCGTGACCTACGTGCGGGTCGTCGACGGCAACCTCAACCCGCGCGAGCGGATCGTCATGATGTCGACCAAGGCCCAGCACGAGCTGCTCGAGATCGGCGTCATCAGCCCCGAGCCGGTCCCGAGCAAGGGCCTGGGCGTCGGCGAGGTCGGCTACCTCATCACCGGCGTGAAGGACGTGCGCCAGAGCCGCGTCGGCGACACCGTGACCAACGCCGGCAAGCCCGCCACCGGTGCCCTGGGCGGCTACCGCGATCCGAAGCCGATGGTCTTCTCCGGGCTCTACCCGATCGACGGATCGGACTATCCCGACCTGCGCGAGGCCCTCGACAAGCTCAAGCTCAACGATGCGGCCCTCGTCTACGAGCCGGAGACGTCGGCGGCGCTGGGCTTCGGCTTCCGCTGTGGCTTCCTGGGCCTGCTGCACCTGGAGATCGTGCGCGAGCGCCTGGAGCGCGAGTTCAACCTCGACCTCATCTCCACCCAGCCCAACGTCGTCTACGACGTGAGCATGGAGGACGGCAAGGAGATCACCGTCACCAACCCCAGCGAGTTCCCCGGCGGCAAGGTCGCCGAGGTGCGCGAGCCGGTGGTGCGGGCGACGATCCTGGCCCCGAGCGAGTTCATCGGCGCGATCATGGAGCTCTGCCAGGGCAAGCGGGGCTCGCTGCGCGGCATGGACTACCTCTCCGAGGAGCGGGTGGAGATGCGCTACACCCTGCCGCTGGCCGAGATCGTCTTCGACTTCTTCGACCAGCTGAAGTCGCGCACCCGCGGCTATGCCTCGCTCGACTACGAACCCGATGGTGACCAGGTCGCCGACCTCGTCAAGGTCGACATCCTGCTCCAGGGGGAGCCGGTCGACGCGTTCTCTGCCATCGTCCACAAGGACCGCGCCTACGGCTACGGCGTCATGATGGCCGGCAAGCTCAAGGAGCTCATCCCGCGGCAGCAGTTCGAGGTGCCGATCCAGGCCGCCGTCGGCGCGCGCATCATCGCCCGCGAGAACATCCGCGCCATCCGCAAGGACGTCCTCGCCAAGTGCTACGGCGGTGACATCAGCCGCAAGCGCAAGCTGCTCGAGAAGCAGAAGGCCGGCAAGAAGCGGATGAAGAACATCGGGTCGGTCGAGGTGCCGCCGGAGGCGTTCATCGCCGCGCTGTCCTCGGACGAGCCGACGAAGAAGAAGTAGCCCGCCGTGGTGCGCCTCGGGCGCGCGCGGATGCTCATGGGCGGCAGCGCCCTCCTCTGGGGGTTGCAGTTCGCCTTCCTCACCCCGTCGATCGGGCTGATCCTCGTCGCGCTCTACTCCGCGACGCCGGCCCAGGTCGGCTGGGCGCTGGCCATCTACAACATCTCCGGCTTCGTCTCCACCCTCATCGTGCCCACGCGGGCCGACCGCCGCGGCGACTACCTCAAGCCGCTGCTCGGGTGTGGCCTGGCGACGATCCTGCTGGCCTCCGCGCTCGCGGTGGCGAGCAGCCTGCCCTGGGCTGTGCTGGCGCTCGTTGCTCTCGGCGGCCCGGCGGGTGTCGGCATCGGGCTGCTGTTCGCCCACCAGAAGCACATCGGCACCTCGGTCTCGGGGATCATGAAGACTCGCGCGATCTTCTCCTTCTCCTGGGTGGCCGGGCCGCCGATCGCGGCCTTCATGATCGGGCTGCTCGGCAAGCGCTCCATCCTCTGGGCGGTCGCCGGGATCGCCGCTCTCGGCCTGGTGATGACGGTCATGCTCATGCAGGAGCGGACCCGGAGCGAGGCCCGGCGCCCGGCGTCGGGTGACGACGAGGCCGAAGTGGTCGAGGACTCCCGCGACTCGGTCCTTGCGGTGCTCCGACAGCCGCGCGTCCTCATGCTCTCGTTGGCCTTCCTCGCGCTCCTGGGCACCGTCTCGGCCTCCGTGGCGACGGTCAGTCTCTATGTCACGGATCGCCTCGGCACGAACGTGATCTGGGCGGGGGTCGCGCTCGCCACCTGCGCCGGGCTGGAGATTCCCGTCCTGCTCAGCCTGGGCCGCCTCAGCCAGCGCTTCGGGGCCTCGCTGCTGCTGCTCGTCGGCGCCCTCTGCGGCGTGGGCTACTACTCCTTGCTCGTCGTCGCCGCGAGCCCGGTCGTGCTCGTCGCGGGCCAGCTCCTCAATGCCGCCTTCATCGCCACCGTGACGGGTCTGGGGCTGACGATCTTCCAGGAGGTCGTGCCCTGGCCCGGCCTGGCGTCGGGCCTGTTCATGAACACCCAACGCCTCGGCGCCGTCCTCGCCGGTCCGATCGTCGCCCTGGGTGCCCTGCCGGGCCTGGGCTACGCCTGGGTGTATGCCGTGTGCGCACCTCTCGTCGTCCTCGGCGTTCTGCTGTTGGCCTGGGCCCGCCGGCTCAGTCGGCGGGCGCTCGCGTCGCGCGTGGCCTGACCCCCGTTCTGCGGACGGGGTGTCCGCCCCTTCCTCGGTACCGTCGAACCATGACGCGGATCGAGGCGGTGCTCGGCGACATCACCGGTGAGCGCGTGGACGCCATCGTCAATGCGGCCAACTCCTCGCTGCTCGGAGGGGGCGGAGTCGACGGAGCGATCCATCGCGCGTCCGGGCCGCGCCTGCTGGAGGCCTGTCGAGAAGTCCGGCGGACGGCATACCCCTCGGGTTTGCCGGTCGGGGACGCGGTGGCGACGCCGGGCTTCGATCTGCCAGCGAGGTGGGTGATCCACACGGTCGGGCCGAACCGCCATGTGGGACAGACTGATCCGTCGCTGCTTGCCTCCTGCTTCCGGCAGTCGCTGCGAGTGGCGCGGGAGGTGGGTGCTCGGTCGGTGGCCTTTCCGGCGGTGAGTGCAGGCGTCTATGGCTGGGCGCCAGCCGAGGTAGCCCGGATCGCGGTGGCGACCGTGCGGGAGGAGACCTCCGGTGGGGACCGGCTCGAGGTGGTGCGTTTCGTGCTGTTCAGCGAAGGAGTGCTCGCAGAGTTCACGAGAGCGCTGGGCCGAGGTTTCGGGGCTGTCACCCCCGACGCCTAGGATCGCGGGATCCAAGTCGAGGGGGAGCGATGTCGTTCATTCGTGCCGCGGGCCTGCGCAAGGTCTATGCGGCCAAGTCCGGAGAAGTGGTCGCGCTCGACCACCTCGACCTCGAGGTGGCCGAGGGCACGGTCCGCGGAGTCCTCGGGCCCAATGGCGCCGGCAAGACCACGGCCGTGAAGGTCTTCACGACGCTGCTGCGGCCCGACGCCGGTGAGGCGCGGGTCGCCGGTATCGATGTGCTCCAGGATCCGGGAGCCGTCCGGTCGATCATCGGCGCGTCGGGGCAGTACGCCGCGGTCGACGAGGAGCTCACCGCACGCGAGAACCTGCTCATGGTGGGGCGTCTCTACCACCTGGGCTCCGCGCGGGCGCGGTCTCGGGCCGATGAGCTGCTCCACGCGTTCGACCTCGCGGATGCGGCGGACCGTCCGCTCAAGGGCTTCTCCGGTGGCATGAGGCGCCGCGTCGACCTCGCGGGCGCGTTGGTCATCAACCCGCGAGTGCTCTTCCTCGACGAGCCCACGACCGGGCTGGATCCGCAGGCGCGGATCGCCCTGTGGGAGGTGATCCGCGAGCGCGTGGCCGATGGCACGACTGTGCTGCTGACGACGCAGTACCTCGAGGAGGCCGACCAGCTCGCCGACCAGATCTCGGTCATCGATCGTGGACGCGTCATCGCCGAGGGGACCTCGGACGAGCTCAAGGCCTCGGTCGGTGGGCAGCGGGTGCAGCTGACCCTGGTGGAGGAGTCCGATGTCGAGCGCGCCGCCGGAATCCTGCGCCGCCACGGCACCGGGGAGGTCAGCGTCCAGGGGCGCGATCTCACGGTTCAGGTGCAGGAGGCGACCTCGGCGCTGGCGGCGGTGCTGGGCGAGGTGTCGGCAGAGGGGATCACGGTCCACGAGGCCGGCGTGCGTCGGCCGACGCTGGATGACGTCTTCCTCACTCTGACCGGGCACCGAGCCGAGGCCGACGACGAGGAGATGAGCGCGTGAGCGACCTGGCTGCGGCGAAGACCCTGGTCCCGCTCAGGCGCTCACCGCTGCAGGAATGGCTCAGCGACGTCCATGCGGTGACGATGCGCAACCTCACCCGGCTCAAGCGCAGCCCCGAGGTGATCGCCTTCGCGCTCTTCCAGCCGATCATGTTCGTCGTGCTCTTCAGCCAGGTCTATGGCGGCGCGATCCAGGTCCAGGGGAGCAACTACACCGACTTCCTCATGGGCGGCATCTTCGCGCAGACGGTGATCTTCGGTGCCACGATCTCGGGCTCGTACATGGCCACCGACATCAAGGACGGGATCATCGACCGCTTCCGGACCCTGCCGATGGCTCCGAGCGCGGTGCTCGTCGCCCGGACAATGTCGGACCTGGTCATCAACGCCGTCTCGATGGTCGTCATGATCGTCACGGGGTTGGTCGTCGGGTGGCGCTTCAACGACGGCGTCGTGAACTTCCTGCTGGGGGTCGGGCTGCTGCTCTTCTTCGGGTGGACCTTCAGCTGGGTCATGGTGCTCATCGGCCTGGCCGTGCGTTCGCCGGAGACGCTGAACAATGCGGTCTTCATCATCCTGTTCCCACTGACGTTCATCTCCAATGCCTTCGTGCCGAGCAACACCCTGCCGAGGGTGCTGCGCGTCATCGCCGAGTGGAACCCGATCTCGGCGTTGGTCCAAGCGGTGCGGCGCCTCTTCGGCAACCTCGGCTCACTGCCCACGCCCGACATCTGGCCGATGCAGCATCCGGTGGCCACCGTGCTCGTGGGCTGCCTGCTGATGCTGCTGATCTTCCCGCCGTTGGCGTTGGCCCGGTTCCGCTCCAAGCAGCGCTGAGTGGTGGATCCGCGGATCCTGGGTTCGTCGCTCGGGGAATCGTGATCCCGAGCGCGGCTCTGTGGTGCGCGATCGGAGTTCCGCGATCTTGGGTGCGGGACGGGTCCTGCGGGCCCGGTTGTGCGGTCTGAGGCCCACAGTCAGGCCGGGACGGTGGACTCCTCCACGACGGGAAGGGCAAGCGGCGGGAGGTGAGGGTCTGCGGCCATGGCATCGGCGTGAGCAAGCAGGAGCGCCAGGTTGGCGGGCCAGACCGGCTCCGCGTGTGGGGAGTCGGTGTCCCGGCTCGCCGCAAGGTGTCCACTGCGGACCTCGTCGGCGGAGAACCAGCCATGGTCGATCAGGCAGGCCAGTTCCTCGGCAGTGTGCTCGCTGGTGTCCGGAGCGAAGGCAGCGTCCACCCTGAGTGCGTAGAACCACTCATGTTGTGTCGTCACGTGGTCCGAGTAGCCGTGGAGGACGGTCCGCGTCGCCACGGGACCGAGGAAGTCGTCCGGCGAGGCCACCATCCCGGTCTCCTCGCGCAGTTCGCGCACCGCCGCGTCGACACTGTCCTCACCGGGGTCGATGCCGCCGCCGGGCGTGATCCACCAGTGCGGGACCGGGTCCAGGCCGAGGTCGCTGTCCCGGAAGAGCAGGACGCGTCCGTCCGGGGCTATCACGAGGAGGCGACTGGCGCTGCGGGTGCGGCGCGGGCGGTCGGCGGGATCCTCGGGCACGCTCAGGGTGTGGCTGGACACAAGGTCGAACCTAGCTGCACTACCGGTGGGTAACATCTGCGCCATGACGCAGACCTATGCCCTCTATCGCAAGCTTTCGCGCATGCCGCAGGGCAAGCGGCTGTTCTCGATCGCGTTTGCCCGCAAGGCGCCCTACTTCTCGACGGTGCGGCCGCGCGTGCGTGAGGTCAGGCCCAACCACGTCGAGCTGACGATCGCCAACCGCAAGGCGGTGCACAACCACATCGGGACGCTGCACGCCATCGCCGTCTGCAACGGGCTCGAGGCCGCGATGGGCCTGCTCGCGGAAGCGACGATCCCGTCCCATCGTCGTTGGCTGCCCAAGGGCCTGGAGGTGGCCTACCTCGCCAAGTCGACGACGGATCTGCTCTGCGTGGCCGAGACCGACCCCGAGGACTGGACCGACGACAAGGACGAGGTGCGCGTGCGCGTGCGCGCAGTTCGCACGGATGGGGTCGTGGTCGTCGAGGGCGTCATCCCGCTGCACGTGACGGACAAGCCCGCGCGCTGACGCTCGGGCCGACGTCGGCGGCGTCGGCTGAGCAGGACTGGGCTGTGCTGGCCTGCGCTCGCTGGTGGAGGGCTTGGGCGGTCGGCTCGCTCCCGTGCGGGATGGTCTGTGCGGCTCACGGATGCTCCAGCGGGAGGGTCACCGAGCTGGTTGTGTTGCTCAGGTACGGATGCTCCCGCGGGCGGGTCAGCGGGTGTGGCTCGGGCCGTGGGATGCACGGATGCTCCAGCGGGCGGGCCGCGGGGCTGGAGCGGGCCCAGGGGGTTCGGCACGGCCGCGGGGGTGCCTCATGCGTAGGACGGTGTGACTGAACCGGGATCAGGACCCCGGTTCAGTCACACCCCACCAGGGCTCTGCTCCGGTCCACGCTCACCAGGGCTCTGCTCCGGTCCACGCTCACCAGGTTGGCCGGGCTGACCGCCGTGACCCACCGGCGTGGGCATCTGTACGCGGGCTCGATCAACACCCTCCAGGCAGCGGTCGCGCCTCACTTTGCAGGCAGCGGTGGCGCCTCCTGATGGCTCCGCCGGTCAGCGGCCCGGCAGCCCAGGTGGCCCGAACAAACTTGCGCCCCCGCGATCACCCCTCGCCCGGCACCGGCAGCCGGTCGAGAAGCGCCCTCTGACCTTTCACCAGTCGCACACGCGCCTGCTCCAGCGTCATCCACTCGGCCCGATCGACCTCGGGGACCCCGATCATCCGCCCCGACCGTGGCGGCCATTCGATCTGGACGACGTTGCTCCCGACGAACGCCAGGTCCTCATCGGTGAGCACCGCGTATGCCGTGACCACCTTGCCGCTCTGGCGCACCTCGCCAAGGGGGAGTCGCTCACCCGCGGGTCCCGGTCGCCCCACTTCCTCGGCGAACTCCCGCTCCGCCACCTCGAGCGGCTCCTCCTCGCCGCGCACGTACTCGCCCTTGGCCAGGCTCCAGGCGCCCTCGTCCTTGCGCGCCCAGAACGGTCCGCCCATGTGCACGAGGAACACCTCGATCGAGCCGTCGACGACGCGATAGGGGAGCAGGCCCGCGCTCGTCCTCATCAGCGTGCGCCGGTCACGACTCGAGCAGGCGGGCGCGCAGCCCCTGCACCTCGTCGCCGGTCCACCCGTGTGCCCGAAGCCAGTTCGCGCCGCCCCCGTGCTCGGCCGTGACCCCCTCGAGGATCGTCGCCATGCTCTCCGGTCGGGGCAGCTGGTCCTCGATGACCTGGAGCCGCAGCGCCGGCGCATAGGTCTCCGTGGACATGAGCCGCCCGATGATGCGCTGCAGGCGCCCCGCCGTGCTGACGAAGTCCTCGATGATCGCCTCGTGCTCGACGCCCACGGCATCGAGCAGGAGCGCCACGACGGTGCCGGTGCGGTCCTTGCCCGCCGCGCAGTGCACGATCGTCGCGCCCGGGCTGGCGGCGATGACGCGCAGGGCGGCAGCGACCGAGTCCGCCCGCCGCTCGAGGTACCCGCGGTAGTGATCGGCCCAGAACGCCGCATCACGCCCCAGGCCGACCCCCTCCCTGACCACAGGCCGCTCCGCCACGGAGTTCGAGATCGACCCCATGGCCGCGCCCGGCCCCGCAGGGACAGCCCCGATCCCTGCGGCCGGGGCCGCCAAGCGCTCGATGAGGGAGTGGTGGTGGTGCCTGAGCGAACCCACTCGCCAGAGCGGACCAGGACCCTCGGCCTCGACCTCGGCCTCGGTCCGCAGGTCGAGGATGTCGGTGACCCCACGCCGGTCCACGAGCTCGGTGACGTCGGCCGGGCTCAGGTCCTGCAGGTTGTCGCTGCGGATGACCCGCCCGTATGCCGTCCGCCCGCCATCGCGGGTGGGCAGGCCTCCCAGGTCGCGCATGTTGACCACACCGGTCAGCTCGATCCAGCGGTCCGGCGGCTGATGGTCAGGCATCACGCCAGCCTAGAGGGCCTCAAAGGGACACCAACTGCCCGACATCGTCCCGCTCGGCGGCCCGGAGGATCGCATCGGCCACGAGCAGGTCGCTCACGCCCGATCCCAGGTTGGCGATGACGACCCGACCCGGCGGACGGGGATGCCCGAGGAGGTGTCCGGTCCACGTCGTGGCGCGCGGATACGCCCCGAGCTTGGCCCGGTCGGACCGCACCGCCTCGAACTGCCGCACGTCATCAGAGGCCAGGGTCTCGGCCGACTCGGCCAGCTCCGGACCCACCGAACTCGCATAGTCCAGGGGGAGCAGGAGCGCGTCGGGGCGGGGCAGGGTCACCGGCAGGCGGGTGTCGACCAGACCGATGGACAACCCGGTGACGACGGTCCCGGCGTCTCGGACGGCCGCTTCCCGCGACGACGCCGAGGTGACGGTCAGGCCGGGGGCGGCCTGTGCGGCATACGCCGTGAGCTCCCGAAGGGCCGAGGCGCGACGGGCCCACACGGTGACCTCGGTGCGCCCCAGCGCAGCGAGCATCGGCAGGTGGGAGCGCGCCTGCACGCCGGCCCCGAGGAAGGTGATCGGTCCGTCCCCGGCGAGGGCGCGCACGCAGGCGCCGGTCACGGCAGCGGTCCGCACGGCGGTGAGCGTGGCGGCAGGCATGAGGCAGGTGGGCAGGCCGGTGGCGGCGTCGTTGAGGACCATGACGCCATTCGCGGTCGGGAGTCCACGCACCGGGTTGTCGGGCACGATGCTGATCCACTTGCAGCCCAGAAGGTTTCGCTCCGGATGGGCCGCCGGCATCGCGTTGGCGAATGCTCCCGGTGACGGATGCACGGCCGGCTTGGGTGGGGCCTCGGCGCGGCCCTCGGCCAGTGCCACCAGCCCCTCGGCCGCGAGGTCGATGAGCTCGCGCCAGGGCGGCAGGCAGGCGCGGACGTCCTCCTCGGTGAGCACTCGCATGCTGCCCAACCTAGCCAGCGGACCCACGCGCAGGAGGGGCAGGCGCGATCGGGGAGGATGGGAGGCATGCCGCACCAGCCCGAGGGAGACCCTGCGCCCGAGTCCGGCGCGCTCCCCACGTCGGCTCTCGAGGCCGTCGCGGAACGGGCGTTCTCCGTCTACATCCACGTGCCCTTCTGCCGCGTCCGCTGCGGCTACTGCGACTTCAACACCTACACCCTGGGCGAGCTCGGCTCACCCACCTCCCCGGCCACCTTCGTCGACGCGGCCCTGCGCGAGCTCGACCTGGCCCACGACGTCCTCGGCCCCACGACCCCGCGCGTCGACACCGTCTTCTTCGGCGGTGGCACGCCCACGATGCTCCCGGCGGCCGATCTGGCGAGGCTGCTCCACGGCATACGGGATCGGTGGGGCCTGGCCGACGATGCCGAGGTGACGACGGAAGCCAACCCTGACTCGGTGGACGCCGACTGCCTGAAAGCGTTGCGGGACAACGGTTTCACGCGTATCTCGATGGGCATGCAATCCGCCCTGCCCCACGTCCTCGCCACCCTCGACCGCACGCACGACCCCGCCAATGTCGCCCGCGCCGTCGCCGCCTCACGCGCCGCCGACCTCGCCGTGAGCGTGGACCTCATCTATGGCACCCCGGGGGAGTCGCTCGCCGACTGGCGCACCAGCCTCGAGGCGGCCATCGCGCTCGCGCCGGACCATGTCTCGGCCTATGCGCTCACCGTCGAGGAGGGCACCAAGCTCGCGTCCCAGGTCCGCCGTGGCGTCCATCCCAGCCCCGACCCCGACGATGAGGCGGAGAAGTACGCCCTCGCCGACGAGCTCCTCACCGCCGCGGGGTTCCAGTGGTACGAGATCTCCAACTGGGCCCGCACCCCCACCGACCGCTGCCGCCACAACCTGCACTACTGGTCCGGTGCGAGCTGGTGGGGCGTTGGCCCCGGTGCGCACAGCCACGTCGGCGGCGTCCGCTGGTGGAACGTGAAGCATCCCAGCGCGTATGCCGGCCGGTTGGCCGCCGCTCAATCGCCGGCGGCCGCCCGGGAGACCTTGACCGACGAGCAGCGCGAGGACGAGCGGGTGCTCCTGGGCATCCGGCTCGCCGACGGCCTGCCGATCGACGGGCTCACCGAGGCCGGTCGCCACTCCATCGCCGGCCTGATCGCCCGGGGCCTGGTGGACGGGCCGATGGCCCTGCGCGACCGCCGCATCGTCCTGACGCAGCAGGGGCGGATGCTCGCCGACCTTGTCGTGCGTCACCTCCTCGGCCTGGAGTGGGCTGGCACCGCATAGGGTCACACGCATGACGCGACTGACCGACCGCACCGCCATCGTCACCGGAGCCAGCCGAGGCATCGGCCTGGCCATCGCCGAGCGCCTCGTGGCCGAGGGGGCCCGCGTGGTCATCACGGCCCGCAAGGTGGACGCCCTCGAGACCGCCGTGGCCGCGCTCGGTGGCCCGGACCGGGCCCGGTTCGTCGCCGGATCCGCGGACGACCCGGCCCACCAGGACGAGGTCATCGCGGCCGCGACCGAGGCGTTCGGTCCCGTGACGCTCATGGTCAACAACACCGGCATCAACCCGGTCTACGGCCCGCTCATGTCCCTCGACCTCGCGGCCGCCCGCAAGATCGTCGAGACCAACTGCCTCGCGGCGATCTCCTGGGTGCAGAAGCTCCACGCCGACGGCCTCGCCGAGCGCGGCGGCTCGATCGTCAACGTCGCCTCGGTCGCCGGGCTCAAGCCGGCCCCCGGGATCGGCTTCTACGGTGCGAGCAAGTCCATGCTCATCCACCTCACCGAGGAGCTCGCCGTCGAGCTCGGCCCGGCCATCCGCGTCAACGCGGTCGCGCCGGCCGTGGTGAAGACGAAGTTCGCCGCCGCGCTCTATGAAGGGCGCGAGGAGGCCGTCGCCGCGCCCTACCCGATGAAGCGGCTCGGGGCGCCCGAGGACATCGCCGGCGCGGTGGCCTTCCTGCTCAGCGAGGACGCCGCCTGGGTGACCGGCCAGACACTCACCGTCGACGGCGGCCTGCTCCTCACCGGCGGCGTCTGACCCCGCAACCTCTGCTAAGACGGCTCATGTCACGAGCCCCCATGGAGTTCCATGGGGGCTCGTGCACTTTTTCCTGCTAGGCGCAGGCGGCGGTCCGCCTGACGCGACTCACTTGACGAACTGCGGCGTCAGCGGCGGCGTCCACCACTCACCGTTCATCGCCTTGACGGTGCCGATGACGTGCAGCACGACGCCGACGATCCACACGATCGGGTAGGCGATGAAGCCGACGAGGATGAGCATGAGCAGCGCGCTCACGATGAGGCCGATGCCGACCGCGATCTGCACGTTGAGCGCGTTGGCCGCGTGCGCCCGCACGAACGGGCCGCGGTCCTTGTAGACGAGGTAGATCACCAACGCCGCGACGAACCCCAGGGTCCCGCCGCTGAAGAAGGTGGCAGCCGCGGCCACGCCATGGGCGAGCGCGCCGATCTGCTTCTCGGTCTCCGGTGCGAGCTGGTTAACCTGGGGAGCGCCACCGTACGGAGCGGCCTGCGGCGCGGCATACGAGGGCGGATAGGGCGGAGGCGGCGGCGCGGCATACGTCGCCCCGGCCGGAGGAGGCGGGGGCGCGGCGTAGCCGGGCTCGGGCGTCGGGGGAGCGGTGAAGGCCGGCTCGGTCCACGCGGGCGCCGGGGCCTGCGGTGCGGGCGTCCCTGCGTCGTATGCCGTGGGCTCGGTCCCGGTGACCGCCTCGCCCCCAGCGGGGGTCACCTCGGTGGCTTCGGTCGCCTCCTCCGCCGTGCTCTGCTCGGGGGCGGTGGTGGGGTCGAGCGGGCTGTTGCTCTGCTCGGACATCGTGTCCTCCTGGACTGGTGGTGCGTCGGGTGTTGTGTTCCTGCCACCCATGGAAGCACGCAACGCCGCCTCCGGTTCCGGGATTCCGGGCGGATCAGGGGCGCGCTCAGGGTTGGGTCAGGGGAGGACCGGGCGTCAGGGGGCGGTCACGAAGTCGATGAGCTCCTCGACCCGACCGAGCAGCGAGGGCTCGAGGTCCGCGTAGGTCCGGACGGTGCCGAGGATGCGCTTCCACCCGTGGGCGACATCGGCCTGCGTGGCGTGCGGCCACCCGAGCTCGCGCAGGATCCCGTGCTTCCACGAGGTGCCGCGCGGGATGACCGGCCACTGGGTCCACCCGAGCCGTTCCGGGCGCACCGACTGCCACACGTCGACGAACGGGTGGCCGACGATGAGGACGTGCGCGGCATACGGCTTCAGGGCCGCTGCCCGGGCGACGACGGCCGACTCCTTGGTGCCGGGCACGAGGTGGTCGACGAGCACCCCCATCCGCCGGCCAGGCCCGGGAGCGAAGTCGCGGATGGCGCCCTCGAGGTCGTCGACGCCGTCGAGCATCTCGACGACGACTCCCTCGATGCGAAGGTCGTCGCCCCAGACCTTCTCCACGAGCTCGGCGTCATGGCGGCCCTCGACGAAGATCCGCGAGCCGGAGGCGACCTTGGCCTTGACCCCGGAGACCGCGCGGGAGCCCGAGGCGGTGCGGCTCCCGGCGGCGCGCGCCGTGGCGAGGCGGGCGTTCTGGGCGGCCTCCGGGGGCGTGAGCACAACCGGCGCGCCGTCAATGAGGAAGCCGGGACCGAGTGGGAAGGCCTTGAGCCGCCCGCGCCGGTCCTCGAGGTGGACGACGTGGACGCCCCCGGCCTTCTCGACGCGCACGACGGCGCCCACCCAGCCGGTCTCGACGTCCTCGACGACGAGGCCGGGTTCGGCGGCGGTCGGCACGGATCGGCCCCGGGGTGGACGGCGCCAGTCGCCGGAGAGGACGTCGGAGCCATAGCGATCGGTCACGAGGGGCCACGCTAGGTCGCCGCGGCGCGTGACCGGTGGTGGCGCGACGGCGTGCCGCGGACCCGCGTTAGGATTGGCACTCGGACCATGAGAGTGCCAGCGGTGCCCGGAGTGGGCCCGTCTGGGCCGTCGAGTGAGGTGAGGACATGAGCGAGGAGCGACGCCTGCAGGTGCTGCGCGCGATCGTCCAGGACTATGTCGACACCTCCGAGCCGGTGGGGTCCAAGGCCCTGCTGGACCGCCACCACCTCGGGGTCTCGGCCGCCACCATCCGCAACGACATGGCCGCCCTGGAGGAGGACGGCCTGATCGCGGCGCCCCACACGAGCGCCGGCCGCGTGCCCACCGACGCGGGGTACCGCGTGTTCGTCGACAAGCTTGCCGCCATCAAGCCGATGAGCCAGGCCGAGCGCCGGGCGATCGGGCAGTTCCTCGACGGGGCCGTCGACCTCGACGACGTCGTGGACCGCACCGTCCGGCTGCTCTCGACGCTGACGCGCCAGGTCGCGATCGTCCAGTACCCCTCGCTCACCCGCTCCTCGGTCCGCCACATCGAGCTCGTCCCGGTGGCGGCCGACCGGGTCCTCGTCGTCCTCATCACGACGACCGGTCGGGTCGAGCAGCGCATCGTCGCCAGCCCGGTCGACCTGCTCGGGCCCGCCGGTGAGGGCCTGCTCGCACGGGTGCGTGCCGAGGTCGGAGCCGTCGCCACCGGCGCCCTGCTCGCCGACGCCGCCCGCGGGCTGTCCGCCCTGCCGGCCCGCCTGGCGGACGGCGACGAGGCGCGACTGACCGGAGTGGTCGCGGCCGCCCTCGCCGATGCGCTCGTCGAGGAGCGGGAGGAGCGCGTCGTCATCGCCGGCACCTCCCACCTCGCCCGGCACGGCGGCGAGTTCACCACCTCGCTCGGCCCGGTCCTCGAGGCCCTCGAGGAGCATGTCGTCCTGCTCAAGCTGCTCGGCACGGCGAGCGAGCAGGGCAGCCTCGCGGTGCACATCGGCCACGAGAACCCGCACGCTGGCCTGCACTCGACGTCGATGGTGGCCGCCGGCTACGGCTCCGGCAGCGACCTCGTCGCCGGCCTCGGCGTCGTCGGGCCGACCCGCATGGACTACCCGACGACCATGGCGGCGGTGCGCGCCGTCGCCACCTATGTCAGCCGGATCCTCGACCGCTGACCCTGACCCTTGATCGCTCACCGATGCCGACCCGACCCGACCTCGCCCGACCTGATGTGTCCTGACCCGACCCGACTGTCTCACCCGACCTGACCGACTCGAACCTGTTCGACCTGACCTGCCCGACCGCCTGACTCCACACTCTGACCCCTCACCAGGAAGCTTCACGTGAACGACTACTACGCCGACCTCGGGGTGTCTCGCGACGCCACGGCGGAGGACATCAAGCGCGCCTACCGCAAGGCGGCCCGCAAGCTGCACCCGGACGTCAACCCCGGCCCGGAGGCCGAGGAGCAGTTCAAGAAGGTGTCGCAGGCCTACGACGTGCTCTCCGACGCCGACAAGCGCCGGCAGTACGACATGGGCGCCGACCCCTACGCCACGGGTGCGGCCAGCTTCGGGCAGGGCTTCTCCTTCAGCGACATCATGGACGCCTTCTTCGGTGCGGGGGGCGGTGCCGGCGGCATGGGTGGCGGCCGGGGTCCGCGTCCGCGGCAGACCCGGGGCCAGGACGCGCTCGTCCCGCTCGACATCGACCTGTCGACGGCGGTCTTCGGAGGCAATGCCGACCTCGTCATCGACACCGCGGTCGGCTGCCCGACCTGCCACGGCAGTGGTTGCGCCGCAGGCACCTCCCCGCGCACGTGCGACGTCTGCAAGGGTCGCGGCGAGATCCAGCAGGTGCAGCGTTCCTTCCTCGGGCAGGTGATGACGACGCGTCCCTGCATGACCTGCCAGGGCTTCGGCACGGTCATCCCGGACCCGTGTCGCGAGTGCAGTGGGGATGGGCGCATCCGCAACCGTCGCACCCTGACGATCAAGGTCCCGGCGGGGGTCGACAGCGGCACGCGCATCCAGCTCTCCGGTGAGGGAGAGGTGGGACATGGCAACGGCCCTGCCGGTGATCTCTACGTCGAGATCGCCGTCCGACGGCACCCGATGTTCCAGCGCCGTGGGGACGATCTGCACGCCACCCTCGAGGTCCCGATGACGGCGGCCGCCCTCGGTGCGACCCTGCCCCTGGAGACCCTGGACGGTCCGCGTGAGGTCGAGATCGCCCGCGGCGCCCAGTCCGGTGACACCGTGACGATGCGCGGCCTCGGCGTGACCCACCTGCGCCAGAGCGGGCGTGGCGACCTGACCATCCACGTCCTCGTCCAGACGCCGACCAAGCTCACGAGTGAGCAGGAGGCCCTGCTGCGCCAGCTCGCAACGCTGCGGGGTGAGGAGAAGCCGGCGGGGCGGATGGCCAGCCCGGCTGAGGGCAAGCTCTTCAGCAAGCTCCGCGACGCCTTCAAGGCCCGCTGACTCCCACTCCGACGGGGCGTCGGTATGCCGTCCCCACCGTCCGCTGCCCGCAGGACTGCGCTTGCCGAGGGTGTGCGTGCCAGAGGTGCGGGATGTGGCTCGTTCGGCACGCATGAACCGTCGATCGGAATCCATGACGAGGGGCTGCGCGTGCCAGAGGTGCGGGATGTGGCTCGTTCGGCACGCACGGCGCATGTGGCCACGCCCAGCGCGACCAGGCGCAGGCCCGCCGCCTCGGGACCGCGGCGTGGGCGAGAATGCCGGGGTGACCCTCCCGCTCTACCTCACCTCGCCAGGGGCACTCGCCGGCGCCGCCGTCGGTGGGCGCGCAGACCTGGACGGCGCCGAGGCACGCCACGCGGTGGCGGTGCGCCGCACGGCGGTGGGTGAGCTGGTCCAGCTCGCCGACGGTGAGGGTGCCCTCGTCGTGGGCCCTGTCGTCGCAGCGGCCCCCGACCGCCTCACGATCCGGGTCGACGAGGTGCACCACCTCGAGGAGCCGTCGCCGCGCTTCGTCCTCGTGCAGGCCCTCGCCAAGAACGACCGGGACGACCAGGCGATCGAGGCCGCGACGGAGCTCGGGGTCGACGAGGTCATCCCGTGGCAGTCGGAGCGATGCATCGTCCAGTGGCGCGGCGAGCGCGGCGAGAAGGCCCACCGCAAGTGGGACCAGATCCTCCTCGCCGCGACCAAGCAGTCCCGGCGTGCCCGCCGTCCTGCCCTCGCCCCCTTGCTCGCCACGTCCGGCCTCGCCCAGCGGGTCGAGCGGGTGGTGCGGGAGGGGGGCACGGCATACGTGCTGCACGAAGAGGCGAGCACCCCGTTGGCCGGAGCCGACCTCCCCACGGCAGGCGACGTGCTCGTGATCGTCGGTCCCGAGGGCGGCATCGCACCCGGCGAGGTCGAGGCCCTCACCCGGGCCGGGGCCCTGCCGGTGCGCCTGGGGAGCACCGTACTGCGTTCCAGCAGCGCCGGACCCGCCGCCCTCGCCGTCCTCAACGCCCAAGCCCGCTGGCGGTGACGATCACCGCACGCTGAGCTGCACCTTGTCGTTGGCGACCTCGGACTGGCCGTCCTTCATCGACATCGAGAACGCCTTGAAGGTGTAGTCGCCTGCGCTCGCGATCGTCAGCGGGACCTCGAAGGTGCCGCGCCCCGGAGCTCCGACGGTGGCCATGACGACCCCGTGGTCGACGACCGTCCCTGCCGCGTCGGTGAGTTCCCACTGGACGGTGGCCTCGAAGACCGATGCCTCGCCCGTGACCGTGAGGGCCTGCCCGGCCGTGGCCTCGACCGGGCTCCCCTCCGGAGCCGCGGGGTCGGTGATCCACAGGTCCGTGAGCACGGTGTACTGCTGGTCGGCTGCCGGCCGGGTGAAGGGCCGGGTCAGGTCGACCGACCAGGCCTTCGTGGCGCCGGGCACCATGATGCTGATGCTGACCGGGAGATTGCCCCGACCGACCGCCGCCTGGGCCGTCCACACCAGCTCCTGCACGGCCAGCGTGGCGACGGGGTCGGCGAGGTCGGTCGTCGGCGCTTGGTCGAGGACGATGTCGATGCGGTCGGTGCGGACCGTGACTGCGGTGGCGGTCACTCCCTGCCACGGCCGCAACGCGCCCTCGGTTGCCGTGGGGCGGGCCATCGCCTCGTCGAGGGCGTGCTTGGCGCGGGCTTCGGCTCCCGGCGGCGTCTCGACGGGGACCCACACCCGCCTCAGGCCCAGGCCGGACTCGGGCCATCCGAGCGCCTCGGGCGCGATGTAGTAGACCGGCAGAGCCCCCCCGGACGGGTCGACATGGTCGGCCTTCTCCGACGTCGAGCTGCTGGGTGAGGCGCTCGGAGACGGCGTGGCAGCCGGCGACGACTGGCTCGGCGAGGGGGCCGCCGGCGCCGTGGGAGCGGGCTGCGGGCGCAGCGCCCAGAGGCCGGCGACGACGGCGAGGACGGCGGCCGCTGCCAGCAGGACGACCGGCCAGCGGCGCCTGCGTGTCTCGGAAAGGGTCGGGGTGCTCATGCGGATCTCCTCCCATCGGTCGGCGGGGCCGATCTGCGCTGCCCGCTCGGCCAGTGCGGCCCGCAGGGCGGCCTCGATCGGGCTGTCGTCGGGGTGCGGGTGGTGGCTCATGCCAGGTCCTCCCGTCGGGTGGCGAGCGCCGCGAGGGCGCGGTGGGCGTGTGTCTTGACCGAGCCGGTGCTGATGCCGAGCGTGTCGGCGATCTCGGCCTCGCTGAGGTCGGACCAGTAGCGCAGGGTGAGCACCTCGCGCTGGCGCTGTGGCAGCGCCGCGACGGCATCCAGCAGCAGCGTCCGCTGGTCCCGGGCCAGCGCCGGCACATCGGCGCCCGCGGTGACCTGCGGCAGCGTGGGGTCGCCCGCTTCGGCCCGGAGGTGGCGCTGCGCCACGGTGGAGTGCCGCTGCGCGCTGCGGACCCCGTTGACGACGCTGCGTCTCAGGTATGCCGTGGCGTGCGTGGGGTCCTCGAGCCCACCCCAGCGTCGGTGCAGACCGATGAGCGCCTCCTGGACGATGTCCTCGGCGCGCGACTGGTCACCGAGCAGCAGGGTGGCCAGGCGCACCATGGGGACCCACGCCGCGGCATACAACTGCTCGACGGCGTGGTCGGCGCTGGTGTCGACCATGGCCTCCATCCTCATGCCTCGTTGACGCGCACGGCCGCGAGGGGGTTGACCCGGCTAAGGTGCGATTCATGAGCCAGACGTCGCAGGACTGCCTCTTCTGCAAGTTCGTGGACCGCGTGATCACGCCGGATGTCCTCGGCGAGACGGAGCACTCGCTGGCCTTCCGCGACATCAGCCCGCAGGCCCCCACCCATGTCCTCGTCGTGCCCAAGCGGCACGTCGAGAACGCGGGGGAGCTCGCTCAGGAGGATGCGGTCGAGCTGGCCGACGTCGTCCTCCTCGCGCGGGCGGTCGCCCAGGCGGAGGGCCTCGACACCGGCTACCGGTTGGTCTTCAACACGGGGGAGCGGGCGGGCCAGAGCGTCTTCCACGCGCACCTGCACCTGCTCGGGGGCCGCGATATGGAGTGGCCGCCGGGCTGAGGTGCCCCCGTAGACTGGCGCGACGATGTCTGACGCCCCTGCACCCCCCGACCTCTCCGCCCTCGGCGACCTCCCCGACGGCAGCGACGCCCCGCCGTCCCAGCGCGCACCCCAGCACACCGTCGTCATCCCCGACGACGTGTCGATGGTGAGCCTGCTCGGCCCGCGCGACGAGCTGCTGCGCACCATGGAGCGGGCCTTCCCGCACGCCGAGATCCACGTGCGCGGCAACGAGTTCCGCATCTCCGGCGCCAGCGCGGACGTCGCGTTGATCGAGCGGCTCATCGACGAGCTGCTCGTCGTCATCGACTCGGGCCTGCCCCTCAACCGCGACGCGGTCGAGCGCTCGATCGGCATGCTCCGCACCCAGTCCGCCCAGCGACCCGCGGACGTGCTCACCATGAACATCGTCTCCAACCGGGGACGCACGATCCGCCCCAAGACCCTGGGTCAGAAGGAGTACGTCGACGCGATCGACGACAACACCATCGTCTTCGGGATCGGCCCGGCGGGCACCGGCAAGACCTACCTCGCCATGGCCAAGGCGGTCGCGGCGCTGCAGGCCAAGCAGGTCAACCGGATCATCCTGACCCGGCCGGCCGTCGAGGCCGGCGAGCGGCTGGGCTTCCTCCCGGGCACGCTCACCGACAAGATCGACCCCTACCTGCGGCCGCTCTACGACGCCCTCCACGACATGGTCGACCCCGAGTCCATCCCGCGCCTGCTCGCCGCCGGCACCATCGAGGTCGCACCCCTGGCGTACATGCGGGGGCGTGCGCAGCCGGTCGACACCCAGGTCCTGACACCGACCGGCTGGCAGCGATTCGGCGACCTCCGTGTCGGAGACCTGGTGATCGGCTCGAACGGTCAGCCCACGCCGGTGATCGGAGTGCACCCGCAAGGCATCAAGCCGGTGTATCGCGTCACTTCTCAGGACGGGGCCTCCACCCTGGCGTGCGGGGAGCACTTGTGGACCGTACGCACCAAGGACGACAAGCGGCGGGGCCGATGGCGCACCCTCCAGACCTCCGAGATGATCGGGCGCCTGCGCTCTCTGCACACTCATCGCTTCGAGTTGCCCGTGGTCGACCCGGTGCAGTTCGTCGAGCGTGACGTGCCGATGCATCCGTACGCTCTCGGGCTCTTGCTCGGCGACGGTTGCCTGACGACACGCACCACCCCCTCGTTCACTACGGCAGGCCCCGATCTGGCCGAGAGCTTGGAGCGCGTCCTGGCTCCGCTCGGAGTGGAGGCGTCCTGCAAGGGTGGCCATGACTACACCCTCCGACGTCCCGGCGTCGGGAGAGGCGGCGTGGGCACGGCCAACCCCGTGACGGCGGTCCTTCGCGACATCGGCTTGGCCGGGACGACGTCCGCGACCAAGTTCGTTCCGGAGGTTTACAAGCTCAACGCCTCCTGGGTGCGCTTTGCCGTGTTGCAAGGCCTGCTCGACACCGATGGCGGGCCGGTCGTCCAGCGTGGGCGCACGTGCCGCGTCCAGTACTCAACCACCTCCGATCAGCTCCGGGATGACGTCATCTTCCTGGTGCGGTCACTCGGAGGTGTCGCGTACACCCGGACGCGCCTGGCCGAGGGGCGCCCTCCCGGACGTGCCAAGGGCCGCGACGTGCCCTATCGGCACGATGCCCACGTCCTGGACATCCGCCTGCCCGAGGGCCTCGCCCCATTCGGCCTCAAGCGCAAGCGGGTGGCCTACGACCTGACTGGCGGTGGCAGGCCCCAGCGCTACATCCACGCCATCGAGCCTGAGGGGGAGGCCGAGACCATGTGCATTCAGGTGGCGGCTTCTGACAGCCTCTACGTCACCGAGGACTTCCTGCTCACCCACAACACCCTGAACAGCGCGTTCATCATCCTCGACGAGGCCCAGAACACCACGCCCGAGCAGATGAAGATGTTCCTCACCCGTCTCGGCTTCGGGTCGAAGATGGTCGTCACCGGCGACGTCACCCAGGTCGACCTGCCCGGTGGCACGCGGTCGGGGCTGCGCGTCGTGCGCGAGATCCTCCAGGGGGTCGACGACATCCACTTCAGCGAGCTCAGCGCCGACGACGTCGTCCGTCACCGCCTCGTCGGCGCGATCGTCGACGCCTACGGCACCTGGGACGAGCAGCAGCGCCGAAGGCCCCATGCCGCGGGCGAGGCCGGCCGCGGGCAGGAGCGCCGATGAGCATCGACGTCCTCAACGAGACCGAGTTCGAGGTCGACGAGCTCGAGCTGGTCGCCTGCTCCCGCTTCGTCATGGACCAGCTGCGGGTCCACCCCGGAGCCGACCTGTGCGTCCGCCTCGTCGACGAGGACGCCATGACCACCCTGCACGTGCAGTGGATGGACCTGCCCGGGCCGACCGACGTCATGAGCTTCCCCATGGACGAGCTGACGCCGGGACGCGAGGGGGAGGAGCCCGAGGAGGGCATCCTCGGCGACATCGTGCTATGCCCCTCGGTCGCCCAGAAGCAGGCCGCCCACGCCGGCCACGCCCTCGAGGAGGAGCTGCTCCTGCTCACGACGCACGGCATCCTCCACCTCCTGGGCTTCGACCACGCCGAGCCCGAGGAGGAGAAGGAGATGTTCGACCTCCAGCGCACCCTCCTCCTCACCTTCCTCGCCGGGCGCGGGCGGGCCCGGGGCTGACGCGCCAGTGACCCGGCTCGTCGTCCTGGCGGTCATCGCCATCGTCCTGGCCTTCCTCGTCGCGGCGGGGGAGGCCTCCCTGGCGCGGGTGTCCCGTGTGCGCGCCGCCGAGCTCGTCGAGGAGGGCAAGGCCGGCGCCAGGGCGGTCGTCCGCGTGGTCGGCGACCGGGCGGCATACCTGGCCCTCCTGGCCTTCCTGCGCGTGCTCGCCGAGACGACGGCGGCGGTCATGGTGACCTTCGTCGTCGTCAACCGCCTCGACCAGACCTGGTCGACCTTCGCCATCGCCATCGGCATCATGACGGTGGTCTCGTTCGTCATCGTCGGGGTGTCCCCGCGCACCATCGGCACCCAGCACGCGAGCGAGTTCGCCCGGTATGCCGCCCCCGTCGCCCTGTGGCTGCGTCGGCTGCTCGGGCCGGTGTCGACCCTGCTCGTCGTCGTCGGCAATGCCGTCACGCCCGGGAAGGGCTTCCGCGACGGCCCGTTCGAGAGCGAGTCCGAGCTGCGCTACCTGGTCGACGTCGCCGGCGACAGCGACGTCATCGAGGCCGGCGAGCGCAAGATGATCCACTCGGTCTTCGAGCTCGGTGACACCCTGACCCGCGAGGTCATGGTGCCGCGCACGGACATGGTCGTCCTCGACGAGGACCGCACGGCGCGTCAGGGGCTCAACCTCATGCTCCGCTCGGGCTACTCACGGGTGCCGGTGGTCGGGGAGGACACCGACGACATCCTCGGGATCCTCTACCTCAAGGACGTCGCGCGCCGGGTGACGGTCGACCCGGCCGGGGCGGCGGTGCCGGTGCCCGAGCTGATGCGCCCGGCCTTCTTCGTGCCGGAGAGCAAGCCGGCCGACGACCTGCTCACCCAGATGCAGCGCGACCAGATCCACGTCGCGATCGTCATCGACGAGTACGGCGGCACCGCTGGCCTGGTGACCATCGAGGACATCCTCGAGGAGATCGTCGGCGAGATCGTCGACGAGTACGACCGCGAGGACCCCGAGATCGAGGACCTCGGCGAGGACCGGTGGCGGGTCGACGCGACGATGCACATCGACGACCTCGCGGACCACCTCGGGGTGGAGATCGAGGACGACGAGGTGGACACCGTCGGCGGACTCATCGGCAAGCTCAACGGCCGGGTCCCGATCGTCGGCAGCACCGCCGACGCCGGCGGGCTGCGCCTGACCGCGGAGCGGATGGAAGGTCGGCGCCACCGGATCGCGACCGTGATCGTCGAGCGGCTGGCCCCGGCGGAGACCGTTCCCGAGGAGGAGTCATGAGCGAGTCGGGGACACAGCCCAGGCCGTATGCCGCGGGGTTCGCTTGCCTTGTCGGCCGCCCCAATGCGGGCAAGTCGACCCTGACCAACGCCCTCGTCGGTGAAAAGGTGGCCATCACCTCCTCGAAGCCGCAGACGACGCGGCACACGATCCGCGGCATCGTCACCCGGGCGTCGAGCCAGCTCGTCCTCGTGGACACTCCGGGGCTGCACAAGCCGCGCACCCTCCTCGGGGAGCGGCTCAACGACCTGGTCCGGGAGACCCTCCTCGATGTCGACGTCGTCGGCTTCTGCCTGCCGGCCGACCAGCGGATCGGCCCGGGGGACCAGTTCATCGCCCGGGAGCTCGCGGACCTACGGCTGGCCAAGCGCACTCCGATCGTGGCGATCGCGACCAAGTCCGACCGGGTCGACCGGCGCCGGCTCGCAGAGCACCTCATCGCCATCGACCAGCTGGGGGAGTGGGCCGACATCGTGCCCTGCTCGGCCACGTCGGGGGAGCAGGTGGACACCGTCGCCGAGGTCCTGTGCTCGCACCTGCCCTCCTCACCCGGGCCGCTCTATCCCGAGGGCGTCCTCACCGATGAGCCGGAGCTGGTGATGATCGCCGAGCTCGTCCGCGAGGCCGCGCTCGAGGGCGTGCGCGACGAGCTGCCCCACTCGCTCGCGGTGGTCGTCGAGGAGATCGTGCCCCGGGAGGACCGCCCCGACGGCAAGCCGATGGCGGATGTGCGCGTCAACGTCTTCGTCGAGCGGGACAGCCAGAAGGCGATCATCATCGGTCGCGGCGGCTCGCGGTTGCGCGAGGTCGGGACGACCGCGCGCGCCGGCATCGAGAAGCTGCTCGGTCAGCGCGTGCACCTCGACCTGCACGTCAAGGTGGCCAAGGACTGGCAGCGCGACCCGAAGCAGCTGCAGCGCCTGGGCTTCTGAGGTCGCGCGCGTGGGACGGCCCCGGGAGGGGCGCTCGGATCATGAGCCGGCCGACGTCAGGGGGCCTGGGAGGGGCGCCCGCATGATGAGCCAGCCGACCGGCATACGGACCACTCCCTAGACTGGACCCCATGCGAATCGGAGTTTTCGGTGCCACCGGCCAGGTCGGACAGGTCATGCGTGACCTGCTCGTCGAGCGCGACTTCCCCGTGACCCAGGTGCGTTTCTTCGCCTCGGCGCGCTCGGCCGGGACGACGCTGCCGTTCAAGGGCGAGCAGATCACGGTCGAGGACACCGCGACGGCCGACTTCAGCGGTCTGGACATCGCGCTGTTCTCCAACGGCGGCTCGACGAGCAAGGAGTGGGCGCCCAAGGTCGCCGCGGCCGGTGCCGTCGTCATCGACAACTCCAGCGCCTGGCGCAAGGACCCCGAGGTGCCGCTGGTGGTGTCCGAGGTCAACCCCGAGGACCTCGACGAGCTGCCCAAGGGCATCGTCGCGAACCCGAACTGCACCACCATGGCCGCAATGCCGGTGCTCAAGCCGCTGCACGACAAGGCCGGGTTGGTCCGCCTCCACGTCGCGTCCTACCAGGCCGTCAGTGGCAGCGGTGGGGCCGGGCTCGAGGAGCTCGACTCCCAGCTGCGGGCGGGGTATGCCGCGGGTGACCCGAAGGAGTTGGCTCGCGACGGGCGGGCGTTGCCGACGCCGGAGCCGGTGAAGTACGTCGTGCCGGTCGCCTTCAACGTGGTCCCGATCGCCGGCTCGATCGTCGACGACGGCTCGCTGGAGACCGACGAGGAGCAGAAGCTCCGCAACGAGTCCCGCAAGATCCTCCACCTGCCCGACCTCAAGGTCGCGGGCACCTGCGTGCGCGTGCCGGTCTTCTCCGGTCACTCACTGGCCATCCACGCCGAGTTCGACCGCGCGATCAGGCCCGACGAGGCGATCGACGCGCTCAAGAACGCGCCCGGCGTCGTCGTCACCGAGCACCCCAACCCGCTCGAGGCGACCGGTCGGGACGAGGTCTTCGTCGGTCGTATCCGCCAGGACCAGTCGGTCGACGGCGACAAGGGGCTGGTGCTCTTCGTCGTCGGCGACAACCTGCGCAAGGGCGCGGCCCTCAATGCGGTGCAGGTCGCCGAGGAGCTGGTGAAGCGCCGTGGCTGAGCAGGGTGAGCAGGGAGCTCCGATGACCTTCGATGACGCCGTGGCGGCCGCCGCGACGCTGACCCGCGACCCGGGCAATGCCACCAAGCTGGCGCTCTACGCCCTCTACAAGCAGGCCACCGAGGGTGACTGCACGGGCAAGCGGCCGGGCTTCACCAACCCGGTCGGCCGCGCCAAGCACGACGCGTGGGCCTCGGTCGAGGGCACCTCCCAGGACGAGGCCAAGGCCGAGTACGCCGAGCGGGTCGCAGAGCTCCTCGCCGCCGAGCAGGCCTGAGTGGACTTCGGCAGCTCGCCCGTCTGGGCCGTCATCGGCACCTCCTCGGGCATGCCGATGGAGCAGATCATGACGATCTACCCGCGGCACCGGGCCTTCTTCGACGAGCTCGAGGCCACCGGGGACGTCATCGCCGCCGGTCCCTTCGCCGACCGCGGGAACCTCGCACTCTTCGGCTCCCGCGAGGTTGCCGAGCGCTTCGCGGCCGAGGACCCCTTCCTCCTCGAGGGGGTCGTCGCGTCCTACTCACTGCACGAGTGGAACGTCTGAACGCCGGTCGTCACAGCACGCGGGAGCGATGCACCCACGTCTGCGTCACCTCCATGCCGACCTTCTCGTAGAGCCCCAACGCACCGGTCCGTGAATCGGTCGAGAGCTCCGAGCGGGTGGCCCCGCGCTCGCGGGCGCGGCGGAAGGCGTCGGCGAGCAGCGCCTGCGCCAGACCACGGCCACGGTGCGCTCGCTCCACGGCCACCTGGTGCACGTAGCCGCAGCCCTGCGCATCGAGGATGGTGAAGGCCGCCCCGACCGCCCGCCCCGTCGCGTCCTCGACGAGCCGGAGCTGCCAGGGCCGGCTCCCCGGCCGGTCCACGGTCGTCGCGCGCCAGTCCTCGTAGGTCTCGGGCTCGCGTCCCGCCCACTCGCCGAAGGCGGTCTCGATCAGGTCGTATGCCGCGCGCTCCCGTTCCGCGCTCCCTCCCGTCACGAGGTGGTGGCCGTCGGGGAGGGGGCGCTCCGGGACGGCTCTCCCCTCCGGAAGCTCGAGCACCCACGCGGTGTGGCCGATGCGGTAGCCGTGGGAGGTGAGCAGGGCGTCGGCAGAAGAACCCTCGGGCACGGTCTGGCCCAGTGTGCTCGAGCCCAGCGCCCGAGCGCGGCGTTCGGTCCATGCCAGCAGCCAGCTGCCCAGGCCGAGCCCGCGCACGGCCGGGAGCACCGCACCCTCGGCGCTCGTCCCGTGCCGGGTGACCTCGGCGGCCGCGACCAGCCGGCCGTCCGCGGCGGCGATCCCGATGGCGTCCTCGGCCAGGTCGAAGCTCGACCGGGCCCAGTCGGCCTCGACGTCTTCCCGCTCGATGGCCAGGGTGCCGGCGTCGGCCACCTCGTCGGCCGCGTACACGGCATACGCCTCGTCGAGGTCGTCCGGCGAGAGCCTGCGGGGGCCGAAGCCGGCCGGCAGGCGGCGTGGGCCGGCTGCGGCGTCGGCGAGGTCGCGGTCGTCCGGTCCCGGTTGCGAGGTCACGCCCCCATCGTGGTCGACGGGCCGGGGTGGTGGCTAGCGGTTTGAACGAGCGGACAGTGTCCGCCAGAGCCAGGTCGCCGGCACCTGGCGGCCGGTGGCGACGTACTCGATGGAGGCGGGGGAGACGAGGGCGTCCGGGACCTTGGCGAGGCCGCGGCTCGTCCCGGCCAGCAGCAGCTCGTCGCCCACGGCCAGTGGAAGGCCGTCACCGGCACGGGTGGGCTCACCGCCGCACCTGCGTCGGCTTCGGTCACCGCCGGTGACGTCATCGACGTGACGGCGAGCTGGACCGGGGCGCCCAGCGGCGTGTCCTACGGTGTCGTCGACCACGTCCTCAACGGGGCGCTGGGCGGCCAGACCGTCGTCGAGGTCACCAACTGAGCAGTGCCCCGAGCTGGCCCGGTCAGCTCGGGTGACCCCACGAACGGTGCCCGTCGATCCTCGGATCGGCGGGCACCGTCACGTCCGCACCCCAGCGCGCGCCACAATGACGTCATGACCCGC
The DNA here is from genome assembly GCA_020161815.1 of Actinomycetota bacterium. Classification (GTDB taxonomy): domain Bacteria; phylum Actinomycetota; class Actinomycetes; order Actinomycetales; family Dermatophilaceae; genus Phycicoccus_A. Next base: position 16,468 of record JAIUOP010000020.1, on the reverse strand, counting down.
CCCCTGGCCCTCATCCGTCGCCCCGGTCCGCGCCTCGCCGACGGCCTCGTCACGCATGTCGAGAAGCAGGCCATCGACCTCGACCTCGCCCTGGCGCAATGGGAGTCGTATGCCGAGTGCTTGCGTTCCGCGGGCTGGTCCACTCACGAGGTGGAGCCGGCCGACGACTGCCCTGACGCCGTCTTCATCGAGGACGCGATCGTCGTGCACGAGGACCTCGCGATCATCACCAACCCGGGGGCCGCGGAACGCAAGGGTGAAGTCGCAGGCGCCGAGGCGGCGGCCCGGGAGCTCGGCCTGCGGGTCGCGCGGATCGAGGCGCCGGGGACCCTCGATGGGGGAGATGTGCTGCGAACCGGGGACACGGCATACGTGGGGTTGGGGGGACGGACCAATGGTGAGGGGATCCGGCAGTTCGCGGAGCTGCTTGCGCCGTTCGGGATGCGCACCCAGGCCGTGACGGTCGAGCGGGCGCTGCACCTGAAGTCAGCGGTCACGGCGCTGCCCGACGGCACGGTCATCGGCTGGGACCCGGTCGTCGACTGGCCGGGCGCCTTCGATCGCTACGAGGGCATGCCGGAGGAGGGTGGCGCGCACGTCGTGCACCTGGCGCCGGACCACCTGCTCATGGCGGCCTCGGCGCCGCGCACCGCCGAGCTGCTCCGGGCTCGAGGATATGCCGTGACGAGCGTCGACATCTCCGAGTTCGAGAAGCTCGAGGGCTGCGTCACCTGCCTGTCGGTGCGGATCCGCCACTGAGGCGACCTCGCAGGCTCTCGCCGAGGGTGGGGCACTGCCCTTGGGGGTCAGCGACCGCCTCGCCCCGGCTGGGGTCGGGGAAGCCGCTGCGCTAGGAGTGCGTCGCGGTCTCAGCGACCGCGTCCGCCGCGGCTCTGGGCCGAGAAGTCCGCCGCGCTGCGGGTGCGTCCCGATCCGTTGGCTCCGTTGGCGCGACCCCGGTTCTGGCCACCCGAGGAGCTCTTGTTGTTGGTGTTGAGCCCGCGTACGGATGCTCCAGCCCGCGGGCCACGCGCTTGAGTGGTGGATCCGGATCGCTGCGCGGTCGGGGTGCCTCCGGTGGTGGAGTCGAGCCCGCGTACGGATGCTCCAGTCCGCGGGGCAGTGGAGGCGCCCATGCCGTTACGAGACCCATGGCCAGAACCATTGCCACCAGTGGTGGGACGACCACCACCGGCGCGATCACCAGTGCCATTCCCATTTCTGCCATTACCGCTCCCGCGGCCAGCCGCATCCGGCCTTCCTGCGCCTCCGCCGCTGCCGGCACGACTGCGGCCACGGCCGGCCCCGCCGTTGCGTCCACCAGTTCCCGAGAACTCTTGGGAAGGCGCCGTGGCGAAGCCACCGGGGAACTCGCGCTCGCCCGGTGCCAGGGTCTGCAGGAGTGGATGCGTGGCGCTCACGCGCGTGGTCGTCGGCTTGATGCCGGCCTTGCGGGTGAGGTCGCGGACGTCGCCCACTTGGTCGTCGGTCATGAGCGTGACAACGGTGCCCGAGGCGCCCGCGCGGGCGGTGCGACCGCTGCGGTGGAGGTAGGCCTTGTGCTCGACCGGTGGGTCGGCGTGGATGACGAGGCCGACATCGTCGACGTGGATGCCTCGCGCAGCGATGTCCGTGGCGACGAGGGTGGCGGCAGCGCCCGAGTGGAAGGCATCCATGGTGCGGGTGCGGGCGTTCTGCGACAGGTTCCCGTGCAGCTCGACCGCCGGCACACCATTGGCGTTGAGCTGGCGAGCCAGCTTCTTGGCCCGGTGCTTGGTGCGGGTGAAGACCACCGTGCGCCCGGGAGCGGCCACGAGGTCGACCAGCACGGGGAGGTGGGCCTCCGGGGTCACGTGCAGGACGTGGTGGCTCATCGTCGCCACCGGAGACTGGGCCGAGTCGGCCTCGTGGGTGACGGGGGAGTTGAGGTAGCGCTTGACCAGGACCTGCACCCCGGCGTCGAGGGTCGCCGAGAAGAGCATCCGCTGCCCTTGGCGAGGCGTGCGATCGAGCAGCCGCTTGACGACGGGGAGGAAGCCCAGGTCGGCCATGTGATCGGCCTCGTCGAGCACGGTGATCTCGACGGCATCAAGGGAGACGTGCCCTTGGCCGATGAGGTCCTCGAGTCGCCCGGGGCAGGCGATGACGATGTCCACTCCGCGGGCGAGGGCGGTGACCTGGGGGTTCTGGCCGACGCCGCCGAAGATCGTCCGGCTGGTCAGGCCGTGGGCGCGAGCGAGAGGCTCGAGCGACGCCTCGATCTGGGCGACGAGCTCTCGGGTGGGGGCGAGGATCAGTGCGCGGGGGCGCTTGGCCGTCCGACGACTCGTGCTCGCCGCGAGTCGGACCACCACGGGAAGCAGGAAGGCGAAGGTCTTCCCGGAGCCGGTCCGTCCCCGTCCGAGGACGTCGCGACCGGCCAAGGAGTCGGGCAGGGTCGCGGCCTGGATGGGCGTTGGCGTCGTGATGCCGAGGTCGGTGAGGATCGCGGTGAGGTCGGAGGGCACGCCGAGCGCGCCGAAGGTGTTGCGGGACAAGGAAAATGCTCCATCAGTGGTGCTGGTCGTTCTGCCCGGCGCGACGGGTGTCGCGGCGCAGTCGGCATCGACGGGTGTTGAGTGGGCAGGCCCTGAGGCCCGACAGACTCAACAGGTCAGTGGTGCTGAACCTCGCGCTGAGGATGGCACCGAAACGCGTCCGATGTCGGCGTCTCTTTGGGACCACGGCCCGAGGCAGAACTGGGCGGACCGTCTCTCAAGTCTAGGGGATGTCACCGGCCACTCCGACCACTCCAGCCTCGCGCGCGTTCGTCCGGCCCGGAGAATCGTGGCCCCTCACGCCATCTCGCCCACCCCGCCTTCGCCTCCTCCGGCCTCCTGCCGACGAAGGACTTGTTCGTGGGGGTTGTCAGGTTGTTGTACACCCGGAATGCACTGGCACTCCACGGCGACATCCGCACTCGCAGCCCCGACGACTTCCTCACGTGCAGCGAGTGCGGACGAGACCTGTGGCTGGTTCACCCGCGTCTCCAGTGGCTCCCGCACCCGTCGAGGCTCACCTCAAAGCGCTCCTGCGTCATCGCCGCTCCAACACGCCATTCGCCACCGAGAGACTCGGCACGTTCAGGGGACGACGATGACCGGGACCGGTGAGTTCGCGATGATCTTGGTGGCGCTGCTGCCAAGGAAGACGCGTGCCATCAGACTCGACGACATCGACGATCCGAGGACGAGGACGTCGCCCTTGCCCCAGTCGAGTTGGTCGATGGCGCCGCCCCAGGAGCGGCCGACGGCGACCACATGTTCGACGGCGGCCGGGTCCATGCCCAACTCGGCGAGGTTGTCGAGGGCAAGCTGCTGGTCCGCGCTGGCCTGGCGCACCCACTGCGCCACGATCGCGCCCTCCGCGTCCGGGACGGTCGTCGTCACCATCCGCCGGGCGTTGATGGCGAAGGTCACGATGCGCAACCGCGCCTTGGTGCGCTGGCAGATCTCGGCGACCCGTTCGAGCAGGGCAGAGGTCGTGTGATCCCCGCGGAAGGCGACGGTCACACGCGCCACGCGCGAGCCCGGCGAGACGGCATACCCCTTAGGGGCGATCGCGACCGGCAAGGGGGAGGAGTGGAGCAGCCGATCGGTCTTCGAGGTGAGCGAGATCGTGCCGTGCCGGGTGCTGGCGCCGGAGCCGACCACGAGCATGGACGCCCTGAGGCGCTCGGCTTCGTCGAGGATCGCTTGGGGGACAGAGCGCCCCGGGACCCACGAGGCATCGCTGGTGACCGACGGGTGCGACGCCAACTCCGCGCGCGCCTCGGCCTCGGCCTCGGCACCCTCGCCCTGCGCCCAGAGCTGGAAATCGCGATCGGTGTCGCCGACCGCGGGTGTGCCCCACCCTGCTGGGACGACGGAGAGCACATGGACCGGCTGGTCGTCGGACAATGCCAAGAGGCAGGCGAGGTCGACGGCGCCCTGGTCGGACTTGTGGGGGCTGTAGCCGACGAGGATCACAACTGTTCGTCCTCCTTGAGGCGCCGGCCGCTGGGCTCGGCGATCTCCTCGTCCGAGGTGTAGTGGTTCAGGGTCGCGTGCGTCCGGCCGTAGACGAAGTAGAAGATCAGGCACAGGGCGATCCACGTGAGGAAGATGACCCACGTGATCGCGGCCAGGCCATACATGATGTAGAAGCAGACGAGGATCGTGAGGATCGGCGTCACGGGGTAGCCGGGGATCTTGAAGGGCCGCTCGAGGTCGGGGTGCGTCTTGCGCAGGACCATGATGCCGAGCGCGACCACCGAGAACGCCATGAGGGTGCCGATCGAGACGGTGTCCCAGAGGTAGTCCGAGGGCACGAATCCGGCGATGAGGGCGACGACGATGCTGACGACCACGACATTGAAGTTCGGCGACATCGACTTGGGGTTGACCACCGAGAAGCGACGGGGGATGAGACCGTCGCGGCCGATCGCGAAGAGGATGCGGGTCTGTCCGTAGAGGGTGACCAGCGTGACCGAGAAGATCGAGATGACCGCGCCGGCCGCGAGGACCGTGCTCCAGATCTCGTTGCCGGTGATGTCCTTGAGGATCTGGGCCAGGCCGGCGTCGGCGGCCTCCGGGCTGGAGAAGAAGGAGGCGGGCTTGGCCGCCAGACCAGCTGCGGCGACCGCGATGTAGGCGCCGGACACGATGAGCAGGGCGCCGATGATGGCGCGAGGCAGGGCCTTCTGGGGGTTCTTCACCTCTTCGCCGGCGGTGGCGACGGCATCGAGGCCGATGAAGGAGAAGAAGATCGTGCCCGCGGCGGCCGAGATGCCAGCGGCTCCGGCCGCGAAGAAGTTGCTGAAGTGGTCGGCGTTGAAGGCGCTGAAGCCGATGACGGAGAAGAGCACGAGGACCGCGATCTTGATGAGGACCATCGCGGCGTTGACCTTGGCGGACTCGGTAGCGCCGCGGAGGAGGAGGAACATGCAGAGGAGGACGAGCACGACGGCTGGGAGGTTGATGATCCCGCCGGTCGCCACACCGTCCGTCCCCGGGATGGGCGACACCGAGAGGGCCTGGGGCAGCTTGAACCCGAAGAGAGCGTGCATGAGCTCGTTGAAGTAGCCACTCCATCCGACGGCGACCGCGCCCGTCGCGACGCCGTACTCGAGCAGGACGCACCCGGCGATGACGACGGCGACGAGTTCACCCAAGGCGTGGTAGGCGTAGCTGTACGTCGACCCGCTGACCGGGATCGCGCTCGCGAGCTCGGCATAACAGAGCGCGGAGAGGCCGGCCGCGATGCCGGCAATGACAAAACTGACGAGCACCGCGGGCCCCGCCTTGGGGACCGCCTCCCCGAGGACGAAGAAGATCCCGGTGCCGATGGTCGCGCCGACCCCGAACATCATGAGATGGAAGGTCGTCATGTTGCGGGCGAGTTCCTCGCCCTCATGGTGCATCTGCTGGAAGACGATCGGCTTACGGCGCTTCAGTTGCTCCGAAAGAGTGAGTGTCATGCGTCCCCGCTCCTACTCCCGCTCCTGCGTCGTCGGAGGTGCGTGGTGCAAAAGTAGTTCGTTACCTCACGGTAGGAAACCGGAGCGGGCACCCCGTCTCACCGACGGGCTGGGGTCGGGCTACCTGTCGAGGCCGCCGAGGGTGGCACGCGTCGCGAGCTCCACCAGGTCCTCTGCGTCCAGGCCCGGCCAGCCGTGCAGCATCCGTCGCCACTCGTTGGGCACTGCCGAGGCGCCCCACCGGGCGCCCAGCAGCGCACCCGCGATCGCGGCGACGGTGTCGGTGTCGTGTCCGATCGCGATCGCGGTGGCGAGGGAGCCGCGCAGGTGAGCGGTCGGCATACCTCCCGGCGGGGTGGGGGTATGGACGATCGCGGACCACGCCGCTTGGAAGGCCTCGACGACCCAGGCGTTCTGGGTGAAGCGGCCGGGCCCGGAGGCCCCGGCCTCCTCGATGCGGGCGAGCCACCATGCGCGGGCGTCGTCCTCGAGCCACGGCAGCCCGGCGCGGAGGTCGAGCTCGGCCTCGAGGATCGCGTGCCGGATCGCGAGCGACCACAGGACGCAGGCCTCCCCGGCGCGCGCGTCGGTGTGGGTGAGTTCGCTGATCGCCCGGGCGGCAGCAGCCACGGTGTCGGCGTCGTCGAGGTGGGGGAGTGCGACCGCGGCCGTCCGCATGAGCGAACCGTTGCCGGCCGTGCGGCCCGTCTCGCCGTGGAGTGCGTATGCCGTGTCGCGCAATTCCGTTGCAGTGGGCTGCGATCCCGTGCGGGAGAAGATGGTACGGGTCTGGATGCCGATGTCCGGTGGGTTGCCGTCATACCACGTGCTCCACTGGCGGGCGATGTCGGTGAGGGCGGCGTCGGAGGTGAGCTCGTGGCGAGCGGCGGCGACACGCAGGATGCCGACGGCCATGGATGTGTCGTCGGTCCACTCACCGGGGGCGAAGTTGCCCAGGCCCCCGCCGAGCATCTGCGGACCGTTGGGACCGACGGTGGCGCAACCGAATTCGTAGGCGGCGCCGAGGGCGTCACCGGCTGCAGAGGCCAGCACGGCGCCGCAGGCCCGGTCGAGCTGGTCGAGGGAGAGCAGCATCGGTCCAGCCTGCCACGACAGCGGGCCACTCTCGCCTGAGGGCTGGTCGCCCGGGATGTGTCGCGTGGCGCGCGCCGCTGCGACCTTGGCGAGGCGTGACCCTCTCTTCACCAGCTCATGCACCGTTCATCGGACAGTCCCGTCCCAGGCGAGGATGGTCGGTGAAGGGAGGCCGCTCTCAGGGTGGTTCTCGGAGTTAGTTGGGCGTGAGCTCGCTGATGAGGCCTTTGGCGAAGGCATCCCACATGAGTGCGATGACGGCTCGCATCGCGGGCTCGATGAGGTGGCGGGCGCCGCGAGGAGCTGGCAGGTCGGCGGTCACGGTGAGGTCGATGAGTAGGTGTGTGCCCGATTCATGCGGTTTCAGTCGGTAAGTGCCCGTTGCTCCGGCTCTCTGCCGGCCGGCGTGAGGATCGGGGGCGAAGTCGATGCGGGACTCGGGAGTGAAGGTCATCTTCTCGACGAAGGTGGCGCCGAAGTGGCCGCCCGGGTAGCTGATGCCGGCCAGAGACCATGACCAACGGTCGTTGCCCAAATCCTCGATGGCGGTCACGAAGGGGGTATGTCGGGTCAACACCTTTGGGTCGGCCAGCAGGGCCCATAGGGGCCCTTGGTCGGCGTTGACGATGGCTTCGGCGCGCCGGGAAGCGGAGAATACGGTCATGACACAACACTAGACAAACACTCGACAGGTCAGCCGAGTGTCGAGCACAATGAGAAGGTTCTGCGGGAGACGAAGGGGAGTTTGTGTCGGTTGAGCCTGGGCCTCGGTGGGCGGATGAGGACGAGGTGGTGCTGCTTGCGTCTGATGGCTCCGCCGTAGGGACGTCGACCAAGCAGGAGACGCACCACGCCTCAACACCGCTTCATTTGGCCTTTTCCTGCTACGTCTTTGATCACTCTGACCGGCTGCTGGTGACGCGTCGATCGTTCGAGAAGCTGGTGTTCCCTGGCGAGCGCACCAACAGCTGTTGCGGACACCCCAGACCCGGCGAGCAGATATCTGCAGCCGTCACTCGTCGTTTGAGCAGCGAGTTGGGACTGGACGTGGCCGAGGGCGAGCTTCGCTTGATCCTTCCGGAGTTCTCGTACCGCGCCGAGTCCTTGGGCATCTGGGAGAACGAGCTGTGCCCGGTCTACGTCGCCACGGTGCCCACAGGGACGCCGGTACATCCGGACGCCAATGAGGTGGACGCGGCTTGGTGGGAGCCTTGGGAGGACTACGTCGAGAGAGCGCAGACGCAGCCGGAGACCATTTCTCCGTGGTCGGTCACGCAGGTGCGCGAGTTGGTGTCGCTCGGGTCAAGCCCTGCGGCTTGGCCCGCCGCCTCTGGCGATCGCCTACCGTTGGCCGCTCGGTTCTGACCTATCTTGACCCGGGGCCCGCTTGACCAGGATTTGCTCGGTGCGCTGCCGGTTGTAGCGCTGGATGGCGATGAACGGCATGTTGGCTCCCACGCCGTAAGTGATGGTCACGGGCAGCGCGATGGGCGGGTTGAGAAGGGCGAAGATTGGAGTTGCTGCCAGCGCCCACCAGTGGGCGAGTTCGGCCCGGCGCGTTTCGTTGATGAAGGCGGAGAGGGCCTGGGTTTCGAAGCTGGGGAGGCTGCGTTTGCTGATGCCGCCAGGGAAGACGGCGCCGGCCTCGGGGAGGCGGTCCTTCCAGGCGTGGATGTGCAGACTGGAGCGATAGAAGGCTAGGTCGTTCTCCCATGGGCGTCTGCGGTGGATCCACCAGTCGTGGTCGAGTCGTTCGCGGGGGAGCCGGTGCGCGGTGTACCCGGTGATGACGTGGACTGCGGCCCAGCCGACGACGTTGGCTGTGATGAGGGCGAGCTTGCGCCCAGGCGACATCATCGCCACTGGTGACTGTCGCCGGGGATCGCGCGTCCGCGCCAGCGCACGGAGCGGGTCAGGAAGGTCTGTACGGCTGAGACGGCGACGACGAGGTCGAAGAAGAGCAGCGGCACGGGGTAGAGGAGCCAAGCCCATGGGGCGAACCTACCGATCCGGGCCAGAGTGGCGCGTAGTTGCAGGGCGACGAACGCGTAGCCGGTGAGCCATCCTGCGAGGTGAAGCAGCGTCGTGATGGCCGCGCCAGAGGTGATCGCGTTGACCGCCGAGGTGGCGAGCATGAGCGCAGCGAGGTGATGGGCCGTGATCCAGAGCGTTGTGATGGCGGCCGGAATGGGTGGCGTGCTGGTTGCGGCACTGGCGATGTTCTTGGACCAGCCTTCAAAGAGTTGGCGTACGCCGGTGGGGTAGCTGCGCATCTGGATCTGCGTGCCCCCGATGAATGTGGTGACGGGCAGGCCCACCCGCTGGTAGGCCTTGCCGAGGACCACGTCGTCGAGGACGGCTTGGCGAGCGGCGGTATGCCCGCCGGCCAAGTCGTAACCGGTTCGGGAGGTGAGCAGGCATGGACCGAAGGCGAGTACTTGATCTGTCGAGGTGGTGGCGGTGAGTCCGCTGCCCAGGGTCGCGACGGCGTTGAAATAGGCCGAGAGCTGCTCATGTGGCCGCCTGGTCTCGTGGAAGGGTTGGACGCTGACGAGCCCGCCCTGGTCGCGGTGGGCGCTGAGGAGTCGGTCGAGGGCATCTGGTGCCAGGCAGGTGTCGGCGTCGAGGAAGAGCAGAAGGGGTTCCTCGGTGGCGGACGCGCCGCGGTGGCAGGCCCAGGCTTTGCCGGTCCATGAGGTCGGGGGAGTGCCGGGGTTGAGGACGGTCGCGCCGGCCGCGCCGGCGACCTCGGCGGTGCGGTCGGTGGAGTTGTCGTCGACGACGGTGATAGAGGAGATGGTCGCGCGCTGGTGGGCAAGGGAAGACAGGAGTGTGGGCAGGGTGGATTCTTCGTTGCGTGCCGGCACGACGACGGCCACGCCCATGGCGGACGCGCCCGACGGGGCCTCGCTCGGGTGAGTTTCTGGCAGGGTTCGCAGGTTGTGGCCTAGTCGGTGCCCGAGTAGGAGTGCGGCAGCGACGATGGCTGCGGCGAGAAGGTCGATCATCGGTGGGTGAGGGTCAGCGGCATGCCGCCTCGGGGGTGGATAGTCACGAGCGCCTCGGGACGCGGACGCGTCCAGGGCTGGGGGAGCCCGACGTGGTGGGTGGCGAGGATGACTTGGAGCGCAATGGCCATCTGGCCGAGCGTCATCTCGCGCCCAATGCATAGGCGCGGGCCTTGCCCGAAGGGGAGGTAGCTGGCGCGTCGACCGGGGGCGTCGAGGAAGCGGTCGGGGCGGAACGTCTCGGGATCGGACCAGTGGGCGGGGTGCCGGTGCAGCAGCCACGGGCTGATGATGACTTGGGTGCCGGCCGGCACGTCGAGGTCGGCCAAGCGAGTGGCTTGGGTGGCGCGGCGGGAGAGCACCCACGCGCTGGGGTAGAGCCGCAGCGCCTCGTCGATGACGGCGCGCGTCAGCGGCAGATGTGAATGACTGCCGCTGAGGCTGGCGTCTCCGAGGTTGGCCTCGCGACGGACGGCGTCCTGGACGGACTGGTGCTCGGCCAGCAGCATGAGTGTCCACGCCATGGCGGCGCCCACGGTCTCGTGGCCGGCGATCATCATCGTCACGATCTCTGAGTGCACCTGCTCGTCGTTGAGGGAGCTGGCGAGCAGGAGCCCGAGAAGGTCACCGGCGTCGTTGGGCCGAGGGGAATGGCGCCGCCGGGAGGCCACCAGTGACCTCGAAGCAGCGGCGAGCGATCGGCGGGCGCGCAGGAGACGAGCGTTGGTCGGTGAGGGGAGCCACCGGGCTCCGGGCAGGATGGACCGGCCGAGGGCGACCACTGCCCCGGAGGCGGCCCGGGAGGCCGTGAGCAGGGTTGGCGCCAGCTTCTCGAAGTCGTCGGAAAACAGCGTGGTGCCCATCGCCGTCAGGCTGATGCGGTCCATGACGGGGGCGACATCGATGACGGCTGCTCCCTGCCGGTTGAGCATGAGTGCAGCGTCGCGCGCGATCAGCGCGCGCACGCGCGCGCTCAGGGCGGCCAGCCGGTCGCGGTGGAACGCGGGTGTTGCCAGTCGGCGGTGCTGGAGCCAGTCAGGCTCGGCGGTGGCCAGGAGACCGGGACCGGTCACGCGTCGCAGCGCACGGTATTGGGTCGTGTCCTTGGTCCACGCGCGCGCCCCGGTCTGGAGGATGGCGGTGACCTGCGCGGGCTCGTTCACCAGCAGCACCGGTGGACCGGGCACGGGGAACGCTACGAGGTCGCCGTAGCGGTGCGCGGTGCCTGAGAGGAAGGCGACGGGGTCGGCGCGGATGTCACGAAACGACCGGGCCATGTCCAGGCCGGTGGGTCCGGGTAGCCCCAGCTCGGTCGGCGCGAAGGGGCGAGTGCGCTGGCTCACGGCGCTAGGCGGGATGGTGGCGCGAGGCGGGTCCACACCACGCACGTGAGCAGCACGAGCGCGAACCCGAAGGCCAGGTCCTCAACGGGCGCAAAAATCAGTCGCCCGTCGCCGAGGAGGCTAACCGAGCCCGAGCCGATGATCGCGTTCGGGTCGTACTGCACGATCCGGCGGCCGGTGAGCCAGCCGTTGGTGAGCAGCTGGAAGAAGAGGATGATCGAGTAGGCGACCCACCACGCCCGGGTGCTGGTTACCTTGGTTCCCAGGATCAGCTGATCGATGCCCAGGGCCAGCACGACGGCGATGGCTGCCAACACGGTGTAGCTCACGGCTCGCGCTCCCCAAGGGTGTGGGTCGTGCCCCGACCGCCGCGGAGCACGACCTTGACGGCCTCGAGTGTCAGGATCGAGACCAGCGGGATGACGACGAAGAAGAAGATCTCTTCGATCGGTAGCTGGACCACGCGCCATGGCAAAGTCTGGTCCGCGTCGAACCACCAGTGACCGACGTGGGTGGCCCACACGTCCCACAGCAGGAACGGCAGCCCGGCGATGAGGATCGCCAGCGCCAGCCGCCGGGGCTGGCGCAGCACGGTGAGCCTGAAGGCGGGCACGAGGGGGAGGGTGCCGGCCACGCAGAACGCGAGCATGGCTGCATACGCGAGGTGGCGCACGGGTCAGGCCTCCTGCGGGATGGGCAGTGGGCCGGGGCTGTGATCCCCGGTGATTCTCTTGACGACGAGCTGGGCGCTGATGAGGCACATCGGTAGACCGACGCCTGGAGTGGTGCTGGCTCCTGCGTAGAGGAGGCCGTCGACGCGCCGGGAGACATTGGTTGGTCGCAGGAACGCGCTCTGGCGCAGGGAGTGCTCGAGCCCGAGGGCTCCCCCTTTCCATGCGTTGAAGCGTTGCGCGAAGTCCTGCGGTCCGATGCTCTCGCGGACCTCGACTCTGTCGGACAGGTCCCTGATGCCCGCCCAGGTCGAGATCTGCGCGATGGCGGCGTCAACCGCCCGCTCGACTCGCGGATCACCGTGGCCGTCGGGTCCGCCGGAGCCAATGGAGACATCGGCTGGGACGGGGATGAGTACGAAGAGGTTCTCGCATCCCGGCGGCGCCGTGCTGGGGTCGGTGGCGGAGGGCTTGCAGACGTAGATGGAGGCTGGCTCAGGCACGCGCGCGGCGGGGCCGAAGATGTCACTGAAGTTGCGGTCCCAGTCGCGGGTGAAGAACAGCGAGTGGTGCGGCAGTTGGGGGAGGGGGCCGCGCACGCCGAGCAACGCCAGGACGGCGCCGGGCCCGGGGGTGCGCCGGCGCCACGCGCTTTCTGGGTGCGTGCGCAGGTGCGTAGGTAGCAGGGCCTGCTCGACGTGGTGAAGGTCGGCCGCCCCAACGACGAGGTCGGCCTCGACAGAGTGCTTCTGGCCGCTCTCCTCGACCTCGACGCCGCAGGCCTGGGCGTGTCGGCGACGCCCCGGGGTTGACGCGTTCCGGGTGAGGATCCGGGTCACTGGAGTCCCGGTGTGGAGCCGGGCGCCGTGGCGTCGGGCTAGGCCGGCGATGGCGTCGATGAGCGTGACGAAGCCACCTTGCGGGTACAGGACCGGTCCGTCGAGGTCGAGGTGGCTCATGAGGTGGTAGAGACCTGGTGTGCGCTCAGGGGCTGAGCCGAGGAAGACGGCTGGATAGCCAAGGACCTGTTGGAGCCTGTGGTCAGTGAACTGGTGGGCGACGTGTGTGCGCAGCGAGCGGGTGAGCAACGGTGCCAGGCGTGGTCCGCTGCGCAAGATCTCGCGATGCATCAGGGCCTGCGGCCGCGCGAAGGTGGCGTAGAGGAAGCGGCGCAGTGCCAGGTCATAGACCTCGCCCGCCGAGTCGAGGTAGGCCCCTAGTGCCCTCCCGGCCCCGGCCTCGATGCTCTCGAACAGGTTCTGGTTGCGCGCGCGGTCGCCGTGTACGTCCACCGGTGGATGGCCGCCCTCGAAGAACACACGGTAGCTGGGGTCGAGGGAGACCAGGTCGAGCTCGTCGGCCGCGCTCGTGCCGAGGAGCCGGAAGAAGTGGTCGAAGACCTCGGGCATGAGGTACCACGACGGGCCGGTGTCGAAGCGGTAGCCCTCGCGGGTGAGGGAGCCGACGCGCCCACCAAGGTCGTCGTTCTTCTCAAAGAGGTCCACGTCGTGGCCGCGGGCGGCCAGGAGGGCGGCGGTGGCCAAGCCGGCGATGCCGCCTCCGATCACCACGGCGCGTCCCGGCGTCGTCGAGCTCATCGTGGACCCTCGAGCAGCGCGCGGGTGACTCGGCGGACTTTGACGTAGGCCGGGACGCGCACCCGGGTGGTGCGGATCGTCGAGGCCGGGGTGCGGCGCAGCAGTGCGCTGAGCTCGGCAAAGGTGGCGTGGGCGGCCAGGACGGCCCGGCGGCTGCTCGTTGGCAGTTCAGGGATGGCCGACGCAGCAGTCGCGAGGTCGGTGTCGATGTCGTCCACCAACTGCTGCTTGTCGGCCTCGGTTAGTTCGTTGGGATCCAGTCCGGGGAAGTAGGACCGGCCGAGGCGGCCGTGGTCGTCGGCGAGGTCGCGCAGGAAGTTGACTTTCTGGAAGGCGGCCCCAAGCGCTCGCGCGCCGGGGGTGAGTGCGGCATAACGGGCCTGGAAGTCGCCGTGGGGGTCCTCGTGGCGCAGGAACGCTCGTAGGCACATCAGGCCCACGACCTCGGCGGAGCCGTAGACGTACTCGGCGAAGGTTTCGGGGGTGTTCGTCACGAGGTGCAGGTCCATGCGCATGGAGGTGAAGAAGGGGTCGATCAGGCTCGAGTCGATGCCGCAATCGTTGGCGGTGATCCCGAAGGCGTGGACGACCAGGTTGGTGCTGTGGCCCTCCGCGAGCACGCGATGGGTCTGTGCTTGGAGCTCGTCGAGGGCGCGAGAGCGCGCAGGAATCGCGGAGGGACTTGGCGGCTGGTCGACGATCTCGTCGGCGAGGCGCACGAGGGCGTAGAGGTTGGCGATGTGGGCGCGCAGGGGGCGGGGCAGGAGGCGGGAGGCCAGGCCGAAGGAGCTGGAGTAGGCGGAGATGACCAGGGCGGCACTGCGTTGGGCCACGGTGTCGTACAGCAGGTCTCTGTCGTGTGACGGGTGGGTGTTCACGCGTTGGACTCCGAGGGGGCGGGCGCGGTGGGTGGGACGAGCAGGCCACTGGCCGGTAGCGCCAAAGCAAAGATGTCCTCATCCAGTCCGAGCCTTTGCACGGCCCCGCGCGCGCTGGCCAGGTAGCTACTTGCCAGGTCCTCGATGAAGGCTCGGGACCCCGAGGTAGTGAGCAGGGCGCGGACCTCCTGGAGTTCGCTGATCGAGAGCTCGCGCCCGGTGTAACCCTCGATCCGGGGCCACTGGGGCGTGGTCTGTGCATGGGCAAGCAGAGGTGTCTGCTTGTGGGTGCGTAGGTCGCTGGTGGCGCTCTTCCCGGTCCGGTCAGGGTCACCGAAGACGCCGATGAGGTCGTCGAGGAGCTGAAAGGCCATTCCCATCTGCCGTCCGGCTGCGGCCAGGTCGGCGCATAGATCGTCGGCGGCTCCGGCCAGCAGTGCCCCGGCGTGCATCGGCAGGGAGAAGGAGTAGGCGCTGGTCTTCTGCTCGGCCATCTGGAGGCTGTCGGCGAGCGAGGACGTTGTTGCGAGGGAGAGGCGGACGTCGGCGAGCTCGCCGGAGGCGGTGACGTGGAGGGCCTCGTCGAAAAGATCGAGCAGTTTGAGGACCACGTCGCGAGGCGCCTCGCACCCGCCGACGGCCCGCATCGCCGCGGCAATTGCCAGATCACCTGCAAGAATCCCGGCCGTCACGGCATAGATCGATGCGCCCGCGGAGTCGACGCCTGCAGCTCGGGCGCGCTCACGGAAGGTACCACTGACGTTGAGTTGACCTCGGCGGATGTCGTCACCGTCGATGACGTCATCGTGAACGATGAAGGCCGTGTGGAGAAGCTCGACCGCAGCCCCGACCTGCGCCACGGCGACGTGCGCCGAGCCACCCAAGGCGTCGTGGACTGCTGAGACCAAGGCAGGCCGGAAGCGCTTGCCCCCGCGTGTGGAGAGCGCCATTGCCTCCCATAGGGCAGTGTGGTCAGGGCAGATCGTTAGGGCCCGGGTGTGACCGTCGCCGACAATCAGGTTCAGCTCGTTGTCAGCCGTCCGCCTGCTCACGAAACCTCCCCGGTCGATGGTCGCTTCTGGCAACCTAGACAGTCTGTGGAGCTAAATCTATACATGACGCCCGGAGGAAGCGATGGTTGAGTCGGTGGGAGACGCTGACCTCTCCATTGGGGAGCTTTCGCGCCATACGGGACTGTCGGTGGCAACAATCCGCAGCTGGGAGCAGCGCCACCATTTCCCACGGGCCCACCGGGCCGGTGGGGGCCACCGTCGGTACAGCGCGGATGAGATGCGCCGAGTCCTCGAGGTGGTGCGGTGGCGCGAATCCGGACTTGGTCTGGCAGCGGCCATTCGGCAGCTGGTGCCCCGACAGGACCAGCCCGCGTCGGTGTATGCCGCTTTGAGGCGGGCGCACCCGGAGATCGCACTCCAGCAGCTGACCAAGCGGACGCTGACCGCGCTCAGTCGTGCGATCGAGGATGAGGCGGCCTCTTCCTCAAGGGAACCGCTTCTGTTTGGCGCCTTTCAACGGCTGGCTTTCTTGGAGGCATCTTTGGACCGGTGGGTCGAACTGTCCCGCACGGCTGCGGTGGCCGTTGTTTTCGCTGTTGGTGCGGACGCGGTCGGTTCGGCATCGGGTCTGCAGCCGGTCGCGTTGCCGGATGCCGCGCCCATGAGCCGCGAGTGGATTGTGATCTGCGATTCCGCTGAAGTGACGGCCTGTCTGGTCGGCACCGAGCGTCCCGGTCAGATGGGCCGACCTGACGGCGGCCGCCTCTTCGACACTCTCTGGACGGTGGAGCCGTCTGCGGTGCGAACCGCCAGCCGCCTTGCCGCCGGTGTCGCTGACGGGCTCTCGCCGGGCTGGCGCGCTGGTCGGCCCCTCGGCCCCCTCGATCGCTTCACGGCCCCGTCCTTGGACCTTGAGCGGATGGGCGGGCTCATGGTCCGCTCGCTCAGCTATGTGCAGAACAGCTCCCTCTGAGAGCAGCTGGGGTGGACGCGTGGTGAGCCGCGTCGATCGATAGAGCCGTCTCGCTCCCGAATTTGATGGCTTTTTTGGCTGGCCACGTGCCCCGTAGCACTCGCCTTCGCTGCGGAATGCGCAGGCCTGCAGAGCCGAGTGCTGTGCTCACGTGGCAAGAGGCCTGTTGCCGGTGGCGTCCCGTCGCTGTGACTGTGCCAGACGCAGCAACGGGGAGCGTGAGGTCTGAAATAGACGATGGATGTGAGCGTCATCGAGCGTCATCTGTCAATGGCCAAGTGGAGGTCCCCGGTTTTGGCCAGGTGAAAGTCCCCACCCTCTGCGGGTTGTTCAGGGGGTCAGGGGCGGTCCTCCTCGACGTTGGCGGGCTTGGAGCATGCGGTAGGACTGGC
>JAIUOP010000019.1 GCA_020161815.1 Actinomycetota bacterium | reverse complement strand
CCACACCGGTCGGTGGTGGCCCACAGCCCCCTTGGGCAGATCCCATGGCCACCACCGGGCAGATCTCGTGACCGTCAACGGGCAGGTTTCATGTCCGGCTCTGGGCAGTTCCTACTGGCCCTTGACACAGCAGCGTCGCATCGGTGATCGACACAGCACCGAAAACACGACGGACGCCCACTCGTCGGGCGAGCAAGGAGGCCACCATGACTCTGACAATGCCGATGGATGACACGGATACGTCACCGCTTCTGACAGCGGTGACGTATCAACGTGTCTCGACCAAGGAGCAGGCGACCAAGGGGGGTCGTGACGAGGGGTTCTCCATCCCTGCCCAACGCCAGGCGAACGCGCGCAAGGCCGAAGACCTCGGCGCACGCATCGTCGCCGAGTTCGTGGATGCAGGAGAGTCCGCCCGCTCAGCTGACCGGCCAGACCTGCAACGGATGCTGGAGTACATCGCCACGCATCAAGTCACCTACTGCATCGTCCACAAGGTCGACCGTCTCGCCCGCAACCGACTGGACGATGTGGAGATTCACCGTCGTCTGGTCGAAGCCGGGGTGACCTTGGTGTCTGCGACGGAGAACATCGACGAGACGCCCTCGGGGATGTTGCTGCACGGCATCATGTCGTCCATCGCGGAGTTCTACTCCAAGAACCTCGCATCCGAGGTCAGCAAGGGCTTGAACCAAAAGTTCGAGACCGGCGGCACCCCGATGCGAGCACCGATCGGCTACCTCAACGTCCGCAAGCGCGACGAGCAAGGCCGCGAGTACCGCACCGTCGAGATCGACGCCGAGCGCGCCCCGCTGGTGCGGTGGGTGTTCGAGCAGTACGCAACCGGCGAGCACACCGTCGTCAGTCTGCTCGCCGAGACCACCGCGCGCGGACTCACCACCGTACCCACGCCGAAGCGTCCGTCCGGGCCGGTCGGCCGTTCCACGTTCTTCTCGATGCTGCGCAACCCGTACTACATCGGCATCGTGCGCTACAAGGGAGCCGAGCAGTCGGGCACTCACGAGCCACTGGTCGACGTTGAGACCTGGCAGCAAGTCCAACGGCTACTCGACTCCCGCAAGATCGCGGACGAGCGCCGCCGCACGCACGACCACTACCTGAAAGGCTCCCTGTTCTGCGGCCAGTGCGGGTCACGGATGCAACTGGACTACCCAGCCAACAAGCAAGGCGTGCGTTACGCCTACTACGTGTGCTCCGGTCGGGCCTCCAAACGGAAGAACTGCACCCGGCGGGCTGTGCCAGTCGGCATCGCCGAGCAGCTGGTCGCGGACTGCTACCGAGACATCTCGATCACCGAAGAGCAGTACGCCGCGCTCGCGGCACAGGTCGAGGCAGCGTTCGATGAACGGCTCGCCTCCCGCTCACAGGAACTGGCCGAGCTGACAGAGAACCGCAAACGACTCCAGAACGAGAGCGACAAGCTGCTCGCCGCGCACTTCGCCGACGCCATCGACCTGGAAACCCTCAAACGGCACCAAGACCGCATCCGGGCAGGGCTTGGTGACATCGACCGCCGCCTCGCCAGCGAACACGATCAGCACGAGGGTTCGCGCAAGCACCTCAGCACCGCGCTCAGCCTGCTCGTTGACTGCGCGACCCTGTACGCGCGCACCGACGATCAAGGCAAGCGACTGGCTAACCAAGCGCTCACCAACGGCATCGAGATCAGCGAAGACGAGAAGGCGACGATCAAGCTCGCTGAGCCGTTCGCCGCCCTCGCACCAACACCGGCTTCCACCGATGTCAGGTGTTCTAGTACGTCTGAAATTGTGGAGCTGAGGGGATTCGAACCCCTGACCCCCTCCATGCCATGGAGGTGCGCTACCAACTGCGCTACAGCCCCGAGTGGGACGTCCCTCGCGGGACTGCGTAACTCTAAGTGACGGCGCCGCCGGTCACCAAATCAGGGCGGCGGTGAGCCCTCGACACTGTCGACCACGCCCGCGGAGACGTTCCAGGAGAGCAGCCGCCAGCCGTGCTTGCCCTCCTCCAGCTCGGCCCAGTGGCAGTTGCCGAAGCTGCCCAGGATCCGCCACGCGACGGCCAGGTCGAGGTCGAGCAGCGCCGCCGCGACCGCCCGGGCCGCCGCGCCATGGGTGGACACGACGACGCACTCCCTCTGCTCCATGCCCGCGATCAGCTCCTCGAGGCCGGCACGCACGCGCTCCAGCACATCGCCCATCGACTCCCCGTCGATGCCGCGCTTGATGTCCTCACCGCGCAGCACGGCAGCCCGCTGCTCCGGGAAGAGCCGGGCCACCTCCTCGTTGTTCATCCCCTGCCACTGCCCCGCGTGGATCTCCCGGAAGCGCGCATCCAGGGAGACCGGTATGCCGCCCGCCTCGGCCACCATGGCGGCCGTGCGCGCCGCTCGGGTCAGGTCGGAGGAGACGATCCGGGTGGGCCGCAGCGCCATGACGGCCGGGCCGGCAGCGCGAGCCTGCGCGACGCCACGCTCCGACAAATCGGAGTCGAGCTGTCCCTGCCAGATGCCGGCGGCGTTGTGGGTGGTCTCACCGTGACGCAGGATGACGATCCGGCGACGACCAACGCCGGCAGGCGCGGCCATCCAGCGCGTGCTCACCGACCGCCCTGCTCGGTGCCGACGGCGCCGAGGTCGATCGCCGGGCAGTCCTTCCACAGCCGCTCGAGCTCGTAGAAGGAGCGCTCCTCGTCGTGCTGGACGTGGACGACGATGTCGCCGAAGTCGATGAGGACCCACCGGCCGTCGCGCTGGCCCTCGCGGCGCAGCGGCTTGGCCTTGAGGTCGCGCAGGACGTCCTCGATCTCGTCGACGAGGGCGCCGACCTGGCGCTCGGTCTCGGCCGAGACGATGACGAAGACGTCGGTGAGGGCGAGGTGCTCCGAGACGTCGATGCCGACGATCGTCGTGGCCAGCTTGTCCGCGGCGGCCGCGGCGGCGGCGCGGGCGAGCTCGAGGGAACGGTCAGTCGCGGGCACGGGGGTCCTCCTGTGCGGGGCGGGAGTAGAGCTGGTGCTTGTTGATGTACTGGACGACACCGTCCGGGACGAGGTACCAGACCGGTTCTCCGGAACGCACACGCTCCCGGCAGTCGGTCGAGGAGATCGCCATCGCCGGCACCTCCTGGAGGTGCACTCGGTCGGCGGGCAGGCCGGCCTCGGACAGTTCGTAGCCCGGCCGTGTCACGCCGATGAACTGGGCCAGGTCGAAGAGCTCGTCGGCGTCCTTCCACGACAGGATCTGGGCCAGGGCGTCGGCACCGGTGATGAAGAACAGCTCCCAGTCCGGGTAGGCGAGGTGCAGGTCGCGCAAGGTGTCGATCGTGTACGTCTTGCCGTCCCGGTCGATGTCCACCCGGCTGACGGTGAAGTGCGGGTTCGAGGCGGTCGCGACGACGGTCATGAGGTAGCGGTGCTCGGCCGGAGCGACCTCACGGCCCTCCTTCTGCCACGGCTGCCCCGTGGGGACGAAGACGACCTCGTCGAGGTCGAACAGGCTCTGCACCTCCGAGGCCGCCACGAGGTGCCCGTGGTGGATCGGGTCGAAGGTGCCGCCCATGACGCCGAGGCGGCGCCGGCGCTCAGTGATGGCGCTCGACCGCGCCGGACTCGCCGTGGCCGTGGCCCTCCGCCGGCGGAACGTGCTTCTGGTGGTTGTTGCGGAAGGTCCAGGTCACGCCCAGCAGGAGGGCGAAGAGGACGAGGGCGATCAGCCCGTAGGACAGGGGGGGCATGGGCAGGGCTTCGTGCCCACCCTCCTCGGCAACGAGGGCGACCAGGGCGTTCATCGACATGGCGTCAGCCTACCGGGCCCGGGGCCACCGTCCACGATGTGACGGCGTTGTCCACCGAATTCATCCACAGGGGTGTGGACATCACACGTTTGCGCAGGTCGTCCTGTGGACAGTCCTGTGCGGACCCGGTGGATCCGGGATGTCGCTGAGACGACACGCCAACCGGCTTGCACGGCAACGGTTTTCGCACTAGGAATAGGGGCGCAGCCCACCCCGAGAAGCCCTGTGTGAACCAAGGCCGGGGGTGGGTCAGGTCGGACGGAAAACGGGAGTGACATCCTCGCGGGCGTCCCGGTGCTTTGCCGGGGCATCCGAAGGACGCCACCGATCCTCGGGTCGGCGGCACCGCGAGCGACGTCGTGGAGCCACCCCCGCGCCCGCCGACCCGAGTCGAAGATCGACTCCTCCGGGGGTCGACGCCACCGTCGCGTGGCAATCAGAGGGGCGTGCCCCGATGACGGACCGGCTCGAGGCGCGCCGGACCCCCGGGTCCGGCCACGGAGGGCCCTCGATCTCATACATCGAGGGCCCTCCCCCATGCCCGGCCCCTACGCTTGGCCCATGCCCCACGCCCGCCACACCCCCGACCTGAGCATCGTCATCCCGATGTTCAACGAGGAGGCGGTCCTCCCGCTGCTCGTCGACCGGCTCCGTCCGGTCACCGAGGGGATGCTCACCGACGGCGTGGTCACGGCATACGAGGTTCTGGCCGTCGACGACGGGAGCACCGACGCCACCCCCGTGGTGCTGCAGCGACTGCGACGGGAGTGGCCCCAGCTGCGCGTCGTGCGCCTGCGCGCCAACGCCGGCCACCAGGCCGCGCTGACCGCCGGCCTCGACCGCGCACGGGGCGCCTACATCGCCACCCTCGACGCCGACCTGCAGGACCCGCCCGAGGCAGTCCGTCAGATGCTCGTCGCGGCCCGGGCCGAGGGCGCCGATGTCGTCTACGGCGTCCGCACCGACCGGAGCACCGACTCGCGGTTCAAGCGGTGGACGGCAGGGCTGTTCTATCGGACCCAACGGGCACTCTCCGGCGTCGAGGCACCGCTGGATGCCGGCGACTTCCGGCTCATGTCCCGCGCGACCGTGGACGCGGTGCGTGCCCTGCCCGAGCACCATCGGGTGCTCCGGTTCGTCATCCCGGCGCTCGGCTTCCCCTCCACCGAGGTCGGCTACCGGCGCGAGGAGCGGGCCGCCGGCGAGAGCAAGTACCCCCTGAGCAAGATGCTCCGGCTCTCCATCGACGCGATCACCGGCTTCTCGCTGGCCCCGCTGCGGTTCGCGACGTGGCTGGGTCTGCTCGGCGGCCTCGCAGCGCTGGGGATCCTCACGTTTGCCGTGGGCTCGCGACTCGCCGGCCACACCCTCCCGGGGTGGACCTCGACGGTGGTCGTGGTGTCAGCCGTGGGTGCCGTGCAACTGCTGGCCCTGGGCATCCTCGGGGAGTACGTCGGGCGCATGTATGCCGTGATGCAGGGCCGGCCGAGCTACTCGGTGGCGCACGACTCGCTCGAGGACGCCTCGAGCCAGGATCAGACGCGCACCTGACCGTCGCCCTCGACGACCCACTTGGTCGTCGTGAGCTCGGGCAGGGCCATCGGCCCGCGGGCGTGCAGCTTCTGGGTCGAGATGCCGATCTCGGCGCCGAAGCCGAACTCGCCCCCGTCGGTGAAGCGGGTGCTCGCGTTCACCATGACGGCCGCGGCGTCGACCTCGGCGACGAACCGTCGGGCGGCCGCCCGGTCCTCGGTGACGATCGCCTCGGTGTGGCCCGAGCCGTGGCGACGGATGTGGGCCAGCGCCCCGTCGAGGTCGTCGACGACCCGGACGTTCATCTCGAGCGCGTGCCACTCGGTGGAGAAGTCCTCGTCGGTGGCGGGGGTGAAGGGGATGTCGACAGCGCGGGCCACGACCTCGGAGCGGTCACCGAGGTGGAGCGCGACTCCGGCCTCGTGCAGGGCGGCCAGGGCCTGCGGCAGGAAGGTCCCGGCGACGTCCTCGTGGACGAGCAGGGTCTCGGCGGCGTTGCAGACACTGGGTCGGTGGGTCTTGGAGTTGACCGTGATGGCCAGCGCCCTGTGCAGGTCGGCGGCAGCGTCGACGTAGACGTGGCAGATGCCGATCCCGGTCTCGATGACCGGCACCGTCGACTCGGTGACGACGCTCTGGATGAGTCCGGCACCCCCACGAGGGATGAGCAGGTCGACCTCGCCGCGGGCGGTCATGAGGGCGCGCACGGCGCCGTGGCCACCCTCGAGGAGGGCGACCGCGTCCTCGGGGAGGCCCAGGTCCGCGAGCCCCGCACGGAGCACGTCGACCAGAGCGGCGTTGGTGCCGGCCGCCGCCGAGCCGCCGCGGAGGATGACGGCGTTGCCGGACTTCAGCCCCAGGGCGGCGGCATCGACGGTGACATTGGGCCGGGCCTCGTAGATCATGCCCACGACGCCCATGGGGACGCGGACCTGGCGGATCTGGAGGCCGTTGGCCAGAGTGGAGCCACGGACCACCTCACCGACGGGGTCGGGCAGAGCCGCCACGTCGCGCATGGCCTGGGCCACCGCCGCCACCCGGTCGGCGTCGAGGCGGAGCCGGTCGAGGAGGCCGTCGGCCATGCCCCCGTCGCGCCCCCGCTGCAGGTCCTGCGCATTCGCCGCGACGATCCGCGCGGTCGCGGCATCGAGGGCGTCGGCCAGGGAGCGCAGCGCCCGGTCCTTGTCCGCACGGTTGAGCTGGGCGAGGACCAGCGAGGCCTCGCGCGCGGCACGCGCCAGGCGCGTCACCTGCTCGCGGTCGGCAGGGTCGATCCCGGCGGTGCGTTCCGTCGTGGGGGCCTCAGGCATGCGACCAGCGTAAGGCGACGTGGACGGCATACTTGATCGGTGACCACGATCCTGTCCATCCAGTCCTCCGTCGCCTACGGCCACGTCGGGAACTCGGCGGCAGTCTTCCCCATGCAGCGCCTCGGGGTCGAGGTCTGGCCGGTCCACACCGTCCACTTCAGCAACCACACGGGCTACGGCGCGTGGCGCGGGCCGCTGCTCGCCGCCGATGACGTGCGCGAGGTGATCACCGGCATCGAGGAGCGCGAGGCGATGCCGGAGATCGACGCGGTGCTCTCGGGCTACCAGGGCGGCACCCAGATCGGTGACGTCATCCTCGACGCCGTCGCTCGGGTCAAGGCGGCCAACCCTGCGGCGATCTACGCGTGCGACCCGGTCATGGGCAACGCCAAGTCCGGATGCTTCGTCCATCCCGACATCCCGGTGCTGCTGCGTGAACGTGTGGTCCCGCAGGCCGACCTGATCACCCCGAACCAGTTCGAGCTCGGCTTCCTCACCGAGACCGAGTCGGCCGACCTCGAGTCGACGCTGGCGTCGGTGGACCGCGCGCGCGAGATGGGACCGTCGACGGTCCTCGTCACGTCCGTGCTCCAGCCGGACCGGCCCGCCGACACCATCGAGATGCTGGCGGTCCACGGTGAGGGGGCCTGGATCGTGCGCACCGAGCACCTGCCGATCAAGGTCAACGGCTCCGGGGACGTCACGGCGGCGCTCTTCACCACGCACCTGCTGCAGACCGGCGACCCGGCCGAGGCGCTCGGGCGCACGGCCTCGTCGGTCTGGGACCTGGTCAAGCGCACCCTGGACTCCGGTCGGCGCGAGCTGCAGCTCGTGCAGAGCCAGGAGGAGATCGCGCACCCGCGGATGCAGTTCGAGGTCACGCGCGTCCGCTGAGCTTCGATGTGGGTTCGTGGGGTCCTGGCCCCACGACCACCACACCGAAGGGAACGAACCGGCACCGTCACGGATCGAAGAGCCATGAACAGGCGGCGTTGGGCGTGGTGGACAGCTCTCGGGGCAGTGGCGCTGACCGTTTTCACGATCTGGGGCTGGCGCAGCTCGCGTCCCACAGCGATGGCCGCCACGATCATCGCCCCGGACCCGGGCCTGCAGCCGATCGGTCCCTATGTGCTCAGCGCGGACGGCCGCACTCTCGGCCTCATCGTCGCGCCGTCGGCCTCCGACATGCGTCCGGGCAGTGTCGCGTATGCCGCGTCCGTCCGTGAGAGTGCTGAGACCGTCACCATCTCGGTCACCGCCACACCGCGCGACACCCCGGCGAGCAGCCTGCCGATCGGCTTCGGCGCCACCCGAACCCTCGACGTCCAGCTGGCGGAGCCGCTGGGAGCGCGCGAGGTCATCGACGCGGCCACCGGCCGCCCCCTCTCCCCTGTCTCCCCCGCTCGCTGATCAGGAGTCGCGACCGAGGATCCGCACGTCCTTCTTGGCGTAGGTGAGGATCGCGTTGCCGACCGGGGTGACCTGGCTGTCGACGAGCTCGAGGCGGAAGGGCTCGGTCGCTCCGTCGAAGAGCCGCTTCCCCTGACCGGCCGCAGCAGGGTGAATGGTGAGGGTGAGCGTGTCGAGCAGGCCCGCCTCGAGGAGCTGACGGATCACCGAGATGCCGTTGACCGAGATGTCACCACCATCCCCCTCCTTGAGCCCACGGACGAAGTCGAGCAGGTCGCCCTCGATGACGGTGGAGTTCTCCCAGGCAAGGGGGCCGGTGACGGTGACCGGCGCCAGGGCGGCGCCCATCATGGCGCCCTCCTCCGCGCCGAAGGCCCCGAACTGGAAGGTGCCGGGGTTCTCGACGACGCCGTCGACCGAGCTGAACAGGTGAGCGGTGACCTTGCGCATGGGCCACCACCCTGCCCCACGGGAGCGGTCAGAGCACCGCGAGGTCGTCGCGGTGGATGACTTCCCGCTCGTAGTGGGCCCCGAGCTCGCGCGCCAGCTCCTTGGTCGAGCGACCCAGGAGGCGCGGCAGCTCGGACGAGGAGTAGTTGACCAGGCCCCGCGCGACGACGGTCCCGTCCGGGGCGCAGACGTCCACCGGGTCACGCTCGGTGAACCGCCCCTGGACGGCCGTGATCCCCGCGGGCAGCAGCGACTTGCGACGCGCCGTCACGGCCTCGACAGCGCCGGCATCGAGCACGAGGCGACCGCGCGGCGAGGTGGCATGGGCGATCCACCGCTTGCGCGAGGCCCGCGTGTCCCCCACCGGTGCGAAGAGGGTGCCGATCGGGTCGCCGACGAGCGCAGCCCGCGCGTCCGCGAGGCGCGTCAACACCGTCGGTATGCCGGCCGCCCCCGCGATGCCCGCAGCCTCCACCTTGGTGGCCATCCCGCCACTACCGACGCCCGATCCGGTGCCGCCGATCTGGACGTGGGCGAGGTCCTCCGGTCCGCGGACGAACGGGATGGGCCTGGACCCGGCCTGCGAGGGTGGGCCGTCGTAGAGGGCGTCGACATCGGAGAGCAGCACCAGGCCGTCGGCACCGACGAGGTCGGCGACGAGCGCGGCGAGCCGGTCGTTGTCGCCGAAGCGGATCTCGTGCGTGGCGACGGTGTCGTTCTCGTTGACGATCGGGACGATGCCGAGATCGAGGAGCTTCTCCAGGGTGCGCTGGGCGTTGGTGTAGTGCGTGCGGCGCGTGACGTCGTCGGCGGTGAGGAGCACCTGGCCGACGGTGAGCCCGTAGATGCCGAAGAGGTGCTGGTAGGCCGCGACCAGCGCGCCCTGCCCCACCGAGGCCGCCGCCTGCTGGGTCGCCAGGTCCCGCGGGCGGCGCTTGAGGCCGAGCGGGCCCAGCCCGGCCGCGATCGCCCCCGAGGACACGAGCACGATGTGGTGCCCGTCGAGTCGACGACGGGCGAGCAGGTCGACCAGCCGGCTGACGGCCAGCATGTCGATCGCGCCGCCGCTGCTGCTCGTGAGTGAGGACGAGCCGACCTTGACCACGACCCGCCGAGCATCGGCGAAGGTGCGGCGCAGGCGAATGACCTCGGTGTCCTGGGAGTCTCGGGACGGCATACGGGCAATGCTCCCTCAGTCGGCGTCGGGAGTGGCCCAGTGTCCGGCGCGACGCTCTGCGGCGAGCTCCTCACGGGCCGCCGTCTGGGCGTCCTTGCGTGCGTGGAACTCCTCGCGCTTCTCGCCACGGGTCTTGCGCGAGTGGTCCTCGAGGCGCAGGTCGGTGCCGCGGGGGCCGGTGAGCAGCTCGGCGCCGGCGCTCATCGTCGGCTCCCAGTCGAAGACGACGGAGTTGTCCTCGGGGCCGATGAGCACGGTCGAGCCGGGCACCGCACCGGCCTTGAAGAGGGCCTCCTCGACACCGAGCCGGTTGAGCCGGTCGGCGAGGTAGCCGACCGCCTCGTCGTTGGAGAAGTCGGTCTGGCGCACCCAGCGCGTGGGCCGGTCGCCGACGATCCGGAAGGCCTCGCCGTCGGCGGTCTGCTCGCGGCGGATCGAGAACCCGGCGTCGTCGACCGCCTTGGGGCGGATCACGACTCGTGGACGCTCGACGACCTCCCGCTCCAGGGCCTCGCGCGCCTCACGCACGTGCCGGGCCAGGGAGAAGATGAGTTCCTTGAGCCCGATGTGGGCGACGGCCGAGACGATGTGGACCTCGAGGCCCCGGGCCTCCAGGTCGGGCTTGACCATCTCGGCGAGGTCGCGGGCGTCGGGGACGTCGGCCTTGTTGAGCACGATGATGCGGGTGCGCTCGGAGAGCGGGCGCCCGCCGAGGGTGGCGTCGGGGACGTAGGCGGCGAGCTCGGCCTCGATGACGTCGAGGTCGGTCATCGGGTCACGACCGGGCTCCAGGGTCGCGCAGTCGACGACGTGGACGAGCACGGAGCACCGCTCGACGTGGCGGAGGAACTCCAGGCCCAGGCCACGGCCCTCGCTCGCGCCGGGGATGAGGCCGGGCACGTCGGCGATGGTGAAGCGCTCGGACCCGGCGGTCACGACGCCGAGGTTGGGGACGAGCGTTGTGAAGGGGTAGTCGGCGATCTTGGGCTTGGCCGCGCTCACGACCGAGACCAGGCTCGACTTGCCGGCACTCGGGAAACCCACGAGCGCGACGTCGGCGAGGGACTTGAGCTCGAGGACGATGTCCAGGCTCTCGCCGGGCTCCCCGAGAAGCGCGAATCCGGGAGCCTTGCGCCGCCTGCTCGCCAGCGCCTTGTTGCCCAGGCCCCCGCGTCCGCCCTCGGCGACGGTGAAGGTCATCCCCTCCCCGACCAGGTCGGCGAGGACCTCGCCGTCGCGGGTCTTGACCACGGTGCCCTCGGGCACGGGGAGGACCAGGTCGCCCCCGTCGCCGCCGTTGCGCTCGTCCCCGGCCCCGGGCTTGCCGTTCTCGGCCTTGCGGTGCGGGGTGTGGTGGTAGTCGATGAGGGTGGTCGTGTTGAGGTCCACGGCCAGGATCACCGAGCCACCGCGGCCGCCGTTGCCCCCGTCAGGGCCGCCGAGCGGCTTGAACTTCTCGCGCTTGACCGAGGCCACGCCGTGGCCCCCGTTGCCGGCGCTCACGTGGAGCAGGACGCGGTCGACGAAGCTCGCCATGGTCGTGCTCCTCCTGGGTCCGAGGGGGTCGGGGACATCCCCATGTATGCCGTGAGGGGCGGGCCGCTGTGGGCCCGCCCCTCACGTGTGGTTGGCGATCCGCGGAGCGAGACCCGCGGCATACGTCACTTGGCGACAGCGGTGTCCGTCTGCGACGCGACGATGTTGACGACCTTGCGGCCGCGCTTGGTGCCGAACTCGACGTTGCCCGCGACGAGCGCGAAGAGCGTGTCGTCGCCGCCACGGCCGACGCCGTCACCGGGGTGGAAGTGCGTGCCGCGCTGGCGGACGAGGATCTCGCCGGCGTTGACGAGCTGGCCGCCGAAGCGCTTGACGCCGAGCCGCTGTGCGTTGCTGTCACGACCGTTGCGGGTCGAGGATGCACCCTTCTTGTGTGCCATGTCTGTGTCTCCCTCGGTCTCAGGCGTCGATGGACGTGATCTTGACCTGGGTGAGCGGCTGGCGGTGGCCCTGGCGCTTCTTGTACCCGGTCTTGTTCTTGTACTTCATGATCGTGATCTTCGGGCCCTTGGCGGGCTTGACGACCTCGGCCTTGACGCTCACCTTGGCGAGCTTCTTGGCGTCGCTGGTGACGGTGGAGCCGTCGACCACGAGGAGCGGGGTCAGGTCGATGCTGTCGCCGACCGAGCCGACCTTGTCGATGAGGAGGACATCGCCGACGGAGACCTTCTCCTGGCGACCGCCTGCGCGAACAATCGCGTACACGGGGAACTCACTTTCGTTGTCTGGAGCGCGCTCTGGAAGACCGGCAGACAGCGACCCTGATGGCAGGACGTCGGACGGTGGGCGCACCAAGGATCTACTTTACGGCGGGGCGCCCATCCCGGCCAAATCGCGGCCGGAGCCTCAGGACTCGTCGGTCGTGCTCCGCGGCGGCCCCGCCGGTGCCACGACCCGGCCCCGTCGACGGCGCCCACGGGCGGCCGGTGGTGCGACCTCCGGGGGCTCCTCGGCCGTGAACTCCGGGCCCTCCTCGGGCTCGGCGGCCATGACCGGCGCCTCGACCTCCGGAGCCGCCGCCACCGCCTCGGCCGCACCTGCGACCTCCTGGTGGAACTCCGGCTCCTGGGCCTCGGCGGCCATGACCGGCGCCTCGACCTCCGGAGCCGCCGCCACCGCCTCGGCCGCACCTGCGACCTCCTGGTGGAACTCCGGCTCCTGGGCCTCGGCGGCCATGACCGGCTCGTCGCCCTCGAGCTCGCGCACGACGTCGAGCGGCTGCTCCTGGTCGACCGGCTCGGCGCCCTCCCCCGCGTCCTCGACCAGGCTGGACGAGGAGATCAGCGCAGCGGCATGAGCGGCGGCCGCGATCTGCGCGGCCGTCGGCCCGGACTGCTTGCGCTCGGGCTCGGGGGTTTCCGACGTCGAGGACCCCCGACGTCCGCGAGTGCGGGACCCGCTCCCCGCCCCCGGCGCCGCCGGGGGCTGGCTGCCACCGTTGCTCGGTCGGTCGATCGGCTCGCTGTGGACGATGATGCCGCGACCGCTGCAGTGCTCACAGGTCTCGGAGAAGACCTCGATCAGGCCGGAGCCGACCCGCTTGCGGGTCATCTGGACCAGACCCAGGGAGGTGACCTCGGCGACCTGGTGCTTGGTGCGGTCGCGCCCCAGGCACTCGAGCAGGCGACGCACGACCAGGTCGCGGTTGGACTCCAGCACCATGTCGATGAAGTCGATGACGATGATGCCGCCGATGTCGCGCAGCCGCAGCTGGCGCACGATCTCCTCGGCCGCCTCGATGTTGTTCTTGGTGACGGTCTCCTCGAGGTTGCCACCTGAACCGATGAACTTGCCGGTGTTGACGTCGACGACCGTCATCGCCTCGGTGCGGTCGATGACGAGAGAACCTCCCGAGGGCAGCCAGACCTTGCGGTCCATCGCCTTGGCGATCTGCTCCTGCACCCGGTGGTGGGTGAACAGGTCCTCCTCACTGGTCCAGCGGGTGAGGCGCTGGGCGAGGTCGGGGGCGACATCCTCAACGTACTCGCTCACGTCGGCCCAGGCCTTCTCCCCCGAGACGACGAGCTGGCTGAAGTCCTCGGTGAAGATGTCACGGATGACGCGGACGGTGAGGTCCGGCTCGCCGTGGACGAGCACGGGCGCGCCGCCCGATCCGGCCTTCTTGCTGCCCGCGGCCTTGGCCTTCTTCTGGATCTTCTCCCAGGCCTTGGTCAGGCGCTCGACGTCGGCCCGCAGCTCCTCCTCCGAGGCGCCCTCGGCGGCGGTGCGCACGATGACACCGGCGGAGTCCGGGACGATCTCCTTGAGGATCGACTTCAGGCGGGCCCGCTCGGTGTCCGGGAGCTTGCGGGAGATGCCGGTCATCGAGCCCTCGGGCACGTACACGAGGAAGCGACCCGGCAGGCTGATCTGCGAGGTGAGGCGGGCGCCCTTGTGGCCGATCGGGTCCTTGGTCACCTGGACGAGGACGGTGTCCCCGGAGGTGAGGGCGTTCTCGATCCGCTTGGCCTGGTTGACCTCGAGGCCGGCGGCGTCCCAGTTGACCTCACCGGCATAGAGGACGGCGTTGCGACCCTTGCCGATGTCGACGAAGGCCGCCTCCATCGAGGGCAGGACGTTCTGGACCCGACCGAGGTAGACATTGCCGACCATCGTCGTCGAGGTCTCCCGCGAGACGTAGTGCTCGACGAGCACCCCGTCCTCGAGGACACCGATCTGGGTGCGTTCACCGGTGCCCCGGACCACCATGACGCGGTCCACGCTCTCGCGCCGGGCGAGGAACTCGGCCTCGGTGATGATGGTGCGCCGACGCCCGGCCTCGCGGCCCTCGCGGCGACGCTGCTTCTTGGCCTCCAATCGGGTCGAGCCCTTGACGGCGGTCGGCTCGTCCCGGGACGCCCGCGGCTGGCGCACCCGGGTCACCGTCCCCGGCGGGTCGTCACCCTCGGCGGCGCCTCCACTACGGCGGCGACGGCGGCGGCGACGGCTGCTCTCCGAGCGGCCGGCCTCCTCACCGTCGACCGGCTCGCTGCCGTTGTCGTCCTCGGACGCGCTCTCGGCGTCACGGGCCTCGTCGTTGCTGCCGGCGTTGTCGGTGGCAGGGGTCTCGCTCTCCTCGGCGCCGGGGCGACCGCGGCGGCCGCGACCGCCACGGCGACGACGCCGACCCGCGCTCTCGAGGTCCTCGGACTCGTCGGCGC
The DNA here is from genome assembly GCA_020161815.1 of Actinomycetota bacterium. GTDB lineage: Bacteria > Actinomycetota > Actinomycetes > Actinomycetales > Dermatophilaceae > Phycicoccus_A. The sequence continues at coordinate 42,011 of JAIUOP010000019.1, read as the reverse complement.
CGCCCGCGGCAGAAGCGTCGGTGTCGGCACTCGCCCCGCCCTCGCTGGCGTCACGGGCGCTGCTTCCCTGGGCCTCGTCGGCGGAGGCGACGTCTGCTCGGGTGACCTCGTCCTCGGTGACGACGGGGGCCTGGACCGGTGCGGTGGCCCGGCGCGAACGTCGGACGACCGTGGTGTCGGGCGCCTGGAACAGCAGCCCGAAGCTGGGCACGGTGGCCGCAGCGGTGTCGGCGGCCTCGTCCTCGGCGGTCCCGGCCTCAGTGGCCTCGGTCGCCTCAGCCTCGAGGGTCTCGTCCTCGACGGACGGCTCGACCTCCTCGACCTCCTCGACCTGCTGGGCCTCGGGGGCTGGCTCCGTGGCCTTGCGCGAGCGCGAGGTCGACGTCGTGGCCTTCTTGGACACCCGCTTGCGCGTCGCCTTCGGCGCGGCCGGCTCGCTGGCCTCGGCAGGGCTCTGGGTGGAGTTCTCGGCCGGCACCTCCGGGTCCGCGGCCTTCTTGGTGGCGCGACGCCGCTTGGGCGGGGCAGCGACCTCGGCCGCCGTCGCGCTGGCGTCGGTGGCCTCGGTGGAGATGGTGGTCTCGGGCGATTCTTCGGAAGCCATGACGGCTCCTTTCCTCTCCCGCAGGAGCGGCCGCCACACCGCCTGTCCACGAGGAACGGGCCGTCCGCCCACGCGGTGGGCGATCAGATCGGGTCGAGTCGACCCGGAAGCCTTGGCTGCCCCCAGCCGGCTCGCGCGGGCGGCGCGTCACCGGTCAGGAGCCGACGGCCTCCCGGTCGGCGGCCAGTGGATCGGCCACCCCGGCACTGTCGGCCTGCAGCGGGCCCTGGGCCAGCCGGGTCACCAGGGGTGGGACCGGCGGTGCGAAGGCGCTCACTGCCCGCAGTGCGGTCAGGATGTCGTCGGGGCGCACGGACGGTGTGGTGTGCCGTACGACCATCCGAAGTATCGCACAGGAGTTGTCGGGATCGGCGTCGGTCACCATGTCGAGCACCGCCGCGCGCGTGTCGAACGTCTTGGGTCCGGTCTTGAAGACCCGGCTCACCTCGGCGCTCTCCACCGCCAGGTATGCCGTGACGGCCGCTTCCAGCGACGCCGGGCTCACCCCGGGGAAGGACAGGCGCCACTGGCTCGCCTGGAGGCGGTCGGCCAGGGCGCCCGGGGCGGCCTCGACCACAGCGACCACGTCAAGACCCTCGGGGAGCGCCTCGTCGAGGGCGGCGCGCACCGCCTCCGGGTCGACCCGCTCGGTCACCGAGATCTCGAAGTACTCCGCCTCGCTGGCCGTGCCCGTGGGCGCGCCGTTGGCGTAGGAGATCTTGGGGTGGGGGTGGAAGCCGGCGGAGAAGGCCATCGGCACCTGGGCGCGGCGCAGCGCGCGCTCGATCGCCCGGGCGAAGTCTCGCGTGCTCGAGAAGCGCAGCCGTCCCCGGCGCGCATACTGCACCCGCAGCTTCTGCACGGCAGGAGCGGGGGGTGGCCCTTCGGGCGTGCGTTGGCGCGGCGGCATACCCACAGGTTAGGTATGCCGCGCCGTCACCACCGAATCTGCGCCCACCTCGACCCAGGCCCGCCCGGGCTCACACGCTCGGCCACGGGTTCAGGTCGCCACCGACGCTCACCCGGTCATCGGGGTCACCGGTGCCCCCCTCCCGCCGGCTTCGAGCGCGACTGAAGCCTTCGTTGACCGACTGCAGGAGGTAGCCCTTCGAGGTCTCGATCGACGTGGTCGCCGCCGCGATGATCCCGGGCTGCTCGACGGTGAACACCGACAGCGGGGGCAGGACGTAGCAGGCCAAGGACCCGGCGCCGACGTTGGTCGGGACCGTGCGGGCGTGCATGAGTACGGCCGTGTAGAACCCCTCCCCCGCAGACGCCATCCGGGAACACCCCTGGCTCATCTTCCCGAGGGCGTTGTGCGCCCCGGTCAGGGCCAAGCGCTGAGCGGCGACCTTGGTGCGGTAGCCGTCCCCAGCCCCACCCTTCCAGGTCTCGTCGCAGCGGAGGCTGCCGGCCTCAACGGTCTCCAGAGCAGTGCCCAACGTCGTCCGTACCGAGTCCCAGTCAGTGCCCTCCGCGCGGATCGCGGCAATCCAGCCGGACTGATCGCAGAGCTGGGTCAGGAGCGTCTCGAAGGTCGACAACTTGGGCGCAAGGGTGTTGTCGATGGCCGCCTTGATCTGCGGCACCGAACTCATCCACATGTGCTCTGCCTGGCTGCGCCTGGGACGCTTGTCGACATGACCGGGCGCACTCATGGTGACCGGTGCCTGTGTGGTCTGGTCGAGGTGGTTGTAGAGGGCCTGGATGTCACTCTTGGCCTGATTTCGATAGGTCTTCATCGACGAGACGGCCGTGCGGATGGCCTCCAGGTCACTGCTCAGGCTCATGGCTGCTCCTCAGGATGGTCAGGGATGGTCAGTCGGGCAGCGCGGTCAGCCGAGGCGGGGCGATCCCGGTCGCCCCGCCGGCGGTAGTGGCGAGCGGGGTGACGCCCTCCGGTGCGGCGTCGATGCCAGCCTCGTTCGAGATCATGTGCTGCTGACCGTGCTCGTCGGCGTAGGCGACGACGACCTGCTGCATCTGCCCGCCCTGGTCCTTGTCGGTGGAGACCACGTGATCGACGCCCTGGTCGTCGGTGTAGGCGACGTTCACGTCCTTGGCCTGGGCCATCATCATGTCGAGCGTGCCCTGCGCGATCTCCCGACGCTCCGTGAGACCGGCGGCATTCGTCGTCTCGGCCACGAGGGTGCCGTCGAGGGAGGTGACGACGTGCATGTTCCCCTGCTCGTCGATGAACGAGATCGTCAGGTCGGTGGCGTGCGTCCCCTGCCCGGCGTTCGTGGAGATGACGTGGACCTTGCCATCCCGGTCCGTGTAGGCGACAACAGTCTCCTGCGACTGGTCGAAGGCGTCATCGGTGTCGAGGGCGTTGACTCGCGTGCCGTCGTCCTCCAGCAGCCCGTTGACGAGCGCCTCGAGCCGGTCGTAGGTCGCATCGTCGGCAGGGTTGTTGGGGTGCTCCGGGGGGACGGGAGTGCCCGGGTGCCCGGGGACCAAGCCGCCCTCGAGCTTGTGCTTGTACTTCGCACCACCCCCGCCACCGCCACCCGGACCCGACCCCGAGCCCTGGCCACCGTTCGCAGCCTTGGTGATGCTGGCCGAGGCCTGCGCCTGTCGGGCCTGGTAGTCGGCCTTGTTGGACCGGATGGTGTCGTCCATCTTGGCGACCTGCTCGGCCCCGGTCCGCAGGTGCTGGTCGACGGCCTGGGCCGTGATCTTGTAGACGCTCTTGATGTCGGCGAAGTGGCTGCCGAAGTCCGGCAGGCCGGTCAGCTGGGCTGACGATTTCGTCCGCGCGTTGCTCACGGCGGTGCTGGCAGCGGACCATTGCGCCATGTCGTGGTCCATGTCCTCAGGGCTGCACTCGTAGCCCTGACCCTTCCACACGCCCATGTCCCGGCCCCTCCCTGGGTCCCTTCGGTCACACCGAGGCTAGGGGCAGCCCGTGGCAGGGTCGATGGGGAGCACTCCCCCGGCGTTGGGCCGGGGTTCGGTCAGTCCGACGTGCCGGCTGCGGCGTGGACGGCCGCGACCTGCTCACTGCTGGCGAGGAGGATCAGGGTGGAGCCGGGCTCGATGACGGTCGAGCGAGGCGGGTTGGTGAGGAAGCCGCCCTTGCCGGGGTGACGTGAACACGGTCTGGTAGATCGCCTCGACGAGGGTCAGGCCCAGCAGCATGTAGCCGACCGTCCCGAAGACGGTGACTGCGATGAGCGCGGCGAAGGCCCAGTAGATCCGGTTGAGGCTGCTCGCGGGGTGGCTGCCGAAGAGCAGGGAGCGCGCCCAGAAGCTCTGCGTCGTCCTCGCCACGGGCGCATTCTTGCATCGCGCCGGTGGCGCAGCCCGCACGTTGTGGCCTATCCGAGGTCCATGCGCATCAGGTCATCGGCCGAGCGGAACCCCAGGGCTCGATAGAAGGGGACCGACATGGGGCTCGGGGCGAGCACGATCCGGACCATCCCCTCCTCGCGCGCCCAGCGCACCGCACTGTCCATCAGCTGCCGGCCGACGCCGAGGCGTCGCGCGTCAGGGCGCACGAAGACGTTGGCGACGTACGCCCAGCGGGCCGGTGGCCGACCCGGCACCGGCATGCGGGTGAAGACGGCCGCGTTGGCCATGCCCACGGCATACCCATCCGTATGCCGTGCCACCCACGCCGTGCGCGCGTCCCGTTCGCTGCCCCACCAGTCCCGGAGCGCGGTGTCGAGCGCCCCGGCGTCCTCGGGTGAGGCCGCCGGGTGCCAGGCCAGGCGCAGCGCGACCAGGTCGTCGAGGTCGGCGTCGGTGACCCGCGAGACGGTCAGGCTCACGCCGAGGCGTGGTCGTGGGCGCGCTCGCGCAGGGGCGAGCCGCCGACAACTGTGAGCGGGAGGAGGGTCTTGCCGGTCGGGCCGACCTGGATCTCGGTGCCGAGCTGCGGGCAGACGCCGCAGTCGAAGCAGGGGGTCCAGCGGCAGTCCTCGACCTCGACCTCGTCGACGGCGTCGAGCCAGTCCTGCCAGAGCCATTCCTTGTCCAGGCCCGAGTCGATGTGGTCCCAGGGCAGGACCTCGGACTCCTCACGGCCGCGCGTGGTGTACCAGTCGACGTCGATGCCGAAGGGCGCGAGCTCACGCGCCGCGCACTCCATCCACCGCTCGTAGGAGAAGTGCTCGGTCCACCCGTCGAAGCGGCCACCGTCGCGCCACACGGCCTCGATGACGCGACCGACCCGACGGTCACCCCGCGACAGCAGGCCCTCGACGATGCCCGGCTTGCCGTCGTGGTAGCGGAAGCCGATCGAGGAGCCGTAGCGGCGATCGGAGCGGATCGCCTCCCGCAGCTTGAGCAGGCGCGCATCGGTCTCCTCGGCACCCAGCTGCGGCGCCCACTGGAACGGGGTGTGCGCCTTGGGCACGAAGCCGCCTATCGAGACCGTGCAGCGGATGTCATTGCGACCGCTCACCTTGCGGCCGGTCTCGATGACCCGCTTGGCGAGCTCGGCGATCTGGAGGACGTCCTCGTCGGTCTCCGTCGGGAGCCCGCACATGAAGTAGAGCTTGACCTGCCGCCAGCCGGCGCCATAGGCCGCGGCAACGGTGTTGATCAGGTCCTCCTCGGTCACCATCTTGTTGATGACCTTGCGGATCCGTTCGCTGCCACCCTCCGGCGCGAAGGTCAGGCCCGAGCGGCGGCCGTTGCGGGTGAGCTCGTTGGCGAGGTCGATGTTGAAGGCGTCGACGCGGGTGCTGGGGAGCGAGAGCCCGACCTGGGAGTCCTCGTACCGATCGGCCAAGCCCTTGGTGACGGCGGCGATCTCACTGTGGTCGGCGCTCGACAGGGAGAGCAGCCCGACCTCCTCGAAACCCGTTGCGGCCAGGCCGCGCTCGACCATCTCGCCGATGCCGGTGATCGACCGCTCGCGCACAGGGCGGGTGATCATGCCGGCCTGGCAGAAGCGGCAGCCGCGGGTGCAGCCCCGGAAGATCTCGACCGACATCCGCTCGTGGACCGACTCGGCCAGCGGCACGAGCGGCTGCTTGGGGTAGGGCCAGGCGTCGAGGTCCATGACCGTGTGCTTGGCGATCCGCCACGGCACCCCGGGGTAGTCGGTCGTGTTGGGCGCGATCCGCTGGATCCGCCCGTCCGGGAGGTAGGAGACGTCGTAGAAGCGCGGGACGTAGACCCCGCCGGTGCGCGCGAGGCGCAGCAACAGCTCGAGGCGACCACCCGGCATACCCTCGGCCTTCCAGGCGGCCGTGATGTCGGTGATGGCGAGCACCGCCTCCTCGCCGTCGCCGACGACGGCGGCGTCGATGAAGTCCGCGATCGTTTCGGGGTTGAAGGCCGCGTGCCCGCCGGCGATGACGATCGGGTGGCTCTCGTCGCGATCCACGGCATGCAGCGGGATGCCGCCGAGGTCGAGGGCGGTGAGCATGTTGGTGTAGCCGAGCTCGGTGGAGAAGGACAGCCCGAAGAGGTCGAAGTCCCCGAGCGGGCGGTGGGCGTCGACGGTGAACTGGGGCACCTCGTGCTCGCGCATGAGGGCTTCCATGTCGGGCCAGACCGAGTAGGTCCGCTCGGCGAGGGTGTCCGGGCGCTCGTTGAGGACTTCGTAGAGGATCATCGAGCCCTGGTTGGGGACGCCGACCTCGTAGGCGTCGGGGTACATCAGGGCCCAGCGGACGGTCACGCCCGCGGGGGTGTCGGCGCCGACGTTCCAGTCCTTGACGGTGGAGTTGAGCTCGCCACCGACGTACTGGATCGGCTTGCTCACCTGCTCGAGCAGGGGCTCGAGGGCGGGGAAGATCGACTCACCGGGCATCCGACAAGCGTACGTTCGCCCACGGCGACACCCAAACACTCGCCTCGTCGCGGCAGCGCTGACACACTTCGTGACGTCGCGGACAGGTGGGGGTATGGGCACGACACAGACGGCGAGCGAAGGCTCGCACGCTGCGGACCGCTTCCGGTCCGCCCACCAGGCCACGTATGCCGACCTCCTGCGGTTCGTGACGCGGCGCACCTCGGCGTCCGACGCCGAGGATGTCGTCGCCGAGGCCTTCCTCGTTGCCTGGCGCCGCGTCGAGGACCTCCCCATGGCCCTCGGTGACCAGCGCGCCTGGCTCTTCGGGATCGCGCGGAACTGCCTGCTGAACGACGGGCGGAGCCATCGGCGCCATGACGCCCTGGCCGTCCGCATCGCCGAGCACCCGCCGGTGTCCGACCAGGAGCTCGACGAGGACTTCCTGGCCCGTCGCCTGGACATCGCGACCGCCTGGCCCCGACTCACCGCGGTCGACCAGGAAGTCATCGCGCTGACCGCCTGGGACGGCCTGACCGGCCCGGAGGCCGCCGCGGTGTTGGGGATCTCCCCCGTGGCCTTCCGACTGCGCCTCTCGCGCGCCCGCAAGGCCCTGCGCCTGCACCTCGACCTCGTCTCCACGACCGCCACTGCCCGTGAAAGGACTGCCCGATGACCACCGACGGCCTCGACCTCGACGACCTGACCACCGCTGCCCTCGCCGACCTCGACGCAGCCCCCCCGGCCGACCTGACACCGTCGCAGCAGGCACGTGCTGACGCCCTGCTCGCCTCCCTGGTCGCTGACCCCACCGCGAGCGAGGTGCCTGACCTGGCACCGGTGGTCCCGATGACCACCACTGTTCCTGCCCGACGACGACGGCTGCGCCGTCTCGTGGTGTCCGCGGGCGCCGTCGCGGCCACCACCGTGGGGCTCCTGGTGCTGCAGAACGTCACCGCCGGCGACACGGCATACGCCTCCTGGACGGCGAAGCCGGCCTCGGTGACCACGGCCGACGAACGGCAGATCGGCGAGGTGTGCCGTGGGTACCTCCAGGGCAGCTTCAGCGCCCAGGACGAGCAGCTGTCCCGCGACGCGGGCGTGCCCGAGGCCGAGATTCCCCGCCGCGCCGATCTCGATGCCGCCACGGTCGCGGTGGCCGAGCGGCGGGGCGGCTGGAGCTTCGCGCTCCTCGTCGGCCCGAACGCCTTCGAGGCCACCTGCATGCTGCAGCGCCCCGGCCTGCTCTCCCGCCTGGCTGGGGAGAAGTACGCGTCGGCCGGCGGCATGCTCGGGCGGAGCACGGCGCCAGCGCCCGACGCCGAGGCCATCACGATCACCCAGAGCGGGGCAATGAGCGCCGACGGCGCCGCCCATGTCGAGGTCTCCGGTCTGGTCGGCGCCGAGGTGTCGGCGGTGGTCTTCACCACCCCGGTGGGCCAGGTCACGGCTTCCGTGCAAGGGGGTCACTTCGCCGCCTGGTGGCCGAGCGCGACGAGCGACTTCGCCGGCCAGGACGGGTCCGTGATCACGGGGCGCACCGTCGACCTGTACCTGCGCGATGGCCGGGTCCTGCGCGACCTGCCGGTGCGGACGTTCGAGCACTACGACGTGCAGAACTGAGCGCTGCCCTTGACGGCGGCACGGAGACGCCGTCAGTCCCCCGTCGAGATAGCGCAACACTCCCGGGAAACGGCCGTTTCCCGGGAGTGTTGCGCTATCTCGAGTGGCTCAGCTGTAGTGCGCGTCGAGGACGTCCTTGAACTTGTCCGCGACGACCTTGCGCTTGAGCTTCAGGCTCGGCGTGACCTCGCCGTCCTCGACGGTGAGGTCCCGGTCGAGGATGGAGAACTTCTTGATCTGCTCCCAGCGGTTGAGGCCGCCGTTGAGCTCGTCGATGTAGCCCTGGACCATCGCCTTGGCCGCGTCCGAGCCCACGATCTCGGCGTAGGACTTGCCCGCCATGCCGTTCTCGGCCGCCCAGCCCTGGATGGCGTCGGCGTCGAGGGTGACCAGCGCGGAGACGAAGTTGCGGTCGTTGCCGTGGACGAGGAGCTGGCTGACGTAGGGGCACAGGCCCTTGAAGGTGGCCTCGATGACCGACGGCGCGACGTACTTGCCGTTGGAGGTCTTGAACAGGTCCTTCTTCCGGTCGGTGAGGCGGAGGAAGCCACGCTCGTCCATCTCGCCGATGTCACCGGTGTGCAGCCAGCCGTCAGCGTCGAGCGCCTCCGCGGTCGCCGTCGGGTTGTTGTGGTAGCCCTCCATGACACCGGGGCCACGCATGAGGACCTCGCCGTCCTCGGCGATCCGGATCTCGGTGCCCGGCAGCGGCCAGCCGACCGAGCCGTACTTGTAGGCGACGAGGCGACCGACGGTCGAGGCCGCCGAGCTCTCGGTCATGCCGTAGCCCTCGGCGATCTGCAGGCCCATCGCGTCGAACCAGCGCGCGACGTCGCGGTTGAGGGCCGCGGAGCCGGAGATGAAGAAGCGGACCTTGCCACCGAAGCGGTCGCGGATCTTGGTGCCGATGATCTTGTCGGTGAGGCCGTGCTGGAAGGCGAGCATGCCGCTCGGGCTCTTGCCCTGCTCCCGCAGCTCGCTGACCTGCTTGCCGACGGAGGAGGCCCAGTTGAAGAGCTTGAGCTTCACCCCGCCCTCTTCCTCCATCATCATCTTGATCCGGTTGAAGGCCTTCTCGAAGATGCGCGGGGCCGCGCCCATGAAGGTCGGCTGCACGACGGCGAGGTTGTCGACGATCTTGTCGATCCGGCCGTCGACCGCCGTGGGGAAGCCGATCTGGATCGGGAGGGTGAGCAGCACCTTGCCGAAGACGTGGGCGAGCGGCAGCCAGAGGTACTGCAGGTCGTCCGGGCCGAGGATGTTGATCGCCTCGACGGCGGCGGCCTCGTAGCTCCACGAGGAGTGCAGCAGCCGGACACCCTTGGGACGTCCGGTCGTGCCGGAGGTGTAGATGATCGTGGCCAGCTTGTCCGGGGAGCAGCCGTCGATGCGCTCGTCGATGGCGCCGGGGTTGCTGGCGAGGTGGGCGCGGCCCTGCTCCTCGAGGTCGGAGAGGGTCATGACCCAGTCGTCGAGGTCCACGCCGGAGGCATCGAAGACCACGACCTTGGTCACGCCCGGGATCTGGTCGCGGATCGAGCGCAGCTTCTCGACCTGGGCGCCATCCTCGGCGAAGACGACCCGGCTGTCCGAGTCGCTGAGGATGAAGGCGACGTCGTCGGCGATCGTCGTCGGGTAGATCGTGGTCGTCGCCGCACCTGCCGTCATGTTGGCCAGGTCGGCATACGCCCACTCGATGCGGGTGCTCGAGGCGATCGCCACGCGCTCCTCGGGTTTGACGCCCAGGGCGATGAGCCCGGCGGAGAGGGCGTCTGTGTGGTCCTTGGCCTCACGCCAGGTCACCGAGTGCCAGATGTCGCCGTTGGCGCCGACCTCGGCGTACTTGTAGGCGACCGCGTCGGGCGTCTTCGCGACGCGGTCGCGGTACATGTGCCCGACGCTCTGGGCGCGGTTGTTGAGGACCGACTCATCGATCGGCTCCTCGGCGGGAGAGTGGACTTGGGGCTGGGCGCTGAGCATCGCATCGTCCTCGACGGTGGGGGCGGTGGGTGACCGCATGGTGTCACATTCCCGAGCGTAAACGAAAGGAATGGGGCAAAGAGTTACCCGCGGGTCACCTGAGGAGTGGAGCCCGCCACTGGTGGGCCTGGGCCGCGTCCACGACGCCGATCATCAACCACGTCGCGAACATCGAGGAGCCGCCGTAGGAGATGAAGGGCAGGGGCAGCCCCGTCACGGGCACGAGGCCGAGCGTCATGCCGACGTTCTGGAAGACCTGGAAGGCCAGCCAGGCGGTGGCCCCGGCCGCCACGAAGCGACCGAAGGCGTCGGTGCTGCGGGCGCCCACGACGGCGATGCGCAGGATGACGAACCCCAGGAGCAGCAGCAGCCCGGCGCTCCCGACGAAGCCGAGCTCCTCCCCCGCCACCGAGAAGATGAAGTCGTTGAGCTGGAACGGGATGAACCCACCCTGGGTCTGCCGGCCCTCCATGAACCCCTGCCCCCACCAGCCCCCTCCGGTGACCGCGATCCGCACCTGGGCCAGCTGGTAGCCCGCGCCGAGGGGGTCGCGCGCCGGGTCGAGGAAGACCAGCAGCCGGTCCTGCTGGTAGCCGCTGAGCACGCCGCTCGTCAGCACCACGGCGATGCCAGCTCCGGCGAGCGCGAGCACGCCGAGGACCCAGCGCCACGGGGCGCCGGCGACGAGGATGACCACGAAGGCGAGGGCGAGGAGCACGACCGCGCTGCCGAGGTCGGGCTGCAGCATGACCAGCCCCACCGGGACGAGGGCCACGACCCACGCGAGCAGGACATCACGGGCGCCCGGGGCCACGCGGCGGTCGACGCGGTCGGCGAACAGCCCGGCGACCAGGAGCGTGACACCGACCTTGGCGAACTCCGAGGGTTGCAGGGTGAAGCCGGCCACGAGGGGGATCCACGACCGCGACCCGTTGATGGTGGCGCCGAGCGGAGTGAGCACGGCCGCGAGGCCGGCCAGCGAGGCGAGGTAGACCCAGGGTGCGGCATGCCGTATGCCGTGGCGCCCCACCCGGGACACCCCGAGGGCGAGTCCGAACCCGAGGCCGGTGTTCACGAGGTGACGGACGAGGTAGGTGCTGCCCGCGTCCTGGTGGGTGGCGGACCAGACGAGGAGGGCGCCGACGGTGCTCGCCCCGAGGGCGGCGACGAGCAGGGGCAGGTCGTGGCCGCCGAGCGCCTGCCGCAGGCTCAGGCCGGGACGATCTGGGTGAGGATCTGCCGGCACTCCGCCACGTCCTTGGCCATCGCCACGAGGAGCTCGTCGATGCTCTCGAACTTGAGGGTGGGCCGGATGTGCTGGACGAACTCGACCATGACGCGCTCGTCGTAGAGCTCGAGGTCGTCGCGGTCGAGGACGTAGGCCTCGACCGTGCGGCGGTCGTCCGTGTCGAAGGTGGGGTTGGTGCCGATCGAGATGGCCGCCGGCATCGTCCGGTCGGGCGCATCGGCGGGCAGGTCGACGCGGGTGAGCCACCCGGCATACACGCCCTCCCGCGGGACGAGACCGACCGAGTCCGGCCCGAGGTTGGCCGTCGGGTAGCCGAGCTCACGGCCGCGGTGGTGCCCGTGGACGACGGTGCCGACGACGCGGTGCGGACGGCCGAGGATCTCGGCGGCCTCGTCGACCTCGCCGGCGCGCAGGTGCTCGCGGACGATGGTCGAGGACCAGCGGATCTCGCCGCCGACGTCGTCGATGGCGAAGACCTCGAAGCCGAGCCGCTCCCCCAGGTCACGCAAGGTGGCGACATCGCCGGAGTTGCGGTAGCCGAAGCGGGCATCGACGCCGACGACGACCGCGCGCGCCTGCAGACCCCGCACGAACGTGCCCCGCACGAAGTCCTCCGGCGACTGCTGGGCGAACTCCGTGGTGAAGTCCAGCACGAGGAGGCCGTCGAGGCCGGCGTCCTCGAGCAGGTCGTCGCGGATCGGCGTCGGGGTGAGCAGCTCAGGGGCCACGTCGGGGCGCAGCACGGCCAGCGGATGGGGGTCGAAGGTCACCGCCACCGTGGGCAGGCCGTGCGCGGCGCCGACCCGTTGGAGCTGGTCGAGCACCGCCCGGTGGCCGCGGTGGACGCCGTCGAAGTTGCCCATCGTGACGACGCAGGGCCGCAGGCTCTCGGGTGTTTGGTCGATCTCGCTCCAGCGATGCACGAGGGACACTCTACGAACTCGCCGGGGCGAAGACGACGCGGCTACGGGTCGTGGGACGGGACTGGTCGAGGATGGCCACGAGCTCGCCGTCCGCGCGCACTGCGGCCACCGCGTCGGCCCTGGGCCCGGCCGAGGCGATCCGCTGCCCGTAGGACAGCGCGCGCGCCTCGTCGTCGGCGAGGTCACGCACGGGCAGCGCAGCGCACGCCGCCCGGGCGAGCGGGATGATCGGCAGGGACCCTCCGTCGCGGACGCGCTCCCCCAAGGACTCCAAGGTCGCCGCACCGTCGAGCCCGAAGCTCCCCACCCGTGTGCGCCGCAGGGCGGTCAGGTGCCCACCGACACCGAGCGCGGCGCCGAGGTCACGGGCCAACGCGCGGACGTAGGTGCCCGACGAGACGGTGACGCGCACGTCGAGGTCGAGGCACTCTGGAGCACCGGCGGGCCCGGGGTGCACCTGGTCGACCTCGAAGGCGTCGACGCGCACCGGCCGCCCGGCCAGGACGACGTCCTCGCCGGCCCGGACCCTCGCATAGGACCGCTCGCCGCCGATCTTGATCGCGCTCACCGCACTGGGGACCTGGACGATGTCGCCGGTGAGCGCGCGGACGCCCTCACGGATGCGATCGATGGCGAGTCCTTGGGCAGGAGCTCCTCCGGTGACCTCGCCCTCGCGGTCGTCGGTCACGGTGGACGCCCCCAGGCGGATGGTCGCGGAGTAGTCCTTGTCGCACCCGACGAGGAAGGTCAGCAGCTTGGTGCCCCGCCCGACGCCCAGGACGAGCACGCCGGTCGCCATCGGGTCCAAGGTGCCGGCATGGCCGACCTTGCGGGTGCCGGCGAGCCGGCGCATGCGCGCGACGACGTCGTGGCTGGTCCAGCCCTCCTGCTTGTCGACGACGACCAGTCCGTCGGTGACCGGGTCCGGGCCGGTCACGACGACGCAGCCGCAGCGCCACCCACGTCGTCGCCCGGGTCGTCATCCCCGCGCACCCCGTCGCCGTCGTCCTCGTCCTCGTCCTCGTCCTCGTCCTCGTCGGGGTGGCGGTAGGGGTCGGCCTCCCCGGCATACGTCGCTCCGGAGGCCAGGCCGGCGACCTCGGCGTCCTTCGCGCGCGCCTTGGCGAGCAGGTCCTCGAGGTGGGCGGCGTTCTCCGGGATGGCGTCGGCGAAGAACTCGATCGTGGGCGTGAGGCGGATCCCGAGGTTGCGGCCCACGAGCGAGCGGAGCTTGCCGCGGTGCTGCGCCAGGAGCGCCGCGGTGCGCTCGCGCTGCTTCTCGTCGCCGAACACGGTGTAGAAGATCGAGGCGTGCTGGAGGTCGTTGGTGACGCGCACGTCGGTGATGGTGACGAAACCGAGGTCCGGGTCCTTGATCACCTGGCCCAGGCCCTCGGCGGTCACCGTCTTGATCCGGTCCGCGACCTTCATCGCGCGGGCTGGGTCGGCCATGTCTCCTCCTGAGGTGCGGGGGCTGGTGTGCCCGACAACCCTATGTCCTCCCTCACCTGCTCCTCGGCGGCGCGGCGGCCGGTGCGAGGATGCTGCCATGGCGGAACCGACCGGCGGCTGGGTGCGCGCTGCGCGCGCGTGCCTCGCGGTCGGCCTCACCGTTGCCCTGGCCGGCCTGGGCCACGGAGCCGGCGGCGGTGGCCTCCCGCCCGCAGCGCTACTCACGGTCGTGGTGCTGTTGCTGCCCGTCGGCCTGCTCGCCACGGCGGTGCGGTGGACGCTCACCCGGGCGCTGCTCGGGCTGGGGCTGGGCCAGGTCGCGGTGCACGCGCTGCTCACGCTCATGGCGCCGAGCGCGCACGGGTATGCCGTGTCCGGGCACCGCGCGCACGGCACCGCCTCCGTGGCGATGGTCGGCGAGCACCCCGCATCCGGGCTGGACGCGCTCGTCGCACCGTCGATGACCTCACCGACGATGCTCGCAGCCCATGCGGTGGCCCTGGTCGTCACGGCCGTCCTGCTCGCCAAGGGCGAGGGCGCGCTCTGGGCCGTGCTGGCGCGCCTGCTGCCGGCGGTCCGCGCCCTCCGCATCACCCTTCCGTCGGCCCCGGCGCTGTCGGCGCCGCCGACCAGCGCCGCGAGACTCTCCGTCCTGCTGCACCGCCTGCGGGGGCGTGCTCCCCCACTGCTCAACGCTCCGGCCTGACCCGGCGACCGTGTCGGGGTCGGGCCCGGCCCCCGCACGCTTCTCTTCTCGTCAGACAGGAACACTCCCATGCACGCACGCACAGTCCTGGCCGGCGCATGCGCCGGCCTGCTCACCCTCACCCTGGCCGCCTGTGGCGGCTCGGGCTCGTCCACGAGCGATGCCACCTCGACCCCCGCGGCCTCGACGGCCTCGGCATCGGCCTCGGCTCCCGCCCTCACCCTGGTCGACGGCTGGGCCAAGTCGACCGACTCGATGCCCGCGGGCTCGATGTCGATGACCGGTGTCTTCGGCACGCTGACCAACGCCACCGACAAGGACATCCAGGTCACCGGCGGCATGAGCCCGGCCGGCTCCATGGTGGAGACGCACGAGACCGTCAAGAACGCCTCCGGCACCATGCAGATGCAGAAGGACCTGGACGGCTTCACCGTGCCCGCCGGTGGCACCTTCGTGCTCGCGCCGGGCGCGAACCACCTCATGGTCATGGGCCTGACCCAAGAGCTCAAGGTCGGCTCCGAGGTCACCCTCACGCTGGACACCGACAGCGGGCCCGTGGAGGTCACCGCCTCCGTGCGCGCCTTCCCGGGTGCGCAGGAGAGCTACGTGCCCACTCCGTCACCGAGCCAATGACGGCCACCACCACCGGTGGTCCCGCGCGGCGGGGGCTGCTCGCCTCCGCCGCCGGGGCCGCCGGCGCCTTCGCCCTGGCCGGCTGGAGCGCGAGCGATGGCTCCCCACGTGGTGCCCCGCCCCGGCCCCAGGACGCGGACCCGGCCACGTCCGTGCGGCCCTTCCGGGGCGAGCACCAGGGCGGCATCGCCGATCGACCCCAGACGTATGCCGCGTTCGCCGCCCTCGACCTGCGCCCCGATGTCGACCGCGACGCGGTGCGGCGCCTCTTCACCGTCCTCACCGACGACATCGAACGCCTCATGACGGGGGCCGCCCCCGTCACCGACCAGGAGCCCGAGCTGGCCGCCGTCACGGCGGGACTCACCGTCACTGTCGGTGTCGGACCCGCCCTCGTCGCGCGGGCCGGAGCGACGGTGCCCGCGTGGCTGGCTCCGCTCCCGGCGTTCTCGATCGACCGGATCGAGGAGCGCTGGTCCGGTGGCGACCTGCTCCTCCAGCTGTGCGCAGAGAGCCCGACCACGCTCGCCCACGCCCAGCGCCGGCTGCTCACCGCGATCGAGCCGCTGTGCACCCTGCGCTGGGTCCAGCGCGGCTTCCGGGAACCCTTCGAGGGCGAGCACCACCCGATGCGCAACCTCATGGGTCAGGTCGACGGCACCGTGCAACCGGAGGTCGCCGGCCGTGACGCCGGCCTGCTCTGGTGCGGCGACGAGGGCCCGGCCTGGCTGGTCGGCGGCTCCGCACTCGTGCTGCGCCGGATCCGGATGACGCTGGACACCTGGGACCGGGTCGACCGCCTCTCCCGCGAGAACGCGATCGGTCGCCGGCTCGACACCGGCGCGCCGGTGACCGCTCCTGCCGGGGCGACGGCGACGGCGATCGCGGACCTGAACGCCAAGGACTCGCTGGGTTTCCACGTCATCGACGACGGCGCCCACCTGCGACGGGCTCATGCCATGGCCCCCCACGAGCGCTTCCTGCGCCGGCCCTACTCGTACGACGACGCGCCGACCGAGGGATCGCTCTCGGACAGCGGGCTGCTCTTCGCCGCGTTCATGGCCGACCCGGTGCGGCAGTTCGTGCCGGTGCAGCAGCGCCTCGCCGACAAGGACCTGCTCAACCTCTGGACCACCCCCGTCGGCTCGGCGGTCTTCGCGATCCTCCCGGGCGCCCGGGACGGTGAGCTGCTGGGCGAGCGTCTGTTCGCCTGACGCGAGGGCGCCCGGAGTGGACATCCTTCCGTGTCCCAGCACGGAAAGATGTCCACTCCGGGGCGCGGCCAACGGTCGGTGAGCGGACGGCATACGGAAGCGGGCGGCATACGGAAGCTCTCCGTATGCCGCCCGCTCACCGTGCGGAGGTGCCGTGCGTCAGGCGCGCGGCTTCTCGCGCATCTCGTAGGTGGCGATCAGGTCGCCGAGCTGGAGGTCGTTGTGCGACCCCAGGTTGATGCCGCACTCGTAGCCCTCGCGGACCTCGACGACATCGTCCTTGAACCGGCGCAGGCCGGCGATCTCGACGTTCTCCGCGATGACGACACCGTCGCGGGTGATCCGCGCCTTGGAGCCACGACGGATCTCGCCACTGCGGACGATCGAGCCGGCGATGTTGCCGAACTTGCTCGACCGGAAGATCTCGCGGATCTCGGCCGTGCCGAGCTCGACCTCCTCGAACTCCGGCTTGAGCATGCCCTTGAGCGCCGCCTCGATCTCCTCGATCGCCTGGTAGATGACCGAGTAGTAGCGGATCTCGACACCCTCGCGCTCGGCGTAGTCGGCGTTCTGCCCCTCCGCGCGCACGTTGAAGCCGATGATGATCGCGTTCGAGGCCATCGCGAGGTTGATGTTGTTCATCGTGATGGCACCGACACCGCGGTCGATGATCCGCAGGTCGACGTCGTCGCCCACGTCGATCTGGAGGAGCGCGTCCTCCAGGGCCTCGACGGAACCGGAGACATCGCCCTTGAGGATGAGGTTGAGCGTGTCGACCTTGCCCGCGGCGAGCGCCTGGTTGAGGTCCTCGAGCGAGATCCGCTTGCGGGCCTTGGCCAGCGAGGCCTGACGGTCGTTGGCCTCACGCTTCTCGGCGATCTGGCGGGCCGTGCGGTCGTCCGGGGCCACCACGAAGGTGTCACCGGCGCGCGGCACCGAGGACAGGCCGAGCACCTGGACCGGCCGCGAGGGCAGCGCCTCGGCGACCTGCGCACCGTGCTCGTCGAGCATGGCGCGCACGCGGCCGTAGGAGCTGCCGGTGACGATGGCGTCCCCGACGCGCAGCGTGCCGCTCTGGATGAGCACCGTCGCGGTCGCACCTCGGCCACGGTCGAGGTTGGCCTCGATCGCGACGCCTCGGGCGTCCTTGTCCGGGTTGGCGCGCAGGTCGAGCGCGGCGTCCGCCGTGAGGAGGACGGCCTCGAGGAGCTCGTCGATGTTGATGCCCTGCTTGGCCGAGACGTCGACGAACATCGTGTCGCCGCCGTACTCCTCGGCCACGAGGTTGTACTCGGTGAGCTGCTGGCGGATCTTGCTCGGGTTCGCGCCCTCGACGTCGATCTTGTTGACGGCGACGACGATCGGCACGTCCGCGGCCTGGGCGTGGTTGAGCGCCTCGATGGTCTGCGGCATGACGCCGTCGTCGGCGGCGACGACGAGGATCGCGATGTCGGTCACCTTGGCACCACGGGCACGCATGGCCGTGAAGGCCTCGTGACCGGGGGTGTCGATGAAGGTGATCGGCCGCTCGATGCCTTCGTGCTCCTTGCGGATCTGGTAGGCGCCGATGTGCTGGGTGATGCCACCGGCCTCGCCGCCCTGCACGTTGGCATTGCGGATGGCGTCGAGCAGGCGGGTCTTGCCGTGGTCGACGTGACCCATGACGGTGACGACCGGCGGGCGAGCCTCCAGGTCCTCGTCGTCCTCACCCTCGATGCCGATCTCGAGGTCGATGTTGAAGGAGTCGAAGAGCTCCTTCTCCTCCTCCTCGGGCGTGACCATGCGGATGTCGTAGCCGAGCTCGGATCCGAGGACCTTGAAGGTGTCCTCGTCCAGGCTCTGGGTCGCCGTCGCCATCTCACCGAGGTGGAACAGCACGGTGACCAACGACGCCGGGTTGGCGTTGATCTTGTCGGCGAAGTCGGTGAGCGAGGCACCCTGCCGGACCTGCACGATCGTGGTGCCGTCCCCGCGGGGAACGGTCACGCCACCGATCGTGGGTGCCTGCATCTCCTCGAACTCCATGCGCTTCGCACGCTTGGACTTCCGACCCCGCTGGGGACGGCCGCCACCGCGACCGAAGGCACCCTGTGTGCCACCCCGACCACCGGGGCCACCACCGGGACGACCACCGAAGCCGCCACCACCGGGACGACCGGCGAAGCCGCCGGCCCCGGGAGCGCCGGGCCGAGCGCCGGCACCGGGGCGAGCACCGGGGCGCGCCGGGCGCTCACCGGGACGAGCCACCGCCGACCGGCCCGGCATCATGCCCGGGCTCGGCCGCGGGCCGCCGGGACGCGGACCGGGTGCTCCGCGACCAGCCGGCGGTCGCGGCATGCCCTGGCTGGGGGCGAACGGGTTGTTGCCGGGGCGGGGAGCCGCCGTGCCGGCGCCGCCCTCACGGGGCGGACGACCCATGCCCTGGCTGGGAGCGAACGGGTTGTTGCCCGGACGCGGCTGGCCGGGACGGGTGCCCGGGCGCGGGGCACCGGGCGTGGCGGCGGAGCCGGAGCCGGCCTCGCGCGCCGCCGGGGCAGCCGGCGACGCGGCGGCCGGGGCTGCGGGCGCGGACGGCGCCGGAGTGGGCGCGCTCGGAGCCGGCGCGGCCGGAGCGGGCGCACTCGGTGCCGGGGCGGGCGGCGCGGAGGCCGCCGGTGCTGCCGGGACTGCGGGAGCGGGCGCTGCCGGTGCCGGGGCACTGGGAGCGGCTGCGGGAGCCGCGGAGGCAGGAGCCTTCGCCGCGGGGGCGGGCGCCGCCTTCTCGGCGGGCGCCTGCACGGGGTACTTCTCCTTGACACGCCGGACCACCGGCGCCTCGACCGTCGAGCTTGCGCTCTTGACGTACTCGCCCATCTCGTTGAGTCGCTCGAGGAGCACCTTGCTGGTGACTCCGAGCTCCTTGGCGAGTGCGCTCACACGGACCTTGGACACGTTTCTCCTTTTCGGGTCCAGGCCGGGGTGGCGCGGACCGTCGTTACTGCTGGGTGGTGCTCATTGCTGAGTACTCATCGGGCGCTCATCAGCGTCAAACCCGCTTTCGGTTCCCATCGGACGGACATCTGCCTGCGAGTGGGCGGTGACGAAGGCCATGACGGCACCGGCATCGACCGGGGCGCTGACACGCAGCGCCCGGGCGAAGGCCCGGCGTCGGAGAGCCAGTTCACAACACGCGACCGTGGGGTGCAGCCAGGCGCCACGCCCTCCGGATCGGTGCCGCGGGTCGGGTGTCACGACCACGGGCACGGGACCCGGGACCGCGGCCGACTCGGCGACCACTCGCAGAAGTGCCGACCAGCTATCCGTGCCACGACAGCCGATGCACGTGCGCACCGGCTCACGGGGAACCGGGATGCTCGTGCCGACAGCCGGAGAACGGGTTCCAGTCCGGTCGGACCCGCCCATTCTAGCGCGTCCGGGTCACGCGTCGTGCCCAGCGGCCGGGGGCGCGTTGTCCGGTCGGATGTCGATCCGCCATCCCGTCAGCTTGGCCGCGAGGCGGGCGTTCTGCCCTTCACGACCGATCGCGAGGGAGAGCTGGTAGTCGGGCACGACGACGCGGGCCGACTTCGTCGCGCGATCCACGATCTCGACCGAGTTGACCCGGGCCGGGCTGAGGGCGGCGGCGATGAACTCCGCCGGGTCCTCGCTCCAGTCCACGATGTCGATCTTCTCGCCGTGGAGCTCGGCCATGACAGCCCGCACGCGGGAGCCCATCGGCCCGATGCAGGCGCCCTTGGCGCCCAGGCCGGGGACCTTGGAGCGCACCGCCATCTTGGTGCGGTGCCCCGCCTCGCGCGCCAGCGCGGCGATCTCCACGCTGCCGTCGGCGATCTCCGGGACCTCGAGGGCGAAGAGCCGCCGGACGAGGTTCGGGTGGGTGCGCGAGAGCCCGATGATCGGCCCCTTGGGGCCTCGCTTGACGCTGACCACGAAGGTGCGCAGGCGCTCGCCGTGGACGTACTTCTCCCCCGGCACCTGCTCGGCCGTGGGCAGGATGCCCTCGACGGTGCCGAAGTCGACGGTCACGTGCCGCGGGTCCGGGGACTGCTGGATGACGCCGGCGACGACGTCCCCCTCGCGCCCGCGGAAGTCACCGAGGATCGCCTCGTCCTCCAGGTCGCGCAGGCGCTGCACGATGACCTGCCGGGCGGTGGCGGCCGCGACGCGGCCGAAGCCGGTGGGGGTGTCGTCGAACTCCGGGCCGACCTCGCGCCGCGGGCGCGCCGGCTCGCCGTCCTCGTCGAGCGCGCCCTCCTCGGCGGGGACCACCGTCTCCTCGCGGGCCCAGATGACGACATGGCCGGTCTTGCGGTCGAGCTCGGCGCGAGCGTGGCGGTAGGCACCCTCGGTGCGCTGGTAGGCCAGGAGCAGCGCCTGCTCGATCGCCGGCACGAGGACGTCGAGGGAGACGTCCCGCTCGCGCTCGAGGGCCCGCAGGGCGGCCAGGTCGATGTCCATGGGTCAGTGCTCCTCGTCCTCGCCGGTGGACTCCTCGTCCGGGCGGTTGAACTCGATCTGGACCACACCTTCTCGGATCGTCGCCAGGTCCAGGGTGTCGGTGCGGGCGGGGGTCTTGCCGTGCGCGGGGACCTCGATGGTGACCGCAGCGCGGTCGACCGATCGGATGCGCCCCGTCACCGGCTCGCCCTCCCCCCGGAAGGTCACCAGCCGGCCGACGTTGCGCGCGTAGTGCCGTCGCTCCACGAGGGGGCGGCTCACGCCGTAGGAGCTGACCTCGAGGGTGTAGGGGGCCTCGCCCATGGCGTCGGAGTCGTCGAGCGCCGCACTGACCAGGTGGGTCGCCTCCGCGACATCGTCCAGCGACAGCGGCTCACTCGGGGTGTCGACGACATCGCGGTCGACGAGGTCGCGGTCGACGGTGACGCGCACGACGGTGCGGCGCCCGGCCGGGGTCAGGGAGATGCCCTCGAGCACGAAGCCGCTCCCGTGGAGGGCCTGGACGACGACGGGGGTCAACCGGTCGGTGCTGGCCATGTCGCGTCCTCTCTCTGCAGTTGGGCCGGGACCATCGGGCCCGCGGGAGCACCACTCTAGGTCACCTCGAGGGGAGGGTGCAGCCGTGAAAGGATGCCGGACATGCCTGCTGGAGCGCCTCCGAGCACCGGACCGACGCGACGCGTCGTCACCGGGGCGGCCCTCCTCGGCGGGATCCTCGGACTGACCGGCTGCGGGGTCCGGCTCGAGGAGGACGCCCCGGAGCTCCCCCTGGTGCCACGCCGCGCCAAGGTGCCCGGCGAGGCGGCTCTGCTCGCCCTCGTCGGCAGTACCCTGGCACTGGCCCGGGAGGCAGCGAGCCTCACGCAGGAGCCCGCTCCCACGCTCGCCGGCCTGCACACGACCCAGGCCCTGACCGTGGCCGATGCGCTCCGGCGGGGCGGGGTCCCGGAGCGGGTCGTCGCTGCGGCTGAGGATGCTGCTGACACGTCATCCACCGCCCCACCGAGCACGACGTCCCTCGCGGCAGCCGAGCGACGGGCCGTGGAGGCGGTGCGCGACCTGCAGGCCGTTGACGTCACCCTGGGACCGACCGTCCTCAGCCTGATGGGGCAACGCCTCGCCGCCGCCTCGCTCCTCGACCCCACGGGCCCGGCACCGGGATCGGTCATCCCGTTCGACCCGACGAGCACGAGCTCCTCGGAGCACGCACCCGCCACGCTCGGGCCGGTCCTCGAGGTGGCGCACCGTGCGCGGAGGCTGTTCGACGTGGTCGTGGTGCGCTCCCCGAAGGAGAGCTCCCCGACGAGCCAGCGCTCTCGCGCGGTCGCGACGACCGCGTGGCTCGACCGCCTGGTCGGCCGGTGGGGCGATGGCCTCCAGGGAATGGCCACGGAGTTGCCGGTCTCGGTCGTGCTTCCCTTCCCGGTCAGCTCCCCCGAGGATGCCGCCCGGCTCGCCGAGCACACCATGACCGGGCTGCGGGCGGCCTACGGCGCGCACCTGGCCACGCTCGATGCCCGATCCCTGGCCCCCGCCTGGGCGTACGTCCCTGACGAGCTCGCCGACATCGAGTTGCAGACCCACGCCTGGGGAGGGGCGCTGCAAGCCTTCCCCGGCCTGACGTGAGGGAGCTCGAGCTTCCCCCTGCCTGGGTCACCCGCGTCGAGTCCTACCCCGCGGACGGCGGCCCCGCGGGGGCGGACTGGGTGCGGACCGTGCCGCGCCGGATCAGGGATGCGCTGGCCCGCTGGCAGCTCGAGGTCGACGGGGAGCCCCGCACCGGGTGGACGGCCGTGGTGCTGCCGGTCAGGCAGGGCGGCCATGCGCGGGCACTCAAGGTCATCTGGCCGCACCCGGAGATGGCCACCGAGCACCTCGCCCTCAAGGTCTGGGGCGGTCAGGCGGCGGTGCGACTCCATGCCGCCGACCCCACCGAGGGCCTGCTCCTCCTCGAGCGACTCCATGCCGACACCGACCTGCGCGGTGTGGCCATCGATGAGGCCTGCCAGGAGGTCGGCGCACTGCTGCGACGCCTCAACGTGCCTGCAACCCCGGCCTTCCCCGAGCTCACGGCATACCTCGGCCCACACCTCGAACGCATGGCGCAACGGCCCGCCGTCCCACGCCGGATCGCCGATCGGACGCGCGGCCTCTTCGCGGACCTGGCCCGAGAACCCGGCCCGCACCTACTGCTGCACACGGACCTGCACTACGAGAACGTTCTCGCCGACGCAGAGGGTCGATGGCGCGCGATCGACCCCAAGCCCCTGCGCGGCCATCCCGGTTTCGAGCTGCTGCCCCTGCTCAGCAACCGCGCCGGCGACCTGGACGGGCGGACCTTCCGGTCGGCGATGCGTCGCCGGGTCGCGATCGCCGCCGAGGCGGCGGGGATCGACCTCGATGCGGCCTTCGGGTGGACCCTGCTGCGCGCCGGCCTCGAGGTGAGCTGGACGTCGGCGCTGGGCGACGAGGCTGAGCTCTCCCATCACATCGCCCTGACGAAGGCGTTGGACGACTAGCGAACTGGTTGCCGCAGAACGGTCTTGAGCCGCTCTGGCGCCATCCGGCGAGGGTCGCCGAGGTAGATCTCGTGGTGCGGCCCGTTGAACTCCAGGCCACGGGCCGGCATCACCTCGTGGTGCAGGCGGGCCAGGACGGGGCCCTCGGGCCGACGCCGCGCCGCGCGTTCCAGCCCACCCGCGATGTCGACCTCGGACACGGCCTCGGGCAACGGGATCAACATCGTCCAGTCCCACGCACTCTTGCGGCGCTCGACGAAGGTGGTGGGGTCAGGGCTGGACCACAGTCCTTCGAGCGGGCCGACGACGAAGTCGGCGCCGGTGCGCTCCTTGAGGGCCGCGCGCACGGCATACCCCGCGGTGTAGAGCGACTCGACCGCCGCGCGATAGGCGGGCTCGAGGTTCGGGTCGCCGTGCCCGTCGATCGCGAGATGGCGCTGTGGCGGCACGACGACCTCGACGAAGTCGCTGCTCGGAGGTGCGTACAGCTCCCGGTGGATCCGCCTGACGTCGTGGCGCATCAGGCGTCCGGCAGGTCCAGGTGGCCCGAGACGAGGGTGCAGACGTCCCCACCCACCCAGGTGTCCGCGCCGATGCGCTCGACGTGGATGCGACCGTCGCGGTCGATGACCTGCCCCTGGCCGGCGATGTACCGCTCGGGCAGCCGACCGGCACCGATGAGCCATTGCGCGAGTCCGGCATTGGCCGAGCCGGTCACGGGGTCCTCGGAGAAGTCGCGCCCGTCCGCATAGAAGGCGCGCACCTCCACGTCCGTGCCGCGCTGGGAGGCGACGTCGGCGGCATACGGACCGATGAGCGTCACCTTCAACCCGTCGTATGCCGCGGCGTCGGCCGTCGCAGCGAGCACGGCTTCCGCGGAACGCAATTCGACACCGATCCAGCCGGGCCCGTTGTCGACCCAGGCCATGTCGACGACGTCCTCGGGGTCGAGGCCGTTGACGCGAAGGACGCGGGCGCGCAGCTCTGCGTCGACCGGACCGGAGCGCCTCAAGGGCGGTGCGGCGAAGGCCAGTCGCCCTGCGTGCCGCACCGGCACGAGACCCGCACCGCACTCCTGCACGACGACGTCCTGGCGCGCGGGTGAGCCCCCGGCCGCCAGCCAGGCGTGGGCGCTGCCCAAAGTCGGGTGGCCGGCGAAGGGCAGCTCACCGCCCTTGGTGAAGATGCGCACCCGGTAGTCGGCGCGAGGGTCGGTCGGGCGGCACAGGAAGGTCGTCTCCGACAGATTGGTCCAGCGGGCCATCGCGGCCATGGTGCGCTCGCTGAGGTCGTCGGCGTCGTGGATGACCGCCAGCGCATTGCCCATCAGCGGGACGGAGGAGAAGACATCGACCTGGCTGAAGCGGTGGCGACCCATGGGCACAGCCTCCCACTCCCGCACGCGGACTCGCCCGGGTCAGTGGGTGAGCAGGCGGAAGGCGGGGTCGCGCGAGGCGAGGAGCCGCGCGGCCTCGGTGGGGTCCACCCAGGCAGCGGTCGCCCAGACGTCGGCCCACATCAGGTCGGGGCCGGTGACCGTCACGGACCCCGCCCGATCGATGCCCCGGCCCGTGCGCGGGTCGCTCACGTGGGCTCCCCGTGCCGCGGCTCCGGAGGTGGCGATGCCACCGCGGGAGAGGGTGACCACGTCGGTCACCTGACGACGGTCACGCGGGTCCTCGATGCCGATCCGCCACACCGGGTCCACGTCGTGCATGCCGCGACCGACCCCGACCGCGATGTCGCCACCGGCACCCAGGCACCACGCGATGTCCGGCACCGTCTCGAGGTGGGCGGCGGCGCCGACGACGGCCCACCCCTTGACCAGGCCGGTCGGGTCGAAGACCGGTCGGCCTGACTCCCGGGACCGCCACGCGCGGAAGAGACCGTCCGTGCGCTCCTCGGCCTCGAGGCACAACTCGACCACCTCGGCGAGCCACGGGTGGGCGTCGTCGACGGCGAGCTCGCCGTGCTGGAGCCGCAGCAGGTCGGAGTCGGACCGCCACGTCGAGAAGATCCGGTCGGCCAACCTCAGGTGGGCGAAGGCACGGTCGGCCGCGGCCGCGATGTCGGGGCTCGTCGGCTCGGTGGCCCGGACGTGGATCGAGATGGGCAGGCCCATGACCTGCTCGACGAAGGCCTTGCGGCCGAGCACGGGCAGGGCGCCGGGCTGCGTGTGGCGGCGGACCGGGATCTCGGCGGTGATCACAGGTGTGCCTGGTCGATCGCGGACTGCAGCGACTGGATGTAGCCCTCGGAGGTGTAGGTCGCGCCCGAGACCATGTCGATCGAGGAGCTCTGGCTCGCGACCGCCTCGCTGTTCAGGGTCGGGACGGCGCGGCTGTTGATCTGCTGGTCCTTGCCATTGCTCCACGGCACCTGCAGGACGATCGACTTGGTGATCTTGCCGTTCTCGACGGTGATCTGGACCTGGACGTTGCCGTACCTCGTCGAGATGACGTCACCGTCGTAGATCGTGGCGGCTGCCGTGGTGGTCGAGGGCGTCGTGGTGGTGGAGGGCGTCGTGGCGGTCGAGGACGCACTCGTGTCGCTCGTCGCGCCCGACGCGCTCCCCGTGCCACTGGTGCCGCTGGCGGTGGCCGTGGTGTCGGTGTCGGCCTGCGCGGCCGGCGTCGAGATGCTGGTGGCCGCCTTGGCGCTCGTGGAGGTGTGGTAGCTGAAGAGCAGCACGAGGGCGCTCACGGTGCTGAGCAGCCAGTAGGTGATACGTCGCATGTCCGGGTGTCCTTGCCTGAAGCGGGTCGGTGTCGAGGTCGGTCTCGTGGGGGCGGGTTCGGTGGGGCTCAGTAGCTGAAGCGTTCGGCGTGGAGCTGCTCGGCCGGGACACCCCCGCCCCTGGCCGCAGCCAGGACGGCGTCCATCCACCCGGGTGAGCCGCAGACGTAGACATCGCGCTCGGCGAGATCCGGCACGAGCTGGCAAAGAGCCTGGGCGTCGGTGAGGTCGGCGGCCTGGGCCGGGAGCCACGAGGCGCGCTCCCGCACCCGAGGCCCCTCGACGAGGACGTAGCGGGCGCCGCGCACCCGGGCCAGCGCCGACAGCTCGGCGGCCAGCACGGCGCTCCCCCGGTCCCGGACCCGGTGGACGACGGTGACATCGACCCCCGCGGGGAGGTCCTCGAGGATGGCGCGCATCGGGGTGATGCCGATGCCCGAGCCCATGAGGAGCACCTTGTCCGTGCGCCGGGCGTCGGCGTGGAGCCGACCGTAGGGACCCTCGAGGAGGACCCGGGTGCCCGGCCGCAGCGTGGCCAGTCGCGCCGACCCCTCGCCGACGTGGGCCGCGGTGATGCGCAGGGTCGAGCCGTCGGGGGCCGCCGACAGGGAGTAGGGGTTGGCCCGGGTCCACCCGGGGCCGTCGAGGAAGCGCCAGTTGAAGAACTGGCCGCCGCGCACCGCGAGCCGCTTCACGCCACGGCCACCCACGGTGACCGTGGTGACGTCCGCTGCGTCATGGCGGACGTCGAGGACGCGGATCGGGGCACGCAGCGACCGCCAGAGCGGGAGCAGCACGCGGAAGGCGACGACGGAGCCGGCGCACACGGCATACAGGGTCCACCAGAAGGCCGTGGCGACCGGGCTGGAGAGGAAGTCCGCGCCGGTCCACAGCTGGTGCGGCAGGGCCAGGCCGGCGCCGAGGTAGCCGTAGAGGTGGATCAGGTGCCACGACTCGTAGCGCAGCCTGGCCCGCGCCTTTTTCACCGAGGTGACGACGACCATGACGAGGGCGACCGTGCCGGCCACGGCGAGCAGCATGCCCGGGTAGTTCACGACGAGGTCGACCACGGTGCCCCAGAGGCCGGCGCTCGTGCCGGCGGCATAGCCCAGGGTGATGAGGACGATGTGGGCGACCATGAGGTTGAACGAGGTGAAGCCGACGAGCCGGTGGGTGCGGACCAGCTCGTCCTGGCCCCAGGCCTGCTCGACCCGCGGCACGCGCGCCATGATGAAGACCTGCACCAGCAGCAGCGCCGAGGACACCAGGCCGGTCAGGCGCCCGAGCGAGGTCAGTGCCCCACCGAGGGTGGCGAGCTCGCCGACCCCGCCACCGGTGACCCACAGCGCGGTGACGGCGAGCAGAAGGCCCCACAGGGCCGCGCCGGAGGCATCGCGCCACCACCGTGACACCGGCCGCAGGCGAGGTCGGCGGGGCCGACGCACGGGCGCGGAGTCGAGCCCGGCGCTCCGGGTCGGAGTGGTCGGGGGGTGCAGGACCGTCGTCATGCCGATGACTCTCCCGAGGCTGGCTATGCCTCACCTGTGAAGGGCATCTGGGTCGTCCGTGAGCCGATTCGGCGATCCCTGCTGAAGCGGTTTCACCGATGCGCCACAATGCACTCGTGACGCCGCCTCCTCCTCGCCCCACTCCCCCGGCCGCCGCCGGGTCCCGGCTCGCCGTCGACGGCGGCGGACCGACCGCCGAGATGTTCCGCGCACGGCTCGTGCGATGGTGGCCCGACCTCCTCGAGGGCCTGGTGGACCTCTACGGTCCGGAGCGGGCCCCGGCCCTCGGAGAGCGTCTCGTCGACCTCGCCGAGGAGGCGTATGCCGCCCGCTCGCCGGGGCTGCACAGCCGTGACCTCGAGCGGATGCTGGCTCCGCACTGGCTGCAGGATCCCTCGATGGTGGGCTACGCCGCCTACACCGAACGCTTCGCCGGCAACCTCGCCGGCCTCGTCGACCAGATCCCCTACCTCCGCGAGCTCGGGGTGCGCTACCTCCACCTCATGCCGCTGCTGCGCCCCCGTGACGGCGACAACGACGGCGGGTATGCCGTGGCCGACTACCGCTCGGTCCGGCCCGACCTCGGGACGATGGACGACCTGGCCGAGCTCGCGACCGAGCTGCACGAGGCGGGGATCAGTCTGACCCTGGACCTCGTTCTCAACCACGTTGCGCGAGAGCACGACTGGGCGGTGCGAGCGCGAGCCGGCGACCCGGCATACCGGGAGTACTTCCACGTCTTCCCCGACCGGCAGCTCCCCGACGCCTACGAGCGCACGCTGCCCGAGGTCTTCCCCGACTTCGCCCCCGGCAACTTCACCTGGGACGACGAGCTCGACGGGTGGGTCTGGACGACCTTCAACGAGTGGCAGTGGGACGTCAACTGGGCCAATCCCGAGGTCCTCGTCGAGTACGCACAGATCATCCTCGAGCTGGCGAACCGGGGCGTCGACGTGCTGCGCCTCGACGCGATCGCCTTCATGTGGAAGCGGATGGGCACCGACTGCCAGGGCGAGCCGGAGGTGCACTCGATCACGCAGGTGCTCAAGGCGCTGACCCGGATCGTCTGCCCCAGCGTGGCCTTCAAGGCCGAGGCCATCGTCGCGCCGACCAAGCTGCTGCCCTACCTCGGCACGGGCGTGCACACCGGCAAGGTGAGCGACCTCGCCTATCACAACAGCCTCATGGTGCAGATCTGGTCGATGCTCGCCGCCCGAGACGTCCGGCTCGCCGCGCATGCCCTCGGCAACCTGCCCCCGAAGCCGCTCGCGGCCACCTGGCTGACCTACGTCCGCTGCCACGACGACATCGGCTGGGCGATCATGGACGAGGACGCCGCCGCCGTCGGCCTGGGCGGTCACGCCCACCGGTCCTTCCTCGCCCGGTGGTATGCCGGCGAGTTCCCCGGGTCCCCGGGCCGGGGCCTGGTCTTCCAGTACAACCCGGCGACCGACGACCGGCGCACGAGCGGGGCCGCCGCCTCCCTCATCGGGCTCGAGGCGGCCGAGGAGTCCGGCGACACCGCGGCGATCGCGCTGACCGCTGATGCCCTGCGCCTGGCCCATGCCCTGATCTACGGCTGGGGCGGGGTGCCGGTCATCTGGTCCGGCGACGAGCTCGGCCAACCCAATGACCCCCACTGGGCCGACGAGCCCGGCCACGAGGAGGACAACCGCTGGGCCCACCGACCCCGCCTGGACCGGGCCCGGGCCGCCGAGCGCCACACGCCGGGCACGGTGGCGCACCGCGTGTTCACCGACCTGGTCCACCTCGGGGAGGCGCGCGCCGCGTTGCCCCACCTCCATGCGGGTGTCGAGACCCACATCGGCCCCGTCGACGACCCGGGGATCCTCGTCACGGTCCGCGACCACCCGATCGGTCGCTTCGTCGGGCTGCACAATGTCACCGCCCAGCGCCGGACCTGGCCCGGGCACCGGGCCCACGAGTACGGGGTCGCGGAGTCCGTCGACCACCTCAGCGGGGCGGCCCTGGAGTGGGACGCCGGCGGCAACATCGTCCTCGAGCCGTATGCCGTGCGCTGGCTGACCACTCCCTGACCGGCTACCAGAGCCCGAGCAGGGTCCCGCCGATCCGGATCGTGAATGCGCTCACGATGGCGATGAAGACCCAGCGCACGAAGCGCGATCCCAGTCGCACCGCGGTGCGGGCCCCGGCGTACCCGCCGAGCAGGTTGGCGGCGGCGAGGACCAGGCCGACCTGCCACAGCACGTGCCCACCGGGGGCGAAGACGGTGAGCGCGCCGAGGTTGGTCGCGAGGTTGGCGATCTTGGCCTTGGCCGACGCCTGGAGGAAGGCGTAGCCGAGCAGCCCCACGAGGGCGAAGACCATGAACGAGCCCGTCCCAGGGCCGAGGGCGCCGTCGTAGACCCCGATGACGAAGCCGATGCCGGCGGCCGCCGCCGTGTGCCGCGCACCGTCCCAGCGCAGGGCGGTCGCCGTCCCGAGCGAGGGCTTGAGGACGGTGTAGGCACCGACAGCGACGAGCAGGACGAGGATGATCGGGTTGAACGCACTCTTGGGGATGTGCAGGCCGATGAAGGCTCCCCCGACCGCACCGAGGTAGGCCAGGGCGGCCATCGGGAGCGCCGTGCGCAGGTCCGGGCGCACCCGTCGGTAGTAGGTGATGGAGGCGGTCGTCGTGCCGGCAATCGAGCCCAGCTTGTTCGTCGCGAGCAACTGCGCCGGTGCCGCGCCGGGGAAGGCCAGCAGGAGGGCGGGCAGCTGGATCAGCCCGCCGCCCCCCACGACGGCGTCGACCCAGCCGGCGACGAAGCCGGCGACCGCGACCACCGCGATGAGCGTTGGCGTGGGGTCCGCGAGGGCACTCACCTCCCGAGCCAGCCGTCCACGACGGCCAGGATCTCGATCAGCTCGTGCACGGTGGCGTCGGGGATGGCCGTGACGTCCACCCGCTGGTCGACGGGGATGTCCGAGTGCGGGATCCAGATGGCCCGCATGCCCACCTGGTGCGGCCCGTGAACGTCCTCGAAGATGCGGTCACCGACGTATGCCGTGTGGCGTGGGTCGACGTCGAGGACGCGGCAGGCCGCGCGGAAGGCCTCCGGGTGGGGCTTCACATGGGGGATCTCGCTGGAGTAGACGTCGCCGTCGATGAGGTCGAGCACGCCGTCGCGGGCAAAGACCTCACGGTGGTAGTCCCGGGACCAGATGGTGTTGGAGAGGACGCCGACCTTGAGCCCCCGGGCCCTCAGGCCCTCCCAGAGTGGCCGCACCTGAGGGTCGGTGTGGGTGTGGGGCTCCCAGAAGCGGCGGTAGGCGGCCAGGGCGAGGAAGTGCCGCTCATGGGTCGGGTCGACGCCCGCGGCCTCGAGGATCGCGGCGAGGTCGGCGCTCGAGTGCTCGGTCCGACCGCGCGCCCAGGCCTGCCCCTCGGCGGCGAGGATCCGGTCGGCGAGCTCGTGCGCGTGGTCCAGGTCGGCCTCGGACACGGCGTCCGAGGTGACCGGGACCCCATGGATCTCCCGGGCGAAGACGCGCCACTGCTCGGGCAGGTCGACGTCGTGCCACGGGGTGAGGGTGCCACCCCAGTCGAAGATCACGGCATGCAGCGGCCGGCGGACCGGCGGGTGCCCGGGTGCCTGCTCCCCCTGCGCGGCCGCGATGTCAGCCACGCACCTCGGCCACGAGCTCGGCGACGGCCTCGGCCACCGGGACCTCGCGCCGCTCGCCGCTGCGACGGTCCTTGATCTCGATCACGCCGTTCTCGAGGGACTTGCCGACGACCACGATTGTGGGCACGCCGATGAGCTCGGAGTCCTTGAACTTCACTCCGGGGCTGACCTTCTCGCGGTCGTCGAGGAGCACCGTCAGGCCGGCGGCCTCGAGCTCACGGGTGAGCACCTCGGCGGTCTCGAAGACCTGGGGGGCACGGGTGCGGTCCTTGCCGGTCGCCACGAGGTGGACGTCGGCGGGGCTGATGTTGCGCGGCCACAGCAGGCCGAGCTCGTCGTGGTTCCCCTCGGCGATGCAGGCGACGGCGCGCGAGACGCCGACACCGTAGGAACCCATGATCACCGTGCGCAGCTTGCCGGACTCGTCGAGCACCTTGAGGTCTAGCGCCTCGGCGTACTTGGTGCCGAGCTGGAAGATGTGGCCCATCTCGATGCCGCGGGCGGCCTCCAGGCCGGTGCCGCACGACGGGCACGGGTCCCCCGGACGCACCTCGGCCGCCTCGATGACGCCGTCGGCGACGAAGTCCCGACCGGCGACGAGGTCGACGGTGTGCACGCCCGGGGCGTTGCCACCGGCGACCCAGCGGGTGCCGTCGACGACGCGGGGGTCGACGAGGAAGCGGATGCCGGAGGCACTGGCCGAACCCAGGGCTCGCGGCCCCATGTAGCCCTTGACGAGGGTGGGGTAGGCAGCGAAGTCCTTCTCCTCGAAGGCCTCCACGCGGGCCGGGTCGACCTGGGCGCCGAGTCGCTTCTCGTCGACCTCCCGGTCGCCGGGGATGCCCATGGCCAGCGGCTCGCGGGTGCCGTCGGGGTGGACAAGCATGACCACGACCGTCTTGAGGGTGTCGGTCGCGGCCCACGGGCCACCGTGCGGCGAGGTGCCGGGGACCAGCTCGTTGAGCCGGTCGACGAGGGTGGCGATCGTGGCCGCATCGGGGGTGGCCTCGTCGTGCGCCGGCGGGGCCGTGGCGGCGTCGGTGACCTCGGGGGCGGCGACCTGCACGGCCTCGACGTTCGCGGCATACGCACAGTTCGGGCACCGAACATAGGTGTCCTCGCCGTTGTCGGCGGTGGCCAGGAACTCCTCGGACTTGCTGCCACCCATCGCCCCGGCCATCGCCTGGACGATGACGTAGTGGAAGCCGAGCCGGTCGAAGATCCGGACGTAGGCGTCCCGGTGGAGCTGGTAGCTCTTGTCGAGGCCGGCCTCGTCGATGTCGAAGGAGTAGGAGTCCTTCATGACGAACTCGCGGCCCCGGAGGATGCCGGCGCGGGGACGAGCCTCGTCGCGGTACTTCGTCTGGATCTGGTAGAGGCTGACCGGCAGGTCCTTGTACGAGGAGTACATGTCCTTGACCGCGAGGGTGAACATCTCCTCGTGGGTGGGACCCAGGAGGTAGTCGCCCTCCTTGCGGTCCTTGAGCCGAAAGACGTTGGGGCCGTACTCAGTCCATCGACCGGTGGCCTCGTAGGGCTCCCTCGGGAGGAGGGCCGGGAAGAGCAGCTCCTGCGCGCCGATGGCATCCATCTCCTCGCGCACGATCTCCTCGACGCGCCGGAGCACCTTCAGGCCGAGCGGCAGCCAGGTGTAGATGCCCGGCGAGACCCGCCGGATGTAGCCCGCGCGCACGAGCAGCTGGTGGCTCGGGACCTCGGCGTCCGCGGGGTTCTCGCGAAGGGTTCGCAGGAACAGGGACGACATGCGCATGGCCACGGGCGGACTCCAGGACGGGGTGGGGGGAGGACGACCCGGACAGGATATCGGCCACCCACGGCCAGTCTCGAAGTCATTTCGCCAGCCCCCTGAACAAATGCTCCGATGCGGGTTATCGTTCGTCCATGACGAGGCCATCGCGGGGGTCGACATGGGCTGGCGGCCCGGCGCGCCAGGACCTCGTCCGCGAGCACAACCTCTCCCTGGTCCTCTCCACGATCCTCGAGCCCACGCGGCCCCTCACCCGGGCCAAGGTCGCCCAGCACACGGGGCTCACGCGCGCCACCGTCTCCGACCTCGTCGAGACCCTCATCGACGCCGACCTCGTCACCGAGCTGACCCCGCGCCTGGGCGAGGGCGCCGGACGGCCCGGAGTCCCCCTCAGCCCGGCTCCACGCACCGTCGTCGGCGTCGGGGCCGAGGTGGCCGTCGACCACATCGGCGTCACCGTCCTCGACCTGACCGGACTCCCCGTGCGCGAGCACCTCGTGGAGGGCGACTTCGCCGGCAGCGACCCGGAGGCGGTGCTCGCCCGCCTCGGGGCCCTCGTGCGGGGCGTCGTCGACGACGCCTGCGCGGCGGGCATGCGCCCGGCCGGGGTCGCGGTCGGCATACCCGGTCTCATCGAGCACAGCACCGGACTGGTCCGCTTCGCCCCGAACCTCGGGTGGCGGGATGTCCCCGTCGTGGAGCGGTTGCGGGCCGAGAGCGGCCTGCCGCACCTGCCGTGGACGGCCGGGAACGACGCCGACCTCGCGGCGCGGGCCGAGATCCGGGGTCGGGCGCGGATGCTCGAGGAGCCCACGCACGAGCAGAACTTCGTCTACATCGGCGGGTTCGTCGGCATCGGTGGCGCCGTCGTGCGCGCCGGGGCCCCGGCGACCGGCCTGAACGGGTGGGGCGGCGAGGTGGGCCACTCGACGGTGGACCCCCGGGGTCCGGAGTGCAGTTGTGGGGCCAATGGCTGCCTCGAGCAGTATGCCGGCCGGCCGGCCCTGCTGCGTCGGGCCGGGCTCCCGCCGACCGCCGGCCTCGACGCACTCGTGGAGGCGGCCCGAGGGGGCGGGTCGGGCACGGAGGGCCCCCAGCGGGCCCTGGAGGAAGCGGCCCGTGCCGTGGGGGTCGCGGCGGCGACGATGGTGAACATCGTCGACGTGGACACCGTGGTGCTCGGCGGCTTCTACGCCTCGATCTTCGACCTCGTCGCCCGCGACATCCGCGAGGAACTCGGGCGTCGGGTCCTCGGTGCGCGGTGGGCGCCGACCCGCCTGGAGCGGGCCGCCGTCGAGGACCTGGCCACCCTGCACGGCGCGGCGCTCAGCGTCCTCGAGCGGGTGCTCGAGGCCCCCTCGTCGTGGGCCGCGCGAACCGTGACCGTTTCGTAGCACGAGACAGATCCCGGAATGCTTGCGCAATTGGCGAGTTCGCAATAAGTTCACCCAAGCAACAATTCCTCGACGTGGAGGTGACGCCCCGGTGGCGACTTCAGAGCAGCAGGCAGCAGGCGGGGCGGGCGTACCTGCGGGCCAGGTCATCCTCGAGATGCGCAACATCACCAAGGAGTTCCCGGGCGTCAAGGCCCTCTCCGACGTGTCCATGGTCGTCAAGCGGGGCGAGATCCACGCGATCTGCGGCGAGAACGGTGCCGGCAAGTCGACCCTCATGAAGGTCCTCTCCGGCGTCTGGCCCACCGGGTCATACACCGGTGAGATGTTCTTCGACGGCAAGCCGGTGCAGTTCTCCAACATCCGCGACTCGGAGCACGCCGGCATCGTCATCATCCACCAGGAGCTCGCGCTCATCCCCGAGCTGTCGATCGCCGAGAACATCTTCCTGGGCAACGAGCAGGCCCAGCGCGGCGTCATCGACTGGGTCGCCACCCGTCAGCGCGCGGTCGAGCTGCTCGCCCGGGTCGGCCTCAGCGAGGACCCGAGCACCAAGATCAAGGACATCGGCGTCGGCAAGCAGCAGCTCGTGGAGATCGCCAAGGCCCTCTCCAAGAACGTCAAGCTGCTCATCCTCGACGAGCCGACGGCCGCCCTCAACGAGAACGACTCCCAGCACCTGCTCGCGATCATGGACGGCCTGCGCTCCAAGGGCGTGACCTGCATCATGATCAGCCACAAGCTCAACGAGATCGAGCAGATCTCGGACTCGATCACCATCATCCGCGACGGCAAGTCCATCGAGACGCTGCGCGTCAAGGAGGACGGCGTCGACGAGAACCGGATCATCCGCGGCATGGTCGGGCGCGACCTCGAGTCGCGTTTCCCCGAGCACACGCCCCAGATCGGCGAGGTCTTCTTCGAGATCAAGAACTGGAACGTCCAGCACCCGACCCGCACCGACCGGCTCGTGTGCAAGAACTCGAGCTTCTTCGTCCGCCGCGGCGAGATCGTCGGCTTCGCCGGGCTCATGGGCGCCGGGCGCACCGAGCTCATGCGCTCGATCTTCGGTCGGTCCTACGGCACCTGGCTCAGCGGCGAGATGATCATGGACGGCAAGCCGCTGCACCTCAAGAGCGTCTCCGACGCCATCGACGCCAACATCGCCTACGTCACCGAGGACCGCAAGACGCTGGGCCTGAACCTCCTCGACGACATCAAGACGACCACGGTCAGCGCCGAGCTCAAGCAGATCACGCACAACATGGTCGTGAGCAACCTCGAGGAGTACGCCGCCGCGGAGAAGTTCCGCGTCGAACTGCGCACCAAGACACCCAACGTGGACGAGGGGGTCGCCAAGCTCTCCGGCGGCAACCAGCAGAAGGTCGTCCTCGCGAAGTGGCTCTTCACCGAGCCCGAGCTGCTCATCCTCGACGAGCCGACCCGTGGCATCGACGTGGGTGCCAAGTTCGAGATCTACGGGATCATCCAGCGACTTGCTGCCGCCGGTAAGGGCGTCATCGTCGTCTCCTCGGAGCTGCCCGAGCTGCTGGGTCTCTCCGACCGCATCTACACGATCTTCGAGGGCGCCATCACCGGCGTGCTCGACAAGGCGGAGGCCGACCAGGAGTCCCTCATGCGCCTGATGACCAAGACATCGAGCAGCTCGGTCGCCGCCGAGCAGGCCTCCTGACCCGCACCCTACGAGGAGTCAAGTTCCATGAGCTTCATCAAGAAGTTGTTCGGCGGCGACATCCGCCAGCTGGGCATGATCGGTGCCCTCGTGTTCCTCATCGCGTTCTTCCAGTGGAGCACCGATGGCCTCACGCTGACCCCGGACAATGTCAACAACATCATCCGCGGCAACGCCCACATCCTCGTCCTCGCCATCGGCATGGTCATGGTCATCATCGCCGGCCACATCGACCTCTCGGTCGGCTCGGTCTCCGCGGCCGTGGGGATCGTGGTGGCCATGGCGATGAAGGAGTGGGGCCTGCACTGGATCCTCGCGATCCTGCTGGGCCTGGCCTTCGGCGCCCTCATCGGTGCCTGGCAGGGCTGGTGGACCGCCCACATCGGCATCCCGGCGTTCATCGTCACCCTCGCCGGCATGCTCTTCTTCCGCGGCCTCAACCAGTTCATCGGCAAGTCCAACACCATCCCGGTGCCCCCGGAGTTCCAGGTGATCGGTGCGGGCTCCCTGCCCGAGGTCGGCCCCTCGACCGGCTACAACAACCTCACCGTGCTGCTCGGCCTGCTCGGCTGCGCCCTCATCGTCGTCGGCACCCTGCGCAACCGCGCCAAGCTGACCCGCATCAACGCCGAGGTCGAGGAGTCCGGCGTCATGTGGGCCCGCCTGATCCTCATCTGCGCCGTCATCATGGGCGTGATGCTCCTCATCGCCTCCGGCGCCAAGGGCTTCCCGGTCTCCGGCCTCATCCTCGTCGCGCTCGTCATCGTCTACGGCTTCCTCACGAGCAAGACGATCCTCGGTCGCCACATCTACGCCGTCGGTGGCAACCGGCACGCGGCCGAGCTCTCCGGCGTGAAGAGCAAGCGGGTCAACTTCTTCGTCATGGCCAACATGTCGATGCTCGCTGCGCTCGCCGGCATGATGTTCGTCGCCCGTTCCAACGCCTCCGGCCCCTTCGACGGCGTCGGCTGGGAGCTCGACGCGATCGCGGCCGTCTTCATCGGTGGCGCCGCCGTCACCGGTGGTGTCGGCACCGTCGTCGGCTCCATCGTCGGTGGTCTGGTCATGGCCGTCCTCAACAACGGCCTCCAGCTCGAGGGCATCGGCGCCGACCGCACCCAGATGATCAAGGGCCTGGTCCTGCTCATCGCCGTCTGGTTCGACCTCTACAGCAAGAAGCAGGGCAAGCCCTCGATCATCGGTCGACTCTTCCCCGGCAAGAAGGACTCGGGCGACGGCGGGGTTGCTGCGGCCACCCACCTCGAGACCCAGAACCCGGCCCGCGCAGCGGTCCAGGACACCGGCACCACGATCAGCACCGAGAGCTGACCGGCGCCCCCACCAGACTCCTCGCGGCCCCCACCGCGAACGAGAAACCACCCGCGTCCTTCGGGGCGTATCGGACACAGAAAGAAGGACACATGCGGACTTTCACCAAGGTCCTCGCCGTCACGGCCGTCGCCGGCCTGGCGCTCACGGGCTGCGGCCGCAGCAGCGACAGCACCAGCGGTTCCACCTCCTCCGGAAGCGCAGCGGCCGCCAGCGGCTTCGCGGCCGACTCGGTCATCGGCGTCTCGCTCCCGCAGAAGACGTCGGAGAACTGGGTTCTCGCCGAGAAGCTGTTCAACGACGACCTCTCGGGCGCCGGCTTCAAGCAGGACGTCCAGTTCGCCAATGGTGGCGTCGCGGAGCAGCAGAACCAGATCGACGCCATGATCACCAAGGGCGCCAAGGTCCTCGTCGTCGGCGCCATCGACGGCGGCCAGCTCGGCGGCCAGCTCAAGTCGGCCAAGGAGAAGGGCATCACGGTCATCGCCTACGACCGGCTCCTGACCAACACCGCGGACGTCGACTACTACATCGCGTACGACAACTTCAAGGTCGGTGTGCTCCAGGGCACCGCGCTCCTCGAGGGCATGAAGGCCAAGAAGCCGAACGGCCCGTACAACGTCGAGCTCTTCGCCGGCTCACCCGACGACAACAACGCCAAGGTCTTCTTCGAGGGTGCGATGAGCGTCCTGCAGCCGAAGATCGACGACGGCACCCTCAAGGTCGTCTCGGGCCAGACCAAGTTCGAGCAGGCCGTCACGCAGGGCTGGAAGGCTGAGAACGCCCAGAACCGCATGGACACCCTGCTGGCTGGTTCCTACACCGGCACCGAGCTCGACGGCGTCCTCTCCCCCAACGACACCTTGGCCCGCGCCATCATCACCTCGGTGAAGTCGGCCGGCAAGCCGATCCCGGTCGTCACGGGTCAGGACTCCGAGGTCGAGTCGGTCAAGTCGATCATGGCCGGTGAGCAGTACTCCACGATCAACAAGGACACCCGCAACCTCGTCAAGGAGACCGTTGCCATGGTGGTCGCCCTCCAGAAGGGCGAGAAGCCGACCGTCAACGACGAGAAGTCCTACGACAACGGCGTCAAGGTCGTCCCGGCCAACCTGCTCGCCCCGGTCATCGTGACCAAGGCGAACGCGGCCGAGGCCTACGCCAACGACCCGACCCTCTCCCCGCTCACCAAGTGAGCTGAGGCGTCACCACCTCGCACGACTCGAAGGGCCCCGGATCACTCCGGGGCTCTTCGGGCGTTCAGCCGGCGAGGTGGCTCGGCGGCTCGCTGTAGCGCGCCCGCGTGCCCTCGACCCGGAACCCCAGCCGCTCGTAGAGCGCCTTGGCCGGGTTCTCGGCCCCGACGCAGAGCCACGCCTGCCGGGAGCCCGCCTTGGCAAGGACGGAGAGGGACCGGACGACGAGGTGGGCGCCCAGGGCTCGACCGCGCCACGCCGGCACCACGCCGACCTGGTCGAGCCAGTCGTCGGACAGGACGACGAATCCCGCCGGCTCGCTGCCCTCCAGGGCCACGCGCGAGTCGTCGGGTCGGAAGGTCGGCTCCGCCTCGACCCACCGTCGCCAGTCCCCGAGCGACATGGGCGTGAAGCCGGGTTGGGTCCCGAACGACTCGGACCATGCCCGGTGGAACAGCTCGACGGTGTCATCGCGCCACGGCTCGACGCTCAGTCCGTCCGGCCGCGAGATGTGGGGAACCTGCTTGAGGCGGTGCCGCATGACCCGCTCGGAGGCGGTGAGGACCAAGCCGATGCGCGAGGCGAACTCGAGCGCCGCCGGGCTGTCGTTCTCGATGACCAGCCGCAGTGGGTGATCGGGAGATTGGCCCCGGACCCACTCGGCGAGCTGTTCGCCCACACCCGCCCGACGAATGGAGGGATGGACCAGGCCGGTCACGGCGGGCACGCCCGAGTCGAGGAAGAGCGCGGCGGCCGCGACGACGTCATTCGTCACGTCGCGCCCGAGCAGCCCCGGTCCGCTGCGGAAGAGGCGGCGCAGGTAGTCCACCTGGGTCAGGGCCGGCAGGCCGCCGTCGACGGCCAGACAGGCCCCCGCGAGCTCCGCGACGGCCGGCAGGTCGTCGTCGGTCAGTGGTGCCCATTCGAGCTGGACCATGACCTCATGTTACCCATCAGTAGCAAAGTGTTCACAACAGGACGGTCGCGAAGGAGCCCACCGTCGTGAAACCCAACCGCTCGTAGAGCGCACGAGCGGCCAGGTTGTAGTCGTTGACGTAGAGGCTGACCTCCCGCACCCCCAGGTCGAGGACCTGCTCGACGACCGCGGCGAGGAGGGGCACCGACCAGCCCTGTCCGCGCAGGTGCGGGGCCAGCCACACGCCCTGCAGCTGGGCACAGCCCAGGGCGAGCGAGCCGACATCGGTCTTGAAGAGCACCTCTCCGCGCTCCCGCCAGATCCACGTGTGCCCACGGTCGACCAGGCCGGCGATCGCACCACGGTAGGCGCGGCTGGAGCCGACATAGGGCGCGTACCCGATCTCGTGGGTGAACATGTGGCTGGCCGCGGGCAGGATCGCATCGACGTCCTCGTCACGGGCCGGCCGCACCCGCTCCTCGGCGACGATGCCCAAGCTGGAGGGCCTCGTCCGTGTCACCATCAGCGGCTGATCAGCACGGATCGCCCGGGCCGGCCCCCATTGCGGCTCGAGCCGGCTCCAGAGGTCGAGCACCTCCTCCCGCGGACCGAGGATCGAGGCGGTGTTGCCCCGCCAGCGACGCATCCGATCGGCATACGCCGACCGCGAGTCCGGGGCCGACTCGACTGGGACGATGTTCGCGCTGGCCCAGCAGACCGAGTCGAGCACGCCCTCGGTGCGGTGGCCGAGCAGGCCGCTCAGGCTGCCGACTCGCGAGCTCTCGAGGATGCGGGCCGCGACGAAGGCGTGCCGCGCCGGGTCACGCGCGCACACGGCCAGCGCCTCGTCGCGGTCGGCGAGGGTGAGCGGCTTGGCCGCGGAGCGCGTGCGGAGCACGTGCCCAGCCTAGGATGCGGGACCTCCGTCTGGCCGGTCTTCATGGCACCAGGACCGGTCGGGGTCGGAGGAGCCCGTATGCCGGGCCGGCCTACGCGCGCAGGCGGGGTCGGTGAAGGTCGGCATTGT
Source organism: Actinomycetota bacterium (assembly GCA_020161815.1). Classification (GTDB taxonomy): domain Bacteria; phylum Actinomycetota; class Actinomycetes; order Actinomycetales; family Dermatophilaceae; genus Phycicoccus_A. The sequence continues at coordinate 1,684 of JAIUOP010000019.1, read as the reverse complement.
CGAGGACCCAGGTCGCCGAAACCGGCTCGTCAGGGAGGGGCCTCACCCGACGGTGACGCTCGGCGAGCCCGCCGACTCCTCGTCCATCGGCTCCCCCATCTCCTCGGCCAGGCGCATGGCCTCCTCGATGAGGGTCTCGACGATCTGGGACTCGGGCACGGTCTTGATCACCTCGCCCTTGACGAAGATCTGGCCCTTGCCGTTGCCGGAGGCAACGCCGAGGTCGGCCTCGCGGGCCTCGCCGGGGCCGTTGACGACGCAGCCCATGACGGCCACCCGCAGCGGCACGGTCATCCCCTCGAGCCCGGCGGTGACCTCCTCGGCGAGCTTGTAGACATCGACCTGGGCGCGACCGCAGGACGGGCAGGAGACGATCTCGAGCTTGCGCGGACGCAGGTTGAGGCTCTGGAGGATCTGGATGCCGACCTTGACCTCCTCGACCGGAGGCGCGCTGAGCGAGACCCGGATGGTGTCGCCGATGCCCTTGGACAGCAGCGCCCCGAAGGCGGTCGCGGACTTGATGGTGCCCTGGAAGGCCGGCCCGGCCTCGGTGACCCCGAGGTGGAGCGGCCAGTCGCCGCGCTCGGCGAGCAGCTCGTAGGCCCGCACCATGACGACGGGGTCGTTGTGCTTGACCGAGATCTTGAAGTCGTGGAAGTCGTGCTCCTCGAACAGGCTCGCCTCCCAGACCGCCGACTCCACGAGGGCCTCGGGGGTCGCCTTGCCGTACTTCTCGAGGAGTCTCTTGTCGAGGCTGCCGGCGTTGACGCCGATCCGGATGCTCGTGCCCGCGGCCTTGGCGCGCTTGGCGATCTCGGCGACCTGGTCGTCGAACTGGCGGATGTTGCCCGGGTTGACGCGCACCGCCGCGCAGCCGGCATCGATCGCGGCATAGACGTACTTCGGCTGGAAGTGGATGTCGGCGATGACCGGGATCTGGCTCTTCTGCGCGATCGCCGGGAGGGCGTCGGCATCGTCCTGGCTCGGGCAGGCCACGCGCACGATGTCGCAGCCGGCCGCGGTGAGCTCGGCGATCTGCTGCAGGGTGGCGTTGACATCGGAGGTCAACGTGGTGGTCATCGACTGCACGCTGATCGGCGCGTCACCGCCGACCGCGACCTTGCCGACGTGGATCTGCCGGGTCCGACGCCGGGGGGCCAACACGGGGGGCGGCAGGGACGGCATACCAAGACCAACGCTCATACAGTCCATTATCCCGTACGCCGCGGTTGTTACCTCTCGCCGCGGTTGCTGCTCCCTCTGCTGCGGTTGTTACCTCCCGCCGCGGTTGTTCTGCGACGAAGTGCCCCATCCCCGGGAAGGGTGTGGATAACCGCTGGGCCGTTTGCCGCCAACGGTCACCATCTAGCCATGGACGAAAGACTTCGAACCCATGCCGCAGCCCTTGGCGATGTCTTCTCCTGGGCTGATGCCCAGCGCTACGGGGTGCGCCCGGCGCAGCTGGCCGCGTGGGCTTCGACAGGTGAGGTCATGCGTGTGCGACGCAACGCCTATGTCGTGGGTCAGGTCTGGACCGACAGCCCTCTCGATGTGCAGTGTCGGCGGCCACGAGAAACTGCCCGGAGACGGCCACGAAGCTGCCCGCTGGCGGTCATGAGAACTGCCCGCTGACGGTCATGGGATCTGCCCGACACGACGTCGTCTGCCTCGCCACGGTCCGTGG
>JAIUOP010000018.1 GCA_020161815.1 Actinomycetota bacterium | reverse complement strand
TTCAACCACCTCAAGCACCATCGCGCGTTCGCCACCCGGTACGACAAGCTCGCCGTCCGCTACGCCGCCACCGTTCACGTCGCCAGCATCGACCACTGGCTCAGACGACTTTCGTAACAGGCCCTAGGGGCGCGTGCGTGTCAGGAGTGCGGCATCCGGCACCTTCGGCACGCAGGTCCGGAGGGCTGCCGGTGGAGAGCGGGCCCGAGGAAGGTGCCGCCCACGAAGGTTTCGGCATCGACGGATTTCCTTCGATGCCGAAACCTTCGCCGTCGACACCTTGACCCGACACGCCACCTTCGCTCCGAAGGGCTCACTCAGTCCCGACATCCCGCCCGCCGAGTCACAGCAGTCACACAGGGCACACGCCGAACACCCGTAATCCCGGAAAGAGGCGCCGGCCCGACCTATCGTGGACCCGGTGCCGGGTCATCCGGTGCCACGATCGCCCTGCCGTCGTGTCCCCGAGCCGTGAGGCCCCGCCCCCGCATGATCCGCTTCGAGAACGTGACCAAGAGGTACGCCCTGACGGCGAACCCTGCCCTCGATGACGTCTCGCTCGAGATCGAGCGCGGCGAGTTCGCCTTCGTGGTGGGCAAGTCCGGCTCGGGCAAGTCCACGCTCATGCGGGTGGCCCTGCGTGAGCAGCTCGCCTCCGAGGGCACGGTCATGGTCGCCGGTCACGACCTGGCTGCGATGTCGAGCCGCCAGGTGCCGCGGCTGCGTCGCGAGATGGGTGCGGTCTTCCAGGACTTCCGGCTGCTCCCCGGCAAGACGGTGACCCAGAACGTCGCCTTCGCCCTCCAGGTCATCGGCAAGCCGCGCCACGTCATCCGCAGCCTCGTCCCCGAGACCCTCGACATGGTCGGCCTCGCCGACAAGGGCAAGCGGCTGCCCCACGAGCTCTCCGGCGGTGAGCAGCAGCGGGTCGCGATCGCGCGGGCGGTCGTCAACAAGCCGCAGATCCTGCTCGCCGACGAGCCCACCGGCAACCTCGACCCGGCCACCAGCCTGGACATCGTCCACCTGCTCGACCGGATCAACCGGGCCGGCACCACGATCGTCATGGCCACCCACGACAGCGCCATCGTCAACGCCATGCGCCGGCGCGTCATCGAGCTGCACGAGGGCCGGGTCATCCGCGACGTCGCCGACGGCAGCTACGACCCGGCGCTGACGCCCGACGAGGCCCGACCCGATGTCGCCGACGTCACCTGGGAGCCGGAGGCGAACGAGGACATCGACCCGGCCGCCGGCTACGAGGGCGGTGCCTGATGCGACTCGGATTCCTCCTCGGCGAGATCTGGACCGGCCTGCGCCGCAACCTCTCGATGGCGATCTCGGTCATCCTCGTGACAATGGTCTCGGTCTTCCTCCTCGGCCTGGGCATGCTCGCCCAGCGGCAGGCGGACACGATGAAGGGCTACTGGTACGACCGGATCCAGGTCTCGATCTACCTCTGCACCGACGGCGCGCCACAGCCCAACTGCAACGAGCAGGCCGTCACCGACGCCCAGAAGGACACGATCGCGCGGCAGCTCAAGGAGATGCCGGAGGTCGACACCGTCTTCGAGGAGGACGCGCAGCAGGCCTTCGACCGGTTCAAGGAGCAGTTCCGCAACAGCCCGATCGCCGACACCGTCCAGGTCGGGGACATCCCGGAGAGCTTCCGGGTCAAGCTCAAGGACCCGACGAAGTTCGCCGTCGTCTCGAGTCAGTTCGAGGGGGCCCCGGGCGTCGCGAGCGTCCAGGACCAGGAGAAGGTCCTGCGCAAGTTCTTCCAGATCATCAACGGCGTCACCGTCTTCGCCCTCGGCCTGGCCGCCCTCATGGCCGTGTGCGCCGGCCTGCTCATGGCCACGACGATCCGCCAGGCCGCCTTCGTCCGGCGCCGCGAGATCAGCATCATGCGCCTGGTCGGGGCGAGCAGCTGGACGATCCGGATGCCCTTCCTCATCGAGATGCTCATCGTCGCGATGGTCGGTGTCGCGCTCGCCGTCCTCATGCTCTGGGGCGCGATCCAGGTGATCTTCAACCTCGGCGTCAACCAGGTCGCGCTCAGCCAGGCCTGGATCGGCACCAGCGACGTGCTCGTTGTGGCGCCGTGGCTCTTCGGCGGAGTCGCCCTCGTGGCGCTCCTCACCTCCTTGCTCACCCTCCGCCGGTACCTTCGCGTCTGAAAGGCCCGACCGCCCGTATGCCGTCCACGCGCCAGTCCCGCTCCCGGTTCCGCCGGGTGGGCCTCGCCCTGTGCGCGACCCTGCTCGTGACGGCCATGCCAGTGGCGCAGGCGGCGACCCGCGCCGACGATCCCGACGCCCAGAAGCAGTCGGTCGACGCCCACCTCCAGCAGCTGCGCGCGCAGCTGCACGACACCGAGACCTCGCTCGCCGAGGCCTACCTCGCGCTGCGGGAGACCGAGGCGAAGCTGCCCGGCGCGCAGGCCGCCCTGACCCAGGCCGAGGCCGACCTCAGGGCCGCTGAGGCCGCCGACGCCCAGGCCGCGGCCGACCTTCAGCGGGCCCAGGCCAACGAGCAGAAGGCCATCGCCGAGCTCGACGCGACGACGGCGGAGATCGCGCGCGGCCGTGGTCGCGTCGCCTCCTTCGCCGGCCAGGTCTACATGGAGCAGGGCATGGGGTCCTTCGGCGCCGCCGTCGACGCCGCCAACCCCCAGCAGTTCGCCGACCGGATGGCCCTCGTCGGAGCCGTCATGGACAACCAGCACAGCACCCTCACTCGCCTCGCCACCGCCCGCGCCAGCCAGACCGCCCAGAAGGCCCACGTCGAGGCGCTGCGCGCCGACTCCGAGCGGGCCAAGAAGAAGGCCGAGGACGCCGTCGCCGCGCGCACCTCCGCGCGTGCTGCGGCACAGGCAGCCAAGACCGCCCTCGACACCCTGGCCGCCGACCAGCGGGCCCACTCGGGGGCCGTGCAGGCCAAGCTGGTCGGAGAGCAGCAGCGTGAGGCCTCGATGCAGGCCGAGTCCGACCGGCTCGCCGCCGTCATCAAGCAGCGCGCCGAGGAGGCTCGGCGCGCGGCCGAGGCCGCGGCCCTGCGCGCGCAAGCCACCACCGGATTCATGACCTGGCCGCAGCCGGGCGCGTGGGTGTCCTCGGAGTTCGGCTGGCGCGTGCACCCGATCGACGGCATCGCACGCCTGCACGCCGGGATCGACCTGGCCGCCCCGTGCGGGAGCCCGATCGTCGCTGCCCTGGACGGCGAGATCATCAGCGCCGGTGACGGCGGTGGCTACGGCAATCGGATCGTCATCGACCACGGCATCCAGCGTGGCGTCGCGGTGGCCACGACCTACAACCACCTCCAGTCGATCAAGGTCTTCGGCGGACGCGTGAGCCGCGGCCAGGTCATCGGCTACGAAGGAACCACCGGCTACAGCAACGGCTGCCACCTCCACTTCGAGGTCTACGTCGACGGCACCCCGACCAACCCCCGCGGCTGGCTCTGACGCCCGGAGCGGAGGCCGGCCCCACGGCATACGGGATCGGCGGCGCGCGACAGGTAGCGTTGCGCCATGGCCAAGGAGACCAACGCCGGGCGCAAGGTCGTGGCGACCAACCGCAAGGCCCGCCACGACTACCTCATCGAGGACACCTACGAGGCGGGCATCGCGCTCATGGGCACCGAGGTCAAGGCCCTGCGGATGGGGCGCGCCTCCCTGGTGGACGGCTGGGCCGCCTTCAGCGGTGACGAGCTGTGGCTCGAGGGCGTGCACATCCCGGAGTACTCCAATGGCACCTGGACCAACCACACCCCCCGCCGCAAGCGCAAGCTGCTCCTCCACCGCCGGGAGCTCGACAAGCTGATGAGCCGGACGCGGGAGAGCGGCCACACGCTCGTGCCGCTCCAGCTGTACTTCAAGGACGGGCGCGCCAAGGTCGAGATCGCGCTCGCCAAGGGCAAGAAGGACTACGACAAGCGCCATGCCCTCCGGGAGCGGCAGGACACCCGCGAGGCGCAGCGGGCGCTGCACAGCCGGGGCGAGCGATGAGCACCGCCCCCACCACGAGCCGTTCTGACATGAGCCCGTATGCCGTGGGCTCGCCGGCCCGTGCCCGTCGCCTCGCGCTGTGGCTGGCCGTCGTCACGGCGTGGATCGGCCTGGGCGCCCTGCCCGCGTCGGCGTCTGTGGCGGCGGAGCAGCTGCCGGCCACCGCCTTCCAGCTGGTGAGCGAGGACCTCGCCAGCCGCTACGACGCGACCTACCAGGTGAACCGGGACGGCTCGGTCGACATCACCCAGACGATCGACTGGACCTTCCCCGACACCGAGGAGCGGCACGGCATCATCCGCACGGTCACCGTGCGGGCCGGCTACCAGGACTCCCAGACCCAGTACCGCTACTACTCACTGAGCAATGTCGAGGTGTCCTCTCCCACGGGTGCCCCCACAGACGTCTCGATCAGCGACTTCGGGGCCGAGAAGCAGATCCGCATCGGCTCCCCGACGCGCACCGTCTCGGGCACCCAGACCTACCTCGTCTCCTTCCGGCTCGAGCACGTCGTCAACGACATCGGGGACGGCACGGCGGAGTTCTACTACAACCACGTCGCCCCCTCGAACGAGTACGACTACCGCCAGGTCACCGCGAGCGTGACCGGTCCGGCGGCCGCGACCCGGGCCGCCTGCTTCTACGGGGAGCGCGGCTCCACCACCGAGTGCTCGGCCACGGCGGGGGAGTCGAGCACCTTCGCCGTGCCCGACCTCGCGCCGCGGCAGGGCGCCAGCATCCTCACCTCCTACCCCCGCTCGGCCTTCGGCGACCTCACCCCGGACCTGCGGGAAGGCTCCGCCGACTCAACGTCGACCCCGACCTTCTCCCCGGCCGTGGCCAAGCGCCTCGGGTGGCTCGCGGCCGGGCTCGGCGGGCTCATGCCGCTGCTGGCCGCCGGCCTGATGGGCGTCCTGGTGTGGACGCGCGGCCGGGACGAGGTCTTCGCCGGCCTCACCCCGGGCCTGGCACCCGGCAGCGACCAGCACGACGTGCCGACCGTGCGCGCGACGCGGACGCCGGTCGTCGCGGTGCAGTTCAACCCGCCGCCCGGCGTGCAGCCCGGCCTGGCCGGGACGGTGCTCGACGAGAGCGCCGACGTCGTCGACGTGACGGCGACGATCATCGACCTGGCCGTCCGGGGACACCTGACCCTGACCGCGCCGGACCGGGAGAGCGTGTGGCACCGCGGTGACTGGATCCTCACCCAGTCCGACAGCGTGAGCGATCGCTCGCCCCTGGCTCCTTACGAGCAGCAGCTGCTCTCGGCCATCTTCGCCACCGGCCCGGTCACCCGGCTCTCCGAGCTGAAGAACCACTTCAAGCCGACCCTGGACCGGGTCCAGGAGATGATGTACGCCGAGACGGTCGAGCGCGGATGGTTCCGCCGCAGTCCGGAGAGCCAGCGGATCGGTTGGCAGATGCTGGGGCTCGCGCTCGCGATCGGCTCGGTGCTGCTGGCCTTCTTCGTCGGGGCCTTCCTCGGCGGCCTGGGCGAGGCGAACCTTCCGGTCAACCCGCTCGTCATCTTCGGCGCCGGCGGCTTCGTGGCCGGGCTCATCATGTGGGTCCTCGGGCAGCGGATGGCCTCGCGCACGGCGACCGGGAGCGCGGTCCTCGCGCAGGTGAAGGGTTTCCGGCAGTACATCGCGACGGCCGAGGCGGGTCAGATCCGGTGGGAGGAGGCCCAGCAGGTCTTCAGCCGCTTCCTGCCGTTCGCCATCGTCTTCGGGTTGGCGGAGCGTTGGGCCTCGGTCTTCGAGGAGGTCGCGCGCGCCGCCACGGCGGCCGGGCACGTCGTCATGATGCCGACGTGGTACGTCGGGCCGTGGAGCATGACGACCTTCGACACCATCGCTGCCGACATGGACTCCTTCTCCACCCAGGCTGCCGGCACCTTCGTCTCCACGCCGGGGTCGTCGGGGAGCAGCGGGTTCAGTGGGGGCGGCGGATTCTCCGGTGGTGGGGGCGGCGGCTCCGGCGGCGGGTCGTGGTGACCATCGCCGACACGTGACGAGGGGCTGACGGACAGTGTCCGTCAGCCCCTCGTGCTGCGTGCCCCGTTCCCTGATTCACGGGGCACGGCGTATGGCGGGGTGCTCAGATGCGCCGGTCGACAGCATCCTTGGCGTCACCAGCCGCATCCTTGACGTGGTCCCAGGCGTCACCGGCGGCGTCCTTGACGTCGTCGGCGCCCTCGCGGACCTTGTCACCGGCGTCGTCGAGGTGGTCCTTCGCGGACTCGACGTGCTGCTTGGCGTTGGCCTCGGCCTGGTCGGCCTTGCCCTCGGCTTCGAGGCGCTCGTTGTCGGTCGCGTCGCCCCAGGCTTCCTTGGCCTTGCCCTTGGCCTCTTCGGCCGCGTTGCTGATCTTGTCTCCGAGACCCATGATGCCGCTCCTCGTGGTTGCGTCGATGTGTGCCCTCGGCGGTTGCCGGTGCCAAGACGTTAGACGAACCTTCGACACCACGGGGCTTTCGGGCGTGCCGACTTTTGGCGCGGGCTCAGGTCGCGACGACGAGCAGGAGGTCACCGCCCTCGACCTGCTGGTGCTTGCCGATCGCGAGCCGCTCGATGGTCCCGCCCACCGGACTGGTGATATTGGCCTCCATCTTCATCGCCTCGATCGTGGCGACGACGGCACCGGCCTCGATGGTCGCGCCCTCCTCCACCACTGGCGTGACGACGCCGGCGAAGGGGGCGGGCACGTGGCCGGGGTTGCCCCGGTCGGCCTTCTCGGCGGCCTTGACCTGCACCTTGGCGTGCTGGTCGCGCACCTGGATCGGGCGGAACTGGCCGTTGAGGGTGCACATGACGGTGCGCATGCCCTTGGAGTCGACCTCACCGATCGAGGCCACGCCGAGGAGGAGTCGCTTGCCCGCCTCGATCTCGGCCTCGTACTCCTGGCCCGGCGTCAGTCCGTGGAGGAACTCGATGGTGCCGAGCACGCCGAGGTTGCCGTACTTCTCGCGGGAGCTCTCGAAGTCGCGGGTCGGCCCGGGGAAGAGCAGCTCGTTGAGGGTGCGCTGCGGCGTGGTCTGCAGGGCCTGCTCCTGCTCCGGGGTCAGCTCGGTGGTCCGCGGCTTGGCGTGCCGGCCCTGGAGGGCCTTGGTGCGGAAGGGCTCGGGCCAGCCGCCGGGCGGGTCGCCGAGCTCGCCCTCGAGGAAGCCGATGACGGAGTCGGGGATGTCGTATGCCGTGGGGTTGGCCTCGAAGTCCGCCGGGTCCGCGCCCGCGCCCACCAGGGCGAGGGCCAGGTCGCCGACCACCTTGCTGCTCGGGGTCACCTTGACGAGGTTGCCGAGGATCCGGTTGGCCGCGGCATACATGTTCTCGACGTCCTCGAAGCGGTCGCCGAGCCCGAGTGCGATGGCCTGCTGCCGCAGGTTCGACAGCTGGCCGCCGGGGATCTCGTGGAAGTAGACGCGACCGGTGGGGGAGGCCAGGCCGGACTCGAACGGCTTGTAGAGCTGGCGCACCGCCTCCCAGTAGGGCTCCAGCGCGAAGACGTGGTTGATGTCGAGTCCGGTCTCGCGCTCGGTGCCGTCGGTCGCCGCGACGAGGGCGGACAGGCTGGGCTGGCTCGTCGTGCCGGCCATCGAGGAGCAGGCGGCATCGACGGCGTCGACCCCGGCATCGATCGCCGCGAGCAGGGTGCCGATCTGGCCGCCGGCGGTGTCGTGGGTGTGCAGGTGGACCGGCAGGTCGAAGCGCTCACGGAGCGCGCGCACGAGGGTGCGCGCCGCGGGGGCGCGCAGCAGCCCGGCCATGTCCTTGATCGCGAGGACGTGCGCGCCCGTCCCCACGATCTGCTCGGCGAGGCGCAGGTAGTAGTCGAGGGTGTAGAGCTTCTCGCCCGGGTCGGTGAGGTTGCCGGTATAGCACAGCGCCACCTCGGCGACCGCGGTGCCCGTCTCGAGCACGGCCTCGACCGCCGGTCGCATCTGCTCGACGTCGTTGAGCGAGTCGAAGATCCGGAAGATGTCCAGTCCGGTGCGCGCCGCCTCGTGGACGAACGCGTCGGTGACCTTGGTCGGGTAGGGCGTGTAGCCGACGGTGTTGCGGCCGCGGAGGAGCATCTGGAGCGGGATGTTGGGCATGGCCTCCCGCAGCAGGGCCAGCCGCTCCCAGGGATCCTCGGAGAGGAACCGCAGGGCGACGTCGTAGGTCGCGCCACCCCAGGCCTCCATCGACAGCAGCTGCGGCGTGAGCCGTGAGACGTGCGGGGCGACGTGCATGAGGTCGCGGGTGCGCATGCGGGTCGCGAGCAGGCTCTGGTGGGCATCCCGGAAGGTGGTGTCGGTCACCGGGACGTCGGTGCGCTCGCGCAGCTGGCGCGCGAACTCGGCCGGGCCGACGCGCACGAGCAGGTCGCGGGTGCCCGGGGGGACGGGCGCGCTGGTGTCGAGGTCGGGCAGCTTCAGCCGGGGCTTGAGGTGGGTGGTCGCCGGGCCGTGCGGCTGGTTGACCGTCACGTCGGCGAGGTAGGCGAGCAGCTTGGTGCCCCGATCGGCGGGCATCCGAGCCTTGAGCAGCTCGGGCCGCTCGTCGATGAAGCTGGTCGTGGCTTCCCCGGCCTGGAAGACCGGGTCGGCGAGCACGGCCTCGAGGAAGGGGATGTTCGTCGAGACGCCGCGGATGCGGAACTCAGCGAGGGCACGGCGGGCCCGGCGCACCGCCATCGGGAAGGTGCGTCCACGGCAGGTGAGCTTGACGAGCATCGAGTCAAAGTGCGCGCTCACCTGTGCACCGACGAAGACCGTGCCGCCATCGAGGCGCACGCCGCCACCGCCGGCGGAGCGGTAGACCGTGATCTGGCCGGCGTCGGGCCGGAAGCCGTTTGACGGGTCCTCCGTGGTGATCCGGCACTGGAGTGCGGCCCCGCGCAGGACGATGTCCTCTTGGTGCAGCCCGAGGTCCTCGAAGGTCTCGCCGGCCGCGATCCGCATCTGGGCGACGACCAGGTCGACGTCGGTCACCTCCTCGGTCACGGTGTGCTCGACCTGGATGCGGGGGTTCATCTCGATGAACACGTAGGAGCCGTCCTCGCCGAGGAGGAACTCGACGGTGCCCGCGTTGCGGTAGCCGATCGACTCGGCGAAGCGCACCGCGTCCGCGCACATCCGGTCGCGCAGCTGCGGGTCGAGGTTGGGGGCGGGGGCGATCTCGACGACCTTCTGGTGCCGGCGCTGCAGCGAGCAGTCCCGTTCGAAGAGGTGCAGGACGGTGCCCTCGGCGTCGGCGAGGACCTGGACCTCGATGTGCCGGGGGTTGACGACGGCCTGCTCGAGGTAGAGCGTCGGGTCGCCGAAGGCGGCGTCGGCCTCGCGCTGGGCCGCCTCGAGGGCATCGCGCAGGGTCGCCGGGTCGTCGACGCGTCGCATGCCGCGCCCGCCGCCACCGCTGACCGCCTTGACGAAGACGGGGAAGCCGATGCCGTGGGCGGCTGCCTCGAGGGCCTCGAGGTCGGTGCTCGCCGGTGCACTCTGGAGCGTGGGCAGGCCGGCGGCGCGCGCTGCCGCGATGGCCTTGGCCTTGTTGCCGGTCAGGTGCAGCACCTCGGCCGGCGGGCCGATGAAGGTGATGCCGTTGGCGGCGCACGCCTCGGCCAGCAGGGGGTTCTCGGAGAGGAAGCCGTAGCCGGGGTAGATCGCATCGGCGCCGCACTCGACCGCGACCCGCACGATGTTCTCGTGGTCGAGGTAGGACCGGACCGGGTGGCCCTCGACGCCGATCTGATAGGACTCGTCCGCCTTGAGCCGGTGCTCGGACTTGCGGTCCTCGTGCGGGAAGACCGCGACCGTCTTGGCGCCGAGCTCGGTGGCGGCGCGGAAGGCGCGGACGGCGATCTCGCCTCGGTTGGCGACAAGGATCTTCCTGAACACGGCATACCTCCGGGTGCGCGGGTCTCTCCCGGAAGCCTAGTGAGCCACGTCACGTCCTGTCGCGGCGTCCATCCTCGGGACCACGACGGAAGGAATCCGTTTGGGGCTCTCGGCGTTGGACGGCATACTGCAAGGACAACTCAACAGTGTGGGACCACCCCCTCAGGGGGGCGATCGGTTTCGACATTGGTCGGCTGGTCAGGGGAAGCGGGTCGAGGACGTACGGTCATCTCGTCAACGCTCCGTACAAACCAATAGGTGCCAACTCCAAGCGCACCGACTTCGCCCTCGCCGCCTGAGCGAGCCCGAAGTCCGTTGGCCTGTGCATGATCTCGGCACAGTAACCAGCGTCAGCTAGAGATCTTGCTTCGTCTCCCTTGTCGGGGGGAGGCGTGGGACTCCAATCCGACTGGGCCTGTCAGGGAACGTGTGCGCGCGAGCCCTGGGGCCGAGAAAATCCATAGCGCACTGCACCCGGAGAAGCCCTGGTTTCCCGTCAGTGGACGCGGGTTCGATTCCCGCCGCCTCCACCATCGCGGCGGTCCCACACTGTTGAGCTGGCTCAGGCCTCGTGATCGGCGCGATAGGCCACGAAGAGCCGGTCCAGCATCCCCGCCAGGTCGCTCGCGAGGTCCTCGTCGAGTCTCGGGAAGCTGAAGGTGGCCCTGCCGGTGCGCCGCTTGAGCAGCGCCGGCGAGCAGCCCACGAGGACCTCAGGGTGGGCGTCAACAGCGATCGCGAACAGGCTCACGTGCTTGGCCGCACGCTTGATCGCGGAGAAGTAGGCATGGCCTGTCGCCCCCGGCCAGACCAGGCTCGGCATCCCGTAGATCGTGCCTTCGACGAGCGGCGGCTGGTGCCGACGGACGAGCCCCCAGAGGCGGGCCTCGATGGCATCGAGATCGGTCGTCGTCATGACGGGCACTCTAGGGCGGGCGTGATCAAATACGCCGTATGCCGTCCGCTCACCCGCCGCTGGACCCCGCACCCGACGTCGTGCCCACCCCGCCGAACCCGGCAGTGCGCGTCGACGAGGAGCACATCTTCGAGCGGGACCTGCGCGAGTGGCGCAGCCGGAGTGGTCGAGCGCTCGTCGAGTTGTTCCGGAGCGTCGTTGGTCTCGTCGCGGTGGTCTTCCGGCGCTGGGGGGTGCAGGCGACCGCGGTCCTCACCCTCGTCGTGGGCGGTGGCGTGGCCCTGTGGATCGCCAGCGGTGCTGCCGAGGTCTACGAGGGGGTCCAGCATGCCGAGGGCGTCGCGGCCCTCGACCAGCCGGTGCTGGACTGGGCGGCCTCGACCCGCACCCCGACCACCAGCACCCTCGTCACCGACTACACCGACATCGGGGGACCGGTCGGTGGGGTCGTCCTCTCGGCCCTGGTGCTGGTCGTCCTGGTGCTCGTCTGGCGGCGGTGGACGCCCGCCGTGATCCTCCTCGCGGGCCTGGCCGGCTCGCTCCTGGTCACCGTCGTCGGCAAGGACGTCACCGGGCGCGCCCGTCCGCCCCATGAGCTCGCGGTGCCACCGTTCGAGGCGAGCGCCTCCTTCCCCTCGGGGCACACCCTCAACGCCACCGTCCTCGCCGGGCTCACGGCATACCTGCTCCTCATCCTGAGCCGACACGTGTGGCTGGGCGTCGTCGGCGTCATCACGGCCGCCGCGTATGCCGTGTCGATGGGGCTCTCGCGCGTGTGGCTCGGGCACCACTGGCTGACCGACGTCATCGCCGGGTGGCTGCTCGGGATCGCGTGGGTGCTCCTGGTGATCACCGTGCACCGGCTCGTGCTCACCCTGCGCTCCCACCACCCTGCCCACCCGCCGCGCGACTGACCTCACCCCCACCCCGTCGAGCGAGCACGAATCGCCCGGGAATCTGGCGATTCCCGGGCGATTCGTGCTCGCTCGACGGGTGAGGAGGGGCGAGGCAGGGGTCCGAGGGGGTTTGGGAGCGGGTCGTCAGCGGGTGTCGCTGCCCCCGGCGGTCACGGCGCGACCGGCCTCGAGGCGCGCCACCGGCACCCGGAAGGGCGAGCAGGAGACATAGTCGAGCTTGCGCTCCTCGAAGAAGTGCACCGACTCGGGGTCGCCGCCGTGCTCACCGCAGACACCGACCTTCAGGCCCGGCTTGGTCTTGCGGCCCTCGTCGGTGCCGATCCGCACGAGCCGGCCCACGCCGACCCGGTCGATCGTCTCGAACGGGGAGACGCCGAGGATGCCGGCCTCCATGTAGCGGCTGAAGAAGCTGGACTCGACGTCGTCGCGCGAGAAGCCCCACGTCGTCTGGGTGAGGTCGTTGGTGCCGAAGGAGAAGAAGTCTGCCGCCTCGGCGATCTCACCGGCGGTGAGGGCGGCGCGCGGCAGCTCGATCATGGTGCCGACCGAGTGGTCGAGGTGGACCGAGTGCTTGACCCGGGCCTCGTGGGCGGCGTCGGCGATCTCCTCCTTGATGTTTCGAAGCTCCTCGACGGCACCGACCAGCGGGACCATGATCTCGGGGTGGGCGGAGCCGCCCTCCTCGGTGACGATGGCCGCGGCCTCGAGGATCGCCTGGCTCTGCATCTCGAACAGGCCGGGGATGGCGATGCCCAGGCGCACGCCGCGCAGGCCGAGCATCGGGTTCTGCTCGTGGAGGCGGTGGACGGCGGTGAGGAGCTGGGCGTCCCGGTCGATGACCTGGCCCTTGGCCTCGGCGACGGCGACCTTGACCGAGAGCTCGGTGAGGTCGGGGAGGAACTCGTGCAGCGGCGGGTCGAGCAGCCGGATCGTCACGGGCAGGCCGTCCATCGACCGGAAGATCTCGACGAAGTCCTGGCGCTGCAGGGGCAGCAGCTCCTCGAAGACGTCCTGCCGCTCCTCGTCGCTCTCGGCAAGGATCAGGCGCTCCACGAGTTCGCGGCGCTCCCCGAGGAACATGTGCTCAGTGCGGCACAGGCCGATGCCCTCGGCGCCGAATCGACGTGCGCGAGAAGCGTCCTCGGCGTTGTCCGCATTCGCGCGCACGCGCAGGCGGCGGCGCGCGTCGGCGATCCGCATGAGCCGGTCGACCGACTTCACGATCGGGTCGCCGTCCTCGGCCGTGATCGTGCCCTCGAAGTACTGCACGACCGGGGAGGCGGTGACGGCGACCTCGCCGGCGAAGATCTCACCGGTCGAGCCGTCGATCGAGATGACATCGCCCTCGGCGACGACCGTGCCGTCCGGGGTCGTGAACTGCTTGGTCTTGGTGTCGACGTCGAGGGCCTCCGCGCCGCAGACGCAGGTGCGCCCCATGCCGCGGGCGACGACGGCGGCGTGGGAGGTCTTGCCACCGCGGGAGGTCAGGATGCCCTGTGCCGCAACCATTCCCGCGAGGTCATCGGGGTTGGTCTCGCGGCGGACGAGGATGACCGGCGTGCCGTCCTCGGCCCAGGCGACCGCGGTCTCGGAGTCGAAGACCGCCTTGCCGACGGCGGCGCCGGGGGAGGCGCTCATCCCCTTGGCCAGCAGCGACCGCTCGCCCGAGTGGTCGAAGTGGGGGAACATCAGCTGGGCGAGCTGGTCACCGGTGACGCGCTGGAGAGCCTCGTCCTCGTCGATCATGCCCTCGTCGAGGAGGCTGGTCGCGATGGTGAAGGCGGCCTCGGCGGTGCGCTTGCCCACGCGCGTCTGGAGCATGAAGAGTCGACCGTTCTCCACGGTGAACTCGATGTCGCACATGTCGCGGTAGTGCTTCTCCAGCCGCGCCATGATCTCCATGAGCTCGTCGTAGCTCTTCTTGTCGATCCGCTCCATGTCGGCGAGCGTCAACGTGTTGCGGATCCCTGCGACGACGTCCTCGCCCTGGGCGTTCTGGAGGTAGTCGCCATAGACACCCTGCGCGCCGGTCGCCGGGTCGCGGGTGAAGGCCACTCCGGAGCCCGAGTCCATGCCGCGGTTGCCGAAGGCCATCGCCTGCACGTTGACGGCCGTGCCGAGGTCGGCGGGGATGCGCTCACGACGCCGATAGAGCACCGCGCGGTCGGAGTTCCACGAGTTGAAGACCGCCTCGACTGCGCCCATGAGCTGTGCCTTGGGGTCCTGCGGGAACTCGGCCCCCGAGTCCTCGAGGATGATCGCCTTGTAGGCCGTGACGAGCTCGCGCAGGTCGTCGGTGTCGAGGTCGAGGTCCCCGGTGACGCCCTTGGCCTTCTTGATCTCGTCCATGGCGTCTTCGAAACGCTCGCCCTCGAGCCCGAGCACGGTCTTGCCGTACATCTGGAGCAGGCGGCGGTAGGAGTCCCAGGCGAACCGGTCGTTGCCGGTCTGGGCCGCGAGCCCCTCGACCGAGCCGTCGTTGAGGCCGACGTTGAGGACCGTCTCCATCATCCCGGGCATCGAGAACTTCGCTCCCGAGCGCACCGACACCAGCAGCGGGTCGTCGGCCGCACCGAGGGTCCGGCCGATCTTGCCCTCGAGGGTGCGCAGGTGCTCGTCAACCTCGCTCGCGAGGCTCTCTGGCATCGCCTTCTCCGCGAGGTAGGCGCGGCAGGCCTCGGTGTCGATGGTGAAGCCCGGCGGCACCGGGATCCCCAGGTTGACCATCTCGGCGAGGTTCGCTCCCTTACCGCCGAGGAGGTCCTTCTGGTCCCGGTTGCCTTCCTCGAAGTCGTGGACGAACGGTGCCATGGCTGACCTCCCGGGTCGTTGAAAGCGGCTCTACGAACAGTAGTACGGCGCCCCGAGGCGCGACTCGCCCGGTCACCCCTGCGGAACGGTCAGCTCCCAGTGATCTCCGACACGATCGAACCCGAGCCGGTCGTAGTAGGCGCCTACCATCCCCGCGGGCGTGCGGACGAGGCGGAACCCGCGCCGCTGGAAGAGGCCGGACTTGCGGTAGACGAACTCGCCCGGGGTGAAGTCGCGGTAGCGCGGTGTCGCATAGTCGAGCTCCACCTGGGCCACGCCGTCGCCGGCGTCGCGGACGAGGACCGCACCGGCCGCTTCGTGCCGGTTGAGGACGAGGTATGCCGTCCGCTCGCCTCCGTCGTCGAGCCCGCCGAAGTTGGGGAAGAAGGTGCGGATGTCCTTGCGCTCGGAGGACAGGAAGTGCTGCAGGAAGGCGTCGTCGGCGTCGACCTGCACCACCGAGTAGACCGTGTCGTCGCGGCGCTCGCGGAGCAGCTTGGCGATGAACCACAGGTTGATCAGGGTGAGGACGACGTTCATCGCGACCATCGGCCAGATCCCGAGGATGCCGTTGAAGACGGTGAGGATCACGCAGGCGATCGAGTTGAGGATGCGGAAGCGCAGCACGCGCGCCTGCATGATCGAGAAGACGAGCAGGGCGGAGCCGAACCACCCGAGGGCATCGAGCCAGGACATGTGCGAACACTAGGCGGCGGCGAGGCCGGTTGGGCGCAATCCCGCACGCATGCGTCAATGGATGACGTGTCCCCGACCCCCGAACTGCTTCGTCGCCTGGCCCTGCTCGGTCTGGGCCTGACCGTCGCTGCGCACTTCTACGTCCTCTACGCCCCGCAGCCGCCCGGGACGCCGATGTTCCCGCACGCCGACAAGGTGCTGCACGTCCTGGTCTTCGCCGCACCGGTCGCGATCGCGCTCCTGCTGGGGCTGGGGTCTCGGCTCGTCCCCGCGGTGGCCGCGGCGCATGCTCCGATCAGCGAGACGATCCAGCACTTCTTCCTCTCGCAGCGTGCGGGTGATGTCTGGGACGTCGCTGCCGACTGGGTCGGTGTCGCCCTCGGCGTGCTCCTGGTCCGGGCGCTGCTCGCGCTGGCCGGGCGCCGTCTCGCGCACTGATAGACTTGAGGTTCCCCTGACGGCTCGGTCCGAGCCCGATCCGCGGCAGACCCGCCGCCGAAGACACGTCTCCTTCCGGTCACGCACCCGTGGCTCATGACGCGTCTTGTCTGAGTTCACCGAAGAGAGATGACTGCCTCATGGCACCCAAATCCAGTGGTTCCGGCGCGCCCAAGAAGGCCCGCTGGACCGCGTCCCAGAAGTCCGAGGCCAAGAAGGCCGGCAAGAGCCCGAAGAAGGCCCACCACCGCGGCCAGCCCGACGGCCCCCGTCCCGCCAAGGGCAAGGGCGGATCCCGGTCGGCCGAGGAGCCGCGCGAGAAGCGGCCCCGCGCCGAGCGGTCGGCCCGCTGGAGCGCGGAGGACCCGCGCCGCGAGGGGCGTCCGGCCAAGCGCTACGACCGCGACGACGCCGCACCGCGGCGTGACCGGGACGACCGTCCTCGGCGTTTCGAGGACCGTGACGAGCGGCCGCGTCGGTTCGAGAGCCGTGACGAGCGTCCGCGCCGGTTCGAGCGAAACGATGACCGGCCGCAGCGTCGTTTCGACCGTGATGACCGGCGGCGGCGTTTCGAGGACCGCGATGAGCGGCCCCGTCGGTTCGAGCGCAACGAGGACCGGCCGCAGCGTCGTTTCGACCGCAACGATGACCGGCCGCAGCGTCGTTTCGACCGTGATGACCGTCCGCGCCGCTTCCAGGACCGCGATGAGCGTCCGCGTCGGTTCGAGCGCAACGAGGACCGGCCGCGCCGCTTCAAGGACCGCGACGAACGTCCGCGTCGGTTCGAGCCCAACGAGGACCGGCCGCAGCGTCGGTTCGACCGTGACGACCGGCCGCAGCGTCGGTTCGACCGCGATGACGGTCCGCGCCGGTTCGAGGACCGCAGCGACCGTCCACGCCGCTTCGACCGCGACGAGCGCCCGCGTCGCGAGCCGCGTGTCGCCGACCCCGTGCGCCGGGACCGCCACGAAGGCCGCCACCTGAGCAGCTCCCACGACAGCGGCCACGACCACGAGCCCCAGCGCACCTTCGCCGAAGCGGAAGCCGAGCGGGCCGAGGCCGACGAGTGGACGGCATACCGCTCCAAGGCCAAGACCGGACCGGCGAGCGTGACCGAGGACAACGGCTTCGCGGCCCTCGGCCTGCCCGACCTGCTCGTCGAGCGGCTCGCCCGCGACGGGATCACCCAGCCCTTCCCGATCCAGGAAGCCGCCATCCCCGACGCCCTCGCCGGCCGTGACGTGCTCGGGCGTGGCCGCACCGGCTCGGGCAAGACCCTGGCCTTCGGCCTGCCGACGATCACCCGCCTCAACGACGGCACCAAGCCCGAGTCCAAGCGGCCCCGTGCCCTCATCCTCGTGCCGACGCGCGAGCTCGCGATGCAGGTCAGCGACGCCCTCGAGCCGCTGGTCCACGTCGCCGGCCTGCGCCACAAGCTCGTCGCCGGCGGACTGTCCTATGACAAGCAGATCGACGCGCTCGCCAAGGGCATCGACATCCTCGTCGCCACCCCCGGCCGCCTCGTCGACCTCATGGACCGCGGCGCCGTCGAGCTCGGCTCGGTCACCGTCACGATCCTCGACGAGGCCGACCACATGGCCGACATGGGCTTCGTCGAGGAGATGACCTCGATCCTCGACGCGATCCCCGAGGGCGGGCAGCGCCTGCTCTTCTCGGCGACCCTCGACCGGGGCGTCGACACCCTCGTCGAGAAGTACATGGTCGACCCGGTCACGCACTCGACCGACGACGCCCAGGCCGCGGTGACGACGATGAGCCACCACGTGCTCCTCATCGACCCGCAGGACAAGAAGGCGATCACCGCCGAGGTCACCAACCGGCCCGGCCCGACCATCGTCTTCGTCCGCACCCAGCTCGGCGCGGACCGCATCGCCCGGGAGCTGCGTGAGCGCGGAGTCCTCGCCGCCGCCCTCCACGGCGGTCTCTCCCAGGCCGTCCGCAACCGGGTCCTCGGCGCCTTCCGCGAGAGCCGGCTGCCGGTGCTCGTCGCCACCGACGTCGCCGCCCGTGGCATCCACGTGGACGACGTGGGCCTGGTGCTCCAGGTCGACCCGCCGCGGGACCACAAGGACTACCTCCACCGGTCCGGCCGCACGGCACGGGCCGGGGAGTCCGGCGCCGTCGTCACCCTCGCGCTGCCGCACCAGAAGCGGATGATGCAGCGCCTGCTCGACCAGGCCGGCGTCGAGACCGAGCCGGTCAAGGTGCGGCCCGGCGACGCCCACGTGCTCGCCACCGGCGGCTCGACCCCCTCGGGCATCCCGGTCCCGGACGAGCAGTGGCGCCCGATCCTCGAGGGCAATCCCCGTCAGCAGCGCCGGCCCCGCTTCGGGGGTGCGCGGCCGCAGGGGGGGCGCGGTTTCGGTGGTCCGCGGGGCGGCCGCAGCTTCGGCGACCGCCCGCGACGGGGGCGCCCGGACTGAGCTCCTCGACGCCCCGCTTGGGCACAATGGGGTGGTGAGCGCTGACCGGTTGACCGGCCGCCTCCTCGTCGCGACCCCGCAGATCGAGGAGGGGATCTTCCACCGCAGCGTGGTCCTCGTGCTCCAGCACGACGACGGCGGCGCCCAGGGCGTGGTGCTCAACAAGCCGCTCGGGGCCGACATCGACGCCGTCCTGCCCGGCTGGGGCGAGCACGCGACCGAGCCGGACACGCTCTTCCAGGGCGGCCCGGTCCAGCTGGACTCCGCGCTGGGGCTGGTCGCCGTCGACGGTCGCGCCGTCGACGGGGTCCAGCAGATCTTCGCCGGGATCGGCCTCGTCGACCTCGACGCGCCACCTGCGGCGGTGGCCGCCAAGGTCGACGCGGTGCGGATCTTCGTCGGGTATGCCGGGTGGTCGCCGGGGCAGCTCGAGGGCGAGCTCCGCACGGGCAGCTGGTATGCCGTGTCCTCCCGTCCCGAGGATGCCTTCAGCCTGGATCCGGCGCAGTTGTGGGCGAGCGTCCTGCGCCGCCAGCCCGGCCAGCTCGCGTGGCTCGCCTTCCTGCCCGAGGACCCCTCGGTCAACTGAGGACGCGCGGGCCCCGTGCCAGACTGGGACGCATGAGTGAGTCGCTGTCCCTGGACGAACCCCAGCTCGAGCCCTCCGGGCCGCAGACCTCGACGGCGGTGCTGGAGCGCGAGGAGACGGTGCCGCAGCTCCAGGAGCCCGGTGACCACGAGCGCTTCTCGCACTACGTGCGCAAGGAGAAGATCCTCGAGTCCGCCCTCTCCGGGGAGCCGGTCACGGCCCTGTGCGGCAAGGTGTGGGTGCCCGGGCGGGACCCGAAGAAGTTCCCGATCTGCCCGATGTGCAAGGAGATCGCCGACGCCGCGTGGGGTGCGCCGGGCGAGGGCGAGGAGTAGGCCGGCCCGCGGCGGTCGGCCTTGACCGAACCTTGACGCTTCCGGAGGAATCCTGACCGATTCCGGACGTGGACCTTGGCCCATGGAGCGCCGCTCGGACCTAGTTTCGGAGACCTCAGGGGACCCGAGCCGAGGGTCGCCGTGACCCTGCCGAGGCACCGCCATGACCCGTCGCACCCTGTCCGTCCTCTCTGCCGCCGCGCTCGCGGTCGCGACCCTCACCGCGGGAGCCGCCGCCGCCGAGGCCAAGCCGCTGGGCGCCGACGCCGGTGCTGCTGCCGCGTGCTTCACGCCCGAGGCCACCTCCGCCCGCGGGATCAACGGCGCCAAGGACCCCAACGACGTGAGCGCGAGCCAGGCCAAGGCCATGGAGGATGCCCTGGCCCGGGCTCTCACGAGCAAGGGCCTGACCAAGGGCAACGACGGGTCGGCTCGCACCGCCGCCGGGACGGCGGCCTTCACCTCGGCGAACGTCAACGTCTACTGGCACACGATCACCGATGGGGCCAAGGGCGTGCTCACCTCGTCCGAGATCGCGGCCCAGATCAAGGTGCTCAATGACGCCTACGTGCCGGCGAAGGTCACCTTCACGCTCGTCTCGACCGACACGACGAACAACGCGTCCTGGTACAACGGCCTCACCAACGGATCCACGGCCGAGAAGGCGATGAAGACGACCCTGCACAAGGGCGGCAAGGCCGACCTCAACGTCTACACCGCCAACCTGGGCAACAGCCTGCTCGGGTGGGCGACCTTCCCGAAGTCGACGGTCGACCCCATGGACGGGGTCGTGCTCCTCGACGAGTCGCTCCCCGGCGGCACGGCCACGCCGTACAACCTCGGCGACACCGGGACCCACGAGGTGGGGCACTGGATGGGGCTCTACCACACCTTCCAGGGCGGGTGTAAGGGCAAGGGCGACTACGTCGCGGACACCCCGGCCGAGGCCAGCCCCGCGTCCGGATGCCCGACCGGCCGCGACAGCTGCACCCGCGTGGCGGGGCTGGACCCCATCCGCAACTTCATGGACTACACCGTGGACTCGTGCATGGACCAGTTCTCGGCCGGCCAGGTGACGCGCATGCAGACCTCGTGGACGACCTATCGCGCGGGCTGACCTCGCACCCCAATCTCCGAAGGCCTCGCCGTCCCCCACCGGCGAGGCCTTCGGCCTGAGTGGCGTCGGGCGGTTATCGTGGCGGGGCTCATGAGTACCTCTGCCGCCCATCACCTCTCACCCGCCTTCCCGGAGCGGGCGGCGTGGGGTACCGCGCCGAAGCTGCGGGCCTGGCAGGAAGCCGCGCTCACGGCATACCTGGAGAAGTCGGCGGCCGGGGAACGGGACTTCCTCACCGTCGCGACCCCGGGGGCCGGCAAGACGACCTACGCCCTCCAGGTCGCCACCGAGCTGCTCGGGCGCGGGCTGGTCCGCGAGGTCACCGTCGTCGCGCCGACCGAGCACCTCAAGCACCAGTGGGCCGACGCCGCGGCGCGGGTCGGGATCCATCTCAACCCGGCGTTCGCCAACTCGGTCGCGGTCCAGAGCGGCGACTACGGCGGCGTGGCGCTGACCTATGCGCAGGTGGCAAGCCGCCCGGACCTGCACCGGCGACGCACCGAGGCCACCCCGACGCTGGTGATCCTCGACGAGATCCACCACGGCGGCGACGCCAAGAGCTGGGGGGAGGCGATCCGGGAGGCGTTCTCCTCGGCGACGCGTCGGCTGGCCCTCACCGGCACCCCGTTCCGCTCCGACACCAGCCCGATCCCGTTCGTGCGGTACGAGCTCGACGAGACCGGCATCCTGCGCTCGGCCTCCGACCACACCTATGGGTATGCCGATGCCCTCCGGGACGGCGTCGTGCGGCCGGTGCTCTTCCTCGCCTATGGCGGGGCGATGCGGTGGCGCACCAAGGCCGGTGACGAGGTCGCGGCCCGCCTCGGTGAGCCGATGACCAAGGACGCGACCGCGCAGGCGTGGCGCACCGCGCTGGACCCGAAGGGGGAGTGGATCCCCTCGGTGCTGCGCGCCGCCGACACGCGCCTGACCGAGGTGCGGCGCCACGTCCCCGACGCCGGTGCCATGGTCATCGCCTCGAACCAGACGGCCGCGCGGGCCTATGCCCGCATCCTCGAGGGCATCACGGGGGAGAAGCCGACCGTCGTCCTCTCCGACGACTCCGGCGCCAGCGCCCGGATCGAGGAGTATGCCGCGGCCTCCTCCCGCTGGCTGGTCGCCGTCCGCATGGTCTCCGAGGGCGTGGACGTGCCCCGGCTCTGCGTCGGGGTCTATGCCACGTCGACCTCGACGCCGCTGTTCTTCGCCCAGGCCGTGGGGCGTTTCGTGCGGGCCCGCAAGCGCGGCGAGACCGCCTCGGTCTTCCTGCCGAGCGTGCCGCTCATCCTCGAGCACGCGGCCAACATGGAGCTCGAACGCGACCATGCCCTCGATCGCCCCACGTCGGCCGAGGGGGAGGCCTCGCTGTGGGCCGAAGAGGATGGACTCATCGCGGCGGCCAACCGCACCGAGCGCACCCTCGGGATCGACGAGCCGAGCTTCGAGGCGCTGGAGTCCGATGCCCACTTCGACCACGTGCTCTTCGACGCCCAGCAGTTCGGGCTGCACGCGGCCGTGGGGTCGGAGGAGGAGCAGGACTACCTCGGGTTGCCCGGGCTGCTCGAGCCCGAGCAGGTGGCGACCCTCCTCACCGAGCGCCAGGCCAAGCAGAGCCGGTCCACGGGCCGGGCCGGACGGCATACGGCGGTCCCGGTGTCCGCCCACCGAGCGCTCGCTGCGCAACGCAAGGAACTCAACAAGCTCGTCGCGGCCTATGCAAAGAAGACCGGGGCGCCACACGCGAACGTGCACATGGAGCTCCGACGAGCCTGTGGTGGGCCCGAGCTGGCCCAGGCGAGCAGCGAGCAGGTGACCGACCGGATCGACCGCATTCGCCGCTGGTTCGTCGGCCGCCGCTGAGCGAGGTTGACGCTGCGACGACGTGGGTCGGTCGCGCAGCCTCCCGACACCGCGCCATCGGTGATCGCTACAGTTCGCATGTGTCCAAC
This sequence comes from Actinomycetota bacterium, assembly GCA_020161815.1. Taxonomy (GTDB): domain Bacteria; phylum Actinomycetota; class Actinomycetes; order Actinomycetales; family Dermatophilaceae; genus Phycicoccus_A. The sequence goes on along the minus strand of JAIUOP010000018.1, from coordinate 35,431 downwards.
CCCGGTGTGCCCTTCGTCGATCTGTCGCGCGCGCTGGCCTCGGAGCGTGCGGAGTTGCTCGCTGCCGCAGATCGGGTGATCCGGTCCGGTTGGCTCATCCACGGAACCGAGCACCGGTCGTTCGAGACCGAGCTGGCGCGCTACCTGGGTGTCGGGCACGTCATCGGCGTCGGCAATGGCACCGACGCCCTCGAACTCGCACTGCGTGCGGTCAACCGGGACGAGCGCCGCACCGTCCTGACGGTCGCCAACGCCGGCGGCTACACCACGACCGCCGCCCGCGCCGCGGGCTTCCGGGTCGGGTACGTCGACGTCGACCCTCAGACCCACCTCATGGACGTCTCCGCTGCCGCAACGGCCATCGACGACGACACCTTCGCCGTGGTCATCACGCACCTGTACGGACGTGCTGCGGACGTCGCAGGGCTGCGGGCGATCTGTGAGCCCAGAGGGATCTCCGTCATCGAGGACTGCGCCCAAGCGATCGGTGCGCGCACCGTGGACGGCCTGGTGGGGTCAATGGCCGACCTCGCGACCTTCAGCTTCTACCCGACGAAGAACCTTGGCGCGCTGGGGGACGGCGGAGCCGTCGCGACCCACCACGTCGAGCTCGCCGAGCGGGTGCGCCGACTTAGCCAATACGGATGGGCGGACAAGTACACCTCCACCGAGCCAGGGGGTCGCAACTCGCGCCTGGACGAATTGCAGGCGGCGGTGCTGCGCACTCGGCTCCCGCGGGTCGACGACGGCAACCAGCGGCGGCGGGACATCATCGCGCGGTATGCCGCGGCCGCACCCGACGGGCTTCGTGTCCTCCCCGCCGAGGGTCCGAACCATGCTGGTCACCTGTGCGTGGTCGAGACCGCTGACGCCAGAGCACTGGCAGAGCACCTCGCCGGGGTCGGGGTCCAGACCGCCGTCCACTACCCCATCCCGGACCACCGTCAGCCGTCGACTGCCCGCAGTGAGGTGCACCTCCCGGAGACCGAACGGCTCACCGGGCGCATCCTGTCCTTGCCGTGCTTCCCGGAGCTGACCGACGACGAGGTCGACGCTGTGGCCCGGGGGCTGACTGCCCATGACCTCTGAGCACGCCCCCCGCTTCAGTGTCGTCGTCCCCGTCTACGGGAACGCCGAGACCTTGGTCGCCCTGGTGGACAGGGTCAGTCGCGTCGCCGAATCCCTGCCAGGGGACCTGGAGATCGTCTTCGTGGTCGACGGGTCGCCGGACCGCTCGATGGAGCTCCTGCTCGACCACGCGCCACGGTCGAGCGTGAGCATCCAGGTGGTCGAGCACGCCCGCAACTTCGGCGCGTTCGCTGCCATCCGGTCCGGCCTGCAGCACGCGCGGGGCGAGTTCATCGGAGTCATGGCGGCAGACCTGCAGGAGCCGCCCGAGCTGATGAGTGCCTTCTTCGACGCGTTGGTCTCGGGAGAGGCCGACGTGGCCCTGGGTCGGCGGGACAAGCGACATGACCCGGGCCTGTCATCGGTGCTCTCCCGTGCCTATTGGGCGCTCTATCGGCGCTGGGTGCTGCCCGAGATCCCTGCCGGGGGAGTCGATGTCTTCGCGGTGACCCGCCCCGTGGCCCAGATCCTGGGGGCGATGACGGAGCAGAACACCAGCTTGGTGGGGCAGCTCTTCTGGGTCGGCTTCCGCAGGACTGAGGTTCCCTACACGCGACTCCAGCGCGACCATGGACGCAGTGCGTGGACCTTCGCCAAGCGATGGCGTTACATGCTCGACAGCGTCTATTCGTTCACGGACCTGCCGATGCGATGGCTGGCCTCGTTGGGATTCTCCGGTGCGGTGTTGACCTTGGTCGCTGCGATCCTCGTCGTCGTGCTCCGACTCAACGGCCAGATCGAGGTGGCGGGCTACACCCCCCTGATGCTGGCGATGCTGTTCTGCACGTTCCTGCTCATCTTCGGGCTCGGCGTCGTCGGCTCCTACGTCTGGCGTGCCTTCGAGAACACCAAGGGTCGTCCGCATGCCGTGGTGCGTTCCGCGGTCACCTTCACGCCCGCGGACCGCCACGGGGGCCCGGCCTCCTCGACGCCCGAGTCAGGGTCAGAGCCCTTACCCGGTGACCGCTGATGGGAGCGGCGGCCCGGTTCGTCATGGCCGGCCTCGTCAACACACTCCTCACCGGGGCGCTCCTCAGCGTCCTGGCATCCTTCATGAACCCTTCGATCGCCTACACCCTGACCTTCCTGGCGGGCATCGGCCTCTCCCTGTTCCTGGCCGGTCGGTTCGTCTTCCGGGCCCCGATCACCCGCGGTCGCGCGGTCAGTTACGTCCTGCTCTACCTCGGCGTCTACGTCGTCGGGCTCCTGGTGCTTCGAGCAGCCCTCGACGCCGGCCTGCCGCGTTCCTTCTCGGGGCTGGTCGTCGTCGTGACGGCGGCACTGGGGTTCCTCGGCGGACGAATCATCTTCTCGGATCGGAGAGTCACGCATGACTGAGCCCTTCGTGCACCCGCAGGCCATCTGCGAGTCGTCGACGGTCGGTGCCGGCAGCCGCATCTGGGCGTTCGCCCACGTGCTCCCTGGTGCCCGCGTCGGCACGGACGTCAACATCTGCGACGGCGTCTTCGTCGAAAACGACGTGGTCGTGGGCGATCGCGTCACGGTCAAGGGCGGCGTGCAGCTCTGGGACGGGATCCGGCTGGAGGACGACGTCTTCGTGGGTCCGAACGTGACGTTCACCAACGACCGGTTCCCCAGGAGCAAGAAGTACCCAGAGTCGTTCGCGCAGACCAGGATCTGCCAGGGTGCATCGATCGGCGGGGGTGCCGTGATCCTCCCCGGCATCACGGTCGGTCGAGGGGCGATGGTCGGCGCCGGAGCCGTCGTGACCCGTGACGTGCCTCCGCACGCCATCGTCACCGGCAATCCGGCCCGGATCACGGGATACGACCGAGAGGCGTCGAGTCCGGCAACCCCGTCTCCGGCGTCCGATCCCTCCCGATCGGACGAGCCGATCCGGCTGGCGACGGACCTGCGCGGCAGCCTGGCCGCACTCGAGTTCACCGACCTGCCGTTCACGCCGCAGCGGCTCTTCGTCGTCTACGGCGTCCCGTCGAAGGACGTTCGGGGCCAGCACGCCCATCGTGAGTGCCAGCAGTTCCTCGTCTGCCTGGCCGGCTCGGTGACCTGCCTGCTCGACGATGGAAGCCACCGGACCATCAAGGTGCTGGACTCCCCGGGAGCCTCGCTCCACATCCCGGCCATGACCTGGGGATCCCAGTACCACTACTCGTCGGATGCCGTTCTCGCCGTCCTGGCCTCCCACCCCTATGACGACGCCGACTACATCAGGGACTACGAAGCATTCCTGCGCGAGAAGGACGACGCGCAGGCCTGATCGGTTCAGCCCCGGGCAGCCGTTGCCGCCACCAGCGGGCCAGTGCGGTGGTCGAGATGGGAGACCAGGCACATCGAGGTGTTCGCACGGATGACGTGCACGTCGTCGATCATCTGGTCGATGACACGACCCAGGTCGGCGTTGTCACGGGCGACGACGCGCACGATGAGATCGCCGACGCCGGTGATCGAGTGGATCTCCAGGACCTCGGGGATGGCGGCCAGGTGGGCCACGACCGGCGCATGACCCTGGCGCTGACGGATCTCGAGCGTGCAGAAGGCCGTCACCGGATAGCCGAGGGCCAGCGGGTCGATCTGGGGTGCGAACGAGCGGATCACCCCTCGCTCCTGCAGTCGGTCGAGCCGGGCCTGCACCGTGCCCCGGGCCACGCCCAGTCGACGGCTCGCCCCCAGCACGCCGACCTGCGGGTCCTCGGTGAACAGGGCGATGATCCGGGCATCCAGGGCGTCCACGCCGTGTCCAAGGGGCATGGGGCACATTGTCTCCGCGAGCTCCGCCACCCCGCAAGGGGATGGACAGACTGACCAGCTCCACGGCATACCGTTGCGCACTCTGCCAAGGACCGCCACAGTGGCGCAATGAGCGAAACGATGACCGACCAGACAACGACGTCCGGCCAGCCGTCCGGGCACATCGCCCTCACCGACCAGGAGAAGGACGCGGGCCTGAACCTCCAGCAGCTCAAGGAGCTCGTGGGCCTGGTCGACTACGACCAGAGCAAGGACCCCTTCCCGGTCACCGGCTGGGACGCCGTCGTCTTCGTCGTCGGCAATGCGACCCAGGCCGCGCACTACTACGAGAGCGTGTGGGGGATGGAGCTCATCGCCTACGACGGTCCTGAGCACGGCAACCGCGACCACAAGGCGTTCGTCCTCAAGTCCGGCTCGATCAAGTTCGTCGTCAAGGGCGCGGTCAGCCCCGACAGCCCGCTCATCGCCCACCACGCCAAGCACGGTGACGGGGTCGTCGACATCGGCCTCGAAGTCCCCGACGTCGACCGCTGCATCGCCCAGGCGCGCTCAGCCGGCGCCCGCATCCTTGAGGAGCCGCACGAGATCTCCGACGAGTTCGGCACCGTCCGGCTCGCCTCGATCGCCACCTATGGCGAGACCCGTCACACGCTGGTGCAGCGGGTGGTCGACGGCAAGACGTACGAGGGGCCGCACGTGCCCGGCTACGTCCCGCGCAGCTCGACCTTCGTCAAGCGGGAGGGCGCGCCCAAGCGGCTCTTCCAGGCCCTCGACCACGTCGTCGGCAACGTCGAGCTCGGCAAGATGGACGAGTGGGTCGAGTTCTACAACAAGGTCATGGGCTTTGTGAACATGGCCGAGTTCGTCGGTGACGACATCGCCACCGACTACTCCGCGCTCATGTCCAAGGTCGTCGCCAATGGCAACCACCGGGTCAAGTTCCCGCTCAACGAGCCGGCGATCGCCAAGAAGCGCAGCCAGATCGACGAGTACCTCGACTTCTACGCCGGCCCGGGCGCCCAGCACCTCGCGCTCGCGACCAACGACATCATCCGCACCGTCGACCTGCTGCGCCAGGAGGGCGTGGAGTTCCTCGACACCCCGGACGCGTACTACGAGGATCCCGAGCTGCGCGCCCGCATCGGTGAGGTCCGCGTGCCGGTGGAGGAGCTGCAAAAGCGCAAGATCCTCGTCGACCGCGACGAGGACGGCTACCTGCTCCAGATCTTCACCAAGCCCCTGGGGGATCGGCCCACCGTCTTCTTCGAGATCATCGAGCGCCACGGCTCCCTCGGCTTCGGCAAGGGCAACTTCAAGGCCCTCTTCGAGTCCATCGAGCGTGAGCAGGACAAGCGCGGCAACCTCTGAGGCGCTGCCGCGATTCGGGTCCACAGGGGTCGCCATGACACGATTTCGTCATGGCGACCCCTGACCGTGCCGGCTGGTTCGACGACCCGGAGAACCCCGAGCAGCTGCGCTACTTCGACGGGATCCTCTGGACCACGAACGTGACGCCTCGACGGACGCGTTGGGAGGCCCCGGCCGCCCCGCAGGCCCCGAGCACGACTCCCGTCGCCCCGCCGGTCAATCCGTATGCCGCACCGCCTGCCACGCCGGGCATGCCACCGATGACCCGGGCCGGCTTCTCTGCAGGCCCGACGACCGACGACGGCGTGCCCCTGGCCTCCTACGGGCTGCGGGTCGCCGCGTACATCATCGATGGCATCATCGCCGGCTTCCTCGGCATGATCGCGGGCGGCTGGTTCCTGTGGCAGGCCATCGCCCCCGTGCGGGCCGCCTTCGAGGCAGCGCTGGCGTCGGGCGACCCCGAGGGCATCAACGCGGCCATGACCAATCTCGACCTGCGGGCACTGGCCATCTACTCGGCCATCGCGTTGGTCGTCACGATGGCCTACCAGCTCTTCTTTCTCACGCGCTGGAGCGCGACTCCGGGCAAGCTGCTGCTCAACATCAGCGTCCGACGCGTGAGCCGCCCCGGCGTCCTGGACTTCGGGTCTGCCTCGCGGCGGGTGGCATTCATGACGCTGCTCTCGGCCCTGGGGAACATGCCCTACCTCAGCTTCGTGGGGCTGGCAGGGACCGTGGCGGACCTGATCTGGCCGCTCAGCGACCGGCGCCGCCAGACCCTGCATGACAAGGTCGCCGACACGGTCGTCGTCGTCGGTCGTCAGTCCCGCCGCTGAGCGGACGGACGGGCGGGCGCAGGTCAGGGCGTGGCTGGACGGATCCGGCCGGTGCACTCACCAAGGCCGATGACTGACCCGTCCGGGCCCGGTGCACTGGCCCGCAACGTGACGGTGTCGCCGTCCTCGAGGAATGAGCGGGTCGAGCCGTCGCTCAACGTGACCGGCTCCTGGCCGCTCCAGGACAACTCGAGGAAGGATCCCCGCTGGTCCCGCTCCGGTCCGGAGATGGTGCCGGAGCCGAAGAGGTCCCCGGGAGCGATCGTGGCGCCGTTGACCGTCATGTGCGCCAGCATCTGGGCCGGCGACCAGTACATCGTCCGGTAGGGCGGGCGGGAGACGAGAGTGCCGTTCCACTCCACGTCGTAGTCGATGTCGAGCCCGTATGCCGTGGTCGCGCCGTCCGCGGTCGGCTCACCCCGCAGGTAGGGCAGGGGCTCGGGGTCCTGGCCGGGCAGGGCAACGCGGGCCGCGCGGAGGGCCTCCATCGTCACCACCCAGGGGCTGATCGAGGTGGCGAAGGACTTCCCGAGGAAGGGGCCCAGGGGCACGTACTCCCAGGCCTGGATGTCGCGCGCGGACCAGTCGTTGAGCAGCACGACGCCGAAGAGGTGCTCGTCGGACTCGCCGACGCTCACCGGTCGGCCGAGCGTCGTCGGGGAGCCACCGACGACGAAGCCGAGCTCGGCCTCGATGTCGAGCCGAATGCTGGGACCGAACACGGGCGCGGGGTCCGAGGGAGCCTTCCGCTGGCCACACGGACGGATGATCTCGGTGCCGGACACCACGACCGTGCCGGAGCGACCGTGGTAGCCGATCGGCAGGTGCTTCCAGTTCGGCGTGAGCGCCTCGCCATCGGGACGGAAGATCCGGCCCACGTTGGTCGCGTGGTGCTCGCTGGCGTAGAAGTCGACGTAGTCGCCCACCGTGAAGGGCAGCCGCAGGGTGACCTCGTCGAGGGCAATGAGGTGACCGGCGAGCGCCGGCTGCTCCTCGCGATCCGAAAGAAGCTCCTGCAGCCAGGCGCGAGCGTGACGCCAGTCCGCGAGCGTGAGCGCGAGGAAGGCATCCAGGCTCGGCTGCGCCCACGCGTCGGCGTAGGGGGCTCCGGGGATCGAGCAGAGGTCGACGACGTGGTCACCGAGGCGGGAGCCGACTCGGGACGTCCCGTCGTGCTCGAACACGGCGTAGGGGAGGTTGTGGATGCCAAAGGGGTGGGCGGCGGGCAGGTCGAAGGGGTCGCTCATCTCAGGTCCTTGCGGTAGGTGTCGGGAAGCAGGCCGAGGTCGGCCAGGTCGGCCAGCGGGTCGGTGACCTCGCAGCAGCCGTAGGAGGCGAGGTGTCGGCGGGCGAGCTCGACGGCACTGCGATCCCAACCGCCGACCACGGCGGCCAGAGCACCGGCATCACGGATCTGGAGGAGCCGCTCGGCATGGTCGAGCGTGGCGCCGTCGGCCAGGGCGTGACTGGCGGCCAGGACGTTGAGGAGCCCGTGCTGCGGGTCGGGGTGGTCATCGCGGACGGCGTGGTGGAGGCCCCCGGTGAGCTTGAACCGCACCCCGGCCCACGTCGCCCGGGCGAGGAACCCCGCCAGTTCGGTCTCGTCCGGCCACGGCCAGGTCGCGGTCGCGCCGGTGCGGAACTTCGCCAGGACGGGCACCGATCCCCCGGCCGCGATGTCGGCCAGCTGCTCGCCCTGCCCCGACCGGACGTCGCGGGCCACTTCGAGGGCGAGCGGCACCGAGAGCCCGAGATCGCGCCAGTCCGGGAGCCACCCCAGCTCCGCGCCGACGAGCCGCACTCGATCGGATCGGTGCAGCCGGTCCACCGCATCCGCGACGAGGGCCGGGTCGGTGCCCGGTCGACCGATGACGCCAAACCCCAACGGCTCCGTGACGGAGTCGCCTTCGAGCAGCTCGATCAGCTCCTGTGACGCAGAGGCCGGCACGAGCAGGGGCCCGATGGCCGGGGCGTGCCCAGCTCGTCGATGGTCCTGGTGGCGGCGCAGCGCCACCTCGAGCGGGGCATTGCCGGGTGGGAAGACGGCGGCGTCGTCGATGAGGTCGGCGAAGAGCTCGGGCGACGCTGGCATGCTCGTCAGCCTATCGAGACCGGACGCACTGTCCCCCTCTGGTGATGCTCGTTGCGCACTGTGTGCAGGCCCGTCCACCGCCACCCGGACGAAGTGACCAAACTGACCGGCGCGTGGCCCACGCGGTGTCGGGTGGTGAGCGGACGGCATACCCTGCTCTGGACCGGACCCGACCACGACGAGGTGAGTTGATGGCGTTCTACACGGCCATGGGGAGCATTCCGCCCAAGCGGCACACCCAGCACCGACGGCCGAAGAATGCCGGACCCTTCGGTGGCACCGGCACGGGCACCGGCGAGCTCTACTACGAGGAGCTCATGGGGGAGGAGGGCTTCTCCTCGGACTCCTCGCTGCTCTACCACCGCAACATCCCCTCGGCGGTCGCGGGGGTGCGCGAGTGGGCGATCGGGGACCTGTCGACGACGCCCAACCACCCGCTCATGGCGCGCCACCTGCGCCCGCACCAGCTGTTCGAGAGCGAGTCGACGGTCCGTGGCACCGACGCCGTGACCGGTCGCCGGTTGCTGCTCGGCAATGCCGACGTGCGCCTGTCGTATGCCGTGTGTGGCGAGAACTCCCCGTGGTACCGCAATGCCATCGGGGACGAGTGCGTCTACGTCGAGCGCGGCAAGGCGCGCGTCGAGACCGTCTTCGGGTCCTTCGAGGTCGGCGAGGGCGACTACGTCATGATCCCGCGCGCGGTGACCCACCGGTGGCTGCCGAAGCGCTCGCGCAAGGACCCGCTGCGGCTGATCGTCGTCGAGGCGAACAGCCACATCACCCCGCCGAAGGGCTACCTGAGCAAGTACGGCCAGTTCCTCGAGCACAGCCCCTACTGCGAGCGGGACCTGCGCCTGCCGCTCGGGCCGCTGCTCGCCGAAGACATCGGCGAGGACCCCGAGCAGGTCACGAATGTCTACATCAAACACCGGGGGAGCGGCCCGGGGGCCTCGGGCGGGATCGTCGGGACCGTCCACACCGTGCCCTTCCACCCGCTCGACGTCGTCGGCTGGGACGGCTGCCTCTACCCGTACGTCTTCAACATCGCCGACTTCGAGCCGATCACCGGACGGGTCCACCAGCCGCCGCCCGCGCACCAGGTCTTCGAGGGCTGGAACTTCGTCATCTGCAACTTCGTGCCGCGCAAGGTCGACTACCACCCGCTCGCCATCGCGGTGCCGTACTACCACTCGAATGTCGACTCCGACGAGGTCATGTTCTATGTCGACGGCGACTACGAGGCGCGCAAGGGATCAGGCATCGAGCGGGGGTCGGTGTCGCTGCACCCCGGCGGGCACGCCCACGGTCCCCAGCCGGGCGCGATGGAGGCGGCTCTGGGCAAGGAGCGCTTCGAGGAGACGGCTGTCATGGTGGACACCTTCAAGCCCCTCGAGCTGGGCGAGGGTGGCCGGGCCTGCGACGACGGCATCTACCAGTGGAGCTGGGGTCGCGGCTGAGGCGTCGTCCTCGGCGGGGCCAGCCCGCGGCATACGATCTGTGTCGTGTCGATCGCCCCGTTCACCGAAGAGGTCACGCGCAGCTCGGCTGACCTCGAGCCGGACCTGCCCTGGGTCACGCTGGTGTGGAACGACCCGGTCAACCTGATGTCCTATGTCACCTATGTCTTCCAGAACTACTTCGGCTACACCCGTGAGAAGTCGGAGAAGCTCATGATGGACGTCCACGTCAAGGGTCGAGCCGTGGTCTCCACGGGCTCGCGTGAGCGCATGGAGATCGACACCGAGGCGTTGCAGGGCTACGGCCTGTGGGCGACCTTCCAGAAGGACACCTGATGGCGCGCGCCTTCCGCCCCCGTGGGCGCGGTCCGCACCTGAGGTATGCCGCGAAGCTCGACGAGGTGGAGCGGGCGGTCGTCATCGGGCTCATGGAGCAGGTCATCGAGCTCCTCGACCCTCCCGAGCCGCCCGGAGCGTCCACCGACGGCCGGCTCGACGACTTCGAGGCCATCGTGGCCGGCATGGGCGGACTCGGGCAGGGGATCTCCGTCCGGGCCGAGGACCAGGCCGACTGGCCCGCCCGGCCACCGGTCCCCCCGGAGGCGCGATCCTTCGGCGACCGGGATCCCGCGCTCCAGCGGCTGCTCCCGCAGGCGCATCGGGACGACGAGGAGGCAGCGGCCGAGTTCCGCCGGCTCACCGAAGATGGGCTGCGTCGGCGCAAGGCCGAGAACCTGACCCGGTCGATCGCTGCACTGCGCGGTCGGGGCACGGTCGAGCTTGATGCCGGGGGAGCCCTCGCCTTCCTCGTGGCGCTCACGGATGTCCGGCTGGTGCTCGGCGAGCGGCTCGGCCTGCGCGAGGACGCCGACGTCGAGCGGCTCGATGCCGCCCTGTCCTCCCTGGCCGACGACGACCCGACGATCTACGCCGCGGCGGTCTACGACTTCCTCACCTGGCTCCAGGAGTCCCTCGCAGGGGCCATGCTCGACGACAAGACTCAAGGATGAGCCGGCGCACCCTTCTTCTGCTGGCCGTGGCCGTTCCCTACGCAGTGGGAGTGGCCCTGCTGCTCGTCTGGCCCCACGGGGACCAGGTGCGCGAAGTCCAGCTGGCGATCTGGAACTTCGGGAAGCAGCATCTGGGCGTGCCCCTGTCCGTCGGGCCCGATGAGTACGCGAATCTGGCGAACGCCCTCCTCGTGGCCCCGCTGACCTTCGTCGGCGTGCTCCTCCTGACGGCCCGTCGGTGGTGGCTGGTGCTCCTGATCGGCTGCGCCGTCGGCGTGCTGGCGGAGTTCCTGCAGGCCGAGCTCGGACTCTCCCGCGTGGCCCAGGTCTCGGACGCCCTGCTCAACGCGGCCGGAGCGGTCATCGGGCTCCTGGTGGGTGTCGTGGTGGATCGGCGAGTTGCGCGCGCGGGCGATGCGACACCCGGCTCTCCGACAGAAGCGCCCTGAGTCGGCCCTGAGTCGGTCCTGAGGCCCGCCCTGCTCGTCGGTGGGACCCCGCTGCGCAACGGATACGATGGCTTCTTGACCTCGGGGAGTGCCGTCTCCGAAGCCTCGAGATTGGGAATGTCGTGACACTCGTCGACTTCGTGCGCCTCTCGCGTGCCAACCTGTGGCGGATCATCCTCGCCGTGATCGCGGGCGCTGCTCTTGCCTATGGCTACGCGTCGACCCTGCCGAAGATCTACACCGCGGATGCCAGTGGCTACGTCGTGACCGCCGCGAACGCTCAGACCACGGGCGATGTCATCACCGGCAGTGTCCTGGCCGGGAGCAAGGCCGACAGCTACCTCCCGCTGGTGCGCAGCCGCGCGGTCGGGGCACGCGTCGTCGAGAAGCTCGGACTGCCCATCAGCGCCGCCGAGGTGTCCGGGCGGGTCTCGGGTGCCGTCGAGACCGGGTCGGTCATCATGCGGGTCAGCGCGGTGGGTCCCACACCCGAGCAGGCCCGCGACGTCGCCGATGCGACGATCCAGGCGACGGCCGAGGAGGCCAACCGGCTCGAGTTCGGCGGCGAGGTCAAGGAGGGCCAGCGGGCGCTGGTGCGCGTCATCCCGGTCGAGTCCGCCCTCCTGCCCGGCGCCCCGAGCGCGCCGAACATGCAGAAGTACGCGATGGCCGGTGGCGTCGCCGGTCTCGGTCTGGCCTATCTGCTCATCTTCGGGCGACGACTGCTCGACACGCGCCTGCGATCGGTCAAGGACGTCGAGACGCTCGCGAACACCACGAGCCTGGGGATCATCCCCCAGACGCCCGAGCTGCGGGCCAAGGAGGGTCGCGGCAGGGTCGGGCGCCTGGGCGCCGCCGCGGAGGGCTTCCGGCAGCTGCGGACCAACCTCCGCTTCGTCAGCGTGGACAACCCGCCGCGCAGCATCGTCATCACCAGCGCCAACCCCAGCGAAGGCAAGTCCACCGTGTCCGCGACCCTGGCGCGCGTGCTCGGGGAGGCCGGCCAGAAGACCATCCTCATCGACGCCGACCTCCGGCGACCGACCTTGTCGACGGTCTTCGAGCGAGACGGCTCGGTCGGCCTGAGCCAGATCCTCAGCGGCCAGGTGTCGGTCGAGGACGCGCTGCAGGACACCGATCAGGTGAACGTCCAGCTCATCCCGGCCGGCCGCATCCCGCCGAACCCCAGCGAGCTGCTCGGCTCGCAGCGGATGAAGGCGCTCATCGAGGAGCTGGCGCAGGACCACCTCGTCCTCATGGACGCGCCCCCGCTCCTGCCGGTCACCGATGCCGGTCTCCTCAGCGGCATCAGCGACGGGACGATCCTGGTCTTCGCCGTGGGCAAGACCCACAAGGAGCAGGTGGCCTTCTGCGCCAAGATCCTCGAGCAGGTCGGCGGCAACCTGCTCGGGGCCGTGCTCAACCTCGCCCCCAAGCGCGGCATCGGCTCGGTGGCCTACGGCAACGGCTACTCCGGTTACGGCTATGGCTACGGCTACCGGGGTTACAAGTACCACAAGTACCAGTACTCGTACACCGGCTCCCGCCGGAGTGCCAAGAAGGGCATCTTCCGGCGCGGCAAGAAGGCCGCCTGAGACAGTCGCCCCACCCGCCCGGGCGGACACAGTGAAGGGGGCCGAGGAGCTACCCGCTCCTCGGCCCCTTCCCTGTGTCGTCTTCCCTGTGTCGTTCCGTCCGTGGGGAAGGTCCGTCGTCCTGGTGCTCAGTAGGCCCCGCGGCTGGACAGCACGGCGTGAATGGTCCGGACGAGGATGGACACGTCGCGCAGGACCGACCAGTTGTCGACGTAGTAGAGGTCGAGGCGGACGGTGTCGTCCCAGGACAGGTCGGAGCGGCCCGACACCTGCCAGAGACCCGTCATCCCGGGGCGGACCGCCAGGCGACGGTGGACATCGGCGGTGTAGCGGGCGACCTCCGACGGCAATGGCGGTCGGGGCCCGACCAGGCTCATCGAGCCCTCGAGCACGTTGAAGAGCTGGGGCAGCTCGTCGATCGAGAAACGGCGGATGAAGCGACCCGGTGGCGTGATCCGCGGGTCGTCCTTGCTCTTGAAGAGCACGTGCTCCTCCGAGTGCTGGTTCTTGACGGTGTTCACCACCTGATCCGCACCCACCACCATGGACCTGAACTTGAGGCAACCGAAGGGCCGACCATCGCGGCCCGAGCGCGTCTGGCGATAGAGCACCGGTCCGCCGTCGTGGAGCTTGACGGCCAGGGCTGTCGCGGCCAGCACCGGGGAGGCGAGGACGAGGATGGCGCTCGCTCCCACGAGGTCGAAGGCGCGCTTGAGGACGTGGGGGGTGCCATTGGTCGCCGGTCCCTGCAGTTCCATCAAGGGCAGGCCGGCCGCCGGCCGCACCTGGATGCGGTCGCTGGCCACGTCGGTGAGGCTGGGCACCAGCATGATGCGGGCCCCGCTCGACTCCAGGCTCCAGGCGGCCCGACGCATCTCCTGGGCCGAGTTCACGGCTCCGCCGACGAACAGGATGATGTCCGGGTCCCACTCGCGCGCCAGGACGTCGGTGCGCGTCGTCGACCCCAGGACGGGCACCCCGCCCGTCGTCATGGAGATGCCCTCCGCGGGAGGGACGATCGCCCCCATGATGTCGTAGCCGAGCCACTTCTCCCGACGAAGGACGCGCGCGACCTCGTCGACCTGCGCGGGGGCACCGACCAGCACCACGCTCTGGAGCAGGCGCCCGCGCTCGTGCGTGCGATGGAGCAGGCGTCGCAGGACATATCTCGAGGCGAGGAGCAGCGGGATCCCGACGAGGAACGTCAGGAAGAACAGGCCTCGGGACAAGGGGTACTGGAGCAGGTAGCTCCCGACCCCGATCACGCCCGCGGTCATCGTGCTCGCGGTGAGGACGCGGCGGTACTCGGTGGTCCCTGCGCCCATCGTGGTCGGATCGTAGGCCCCGACGGCGAGCAGGGTGGTCAACCAGGCAAGGGCCATCGGCAAGGTCGCCCCCTGGGCGATCTCGTCGACATTGGTCGCTGCCTCGAACCAACCGATGCTGACCCGACCTCCAGGCCAGGAGGATGCTCAGCACCACGACCACCACATCGACCCCGAAGGCCATCATCGATGGCGTGTAGCGCCGACGACGCCAGGTCCGACGCATGTGGCTCATGGTGAGATCGTTGATGATCACGGGCAGTACTCTCGGGCGGCCGGGGAGACTTTACTGTTTCTTTAGTATGCCGTGACGCAACCTTGAGGGGTACCGCTGCGTGGGCCGCTGCGCCGCCCGGACCTCAGGCCCGCCTCAGGAGGCGCCGAGCAGGGCCAGGTCGTGGTCGACCATTGCGCGGACCAGCGACCCGAAGTCGTGGGTGGGTGCCCAGCCCAGCGTGCTGCGCGCATGTGAGGGGTCACCGACGAGCACCGTGGGGTCGGCCGGCCGGAACAGCTCAGGATCCACGACGACGTGCTGCTGCCAGTCATCGATGCCCACATGCGCGAACGCGGTCGAGACGAAGTCACGCACGGAATGGGCTTGCCCGGTGGCGATGACGTAGTCGTCGGGGCGGCCGTGGCGGGCGGCGAGGACCATGGCGTCGACGTAGTCCGGTGCCCATCCCCAGTCCCGGCGGGCGTCGAGATTGCCCAGCCGCAACTCGCCCGTGCCCGTGGCCGCGATCGAGGCCACGGTGCTGGTGATCTTGCGGGTCACGAAGGTCGTCGGGCGACGAGGGGACTCGTGGTTGTAGAGAATGGCCGTGCTGGCCTCGAGCCCGTGCCCGCGAAACACATGGACGGCGTGGTGCGCAAAGGCCTTCGCGGCACCGTAGGGGCTCACCGGTCGGACCGGAGTGGCCTCGGTCTGGGGCTCATCGGTCGGCTCGCCGAAGATCTCCGCGCTCGAGGCCTGCAGCAGCCGCACCGGGCGCCCCTCACGGTTCTGCAGGTCCAGGCAGGCCTGGAGCAGGGAGACGACGGCGACTCCGCTCACTTCGGCCGTGCCGACCGGATCCGACCAGGACTGCGCCACCGACGAGATGCCGCCCAGGTTGTAGACCTCGTGCGGTGCGACGTCGAGCACGACATCGCACACCCGCGCGTGGTCGGTGAGGTCGACGTCATGAATCGACATCTGGCCGGTCTCCCGCATGGCACCACGGTCCGTCGCACGCACGATCGCGTGCACGGCATACCCCTCGGCGAGAAGGCGCTCGGTGAGGTAGCTGCCGTCCTGGCCGGCAGCGCCGGTGACGAGCGCGCGCGGTGCGGTCACGACCGCCGGGCGTCGAGGGCGGCCAGGTCGGAGTCGACCATCATCGTCACCAGCCCCTGGAATCCCACGGTGGGACGCCACCCCAGCACGTCACGGGCCTTGCTCGCGTCCCCGATGAGGAGGTCGACCTCGGCCGGTCGCATGAATCGTGGGTCCTCGGTGACGTGACGCTCCCAGTCCTCGATGCCCACGTGGCGGAAGGCGACGTCGAGGAGCTCCCGAATGGAATGTGTCTCACCGGTCGCGAGGACGTAGTCGTCGCCGTGGGGTTGCTGCAGCATGCGCCACATCCCCTCGACGTAGTCGCCGGCGTACCCCCAGTCACGCTTGGCGTCGAGGTTGCCCATGGGCAGGGGAGCCGTGCGACCACGGGCGAACTCAGCGACCGCCATCGTGACCTTGCGGGTCACGAACTCCGGCCCCCGACGAGGCGATTCGTGGTTGAACAGGATTCCGCTGCTGGCGTGCATGCCATAGGACTCGCGGTAGTTGATGGTCATGTAGTGGCCGAACACCTTCGCGACCCCATAGGGGGAGCGTGGCCACAGCAGCGTGGACTCGCGCTGCGGGACCTCCTGCACCTTGCCGAACATCTCGGACGACGATGCCTGGTAGAAGCGCACCCGGCCGATGTCCTCGCCCGCGTGCAGCCGGATCGCCTCGAGGATGTTGAGAACGCCATTGCCCGTCACCTCGGTGGTGACCTGGGCGTTGTCCCAGGAGTAGGCGACGAAGGACACGGCGCCCAGGTTGTAGACCTCGTCGGGGTTGGCCGCCTTCAAGGCCCGGAGCAGGCTGGAGAGGTCGGTGAGGTCGCCGGTGTGCAGGACGACCTCGGGCACCACGCGCTCGACGAGCGCACGTTTGGGGTTGTTCTGTCCACGGATGATGCCGTGGACCTCGTACCCCTTCGACAGCAGCAACTCGGCGAGGTACAGACCGTCCTGGCCGGTGATGCCCGTGATGAGTGCGACGGGCATGGAACTCCTCAGGTGATGTGTGATGTGCTCGGCCTAGGCTACTCGTCCGAGGCAGGCCCGACGTCGAGGCAGTCAGGAGGGAGTGGTCGTGGACACCTGGCCGAGCGTGGCTGTGGTCATCCCGCACTATGGCGACCCTTCCCCGACGCAGGCCCTGTGCCGCGAGCTCTTGTCCGACCCCTACCCCGGCACCCTGGACGTCGTGGTGGTCGACGACCGGTCCCCGGAGCCGTTCGGCCCCATGGAGGGGGTCACCGTCATCCGCCGCGAGGTCAACGGAGGATTCGGTGCGGCGGTGAACACCGGAGTCCGGAGCTCCACGAGTGACTTCGTGCTGGTCCTCAACTCCGATGTCGACGTGCCGGCCGGGTTCGTCCGCGACCTGGTGGCCGCGGGGCACCCGTGCCAGCCCGGGGTCTTCGGGCCACGGGTGAGCACGGCTGGAGTCACGGATTCCACAGCGCGACGATTCCCCGCGGCGCGTCATCTCGCGCTGGAACGCGTCGGAGTGCTGGCCCGCCACCGGCACCGGGCGACGCTGCGACGGGCAGTGGGCCTCGACACCGAGGCCATGGCCAGGACCGCGTCCGGCCAGACCTGGCCCACCGATTGGCTGGTCGGCATCGCGCTGTTGATCCCCCGGGCGGCCTACGAGGCCGTGGGGGGCTTCGACGAGCGCTTTCACATGTACGCCGAGGAGGTGGACCTCCAACGGCGCCTCTCGGACCGGGGGGTCGGTTCCCATCTCGTGGGCGGCGTGAGCATCACGCATGTGGGGGGTGCATCCTCCGACCCGGCTCGGGTCGAGCAGTGGCTGATGGACTCCCGGATGTTGTATGCCGCGAAGTGGGGCTGGCGTCGTCGACTCGCGTGGGCCTGGGGTGGTGCCGCCGTCATCAACCTGGTCACGGCGTCGGTTCGCCGGGTGGCGGGTCGACCCACCCGACCGTGGACCGACTTCGTGCACGAGAAGGAACTCATCACGCACGCGCTCCGTGCCTCAGGAAGGACGCCATGACCGCTGCCACGATCGTCGTTCCGTCGCGCGGAGGTGCCCGGCGGCTGCCCACGCTCCTGACGTCGGCGCTGGCGCAGACATCGAGCGACTTCGAGATCGTCGTCGTCCTGGACGGGGACATCGATGACAGCACGTCGGTGCTGGCCGAGTGGACGGACCGCCTGGCCCTGCGGGTGATCTGCTTCCCGGAGAACCGAGGTCGAGCGGCGGCGCTCAACGCGGGCTTCCGGGCTGCGCACGGGCGGGTGCTGATCCGCGCCGACGACGACCTGGAGCTGGAGCCGGACTTCGTCGAGCACCACGTGGCGCTGCACGAGGGGGAGGCGCTCGGGGTCGTGGCCATGTGCCGCGACGTCTTCCCGGAGACCCCCTATGCCGCGGCCTACGGTCGTGCGGCGGACGAGCGGATCCGGGCGGCAGCGTCGGTCGAGCCGCCCGAGACGAGCTGGCGGTGGTGGTCGGGGAACGTCTCGACCACGGCCGAGACCTTCGAGCGCGTCGGCGACTACGACGAGGACTTCCGCGCCTACGGCTGGGAAGACGTCGAGTGGGGCTATCGCCTTCACCTGGCGGGGATTCCCGTCGTCATCGCACCCGGCTTCTCGACGCTGCACCACGGGCCCGTGACGACAACGGCCGAGCGGGCCTCGCGGGCCTTTGCGTCCGGCGCCGCCCGCCGCCGTTTCGAACGCAAGCACGGAGCCGACGCGATCCCGGCGCCGCGCCGCAACAGGTCACCCTGGTCGATCGCCGTGGCGACGACAGCCACGGCGTGCAACGCGCGCTCGGTGGCGATGGCCGGTCGAGCCCTGGACCGCGTCGTGGGAGTGCTGCCGCACCGCGTGGCCGAGAAGGGAGTGGCTCTCCTGGTGGAGGCAGCGGCCGTTGCCGGTCGGCGACCGCGCTGAGCCAGGGTCACTCGGGGGAGGGAAGGACCCCCAGGGCTCCCAGGAAGTCCGACATGCGGGCCCGACCTGCGTCGGGCGACCAGAGCTGCTCCCACCGGGCGCGCGCTCGCGCGACCGCATCGCTGCGCTGATGGTCGCCCGCCTCGGCATACGCGGCGATCATCCGCCTGAGGTCGTCCTGGTCCCCGGCCCGAGCCACCCAGGGGTGGCCGGGTCCGACCACCTCGGGAAAGGCACCGGCATCCGTGACGATCACGGGGACCCGCGCTGACATGGCCTCGGCGATGACCAGCCCGAAGGACTCTGGCTGACTCGACGGCACGCAGAGGACGTCGACGCGTTCCAGCAGGCGGTCCGGCCCCTCGAGCCAGCCCAGGTCCGTGACCGGGAAGGTGGCGGACGCCAGTGCCGCACGGGTCCGGGTCGGGATCTCGCCGTACATGGCGTCACCGGCGAGCGTGAGCGAGACGGAGTGACCCGTCCCCGCCAACGCGCTCAGGGCGTCGACGAGGACGTCGAGCCCCTTCTCCTCGACATAGCGTCCGATGAATCCCACGCGCAAGGTCTCGCCGACCGTGGTGGGGCGGGTCAGCCGACCATGGTCCTCGGTCCAGTTCTGCAGTGCCACTGCGCCTGCCCACTGCTCCGCCAGGTGCCTGCTGGGGGCGACCACGGCGCGGGCACCGAGCGTCGCGGCGCGGGTGGCCGGCACGTGCAGACCCCTCGGCACCCGATGGAGTTGCACGATGCGGTGGCGATGACCCATGGTCGCCACCCCCGGCACGAGCCCGTGGCACCAGAGGAGGACGTCCTTGCGACGGCTGTCCCAGCGGCGGAGCTCCCTCATGTACTGCAGGCGATCCCCGGACAAGGACACGGCCTCGAATCCCGCGGCCTGGGCGGCGGCCACCACCCCGTGCTCCTCTTGCGGGCCAATGATGGAGACCTTCACCCCCAGGTCACGCGCTGCCCTGGCCGCAGCCAGGAGCATCACCTCGCCACCGCCCAGGCCGCCATTGTTGGCCGCCATGACAAGGCGCCCGGGGAGCGGCTGCGACCGCGCCCTCATGGTCGCGTGACGTCGGCGTAGACGCGCGCGATCCGCTCGCCCATGGCCGCGACGGTGGGCCAGCCGTGATCGAGGACAGGGCGGGCTTCCAGGTTCAGACCCTGATCGATGACGGCCTCGGCGATTCGGTGGTGCGCGGTGGCGGGGACGAGGCAGTGGGAGGGCAGCAGCTCCGGATTCCCTCCCACCGGGCTGGCGACCACGCCGAGACCGTGGACCTGAGCATCCAGCAGGGAGTAGGAGCAGTTCTCCCACGCCGAGAGCTGAACGAGGACATCGCCCGCGGAGAGGACCTCGCCCGCGTCGACGAATCCCGGCATCACCACCTGGTCCGAGAGCCCCAGCCGATCCACCTGCCCCTGGAGCTGCTGCTGCAGGGGTCCGGTGCCGGCCACGGTCAGTCGGGCGTCGGGGTGCCGGTGCGCGACCAGCGCGAAGGCCTCGAGGAGGTGGTCCAGGCCCTTTTCCGGGGCGAGTCGCGCCAGGGAGACCACGTGCAGACCCGGAGAGCGATGCGCGGGCACGACCAGCGGGTCCACGCCGTTGAGGATCACCTCAGCGCGGAGGTGTGCCGCGGGATGCCACTTCTCGCGGACGACGTCGAGGGTCGAGCGGGACACTGCGATCAGCGCATCAGCACGGCGCAGCCGGGCGGTGTGGGCCAGGGCCCGGACCCGGGAACGCCACCGGGTGCCGTGGTAGACCAAGTCATCCCTCGCGATGCCGTGCTCCGTGGTCACGATCGCCACGGGAAGCCCGAGGGAGCCGCCCGCCACGGCGAGGTCGGCGAAGGACAGGTGCGAGTGGACGACGGCGGGCCGCAGGCGCGTGATGACGTGCCGCACCTCCGTCATGGCGGTGGCGGCCCCGTCATCGGGGCTCACCGGTCCGGTGAGGACGGCGATGCCCGCCGCCCGAGCCACCTCGGCGAGGGGGCCAGGAGGGCACAGCAGCACGGTGCGCCACCCAGGGATGCCATGGCCGAGGGCGTCGAGCGCGTGACGCGCCACGCCGCCGACGTCGCTGACCGGGACCACCCAGAGGGCGATCGGGGGAGCGAGAGGTGCGCTCACGGCATACGACCTGTCAGAACCACTGCTCGAGGCGCTCGAGCGCGACCCAGAAGCCTTCGCCGTTGTTGACGTGGCCCTGCCAGATCTCCGGGATGAAGGAGACCCCGGGCGCGTGCTGGTCGAGCTGCTGGGCGAGCAGCGCCCAGTCGACCTCGCCGTCGCCGACCTGCACGCCCTCGCCGTCGACACCGGTGGCGTCGACGAGGTGGAGGTGGTCGGCGTGCGGGGCCAGCAGGTCGACGTACCCGGAGAAGGGTGCACCGTTGAAGTTCGCCGCGAGCTTGCTGTGCGAGACGTCGAGGCAGAGGCGGCGACCGTTCTCAGCGGCCCAGGCAGCGGTGTCGGCAGCGCCGACGAAGAGGTTGCAGAAGAGCTGGCCACCCATGTACCACGGGAAGGGCGGCAGCGTCTGGGCGCACAGGCGCACGCCGGAGTCGTCAACCTGCTTCAGGCCGGCCTCGACGCGGGCATACATGTCCGGCAGCTCGTCGGCGGGGACGTGCCGGTCCTTGGTGAAGCCGCCCAGGCTGGAGATCACCACGGGGTCGACGTCCGTGGTGAACCACTGGCGCAGCGACTTGGTGAGCTCGATGACGCGCTGGAGCTCCTCGATGGAGCGCTGCCAGTGGGCGTCGTCCTCGCTGGCCATGTTGAGGATGAAGTCACCGGTGAACAGGTCGGGCGCGTGGCAGGCGTAGCCCATCGTCGAGCGCTCGGTGAAGATCGTCGCCGGGTCGATCTCGAGGTCCTTGTAGGAGAAGTGGAACTCCAGGAAGTCCGGCGTCGAGTGCTCGGTCATCGCCGCGATGTCGTGGTAGCGCACCGGCAGGCCCCACGGCCGCCGGAAGGTGTAGTTGCGCCCCCGGGCGACCGCGTCGGACAGGTCGGTCGCATAGAAGAAGTCACCGGCGGCAAGGGAGCGGTTGGCCCGCCGCCCCACGAGGCGGGTCAGGGCGTTGGGCTGCAGGCCGCGACCGGGGCTCTTGATGTCCACCTTGTCGGCGGTGATCGTCTCGCCCTCGGTGATGTCGGCGGCGGCGACGAGGCTCTTGGCGAGGTTGACGCGGTTCATCATCTCGCCGGTCGAGATGGCGCGAGCGGCGTCGGTGCCCAGGGCCTCCTCGACCTCACGGATGCGCGCCACCATCTCGGCGAACTCGTCCGGCAGCAGCGAGACCTTGTGGTCGTTGCCCTCCATGCCGCGGTCGACGGTGAAGTGCTTCTCGATGATCGTCGCGCCCATGCCGATCGCCGCGATCGGCACGTGGAAGCCACGCTCGTGGCCGCTGTAGCCGACGGGGCAGTCCCCGAGCTCGGCCAGGCGGGTCAAATAGCGCAGGTTGACGTCCTTGAAGGGGGCCGGGTAGGTCGACTGGCAGTGCAGGAGGGCGTATGCCGTGCCGCTCGCCTTGAGCAGGTCCACCGTCTCGAGGATCTCGCCCTCGGTCGACATGCCCGTCGAGAGGATCATCGGGGTGCCGGAGCGGGCGGCATGCCGGAGCAGGTCGTGGTTGGTGAGGTCGGCCGAGGCGATCTTGAGCGCCGGGATGCCGTACTCGACGAGGGCATCGACGCTGGGGGCGTCCCAGGGCGTGCACATGACGTCGATGTCGATCGCCCTGCAGTGGTCGAAGACCTCGAACAGCTGTGGTCCCGTGAGGTTGAAGCGGGAGAGCAGGTCGAGGGTGTACTGCGGCCCGAGGTCCTCACCCGCGGAGGAGGCGCCGGCGCCGCGGTAGAGCGCGTCGAGGTCGCGCAGCTGGAACTTCACAACGTCGGCATTCGACTTCTTGGCCAGGTCGACGAGGTGCTTGGCGAGGTCGACCGAGCCGTTGTGGTTGATGCCGATCTCGGCGATGAGCAACGAGGGCTTGCCGGCGCCCACGTCGTGCCGCCCGATGCGCAGGCTGTCGCTGCGGTTGATCGCCACGGCCACGAGATGACCCGAGCCGTCGACGAGCGGCAGGTGGTCGATGGAGGCGCTGAACTGCCCGCGGATCTCGGCGGGGGAGGACGTCGCGGGCACTGTGCGGGCGGCCGTGTTGGCGGCCTCGCGCGCCGGGCGGGTGAGGTCGACCGGGCTCTGGGTCGCCACCCAGCGGCGGAAGTCGCCGTCGCTCAGGGCGCCGATGAGGTGCCCGTGCTCGGACACGACGAAGACGATCCGGGCCTTGTTGGCGGTGATCTTCTCCAGCGCGCGCAGCACCGGGTCCTCGCCGTAGACGACGAGGGGAGCGAGGGTGCGTTCGATGATCATGCGGTGCGGTTCTCCAGGCCTCGGAGGGTGGACTCGGTGAGGGCGAGGTCGACATCGGTGTCGATGTCGACGCCCTCGATCTCGTCCATCACGAACAGGGCGATCCGGCCACCGAGGCGGTTGTCCTCGCGGTCGTAGATCTCGGGGCGGGTGAGGTAGAGCGAGCCGGTCTCGCGGTAGCGCAGCTGATCGGCCGTGAGGTCCTGTCGGCGCGGCCGACGGGTGACGTCGTAGTCGGCCCGCGGGGTCTCGCCCTGCCACCAGAGGAAGGGGGCCTGGGGCACGACGCCGACCATGGAATCGGCGCCCGAGGCCTCGAACTCGGCGACCGCGCGGTCGAGGGTGCCCGGGAGACGGATTGGGGAGGTGGCCTGGAGCAGCATCACGGCGGCGGGCTCCAATCCCTGGGCCCGTTGGTGCGCGAGGGCGTGGCGGACGACGGGCTCGGTCGCGGTCGTGTCCTGTGCCAGCTCCGCCGGGCGTCGGAAGGGCACCTGGGCTCCGGCGGCCGATGCCACCTCGGCGATCTCGCCGTCGTCGGTGGAGACGATCACGTCCAGCGCGGGGGAGCACGCGAGGGCCTGCCGGATGGTCCACTCGATGAGGGGCCGGCCGGCGACGGGGAGGACGTTCTTGCGGGGGATGCCCTTGGAGCCTCCGCGCGCCGGGATGACACAGAGGATGCGGCTCACGTGGCCAGTATCCCGTGCACTGCGTGTGCGATCGCTGAGGACGGAGGGGTCGGCGGCAGCGCGGGTGCCGGGGTCGGTGGCTGCCCCCACGGACTCAGCCCGTAGCGCGCCCAGAAGTCACTCAGCCAGGAGGGCGGATCCGGGTGGTGCACCCACGCCGACCCCCCACGTGCGGCAGTCTCGAGCACGCCGGTCGAGAAGATGCTCACGACCGGAGCTCCCAGCTCGTGGAGGGGCTGTCCGGAACGATCGATGTGGATGCCGCGACGTTCCCACACGTCGTGCTGACGCCGGGACGCGCGATCGGCCTCGGCCGGGTGAGGGCGATAGACGGCCTGCTCCTCGAGGCAGAACGTCTCGGTGACCCGAAGGATCGTCCGGCGGGGAAGCTCTGCTGCATGCAACTGTCCGAGGAAGACCGGCGGGGCCGACTGTTCGGTGGGGAGCATCGGCTGCTGGGCCGCGTTCCAGAGCAGGGTCGAGCCCACCTCACGAAGGTCCACATCGCCCCTGCCCGAGGCCCAGAACCGACCGTCGTCGGCACTCCAGGCGAGCAGGGTCGACCGGGGGGCCAGCGGGGGTGCCCAGGGCGTCATCAGTCCGTGCTGCACGGTGACGAACGCGGCCCCCGACTCGATGCAGCGCTGGTGGGCCGCGTGGCCGAGCGGGAGGTAGTGACCCGAGCTCAGCACGACCGAGTTCGCTCGGATCCGCGCCATGGCCTCCGCCGGCGAGGCAGGGCTCACCTGCCAGTCGGGCGCGTCCGGCGGCGGACCCGGAGCGATGACGAGGACATCACCCTCGACCTGGTCCAGCGGGTCCCACAGCGACAACCGACTCGAGGGGCTCCACGAGTCGAGCACGGCGACGACGCGCGGGTGGGTGCCCCGCTGGGCGAGGGTGACGGGCTGTTGCGATCGGCCTGCTCTCGAGCCGATGCGCGCCTTCAGCCGACGCGACAGTGGCTGTCGGCTCAGCTGCCACCGGCGCCACGCCGCGAGGTCGGTCGGGTGGATCACGCCCACAACGTCTCCAGGGCGGCGGCCCGATGGTCCATCGTGTGCTCGGCGAGCGTGCGCGCCCGGCCGGCTTCGCGAATCGCCTGCGCCCAGCTTCGGTCGACCATGGCGCGACGGCAGAGATCGATGGCCTGCTCGCCGGTGTCGAAGGTGAGCAGCTCCTTTCCGGGCTCGTAGTAGCGGGAGACCTCGCGACGGTCGATGAGCTCCAATCCTCCGACGCCGGGCACTTCGAAGGTGCGCATCGTGAACCCGTCCTGGTCGCCGTGGATGTTGAGGCTGACGGTGGCGCCGGCCATCACCCCGTAGGCGCTCTCGCGGTCGAGGTCGCGCTCCGCCGGGAGGGAGGGTGCGCCCACCCGCCAGGTCCGGGCGCGGTCGAGGGGATGACCTGACCAGTCCCTGCCGTAGGCACGGACCGGCACGCCGGCTGCGTGCAGCGTGGTCAGGAGCGACTCACGCTTCGGGTAGCGCGCACCGATGAAGGCGACCTCCTCGAGCGGTCCGACCGGCGTCGGTGCCAGGTGCTGGTCATGACCGAGGGGGACGTGGAGGGCCTCCAGGCCCCGGTTCGTCAGGTCCTCGACGTCGGCAGGGCTGTAGCTCGCGATCGGCCCTGCCGCTTCCAACGTCGCAGCCGAGTGGCTGGTGCGGCGGATCTCGTCGTAGAGCCAGAGTGCGCGGCGAGGGATGCCGGCCGCAGCGCTCCAGAAGTCGGGCCCGAGCTCGTCACCCTTGACCACGAGGAGGACGTCAGGGCGTTCCTGCGCGATCCGACCGACCGCGGCCTGCGTCGGCCGATTGTCGGTGGCTCTCGGGAGACCCATCCGTGCGGGCAGTTCGTGCACCACCTTGTGACGCACCTTGCCGCGGGCTGTCCGGTGGTCGTACAGGTGGGTGGTCACGGCATACCCACGGCGCGAGAGCGCCGACGCGATGGAGCGCCAGTACCCGTGGAACCCCGGGGTGACAAGGAGGAGGCGGGGAGAACTCACGAGGTCAGGCCGCGCTCCTTGAGCTCGCCCAGCGCCTTGTCCCAGGCATCGGCGGGGGCGCCTGGCTTCTCCCACGAGGACCGGATGAAGTCGGCGACGGCATCCCGCGTGGACCACTGCGGCATGGGTGCCCCCGCGGCCGCAACGGCCGACATGTCGGCACACGCGTCATCGATGTCACCGGCGCGGTGGATGTCGAGGTGGGTGATTCCGTGGGTCTCGATGGGCGCGCCCGAGGCGGCGTGGTCGGCCAGCTCGACGAGGGTGGTGCGCACGCCGGAGCCGGCGTTGAAGACCCGATGGGTGCCGATGTCGCCGGGGTTGGTCAGGGCCCAGGCGATGATGGCCGCGAGGTCCTGGACGTGGATGAAGTCGCGGGTCTGGGTGCCTTCGCCGTAGACCGTGAGGGGCTTTCCCTCCTTGAGCATGGCGAGAAAGGCGGCGAGCACGCCTGTGTAGGGGTTGTGCAGCGCCTGACCGGGCCCGATGACGTTCTGGGGGCGGATGGTGGTGACGGGAATCTGTGCCGTCACCCCATCGAGCGCGCGCTCGCCCTCGGACTTGGTCTCGCCGTAGACGGAGACCGGCCGGTGCTCGTCACCCTCCTGGCTGTCCTCGGCCGTGGCGCGATCGCAGCAGACCGCACCGAAGGTGACCCCATGCTCAGGGCAGCCGTGCCGGCCCTCGCCGTAGACGGCGCGTGAGGAGAGGGCAACGATCGGCGCCCCCTGGGCGGCGGCGAAGCGACCCGCGAGCTCGGTCCCGCCGATGTTGACGCGGCGGTAGCGGTCGACCTCGTACATCGACTGCCCGGTGCCCGTCTCGGCCGCGAGGTGGACCACGGCGTCGACGTCGGGGAGGGACGCCCAGGCCTCCTCGTCGGCCACATCGCCGACGATGACCTCGCCGGGGAAGGCCGCGACACTCGCCTCGGGGTCGAGGTGGACCTGCCCGAGCAGGTGGTCGAGGGCGACGAGTTCGTGACCGTCGGTGACGAGCCGACGCGCGAGGTGCTGGCCGATGAAGCCGGCTCCACCGGTGATGAGGACCTTCACGAGGAGCCTTCCTGGGGAATGGGACGGGCGGGGACGCCCGCGACGACCTGGCCGGGTGCGACGTCACGAGTCACGACCGCGTGCGCACCGATTGTCGCACCTTCGCCGATCGTCACGCCGCCGAGGATGACGGCCCGCTGCCCGATGAAGACATCGGCGCCGATCGTGATCGGCCCTGTCCTGGTCACCGAGCGTCGATCTCCGCGGCCGTGATCGGCCGCCCCGACGTAGACGCCGTCGACGAGGAACGCGCGATCACCGATGGTCACCGGATCGAGGGAGTGCAGGTGCACGTCGTGGCCGAGGTAGACCTCGTCCCCGAGGACGAGGGGGCCGCCGCCGTCCTCGACCTGGAGCCAGGCACCCTGGTTGATGGCGCATCCGGAGCCGATGTGGATCCGGTCCACCCCACGCAGCACCCGGGGTCGCACGATCACCGATCCCTCCCCGAAGTCGGCAAAGGCGAAGCGGTGGAGCAGCCGACTCCGGAGCATCCCCAGTCGCCATCTCAGGCTCGGTCCGGACTCCACCAGATGGCGACGCCACGTCATGGTGTCGACCTTTCTCTTGGATCACGAGCACCAGGTGTGGGCCAAGTCTAGGCTTCGGCGTGTGCGGTCCGGCCCTTCAGTTCACGCCCCCCTCCGTGCCGATCGCCTCGGCGGACTCCTCGACACGCGCGACAATGCCCTGAACTTCCTCCGTCTCGTCCTGGCGTGGATGGTCCTCTTCGGGCACACGTGGTGGACGGGGGGATTCGGGAGCCATGCCACGATCTTCTTCGGGCCGATGGCAGTGGACGGCTTCTTTGCGCTGTCCGGATTCCTCATCATGGGCTCGCGCATGCGCAGCTCTGCGTGGGCCTACCTCAGGGCCCGCTGCCTGCGCATCCTTCCCGCGTTCTGGGTCAACCTGCTCGTCACCGCCTTCGTGTTCGCCCCGCTGGCCGCGTTCGTCGAGCGCGGGGCGTGGTTCTCGGCGGCGTCGGCCCTGGGCTATGTCGCCCGCAACGCGATGCTGCGCATGTGGGTCTTCGGGATCGATGGCACCTTGGTGGCCACTCCGCTGCCCAACGTCTGGAACGGCTCGCTGTGGACGCTGTTCTACGAGTTCAGCGCCTACCTCGTCTCGGGGGCGCTGTTGTCCTTCGCGCTGCTGCGTCGGACCTCGCGGTGGTGGCTCCCGTGCCTGACGGTGATGGTGGTTGCGGCGTATGCCGTGGCCAGCGGTCCGGCCGGCGTCACCGAAGCGCTCGTCCTCCAGACCCTCCAGCTCGGTGGCTTCTTCCTGGCCGGGATGTGCGCCTGGGCCTGGCGTGACCGGCTCCCTCTGCATCGCCTCCTCGCCCTGGGCAGCGCCGTCGTCCTCGTGTTGCTCTTCCTGAGGCTGGACGACCGGCTCTTCAACACCGTGGCCCCCGTTCCCCTGTGCTACCTGCTGCTCTACCTCGGGGCCCGCCTCCCGGTGCGGGTGGGGGTCCGCAACGACATCTCCTACGGCGTGTACATCTACGCCTACCCGATCCAGCAACTGGTGTCCGCGTCAGGGCTGAACGTCCGGCTGGGGTTCGTCGGCACGTTCGTGCTGGTGTCGGTGGTGACGACCGGCCTGGCGTGGGCGTCCTGGGTGGCGGTGGAGCGGCCGGCGTTGCGGCTGAAGTCCGGCGGTGAGGGGCGGCCGCGCTGGCGCCGGCTCGCTCAGGGAACGGCGAGGATCAGGTAGTCGCCGAACTCGGCAACGGGGGTGGCGACGGCTCGCAGTGCTGTCTCGTCCATGGGGTACCTGCGGCTTGCGATGAGGTGCGTGACTCCGTGTTCGCTCTTGGTGCGGCTGAGCTCGTCGGCCTGCGGGTTGGTGAAGAGCCGGTCGTTCGTCGCGAGCAGTGCGGGGTCCCAGAAGGGGCCATGAATGCCGTTGGTCTCCGGTGTCGACTCCTGGCCCACGACCTCGGGCGGCACGAACGACCAGCCCTCCACCAGGAATCGGCGCTCTGCGTGCGCGGTCAGCCAGAAGGCCGTCCGTGCGCACCCGGTGGTCGGTTCCGGACCGAAACAGTGCACATTGGTGGCCACGACCTCCCCAGGAGAGGTGTGCTCACGCAGCCACTGCGTCGCCTCTGCGGCGCCTGGCCCCACGGCATACCCGCTGCTGAGCGGCAGGGGCCCGTCACCCCGCGCGACGCGACTCGCCTCGACGGCCGGGGCGATGAGGCAGAGGACGGCAGCAGTGACCAACCACAGGCGCGCCGGACGCTGCATCGACGAGGCAGACGAGGCCAGCCCGATCGCGCCCAGGGCGAGCCCCGCCATGAGGAACTGGTCCTGGGACATCCCGGCATGCCCGGCCAGGAGGACAATTCCCATGCCTGCGATCGCGCCCCCCAGCGTGAGGAGCCTTGCCGCGCGCAGGTGCGCAGGTGCATCCCGTGACGGGAGGGCGAGCGGTCCCACCACGAGGAGCACCCCGCACACGATGGACAGTGCGACGGCACCTGCACTCATCCCCGGGTTGTTCTCGGCCAACCAGTTGGGATAGGCCAAGGGAGCAAGGGACAACGAGCGAGAACTGCCACCGTAGAAGAAGGAGGTCGAGGCGCCGAAGGCGAGCAGGGTCAGGGCCAGCGGGCCGGCGAGGGTGCGCCACGCGCGCGTGATCACCAGCGCGAAGCCCAGCCCCGCGGTGATCAAGGGCAGGAGGACCGCCTTGGCGCCACCGAGCGAGAACAGGAGCGCGCCCAGGGTCACCCAGTGAACCGGGCCGTATCGGCCCACACCGCTGTCGCGGCCGATGGCGCCGAAGAGCAGCGCCATCGTGGGCATGAGGAGCACGTACCCAAAGGTGAGCCCGGGGGCCAGGGTCATGATCGGCAAGGACATGGCATAACCCGTCACCGGAGTGGCCAGGTCGGATCCGGGCAGGAGGTCCGGTGGACTGCCGGCGACGAACACGGCGGACGCCAGCAACAGCGGCAAGGGTCGTGTGCCCCTGGTGAGGGCCAGGGCAACGAGGCCCATGAGCGCCAGGACGGCGCTCGTCGGGGCGAGCAGGAAGCGGTAGGCCTCCACGGGAGCGACAGCGCTCGGCCACGTCATGGCAGCGGTGAAGGCCTGCGAGAGCCAGTGGTACGCCAGCGGAGTTCCGTCGACATACGGAAAGGTCCCCGGGAAGTGGTGCCTGAGCTCACCGATCAGTGCCACGTGGTAGGACTCGTCGACGAAGGGTGCACGCAAGCCGGCGTCCGTGAGGGGCAGGGCCGGCCAGATGCGTTGGCTGAAGTAGACGAGGGGCCACGCCGCGAGCAGGGCCGCCCCGACGATGACGAGGACAGGCGTCCTCCGTATGCCGTTCACGGCCTCGGCGTTGCCTCGCCCCGACCGTCCCCGGGCGCGCAGCCAGTGGGCCACGGCCGAGACCGCGGCCACGACCAGGGGGACAGCACTCGCCCACGGGGTGCCCAGCGCTCGTCCCACCAGATAGGACCAGGTGAGGGCGAGCACTCCCACGCCAGAGCCGAGTCCGACACAGACGGTCGCCGACGCCTGAGGGAAGAGCCGGTGCCAGAACCACGCGCCCGGAAGCACCGCCAGCAGCAGCAGGCACAGCACCCACATGGCCCAGGTCATCTGGCAGTCCACTGTCTGGCGGTCATCGCGCCCACCCACCTGGAGAGGACGTGGGCTCTCTGCTCCACTCCCCAGTAGAACACCATCGCCAGGAGCAGGCTCGCAGGAACGGCGAGGACGAGCAGTTGCAGGTACGTCATGTGGGGCCCACCCAGGAGTCGAAGACTGACCACCAGCGGTTCGTGGACGAGGTAGAGGCTGAACGAGATGCGACCGAGCCACTGCAGTGCGACATGGTCGGCCAGGTGCCGGGGAGCCTTGCCCACGAGAAAGGCGAGCACGAGCAGCAAGCAGCCCAGCGTTCGCAACGGCCACGCCCAGCCGGGCGCCGACGTCCCCGTCCAGTCGAGGTAGCCCGCGACCTGGGTCAGGACCAGTCCGCCTATCACCAGGACCGCGGTCGTCAGCCACGAAGGGGAGCGGCGCCGAAGGGTCGCGACCTCCGCGGCGATGAGGGAGCCGACGAGGAACTGCGGGAGCATCGTGAGAGCACCGGAGCCGATCACGGATCCGATGCCCGTCGCCACGACGGCGGCGGCAAGCAGCCCTGCACGGATGGCCCGACCCCGTCGTGCCAGCACGACATACAGCGGCAGCAGGAGGGAGAAGAGCACCTCCCAGGTCAGGGACCACAGAGGGGAGTTGAGGAAGGTCGTGCGCTGCAGCAGGAAGGCACGCACAAGCGGTCGCACGAGGATGGGCTGGTCGTGGCTCTGCACCCAGTCGGTCAGCCACGGCGCGGACCGCGGTGGGACGAGGAGGTACCACCCGATGGCCAGGACGATGCTCGCCCAGACGGGCACGTACAACCGGACGACACGGCGCGGGTAGTAGGCAACCCAGTCCTGCAGGCTGCGGGGTCGCAGGAAGGGGAGGGTGAGGACGACGCCGGACAGGACGAAGAACACGCAGACGGCGGAGCTGCCGTCCGAGGCCAGCCCCCAGAGGATCCGCAGCGGGTTGCGATAGTGCTCCGACGGGGTGACGGAGGCCGGCGGGGCGGCCAACAGCACGTGGGTCAGCACCACGGCCAGGCTCGCGATCCCCCGGAGGCCATCGAACGCCCTGAGTCGACCGGCCTCACCCCGGCGCTGCGCCGCCGCCGCGCCCTCGACCGCCACCGTCACGCCGTGCAGTCTAGGCCGGAGGTCGACCACGACCGTGCTCCTGGGCCAGGCCGTACCCTTGTCGCCGTGGTGACCAAGGACGCGCGGGTGGCGAGATCGTGACCACGGTGCGCGTGCTCACGAGCGATGTCGCACCCGCCACGGGCTGGGACACGGTCACGCTCATGGCCGAGTTGCTGGCAGACGTCCTCGAGGCCGAGCTCGTCAGGGTCCCGGTGCAGTGGGCGACCGGTCGCTCGGCGCGGGCCGTGTCGCTGCTGCGCCGCCGCCGAGGCTCCGACATCACCGTGTTGATCGCCCCCGACCCCGGGCGGCTGTACGACGTCGCGCACTGGCGTGGCCTCCTGCACCCGAGCGCGGTCACCGTGGGTTGGGTCATCGACAGCTTCTGGACCGATCGGATCCCCAGGGTGGCAGGCACCCATTTCGACCATCTCTTCGTCACGGACACGGAGGTGGTCGAGGAGTGGCGAGCGGCGACGGGCGTCCCCGTGACGTGCCTTCCCTTCGGCGCCGATGTGCTCCGACGCGGGTCGTCGCGACATGAGCGCACGGTGGATGTCCAACGGGTGGGGAGGCAGCCGGCTGCGTGGGAGGTGGACGACAGGACGACGGCGGAGGCCGCTGGTCGAGGACTGGTCATGCGCGGCCGGGTTCCCTTCGGCACCAGTGCCGACGGCAACCAACGGCACCTGATGGCCGCGATGGCTGACACGAAGTTCACTCTGAGCTTCAGCAACGCGGTCAGCCCTGCGCCCTACACGCACCCGACGCGCGAGTACCTCACCGGTCGCTGGACCGACGCCTTGGCGAGCGGCGCCGTCGTGGCCGGCGTCCCACCGGACTGCGCCGTCGCGGCCGAGCTGCTGTGGCCGGGCGCGACCCTGCACCTCCCGCCCGAGGACCTCCACGCGGGCTTGGCGATCCTCGAGGACGCCGCCAACGCCTGGTCGCCCGCCCAGGCAGAGCGCAACCATGCGATGGCCCTGCGGCGTCTGGACTGGCGATGGCGATTCGCGCAGCTGGCCGAGATCGTGGGAGTGCAGACCCCGACCCTTCGACGAGAGCTCGAGTCACTCAGCGGAAGCATCGACGCGTCGGCGGGCGCGCTGGACTGAACAAGCCCGTCGAAGGGTGCCTCGTCAGACGGCCTGCCAGGGCAGGCCCCGACTCACGGCGCCGCGAGTGCGCATCCCTTCGAACACCTTCTGGTGGGTGAAGCACTCCTCGACCGAAACGGTCGGAAGGGCCTCTTCACCGAGGTCGGACCGGACGAAGACGGCGTTCTAGCCGTAGCGATTGGTGCCCACCAGGCGGTAACCCTTCCGTGCTCCCAGCTCGGTGAAAGCGCGCAACGAGGCGCCGGCGAAGTTCGGCAAGCCATCGGTCGTCGGGTGGTCGTAGGCGTTGAAGGCATCGGCATACGGGACGGTGAGGGAGTCGTCCGGGCCGAGGATGTCCTGGTACTCGAGGATGACGACACGCGGTTGGATCGCTGTGAGGGCATCCCAGATCCAGTAGTCCACGCCGTCAAGGTCCAAGGACACTGGGCGCGTCGTCTCGCCGATGAGCGAGAAGACATACCAGAGGATGCCGTCCTCATCGGCCTGCGAGAAGGCCTTGAAGCCCGCCCCCGCGAAGCCAGGAAGGGGCTCACCCGCACGAAGGGTGCGCTGGTGCTCGGCGCGCAGCAGCAACTGCGTCACTCGGTCGGGCCCTCCCGGCGCCGGTCGATCCAGCCGGTCGAGGACTGGTGTCGTGAGGAAGGAGCGGGCACGACGGGCGAATGGCTCGAGCATGATCTGAATCCAGGCCCACTGGCCATCGTCGACGGCGAGCGACTCAGGAGTGCATGACCAGACGAGGTGGTCGACACGTGCGTCGAAGTCAGCCTCCATCGTGTGCGTCCGCATGAACGCCAGGCCTTGTGCGCGGGCACGTGCCACCGATGACCGGTCGTCGACCAACGCTCGGATCGCGCTCGCCAGGCTGTCGACATCTCCCACGGGGGCGGCCCACCCCCCTCCTGACTCCTCGGCGAGGTGGCGCCAGTGCGAGTTGGCGTAGCCCAGGACGGGAACGCCGACTCCCATCGACTCCAGGTAGGTGCCGGATGGGTCTCCCTGTGGATGGGGCAGGACCATCACGTCGATCAGGTCAGGAACCATATCCACCCACTCCGTCCGGAAGTCCAGGCTGCCGGCGAAGGTCGTGGCTGGGCCGGCCAGGGCGCGCAGCGCCTGCTCCTCCGGGCCGACCCCGAAGATGGTCAGGCTCACGTCGTGGCCCTCGCCGCGCACCCTCTCCGCGACCCGAACCGCGTCAGCGGGTCCCTTGATGGCCAGCAGTCGTCCGCTGAAGGCCAGCCGCAGGGTGCTCGAGGCGGCCTCCTCCCGCGAGGCTGACTGCGTCAGCACCTCGGAGGTCACCCGGTTGTCGTAATAACGCATCGCCCTCCGGTGGGCCCCGGAGAAGGCGTTCCACGCGGTCCAGCCGTTGCACTGCAGCCCGTCTCCACGGGCGGCCAGTCGGTGCATGGCGCGGCCCCACCTGAGGAATCCCAGTCGAAGGCGTGCGCGGGCGATCCGCCCCGTGGACGCGACGGCCTCCATGGCATATCGCGACTGTGCCGAGTGCTCGGCAACGTAGACCGTGCGCCTGGCGCCCCCCAGATGCGGCGCGAACCAGGGGAGCAGTGGCAGGAGGGCGACGTCCGCCGACAGCGCCGAGAGAGCGTCCGGATCCAGGCCCGAGGTCTGCACGTGGAACGGGATCTCGTCCGGACTGACATAGCGCATATTGGGCACCGGCGTCGCAGGCGCCGGGCCCTGGCTCGTCAGTGCCACGACCTCGCCGGGGAACCGAGCGGCATACTCGCTCATGCCCGAGATGAACTTGTCGTCGAGATGCAGCGCACCGTCCTCACGGCGATGCACCGGCATCAGTCCCGGGACGACGAGGAGCGGCACATCGCCATGCTAGGCGCACGCACGCCACGCACGAGGCCGCGCGGAACTGGGAGCACTCGCTCCGTTGTAGGTTGGGAGTCCGAGACCGACGAGAGGTGACCGGTGACCGAACGACTCGTGCCAGGTGCAGTGGCTCCGGAGTTCACGCTGACCGATGACGCGGGGACGCCCGTGTCCTCAGGAGACTTCCGGGGCAGGAAGGTGATCGTCTACTTCTACCCTGCTGCCATGACACCCGGGTGCACGAAGCAGGCGTGTGACTTCACCGAGTCCCTCGACTCCCTCCAGGCCCACGGCTACACCGTCGTCGGCATCAGCCCGGACAAGGCGGAGAAGCTCGCCAAGTTCCGCGAGCGGGACGGCCTGAAAATCACCCTCCTCTCGGACCCTGACCGGGAGGTCATGAAGGCGTGGGGTGCCTTCGGCGAGAAGATGATGTACGGCAAGAAGGTGACCGGGGTCATCCGCAGCACCTTCGTCGTCGATGAGTCCGGCACAATCGAGCACGCGTGGTACAACGTCAAGGCGACCGGACACGTCGCCAAGCTCCGCCGCGACCTCGGACTGCAGTGAGGACCCACCCATGAGCTCCATCGACGCCCTCCAGGCCGACGTTGCCGCGCGTCGGGCCGCCCTCGCCGGCACGGTCGACGAGTTGGCCGGCCGCCTGACGCCGCAGGCCCTGGTCCGTCAGAACACCGAGGCCGCGAAGGCGAAGTTCGCCGACCTGACCACCACGCCCGAGGGTGACCTGCGGGTCGAGCGGATCGTCGCCGTGGCTGCGGCCGTCGCCGTCGTCGTGGCGCTTCGCGTCTGGGGCGGGCGGCGTCGCAAGCGTCGCCGCGGCTGACCCGTGGCGGACCCGCGCAAGGGGAAGAGTCGCCTACCGGTCAAGATGCTCCACGACCGTGTCCTGGTCTCGCTCGACGGTGAGCCGGGAGAGCGCAAGTCCGGCGGTGGCATCCTCATCCCGGCCACCGCGAGCATCGGCAAGCGCCTCGTGTGGGCCCACGTCGTCGCCACCGGCCCCAGTGTGCGGCAGGTCGAGGTCGACGACCGCGTGCTGTTCGACCCCGAGGACCGCGCCGAGGTCGAGATCCAGAGCAAGGACTACGTCCTGCTCCGCGAGCGCGACCTCCATGCGGTGGCCGCGCACCGCGTGACGGGCGAGGAGCCGACCGGCCTCTACCTCTAGCCTCACCGTTTCATTGGGCTGGCTGAGTCGCTGGTGAGTGGTCGCTGTGGGGGCGTGGTGACGGGTTCTTGGTGTTGGGCACGACAGCTTCCCGGCTGGCGTGCCGGTGGACGGTTCTCCGA
>JAIUOP010000017.1 GCA_020161815.1 Actinomycetota bacterium | reverse complement strand
CGAGGTGGTCGACGCGGATCCCCAGCTCGCCGGCCGCGGCCGCCTCGGGCTGCGTCGAGCTCGCGGTCGACGTCAGCTCGGTGAGGATGCCGTCGATGGCCTCGGCGCCGTCGGCCGCGGCGTGGAACTCCGCTCCCACGCGGCGGATCGGCCAGTAGGCCTCGGGGGAGAGCAGGATCGCGACCAGCCCCGCATAGAGCGACATCGACCCATTGGTCAGGCGCAGGCCGACGGTCACGGCGACGATCGCCACCGAGATCGAGGTGAGCAGCTCCAGGGCGCTGGAGGACATGAAGGCCAAGCGCAGGGTCTGCATCGTGGCGCGGCGGTGCTTTTGGGAGACCTCACCGATGGTCTCGACCTGGCGGTGCGCCCGGCCGTAGTTCACGAGGGTGGGCAGGCCGCGCATGACGT
The DNA here is from genome assembly GCA_020161815.1 of Actinomycetota bacterium. Taxonomy (GTDB): domain Bacteria; phylum Actinomycetota; class Actinomycetes; order Actinomycetales; family Dermatophilaceae; genus Phycicoccus_A. The sequence continues at coordinate 59,387 of JAIUOP010000017.1, read as the reverse complement.
CGAGGAAGTGTCCCGACAGGGCTGCGAGCGCCGCCCAGCGACGGTCGGTGTCGGCCTGCGTCGTCTTGCCGATGAGCGCGGCGAAGAAGGGGAGCAGCGGCAGCGTCACGATGACGACGACCGCACTGATCCAGTCGACCCAGACGAGGGTGGCGATGGCGAGGACCGGCACGACGGCCGCTGCGACGAGCGCTGGGAGGAAGCGCGCGGCATACGGCTCGACGGTGGCCGCGCCCTGTGCGGCGAGCGTGACTGCACGGTCGGGCGCCGGGCGGTCATCGGCCGGGCGACGGAGCCAGGCCTCGAGCAGGGCCCGCCGCAGGGCCGTGGTGATCTCGACCCCCGCCCATGCGGCGACCCGCTCGGCGACCCAGGCCAGGACCGCTCGGACCGCGAAGAGGGCCACCGTCCACGTCACCGACCGGGTGAGGGAGGAGTGCTCCACGACGGCGACCGCCACCGCCGAGATCGCGAAGGCGAGCCCGATAGTGGCCAGTCCCTGGAGCACGCCCACAACCGCCAGGACGGCGACCGGCGGGCGTGCCGCCGGTGCCGTCCTGAGCAGTCGTGGATCGAGGGGTCGCATCCGTCCATTGTCCCTGAGGGTCAGGACACCTTGACCGGTGCGGGGATGTGGTGCGTGCCGATCCGCTTGCGGAAGGCCCAGTAGGACCACGCCGTGTAGATGAGCACGATCGGGGTGAAGACGACCGCGGCCCACGTCATGATCTTGAGGGTGAGCGGGCTGCTCGAGGCGTTCGTGATCGTCAGCGAGGTGCCACCCTCGAGGGTGCTCGGCATGACATTGGGGAACAGGACGAGGAAGTAGGTCGCCACCGCCATCGCGAAGGTGACCGCGGTGCCGATGAAGGCGTAGCCCTCCTTGTCCTTGGTGTTCGACCAGATCGCGAAGAGCAGTGCCACAGCCGCGATGACGGTCGTGATCCAGCTCCACACGGTGCCCTTGGTCAGCCCGATCCACAGCAGCAGCACGACGGCGAGCACGGCGGTGACGAGGCCGAGCTTGGTGCCGATGACGCGCGCGTCGCGGCGGATCTCGCCCTCGGTCTTGAGCGCGATGAAGAAGGCGCCGTGGGTGAGGGAGAGCAGGAGCACGACGATGCCGCCGAGCAGGCTCATCGGGTTGAGCAGGGTGAACAGATTGCCGACGAACTCCATGTCCTGGTCGATCGGCAGGCCGCGCACGTGGTTGGTGAGGGCGACGCCGATGAGCAGGGGCGGCAGGAGCGAACCGGCCATGATGCACAGGTCCCAGTTTCGGCGCCAGGCATCGTCATTGCGCTTGTGGCGGTACTCGAAGCCCATGGCCCGCACGATGAGGGCGACGAGGATGATGAGGAGCGGCAGGTACATCGCCGAGAACATCGTGGCGTACCAGTGCGGGAAGGCCGCGAAGGTCGCGCCACCAGCGGTGAGCAGCCACACCTCGTTGCCGTCCCAGTGGGGGCCGATCGTCGTCAGCATGACGCGACGACGCTTCTCGGTGTCGGCGGCGTCCTTGCCCTTGCCGAGCGTGGAGAGCAGGCCACCGACGCCGAAGTCGAAGCCCTCGAGGACGAGGAAGCCCGTCCACAGCACGCCGATGAGGATGAACCAGAACTCATTGAGTGTCATTGCAGTCGAATCCTTTTCCGGTCCCAGTGCCTCAGTAGGCGAACTGGAGGGGAGCGTCCTCGTCCTGGTCACTGGGTGCCTTCGGCTCCTCGAAGGGATCGGCACCGCGCTTGACGTAGGTGAGGAAGAGCTTGACCTCGATGACGGCCAGCACGGCATACACGAGGGTGTAGACGATCATCGACGTGAGCACCTCGCCGGCCGAGACCCGCGGGGAGACGCCACTGGCGGTGGTCATGAGGCCGTAGACGATCCACGGCTGACGCCCGATCTCGGTGAAGATCCAACCGAAGCTGATCGCGAGGACGGGCAGGAGCGGGTTCCAGATCGCGGCCTGCTTGTAGAACCAGCCCTGCGGCGTGCGACCGCCACGGGTGGCCCAGAGGACCATGAGCGAGAGGAAGGTGGAGACGAACCCCAGGCCCATCATCAGGCGGAAGGTCCAGTAGGTCAGCGGGATGATCGGGGTGTAGGTCTCGTCCTGGACGAGCGCACCGACCTCGGGGCCGTACTGGTCGGCGACCTTGGCCGCGAGTGCACGCTCGGCCTCCCGAGCGTCGTTGATGCCCATGACCTCGCCGTCGAAGCTGCCGGTGGCGAGGAAGGAGAGCAGGCCCGGGACCTCGATGATGCGCGTGGCCTCGGTGCCGTCGAGGCTGCCGATGGACAGGATCGAGAAGGGCGCGTTCGTCTTGGTCTCGTAGATCGCCTCTGCCGCAGCCATTTTCATCGGCTGGACCTCGGTCATGATCTTGCCCTGGATGTCACCGGTGACGATGACGAGGATGCTCGCGACGAGCGAGACCCAGGCACCGATGCGGGTGGCCTTGCGGTACATCGCCGCATCCTGGGTGTCCCGGTGCTTCATGAGCAGCCAGAGCGCGACGCCCATGACGACGGCGCCGCCGGTCATGTAGGAGCTGGTGATGACGTGCGGGAAGGTGACGAGCTGGACCTTGTTGGTGAGCACCGCGAGGAAGTCGGCCATCTCGGCGCGGCCCGTGTCGGGGTTGAACTTGAAGCCGACCGGGTTCTGCATGAACGAGTTGGCGGCGAGGATGAAGTAGGCCGAGAGGACCGTGCCGATGTGGGTGAGCCACATGGTGAGCATGTGGAGCTTCTCGGGGATGCGGCCCCAGCCGAAGATCCAGATGCCGAGGAAGGTCGACTCGAGGAAGAAGGCGAGGAGGGCCTCGAAGGCCAGCGGCGCCCCGAAGATGTCACCGACGAAGCGGCTGTAGTCGGACCAGTTCATGCCGAACTGGAACTCCTGGACGATGCCGGTGACCAGGCCGAGGGCGAAGTTGATCAGGAAGAGCTTCCCGAAGAACTTCGTCAGGCGCAGCCACTCGGGCTTGTGCGTGCGCACCCACATGAGGTGGAAGCACGCGACGATGAGGGACATCCCGATCGTGATCGGGACGAAGAGGAAGTGATAGACCGTGGTGATGGCGAACTGCCACCGGGCCAGGGCTGTGGCATCCATGCGAGGACTCCTGCTTGCGCATGTATCTACTGGGACGCCGTAACACTACGTCCTGTAGTAGATGCCTTTTGACGGATTCCGCGGTGCGGAACTGTGAGCCGCACCACGCAGGCTCACCTCACCTCCCTCCCCCCGCAACCTCTGCTAAGACGGCTCACCGAACGTCACCCCAAGGAACTCCCTGTGGTGACGTTCACTTTCCTCTGCTGAGGTCGGGCAGCGGTGGGTCCTCGTGCCTTCGATGCGTATGCCGTGGGCTCGCCTGTCGCGGTTGGCTGACGGCCCGTCAGCCGCTGAGCCTCACCCCGCCAGACGGCGCGCCTGTCGCCGTGCGGCTTCGACCGTGGAACGCACCCGAGCCAGGTTGCCCACGACCTCCCACGTGAGTCGAGCCATCCCGTAGCCGAGCCCGGTGATCTGGTCCTGGCGGTCCTTCTCCTTGGCCAGTGCCCGTCGGATGTCCTCGGCGGTCGGGTCGGGGATGTCCTTGAGGTACTTGCTCCGGCCGTCGAACTCCACGATCACCGGGGCGTCGTCCAGCATGGCGTCGACGCGGTACGTCGTCGGGCCGACGGGCACGTCGACCTGCTGGGTGAACTCATAGCCCAATAGGCGCAGGGCGAGCGCGGTCCGCGTCTCGCCCGCGGATTCACTCTTGGTGCCTGCGTCGGCGAGCAGGCGTCGGACTGCGGTGATGCCCGGAACCCCACTGAAGTGCTGGATGACCGCAGTCAACTCCTCGGGAGTGACCAGACCGTCGTGGAGGAAACCCTCTGCGGCGATCAGGGCCTCGACCGGCTCCGGTGGCCGACCTGCGCCCTGGGACCGCAGGCCCACTTGCACCGCGGCGACGGCCGGCGGCACGACCAGGTAGCCATCGGGCAGGTCAAGCCCCTCGGTGACCCGCTCGAAGCGATCGGCATAGCGCGGGTGGATCACCGCACCCCGGCGATGCCGCGAGTGGTCGTCCGAGGTCCGCTCGAGGTGGACCACGCCGAGATCGGACCGCCAGAGTCGGCCACCGAGGAGGACGACCGCGCTCTGATGGCTGGCCGCAGCCCGTCCGCCGAAGGAGCGCACGAGGGCTCGGGCCTGCAGGGAATGGAGCAGCCGAGCACTCTCCCAGCGCTCTCCACCCTCCCAGGGCGCGTGCTTCGCCCCGGGTGCGCGCACGGCATACCACCCTCGCGTGAGACGACGGAGGGACTCCTGTCGGCACAGGACCCGGATGGCGTGGAGATCCAGCCCGAGGCTCGTGAGCTGGGCGGTGGTGACGAGGTCGTCGACGGCGAGATCGTGTGGCTCCATGACGAAAGCCTGCCCGAATCGGCGCCGGCGCGTGCAGGGCCTGTGGACAACGAGGGCCCGGCCCCCAACTCAGCAGAGGAAAGTGAACGCGACCCCAAGGAACTCCTTGGGGTCGCGTGATGTGAGCCGTCTTAGCAGAGGTTACGGGGGGGTGAGCGGCGGGAAGAGGCGGGCGGGCGTGGTGGTCGCGGCAGTGAGGGCATCGCCCCGGGCCACACCGGCCGTGGCCACCGCCCACTCGACGCAGCGGGTGAGCGTGCTCGTCGAACCGGCGATCGCCCCGGGCGTGCCGTCGTCCGTGCGCAGCCGAGCAATCCACTGCGTGACAACCACCGGCAGTGCCCCGATCCGGTGCTCCCCGTCGCCGACGCCGGTGGCAGGGCTTGCATCCGAGACGAGGGCGACCTGGTCGGGGCCCACCGTCTCGATCACCATCCGGACCACCTCGGGTGCCAGGTGGACTCCGTCGGCGATGAGCTCCACGACGGCTTCCCCTCGGGCGGCCGCCGTCAGGGCAGCGGACACCGCGCCGCCGCCCCGGTGGTGGAAAGGCGCCATCCCGTTGAACAGGTGGGTGACCAGAGCCGGCCCGCCGGTGGCGTCCGCGATCTGTCCCAGCGTGCGGGCGACGGGGCCGGCATCGGCATCGGTGTGGCCGACGGCCGGCCGTATGCCGTGGCGCACGCAGGTCTCGATGAGCCGGTCCGCGCCCCGCCGCTCCGGGGCGAAGGTGATCTGCCGAATCGCCTGAGGCACAGCGAGAGTCGCGCACAGCTCGACCAGGGAGGTGACGAAGTCCGGGTCGGGGTCCCGCAGGAGTGCAGGATCGTGCGCCCCGCAGCGCGCCTCGGCGAGGTAGGGGCCCTCGAGGTGGATCCCGAGCAGCAACCCCTCGGCGACCAGCGGCGCCAGGACGCCGACCTGCTGGGTGAGCACCCGGTCGGATGCCGTCACCAGGGACGCGACCAGGCTGCCGGTGCCCTGCGAGCGGTGGTGTGCCACAGCGGCTCTCGTGCCCGCCTCGTCATCCCCGAACTGGTGGCCGAGGGCCCCGTGGCAGTGGATGTCGACGACGCGTGGAGCTGCATCCCCGGCCGGCGCTCCGACGAAGCTGATGGTCGACATGGGCGAGGTCAGGCGTCGGGGTAGCCGTCAGGGTTCAGCGACTGCCAGCGCCAGGTGTCGGCGCACATCTCGTCGACGGACCTGCGTGCCCGCCAGTTGAGCTCGACGTTCGCCAGGTGCGGGTCGGCATACGACTCCGCGATGTCACCTGGTCGACGGGCCACCACCTCGTAGGGCAGGTCCCGTCCGACCGCGCGCGAGAAGGCCGCCACCATCTGCAGCACCGAGGTCGGCTTGCCGGTGCCCAGGTTCCAGGTGTGCACCGACTCCTCCAGGCGTCCCAGGGCCTGGAGGGCGGCGACATGGCCGGCCGCGAGGTCCATGACATGGATGTAGTCACGCATGCCGGTGCCGTCGACCGTGGGGTAGTCGTTGCCGTAGACCGCGAGGCGTTCCCGTCGCCCGACGGCCACCTGCGCCAGGTAGGGCATCAGGTTGTTGGGGGTGCCCTGCGGGTCCTCCCCGATCTGGCCGCTCTCGTGGGCGCCGACCGGGTTGAAGTAGCGCAGCAGGGCGATGCGCCAGGACGGGTCGGCCACGGCGACGTCACGCAGGATCTGCTCGATCATGACCTTGGTCCACCCGTACGGGTTGGTCGCCGAGGTCGGCAGCTTCTCCTGGAAGGGCGGAAGGGCGGTGTCGCCGTAGACCGTCGCTGAGGAGGAGAAGACCAGGTGGCGAACCCCGTGACGGCCCATGGCGCGTAAGAGGCTGATCGTGGAGTTGAGGTTGTTGTCGTAGTAGTCCAACGGCTGGGCAACGCTCTCACCCACGGCCTTGAGGCCCGCGAAGTGGATGACCGCGTCGAAGTTGCCCTCCGTGATGAGTCGGTCGGTAGCGTCTCGATCACACAGGTCGAGGACATGCAAGGGAATGGAGCGGCCACTCAGGTCCTCCAACCTGGGCATGATGCTCGCCGTGGAGTTCCGCAGGTCGTCGACGACCTCGACGTCGTGGCCAGCGCCGAGAACGTGGAGCACCGTGTGCGAGCCGATGTAGCCCGCACCTCCTGTGATGAGGACGCGCATGCGAGCCGGCTCAGCGCTCGTCGTCGCCGTCAGGGAGGACGATCGAGAGCGCCCACGAGACGACGGTGATGACGACAGCGGCCATGACCGCGTTCCAGAAGAACTTGTCGATGGTGAACGACAGTCCCAGCGGCTTGCTGATCCACTCGGTCACCTGGAGCAGGAAGGCGTTGACTACGAAGGTGAACAGCCCCAAGGTGATCACCCGCGCCGGGAATGACAGGAACCGCGCGATCGGGCCGAGGATCGCGTTGACCAGGCCGAACAGCAGCGCCACGAGCACGACGGTGACGACCTTGGAGGTCCACGCGGCCTGGTCCTCGGCCAGATTGATGCCCGAGACGACGAGCGCGGCCACCCAGAGCGCGATCGCATTGATCCCGGTCTTGATGAGGAAGTTCTTCATGTCTGGATCATTCCATGTTCGTGCGCTGGCAGCCCTTGGCCGGTGATCGACGTCGGCGTGCGCAGTCAGGGGATCAGCTTGAGGGCCCGTCCCCGGTCGACGGCGTCGGCCCGGTTGGCCACGCCCACGGCCTGCGGCCCAGCTGCCTCGGCGACGGGCTCGGCCCCGCCCTCGAGAGCCTCAGCCGGTCCAGCGCGCTGCCGCTGCACGTGTCGTACAGCGGCGGCGACCTCCCCGACCACGTCAGCGTCACCGCTTACAAGGCCTCCCGCCTTTCGTGCCTCCCCTACCCTGACCTGCACGAACGGCGACTCAGGCCGTCGTCGATGTCGCACGACCGACCGTTCGCCGATAGTTATGCACAACATTGTCCACAACTGGCCACTGTCTCGAACGCCACGTGCTCGCCCCAACGAGCTCGCTCTGTTTGGCCCGCTCGGTGAGCGCGTCGCTGCGGCGTCCTCGGCGGCTCCGCCATGCCTCCATGGGCTGATCCCGCCACCTTCCCGGCGGTTGGGAGCCCACGCCTCTACCGACGCACCCTGGTCGGGCCGACAGTTGCGGGACGTCCCAACCGAGGAGGTTCGATGTCCACCACCACCGTCGCCCCGTCCGTTCCACGATCCCGACGACGCATCCTGTCCAGCATCGGTCTGACCGTCGCGGCGGTCATGTCGGTCTTCAACACGATCAACGGAGCCGGGTCGCTCATCGACCCGACGTTCGGCCAGACCGACCCTACGTTGGCTCCCCAGCCCGTGTGGATGAGCCTGCTGCTCCTGGCGTTCGGCCTGTCGACGCTCGCGGCCGCCATCCCTGCCTGGCGTGGCCACCGGGGTGCGCTGTGGGTCGTCATCGCAACGCGCATCCTCGAGTCCTGGTCGGCGCTGATGCTGCCGTTCCTGCCGGGAGCTCCGGAGGGGATGTGGGGTTTCGTCGTCGCACTCATCGTCGTGGGCACCGTCGTCGCGGCTCTGGTCGCCCAGGGTCTGCGCCGCTAGGGTCTGGCCATGTCGGCCGGAGGCAGGGCAGGAAGCCTCACGGGGGTGGCGTGGACCGCCGTCGTGGCTGTGCTGGTGTCCACGGCGGCCGTCTCCACGTCCCTGCTGACCGGGACCACGCCGCCGGCGTGGGTCGTCACCGTGTCGATGCTCGCCTGGCTGGCCCTGCTCGCCGTGTACCCCTCCGGCGCCCTCCGACCTCGTTGGGCCGCCGCGCTCGGGATCGCCTGCGCTGCAGGGATCCTGCTGGGATGGCCGGCGGCGTTCATCGCCGGCTTCGCAGCCCTGGCTGCGCTGCAGGTCTGGAGGTTCCAGTCCCGTTCGTCGGTCGCGGAACGCCAGGCGATCAAGTGGCTCCTGCTGGGCCTGGTCCCGGCTCTCGGTCTCTTCCTGGGGGTGGGCGCCGTCGCCGCGCTCCCCGGAGGACCGGCCTGGGTGCTGCACCACCCCGTCTACACCGTGCTGTCGGTGGCCGGCATGTGGGTCGTGCCCGTCGCTGCCGCCGTCGGGCTGGCACTCGGTGACCGGGGCCCGGTCGACGAGCTCGTGCGGTGGGTCGTCACGGCCGTGTCGACGACCGTGCTGGTCGCCCTCGCCCACGGCATCGCGCATGCCGTTGTCCCAGGGTGGTCCACCGTCGTCGCCTGTGCGTCGGTGCTCCCGGCGTCATGGCTGGCGCACCGGATGGCCACGCGGATGGCCTACTCACGGGGGCCGCAGCAGCCGTTGCGTGCCCTCCCCCTCCTGCTCGCGGGCACCACGGGGGCGGAGGAGGTGGGGCCGCTCGTCGCGAGGACGGTCCGCGACGCCCTCGCCAGCCCGGCCTCGCTCGTGCGGGTCGGCCCGCACGTGCTCGGGAGCTCCGGCGGCACCGACCTGCCCCTGTTCGAGGTCCCGGTGCTCCTGCACCGCGACGAGGTGGCCGTCCTCGCCGCAGCGGCACGACCCGGCGAGACCTCACTGTCCCGGCGGGACCGCGACGTCCTGGCGGCCATCGCCGTGGTGGCGGCTCCCGCCCTCGCGGGGGCCCGGTCCGCCCGGGCCGCGGCCGAGGCACACCACCGGGCGGAGACCGCCCGTGACCGGGAACGGGACCGCCTCCACGCCGACCTCCACGACGAGCTCGGGCCCGCCCTCTCCGGCCTGTCCCTCACCGCCGCGGCCATCTCCTCACGGCTCGCCTCCGACGACACGGTCACGGCCGGCCGGCTGGTCGAGGAGCTGCGGGGCGGGATCGGCCACACCGCGACCCGCGTGCGCGAGATCGCCTACGACCTGCGCCCGACCATCGTCGAGCCCGCCCGCTTGGCGCCCCTGCTGCGGCAGCGCTTGGGGACCGAAGGGCCTCCGGCGATCACGCTCCAAGTCGAGCCCTGCGACCTGACACTCCCCGATGCCGTGCAGCCCGACGTGGTCCGGGTGGTCCTCGAAGCGGTCACCAACGTCCGACGCCATGCCGACGCCCTCCACTGCACGGTGCAGGTCACCCTCGACGGTGAGGAGGTCCGCGTCGTCGTCGACGACGACGGCATCGGTCCGGGCACAACCGGATCCGGCATCGGGCTCAGCTCGATCGCGGCCCGGACCGCCACCTTCCACGGGACCTCCTCCCTCCTGGCCCGACCCGGTGGCGGGTCACGCCTCACCGCGACCTTCACCACCGGGACGGAGCGACACTCGTGATCAGCGTCGGGGTCGTCGAGGACCACCCCCTGTTCCGCGACGGGCTGCGCAACCTCCTAGCCGCCGAAGGGATGGAGGTCGTTGCCGAGTCCTTGGACGTCTCCGGGATCGACGTCGTCGTTGCGGCCGCTCCCGACGTCGTCGTGATCGACCTGGCCTTGCCCGACGGCACCGGCCTCGACGTCGTGCGCCGGCTGCGGACGGAGCTCCCCTCATCACGGCTGCTCGTCCTGACGATGTCCGCGGACGGCGCGACGGCCAGCCGGTCCTTGGCCGCCGGAGCGCACGGGCACCTCGTCAAGGACGCCGATCCGGCGGAGGTCGTGGCAGCCATCCGCTCGGTGGCCGCGGGGTCCGTCGTCGTGGGCGCCAGCGTCGCCGGCCGCCTCCGCGGGATCGGTGACACCACGGCCTTCACTCCTGCCGCCGAAGCCTTTCCATCCCTCACCCTGCGCGAACGCCAGGTTCTCGGGCTCGTGGCCGACGGATGGGCCAACCCCCGCATCGCCACCGAGCTGGGGTTGTCCGACAAGACCGTGGCCAACTACGTCTCCTCGATCCTCTCGGCGCTCCATGCCCGCGATCGCGAAGCCCTGGCCGTCCTCGTCCGCGAGAAGGTCGGCCGATGAACCGCGAGGACGCGCGATGCCCCGCCGACGGCCACGGGGAGGACGCCCCCGGGAGCGGCACACCGGCCCATCCGGGGCCTGCGGTCACGCTGCGTCCGGTCGACGCGACCATTCGGTCGGCCGTGCTCGCCCTGGCGGTGCGGTCCGAGCAGGCCTCCTTCGTGGCCACCCCTGATACCTATCTGCGGATGTGCGACACCGGCGGGGTGTGGCAGCCGCTCGCGGTCCTCGAGGGTGACCGGGTCGTCGGGTTCCTCATGTGGGGTGTCGACGAGGACGACGACAGTTGCTGGCTCGGCGGCTTCATCGTCGACGCGGCTCACCAGGGCCGCGGCCTGGGCCGGGCGGCGGTGCTCGCCGCGCTCGAGCTGCTGGTCGAGCAGGGCTCGAAGGCCGGGTTCGCCCTGTCCTACGAAGCCGAGAACGTCACTGCGGCAGGGCTGTACACGTCGCTGGGGTTCGTCCCGACGGGCGAGAGGGTGGACGACGAGGTCGTGGCCCGTCGTCCACCCTCGGGCCGAGGCGCCTGACCGCCGGGCGGTCACCGTGCGACGGGCGGCACGTCCCACTCGTCGTCCGGGGTCCGCAGCACGGCGCGGGCGACGAGGGCGTAGCCGAGTGTCGTGGCGCCCCAGCCGAGGACGACGTCGAGCATCCGGCTGGGGACGACGACGGCCGAGACGACGTGGACCGGTTGGGCCACGGCGATGACGAGCCCGACCCACAGCGGAACGATGCGCGCCCGGACGACGGCGACGGCGACGAGCACCATCCCGACGAGGTGGCCGAGGACGAAGGACAGGGCGCCGGCGAGCATGACCGGGGTGTCCATGAGGAGCTGGGCGGTGGCGGCCACCGAGGCCTCGTCGTCGCCGCGCCCGAGCAGCGCGGTGACCAAGATGTCCGGGGCGCTGACGGCGCTGCCGAGGGCGTAGGCGCCGAACAGGACCGCAGCCCCCCAGGTCGCGATGACCGGTGCGCGGCGTCGAGCGACGAACCCCATGGCCAAGGCGCTGAGGAGCAGGAACGGGGTGACGACGAGCGAGAGCCAGTTCATCGCCGCACCCCGGCCGGGGTCGGCCGCGAAGCCGGCGACCATCTGGGCGGGGGCGTCGTCGGTCCAGTAGGGCATGACGAGCCGGATGACGGTGACGCCGAGCGGGCCGGCGACGAGGGCGAGGGCGGCGACCCGGCGCCAGGTGCGGCGCAGGTCGCGGGTGTCGCGAGCGTCGGTCGTCGCGCTCTGCGTGAGGTGGTCGGTGGTGGTCACGATCGTGCTCCTGACGGTGTGCGGATGAGGACTCCACCGTCACCGTCGGGCCGGGGTGGGCGCGTCGGGGCAGGTACGCGACCTGGTGTCGGTACCAGCACGGATGACACGGCGCGGACCGCCGCCCTAGCCTGAGCCATGCCTTGGGCGAGACGGACGACCTTCCTGCTGTGGGGGGTCTCCGTCGCGCTCCTCGCCCTGACGGTGGTCGCGGTGCGCGACCTCGCCGAGCCGGCCGGGACCTGGATCGTCGGCGGCACCGTCCTGGCCTCCCTCGTCCCCTTCGCCGCGGGCTGGCTGGCGACCCGGCACGACCCGGCCAACTGGGTGGGCACGTGGCTGACGGCCGCGGGGACCAACATCCTGCTCCAGATGGCGCACGGCAACTGGGCCGACGCGTTGGCCGCGGCACCCAGCGACCTCCCGGCGAGCGCCGTCCTGCTCAACCTGACCCAGGGCGTCTGGATGGGTTGGTTCGTCCCCTTCGCGATGGTGCTGCTGCTCTTCCCCGACGGTCGCCCGGCCGACCGGCGGGCTCGCCGGACGGTCTTCGCGCTGCTCGGGTCGGTCGTCGCGTTCAACCTCCTGCTCGCCGTCGCCCCGGGGCCGCTCATGCCCCCGCTGCAGGACTGGCCCCGCCCGTTCGGGGAGCACTGGGTCGGGTACGGCTCGATCCCGGCCCTGCTCGTGTTCTACGGCTCCCTCGTCATGGCCGCCCTCGCGACGAGGCGCCGCTACCGCGCCGCGTCCGACGAGGTCGCCCGGGCCCGCCTGCGCTGGATGTTCCTGACCTGTCTCACCGTCCCCGCGACGATCCTGCTGTGCTGGGCGGGCTACCTCCTCACCGGCACCCCCGTGGTGGCCCTCGGCGGCCTCATCGCGATGAACGTCGCCATCCCGGCCGCGACGCTCGTCGCGATGCTCCGGCACGAGCTGCACGACGGGGCCCAACAACGGCTCGTGTCCCTGGGGATGCGGCTCCGCGTCGCCCAGCACCAGGTCGCCAGCGGCGGCTCGGTCGCCCTCGACCCGCTCGTCGACGACGCCGTGGAGGAGCTCGCGCTCGCCGTCCGCGAGCTGCGCGAGATCGCCCACGGCCTGCGGCCCAGCTGCCTCGACGACGGGCTCGGCCCCGCGCTCGAGAGCCTGAGCCGGTCCAGTGCGCTGCCGGTGCACGTGTCGTACAGCGGCGGCGACCTCCCCGACCACGTCAGCGTCACCGCTTACTACGTCGCCAGCGAGGGCGTCACCAACGCCGTCAAGCACTCCGGCGCCCGGCGCGTCGCCCTCGATGTGCGGCGCACCGACGACGGGCTCCACGTCGCCGTGCACGACGACGGTGCCGGCGGCGCCCGGATCGCGGGAGGGACGGGGCTGGCCATGCTGCATGACCGCGTCCGCGCCCTCGGTGGCCGGCTCAGTGTCACCGACCGCCAGCCCGCGGGCACCTCCCTCGTCGCGGTGATCCCGTGCGGATCGTGATCGGCGAGGACTCGGCCCTCTTCCGGGCCGGGCTGCGGTCCCTGCTCACCGAGGTCGGGCACGACGTCGTCGCCGACACCCCCGACGCACCGTCGACGCTGGCGGCTGTCCTCGAGCACCGTCCGGACCTCGCCGTCCTCGACATCCGGATGCCACCGGACCACGCGGACGACGGCGCCCGGCTCGCGGCGCGCATCCGCACCGAGCTCCCCGACACCGGCGTCCTGCTCCTGTCCCAGCACGTCGAGTCACGCCTGTCCGTCGACCTCGTCGCCGCAGGCCACTTCGGCTACCTCCTCAAGGACCGCGTGCTCGACGTCCGCGACTTCACGGCCGCCCTCGAACGGGTCGCCACGGGTGGGTCCGCCCTCGACCCCGAGGTGGTCGCCCGCCTCATGGTCGGCGGCAGCACAGCCCTCACCCCCTTGACGACCCGCGAGCGTGAGGTCCTCGCCCTCATGGCCGAGGGCCTGACCAACTCCGGCATCGCCGCACGCCTCGTCCTCACCGACCGCACCGTAGAGACCCACGTCAGCCGCATCCTCCACAAGCTCGGCCTCGGCGAGACCACCACCAACGAGCACCGCCGCGTCCTCGCCGTCCTGCGCTACCTCGAGTCCCACCGAAACCTTGCCAACAACTGAGTCCAGCGCACACCGCTGGCCTCTCGACTCGACGTGGGTAGGGGGAACGCGGCGGCGTTGTCCAACGGTGCGGCGGCGTCGCCACCGCTGATCGCGGACGCATGACACGCCGGACCCCAGTGCAAAGGGGAAGGGTTGGCTCGTGCGGCCGCCGAAGGCAGTGGTGACCTGACCCGAAACAACGGGCGAAGCCGCGGACAGGGTCGTGAGCCAGCCGACGCACGGTCGGGTGGCTCACGAGTCGACAGCAGCACGGGGTGGCGGCCTCGACGTCATGAAGGCTCTTTCGCCTGTCGAAGAGCCTGTGCGCTTGCAAGCCCGGCGTCCCGTGCTTTGACGATGGCAGATGCGCGGTCGGTGACCTGAAGCTTGGTGAAGATGTTTGAGACGTGGTTGCGCACCGTCTTGAGGTTGATCTGCAACTCGTGGGCGATCGCGGCGTTCCCCTTGCCCACGGCGATCAGGGCAAGGACCTCGCGCTCCCGTTGGGTGAGCGACGGGAACGCAGGGCTGCGCGCCTGGCCATCGCGAGTCAGGCGCGCAATCACCCCACTCGCGACCGCCGGGCCGAAGATCACCTCGCCGGCCGCGGCCGCGCGGACGGCGCGTTCGATCTCGTCCTGCTCGGCGCCCTTGAGGAGGTAGCCGCGGGCCCCGGCGCGCATGGCCGCGATCACCGACTCACCGTCCTCGAACATGGTGAGGACGACGACGGCCGGAACCGGGTCGTGTTGCACGAGCCTGCGCGTCGCTTCGATGCCGTCCAGGTCAGGCATCCGGAGATCCATGAGGACGACGTCGGGAGAGAGCTGAGCACCGAGCTCGACGGCTTCGGCGCCGGTCGCTGCGCGCCCGACGACCTCGACGTCGTCCACGTCGTCGAGCATCAGCTCGAGTCCGCGCCGGAAGGCGGGGTGGTCATCGGCGAGAAGAAGGCGGATCACGCGGTCACCATCCTCTCGCCGGGCGGTGGACTCGGCACCCGTCCGGGCAACAGCGCCCGCACGACGAGTCCACCGGTCTTCGGGTCGGTGGCAAAACGGCACGTTCCACCGAGCTCCATCGCACGATCGCACATCGACTGCCAGCCAACCCCGGGCTGCGCATCCATGGGAGCCTGCCCGTCATCGGAAACGATGACCTCGATGTCCTGGCCCGCGACGATTACCGAGACCTGGCACCAGCGGGCCCCTGAGTGACGGACGACGTTGGTCATGGCCTCCGAGGCAATCCTGAACGCTGCGCTCTCCACGGCGGCAGGCAGTTCGGGCAGGACCGCAGGACCGTGGACATCGATGACGACGTCTCCCGACAGACGCAGCGCTCTTTGTCGGATGGCCCCCAGGAGCCCGACCTCGTCGAGGGCGGGTGGACGCAGGTCGTCGACGATCCGGCGGACCTCGGCGATGGCCTCCCGCACCTCTGCGCGTGCTTCCGCGAGCAGCGCTGCGCGCTCGCCCGTGTTGGTGCGTGACTCGGCCGCGTTGAGCGTCAGCACGACAGCGGCCAAGGAGGGGCCGACCCCGTCGTGGAGGTCGCGTCGGAGCCTTCGACGTTCCTCCTCGCGGGCAGTGACGATGCGCGAACGCGAGATCCTCACGTCAGCGTGCTCTCGGTCGGCACGGACGAGCACGGCCGCGTAGCGGGCGAGGTCCTCGAGGAGCGCGAGCTCCCCCTCGCCGAGGCGACGATCCGCCGGACGGCGGACGACGAGGTAACCGAGGACCTGACCCCGATGCTGCAGCGCCACGGACAAGTCGCCGGGGTCACGGGACGCGTGATCATCGATCCGCACCGGCGAGATACGCATGACCTCGGCCACGACCTCCGTGATGGCTCCGGTGAGGGCCTCCGGAGGAAGCGAGCCGGAGCGCTGCGCAAGAAGACGCAGGGCGCGCTGCGGGTCGGATCGATACCCGTAAACCTTCCGATCCACCCTTCGCCGCAGCCGGGAGAAGACAGGATGGACCGTCACCGCGACGACGGCGACAGCCACGAGACCCCCGACGGTCCGGTCGCCGCCCAGTCGTCTCACCCCCTCGAGCAGCGCCGCGTACAGGAGGAGGACACCCCCGACCATGACGGAGTAGGTGACCGTGCGGCTCAGAACGACACGGATGTCGAAGAGCCGGTGCCGAAGGATGGCCACCCCGATCGCCAAGGGCACCGAGAGGACCCCGACGGCCAGAGCCGAGTCAGCCAGCCACGAGATGTTCCCCAGCACAAGCCGGTTGAGCCAGCCGACGACGAGGCTGACCGGCATCGCGACTGCGCCCCAGACAAGCCAGAGAAGCCTGGTGCGCGAATCGTCCTCGACATGGCCCAAGCGGCGGGCCACCCACGTCGCGGCCCCGGCCACCAACAGCCCGACCGCGACCAAGCCCCCACCACCGAGCACGGCCGAGACTGGCTGGGGCAAGGTGGGCAGCGGCGGCGCGACCCCTGGGTGGTCCGCCCCGAAGGACGCAGCGTCGCCCACTGCCCCGAGCACGAACGCCCCCGTCCCTACCGCGCAGGTCACGACCCACGTGCGCCACCGGCCCGACGGGAACCTCCCGTCGGGGAGAAGGTAGACCGCCAAGGCCAACCACGCGAAAAGCAGGACCCAGAAGCCTTGCACCAGCTGGTCCGCGACCAGTCGGGAGGTGCCGGCCAGCGCACCCGACGACTCGATGCCGACAGCCGCCACCGACAGCCCGTGGGCGACGAGGAGAAGGCCGACGACCCGGTGCGGGCTTCGGGTCGCGACGAGCACACCGATCAGCACCGGCAGTCCGGCCGCAAAGACCACCACCGCAGCACCCATCGAACCAGTGTGGCCTCCTGACCACCCGCGCGTCCCACACCCGGGACGAGTTCCCGACTCCTCCGGGACTTCTGCCTCATGAACCCGGACGGGCAGAACCCCCACATTCACGACCACGCGGCACCGTGCCGCCCCGCACCCGAGGAGTGGTCATGCCTGTCACCCGTTTCGAACGACTCGTTCCCTGGACCGGAGCCCTCGCCGGCCTGTGCTGGATCGGTCACGGCGCCCTCCAATCGGTGAGCGACGGCGACGAACCTTCGTCGACCTCCACCGCGGTCATCGAGTCCCACCTGCTCCGCAACCACGCGTCCGTCGCGTGCCTCGTCGTCATGGGCATCTGCCTGCTCTTCTTCGCCACCGCGGTACGCAACCTCCTGCGGTCCGCCGAACCTTCGGAGGCGACCTGGTCGAGCGTGGCGTACGCAGGCTGGATCGTCGTCACCGCGAGCCTGAGCCAACTGGTGGTGTGGAACTGGGCCCTGGTGAACGGGGCCGCCGGGTCGACTGACGACGAGGCTGTTCGCATTCTCGGCTACGGCCACTTCTTCGGATGGGCCGGTTTGGGCATCGGGCTCGCCACCGCGCTCGTGGCCATGGGTCTGGGTGGGCTGCGCGGCGCCGTCCTCCCGCGCTGGTTCGCGGTGACAAGCGTCGTCTTCGGGGTCCTCGGCGCCCTCGGCAACGCCGGGATCCCGCCGGGCGGACTCGTCACCTACCTCCTCCTGCCCTTCTGGCTACTCGCGGCGGCCGTCATCATCGCCAGGCAGCAGCGCGGCCCCACGGGACGGGTGGCCGACGACACCCCTGAACTGAGCGGAGCCACCGGGTGAAGGCGACGTGAGCTGAGCCGCGGCGCAATCACGGGTACACCGCCAGAGGCTCAGTTGCCGGAGGGCACATCAGGGCGGCCTCGCCGGCCCCCGCACACCCCCACGTGCGGGTGCCGGCCCCTGCCTGGTGCGCCGCAGGAGCGGTCGGTCCGGGCCCTAGAGTCAGGGCATGGACCACGCCGCCTCACCGGGCCCCGTTCTCCGCTCCGCCCTCGATGCCGTCCCCGCCTACACCCCCGGGAAGCCCGCGTCCGCGCCCGAGGGGGTCACGGCATACAAGGTCTCGTCCAACGAGAATCCCTACCCGCCGCTGCCGAGCGTGCTCGCCGTGGTCCGGGAGGCGGCCGGGACGATCAACCGCTACCCCGACATGGCCGTCACCGACCTCACCGACCGCCTCGCCGAGCACCTCGGCGTGCCGGCCGCGTGCCTGGCCACCGGTCCCGGAAGCGTTGGAGTCCTCGGGCAGGTCGTCGCGGCCACCTGTGAGGCCGGCGACGAGGTCGTCTTCGCGTGGCGCTCCTTCGAGGCCTATCCGATCCTCGTGCAGCTCTCCGGTGCGAGTGCCGTCCCGGTGCCGCTGACGCCGGAGGGTCGGCACGACCTCGACGCGATGGCGGCTGCGGTCACGGACCGCACCCGACTGGTCCTCGTCTGCACCCCGAACAACCCGACCGGCCCGACCGTGGGTGCCCAGGAGCTGGCGGACTTCCTCGACCGCGTGCCCTCGTCGGTGACCGTGGTGCTCGACGAGGCCTACCTCGAGTTCGTCATGGCCGACGACGCCCCCGACTGCCTGGCCCTGTGGCGTGACCGACCCAATGTCGTTGTCCTGCGAACCTTCTCGAAGGCGTTCGGCCTCGCCGGGCTTCGCGTCGGGTATGCCGTGGCGCACCCGACGCTCGCCGCAGCCCTCCGCAAGACGGCCATTCCGTTCGGCGTGAACTCACTCGCCCAGGTCGCGGCCGTCGCCAGCCTCGACGCGATCGACGAGCTCGACATCCGGGTCACGGAACTCGTCGCGGAGCGCGAGCGGGTCGTCGGCGCCCTGCGCGAGCAGGGGTGGGACCTGCCCGACACCCAGGCCAACTTCGTCTGGTTCCCGATGGGGGACCGGACGCCCGAGTTCGCCGCTGCGTGTCAGGAGGCGGGCCTGACGGTCCGGCCCTACGGCGTGGACGGAGCGCGGGCCACCATCGCCGAGCCCGAGGCCAACGACCGCCTCCTCGAAGTTTGTCGCTTGTGGCTCGACAGCTGCGGATCCGGGTCGAGTTCGGGCGGTTTGAACAAGTAGCCGCGGGGCAATTATTGGACGGGCGTGGCCTTCGTGATGAGGAAAGTTGGCCCCTGAGGACATCCGGGATCGGTGGTCGTAGTCATACCGCCCTCAAGGGTGTAGGCGGTGCCCACCGTCAGACCGTCAGTGAGCCCTGACAGCACCCATGTCTCGGGGCGGTCGCTGGGCGTGAAGATCAGGCAGCCACCTTGGTTGGAGGTGAGCTTGCCGGTGACCGGGGCCGGGAGCTCCTTGCCCTGCTCCGTGCTCGCCGAGGGCTGCGGGGATGCCGAGGTGCTGGACTCGGTGGAGGAGGACGGCGCCGACGTTGCCGCACTCGACGACTGAGCGCTCGACGTGGGTGAGGGGCTGGACTTCTTTGTCGTCTCCTCTTTGGATGAAGTGCAGCCGACGAGAAGCGTGAGTGTCAGCAGGGGGACTGCGAGGATGTACCGGTTCACCCGGATGAGTCTAGGGCTCCCCAGGGAGACAGGCGTGACGTGGCTCAGGAGGCAGGAGCCGACGCACTGACGATGAAGGTCGGCCCCTGGGGGCAGGCAGCGTTCGTGGTGTCGTCCATCGCACCCGTCAGCGTGTAGCCCTCGCCGACCTCGAGGCCCGTGGTCGCGCCGGCGAGGACCCAGGTCTCGGCCATGTCGCCCGGGGTGAAGAGCAGGCAGTCGCCCTGACGTGCGCTGACCGTGCCGAGGACCTCCCGCGTGATGGCGCGCGCAGCCCCGTCCGGTGAGGGCGTCATGGGCAGCACCAGGTCGTCGGCCGTCGATGGGCTCGGCGAGGGGGCCGATCCCTTGGGGGAGGCGGTGGCCCCATCCGCGCCCGGTGCCGCCTCCCCGCCCGAGCCACAGGCGGCGGTGAGGGACAACGCAAGGGTGCACACGGCATACGCGATGGTCCGGGGCAGATTCCTCACCCCACCCACGGTAGGTCGGATTGGTCGCGGGCGCTCGCGCGCCGGTAGGTTTACGCCACACGGCAGTGACGCCCGCCACACCCCGGTGGGCACGATTTCTTGCCTTCCGGTGGCGGACGCACGAGTGCGGCACCGGGGGCCACGCGCTCGGTGTCCGTCACCCTCGGGCACCTGTCGAGACATGGGAGATGCCAGTGAGCGACAACGACGTCGCCGATGTGAGCCGCGAGCCGGTCGCGGTCGACCACCACGAGTCGACCCTCCGCAGCCGCCGGCGCGGCCCCTACGACGGTGGGCCGGACATGATCCAGCTCCTCGACCCCGAGGGGCAGCGCGTCCTGCACGGGGGCGCCGAGGAGTACGCCCACCACGTCGACGCCCTGACCCCCGAGGACCTGCGCGGCTTCTACCGCGACCTCGTCCTCGTCCGCCGCTTCGACCTCGAGGCCACCGCGCTCCAGCGCCAGGGCGAGCTCGGGCTGTGGGTGTCCCTGCTCGGGCAGGAGGCCTCGCAGATCGGCTGTGGTCGCGCGCTGCGGCCCCAGGACCACGCCTTCCCCGGCTACCGCGAGCACGGCATCGCGTGGTGCCGCGGGCTCGACCCGATGCGTCTCATCGCGATGTACCGCGGCGTTGACCGCTGCGCGTGGGACCCGGCCGAGTTCGGCTTCCACACCTACACGATCGTCATCGGCAACCAGGCGCTCCTCGGCACCGGCTATGCCATGGGCGTGCAGCGTGACGGCGCCGTCGGCACCGGCGACCCCGAGCGCGACACGGCCGTCGTCGCCTTCATGGGGGA
Organism: Actinomycetota bacterium; assembly: GCA_020161815.1. Taxonomy (GTDB): domain Bacteria; phylum Actinomycetota; class Actinomycetes; order Actinomycetales; family Dermatophilaceae; genus Phycicoccus_A. The sequence continues at coordinate 39,042 of JAIUOP010000017.1, read as the reverse complement.
TGGCGCGACCGCGCAGGGCGACATCAACGAGGCCTTCGTCTTCGCCGGCGTCAACGACTCCCCGATCGTCTTCTTCTGCCAGAACAACCAGTGGGCGATCTCCGAGCCCAACGAGCGGCAGATGCGCTCCCCGATCTACAAGCGGGCCGACGGCTTCGGCTTCCCGGGCCTGCGCGTCGACGGCAACGACGTGCTGGCGACGTATGCCGTGACCAAGGAGATGATGGACCGCGCCCGCTCCGGGCAGGGGCCGAGCCTGATCGAGGCCTGGACCTACCGGATGGCCGCGCACACCACCTCCGACGACCCGACGAAGTACCGCTTCTCGGCCGACGTCGAGCTGTGGAAGCTGCGCGACCCGATCGCCCGCTTCAAGACCTGGCTGGCCCACGAGGGGCACGCCGACGGCGCGTTCTTCAAGGCGGTCGACGCCGAGGCCGACGAGCTCGCGGCCCGGGTGCGCACCGCCACCGTCGAGATGCCCGACCCGGGGATGGACGAGATCTTCGACCACGTCTACGTCGAGCCGCACGCCCAGGTCGAGCAGGATCGCGCGGCCCTGCGTGCCTACCTCGACTCCTTCGAGGACGAGGGGGTGGCGTGATGGCGGCGCAGCGGATGACCATCGCCAAGGCCCTCAACGCGGCCCTGCGCAAGGCCATGGAGGCCGACCCCAAGGTCCTCGTCCAGGGCGAGGACGTCGGCAAGCTCGGCGGCGTCTTCCGGATCACGGAGCACCTGCAGAAGGACTTCGGCGAGGACCGGGTCATGGACACCCCGCTCGCCGAGTCCGGGATCATGGGCACCGCCATCGGCCTCGCCCTGCGCGGCTACCGCCCGGTCGTGGAGATCCAGTTCGACGGCTTCGTCTATCCGGCGTTCGACCAGATCGTCTCCCAGCTCGCCAAGCTGCACTCGCGCTCACGCGGCGCGATCAAGCTGCCGGTGGTGGTGCGCATCCCCATGGGCGGCGGCATCGGCGCCGTCGAGCACCACAGCGAGTCGAACGAGGCCTACTTCGCGCACACGCTCGGGCTCAAGGTCGTCTTCTGCTCCAACCCCACGGACGCCTACTGGATGCTCCAGCAGGCCATCGCCTCCGATGACCCGATCATCTTCTACGAGCCGAAGCGGCGCTACCACGAGAAGGGCGAGGTCGACCTCGACGTCCCGCCCACCCTCGACCTGTTCTCGGCGCGGGTGGTGCGCGAGGGCAGCGACGTGACGTTGGCCTGCTACGGCCCGATGGTCAAGACCTGCCTGGACGCCGCGGCCGTCGCAGCCGAGGAGGGTCGCTCGCTCGAGGTCATCGACCTCCGCTCGGTGAGCCCGCTGGACATGCCCACCCTCGAGGCGTCCGTGCGCAAGACCGGCCGGCTCGTCGTCGTCCACGAGGCGAGCGGCTACGTCGGGATGGGGGCCGAGATCGCCGCGCGGGTGACCGAGTCCTGCTTCTACTCCCTTGAGGCCCCGGTCATCCGGGTCACCGGCTGGAACGCGCCCTACCCCCCGAGCAAGATCGAGGAGCTCTTCCTGCCCGACCTCGACCGCGTGCTCGACGGCGTCGACCGCGCCCTGGCCCACTGACGCGAAGGACACCCTCATGGCACTGCGTGAGTTCAAGCTCCCCGACCCGGGCGAGGGCCTGCTCGAGGCCGAGATCGTCGAGTGGAAGGTCGCCGTCGGCGACACCGTCAAGGTCAACGACATCGTCGTCGAGGTCGAGACCGCCAAGAGCCTGGTCGAGCTGCCGATCCCGTGGGCCGGCACCGTCGCGGGTCTCCACGTCGCGGTCGGCGACGAGGTCGAGGTCGGCACGGTCATCATCACCATCCACGACGGCAGCGACGACTCCGGCGACGGCCCGGCACCCACCGCGCCGGAGCCGGTCGCTGCGGCTCCCGAGGACGCACCTGACACCGGTGCCGAGGAGGAGCCGGTCAAGACCCTCGTGGGTTACGGGCCCAAGGCCGGCGGCACCACGCGCCGCGCCCGCAAGGTCGTGGGACCCACGACGGCCTCGGGCGCGTCCTCGGTCCCACGACCGGAGCGCGCGCTGGCCAAGCCGCCGGTCCGCAAGCTCGCCAAGGACCTCGGCGTGGACCTCGCGGCCGTGCCCCCGACCGGCGAGGGCGGCGTCGTCACCCGCGCCGACGTCGAGGCGTATGCCGCGGGCGCACCCTCCGCAGACGCAGCCCCGCCAAGCGTGGCCACCGCCAACGCGCACGTCGACCGCTCGGCCCGGGAGGTGCGGACCCCGATCAAGGGCGTGCGCAAGGTGACCGCCCAGGCCATGGTCGCGAGTGCCTTCACCGCGCCGCACGTCACCGAGTGGGTGCAGGTGGACGTCACGGCCACGATGGAGCTGGTCGCGCGGCTGAAGTCGGACCGCGAGTTCACCGGCGTCAAGGTCACCCCGCTGACGATCTTGGCCAAGGCGATCTGCCTCGCGGTGCGCCGCAACCCTGGCATCAACGCCAGCTGGGACGAGGACAACCAGGAGATCGTCGAGAAGAGGTACGTCAACCTCGGCATCGCGGCCGCCACTCCTCGCGGGCTCATCGTCCCCAACGTCAAGGACGCTGACACGATGACCCTCGTCGAGCTGGCCGGCGCGATCAATGCCCTGACGGCAACCGCTCGCGAGGGTCGCACCAGCCCCGCCGACCAGGCCGGCGGGACGATCACGATCACCAACGTCGGGGTCTTCGGCGTCGACGGCGGCACGCCCATCCTCAACCGGGGCGAGTCGGCGATCATGGCCTTCGGGCAGGTGCGGCGGATGCCCTGGGTCGTCGGGTCCGGCGCGGACGAGCGGATCGAGCCCCGCTCGGTGACCACGCTCGCCCTCTCCTTCGACCACCGCCTCGTCGACGGCGAGCTCGGGTCGCGCTTCCTCGCCGATGTCGCGGCCATCATGGCCGACCCGGCGCGGGCCCTGGTCTGGGGCTGACATGAGCGTCGACTTCCCCCTCGCCGATGGCCGCCGGTCGACCTCGGCCTTCGGTCGGGCCGTCGTCGCCGATGCCCTGCGCTCCGTCGACCCGGTCGGCGCCGCTGCAGCCGCGCGGGAGACGAACTGGCGTCAGGGCTATCTCGAGCACTTCCGCCGGCTCGTCGAGGCCGGCCTCTCCAGCCCGCACGCGGCGCTGACGATCGCCACCGACGGCCTGACCTCGATCCACGACAGGCTCGTCCTCACCGAGGGAGAGCACGAGCGCCCACTCGCCGAGCTCCCCGACGTCGTGGTCGCGCCCTCCGGTGGCAGCGAGGACTCGGGGGTCCTGGCTACCGAGGTCGTCGAGGGCAGCGGCGAGGCGGACACCGCGCTCACGGTGCCCTATCGCGGGAGCCGCCTCGCCGGCGACGACCTGCGCCGACAGGTCGACCGCTGGGTCGAGTCCGGGATCGTCGAGCCGACCCTGCGCGAGGCGGTCGAGGCCCTCCTCCACGAGCCGGGCTCGCTGGACCCGTCGCAGTGGACCTTCGTGGTCCTCGGCGCGGGCTCCGAGATGGGCCCACTGCGCTCGCTCCTGCGCTGGGGCGCGACCGTCGCCGCGCTCGACCTGCCCCGACCCGACCTGTGGAAGCGGGTCCTCGCCGACGCCCAGGCGCTGCCGGGCCGGCTCCTCGTGCCCGCCCGCCCCGGCACCGAGCCGCTCGCCGACCGGGCCGGCGTCGACCTCGTCACCGACCTCCGGGCCGCCACCCGGTGGGTCGCCTCCCTCCCCGGCCGCCTCGTCATCGGCAACTACGTCTATGCCGACGGGGCCACCAACGTGCGGGTGAGCGCCGCCGTCGACGCGCTCACCCGGGTCGTTCGCGCGGGCCGCCCTGTCGAGGACGTCGCGCTCGCCTTCCTCGCGACGCCCACCGATGTCTTCGCCGTCCCCCGCGAGGCCGTCGAGGCCTCGGCCCGCAGCTACGCAGACCGGCGCACCTCCAAGCTGCTCCGGGTCCCGCTGCGCACGCTGTCCGGTGGGCGACTGCTGCAACGCAACTACCGCCCCGACGAGGACCCCGGCATCAACGACTCCGTCGTCCTCCAGCAGGGCCCGAACTACCTTCTCGCCAAGCGACTCCAGCGGTGGCGGGCGGCGACGGCCCGCGCCGAGGGGACGACCGTCTCCTTCAAGGTGGCCCCGCCCACGCGCACCCGCTCGGTGGTCAAGAACCGTGCCCTCGCCGCGGCGTATGCCGGTGCCCACCGGTTCGGCATCGAGGTCTTCGAGCCCGGCACCTCGAACACCCTCATGGCCGCCCTCCTCATGCACGACCTGCACACCGGCGCCCCGACCCTGGGCCACCCCTGGCAGGACGAGGCGTGTGCCGCGGCGCACGGTGGCCTGTGGCGCGCGGCATACGACCCGCGCAGCGCGCTGGGACTGGCGGTGATCCTGGGACTCGGTTCGGCCCGCTGACCAAGATCGGGGACACTGGTCCCCGATGTTCTCCGTCTACCGACCGCTGTTCAGCGTGCCCGGCGCCACGCAGTTCGTGGTCGGCGCGCTGATCTCACGCATCGGTGGGGCGATGTTCGGGGTCTCGGTCATCGTCATGATCTCCACCCGGCGCGACTCCTATGCCCTGGCCGGTGCGGTCTCCGCGGTGGGTGTCCTCGTGCTCGCCATCGCCGCCCCGGTCCTGGGCCGGCTCATCGACAAGCACGGTCAACGCCGGATCGCCCTGCCCGCTACCTTGCTCACCTCGCTCGCGCTCCTGACCACGGTGTGGGCCTCGTGGGCGCGCTGGCCGGTGTGGGTCCTCTTCGTCGGCTATGGCCTGTCGGCGATGCTGCCCGAGGTCGGCCCGATGTCGCGGGCCCGGTGGGCGCACCTGCTGCGCGAAGACCCCGATCGGCTGCACACCGCCTACTCCTTCGAGCAGGTCCTCGAGGAGGCGGCCTTCGTCATCGGTCCCGTCCTGGGCGTGCTCGCCGCCACGACCATCGCGCCGGAGGCCGGGCTCATCCTCGCCGAGGTGCTCTTCGTGGCCGGGGCGCTGGTCTTCCTCGCGGCCCGCGACACCGAGCCGCCGGTCGTGCACCATGAGGAGCGCCCGGCCGGCCTGGCGATCCACCGCCACGGGATGCTCGTCGTCGCCACCGTGCTCTTCCTCGTCGGGGTCCTCTTCGGCGCCAACGAGGTGGTCGCGGTCGCGGTCGCGGACGAGGCCGGGCGCAAGGCCTTCTCGAGCACGATCCTCGCGGCCTTCGCCCTGGGCTCGGCCATCTCCGGCCTGCTCTTCGGGGCCCGGCAGCTCGGGCCCGGCATCATCAAGCGGTTCGTCCTGCTCGGGGCGGCCATGGGCCTGCTCCAGGCCCCGGTGCTGCTCACCGACCACCTCTGGGCGCTGGCCGTGATCATGTTCGTCGCCGGCTCGGCGACCGCGCCGATGCTCATCACCGCGCTCACGCTCACCCAGCGCCTGGTGCCGGTGGCCCTGCTCACCGAGGGCATGGCGGTGGCGATCACCGGGATCCTCATCGGCATCTCGGCGGGCACGGCCGTCGCGGGCCTGGCCGTCGAAGCGGTCGGTGCACACCCGGCATACGCCCTGCCGGTGGCGGCCGCGGCGGTCGCCGCCGTCATTGCGTATGCCGGCCGCGGCCGGATCCGTCGCGGGCTGCGCTCCCAGCACGCATGATTCCGGTCATGCAGAAGGCGGAACGGATTCCGCCCTCTGCATGACGCTGACGCGGCCCACCTCCGGTCAGGCCGTCACTCGAACGCGACGACCTTCTCCTCCGGGGCGCCGGCCCGCTCGGGCAGCTCGACGTTGGGCAGCATGAGCAGGACGAGGAAGCCGGCGACCATGATGCAGGCGCCGAGCAGGAAGACCAGGTCCATCGAGTCGGCGAACCCGACGAAGAACGGCTTGGCCAGGCTCGGGTCGAGCGTGTTGAGGAACGAGGAGTCCTGCAGCACGCCGGTGCTGGCCACGTTGCCGCCACCCTGCTGGGCCGCGGCGAGCTGCTGGGCGAAGGCCGCATTGGCCGGGTCCCGCAGTGCTGCCTGAAAGTCGGCGGTCGGTGCGATCGAGGTGAAGGCGGCCTTGATCTTGTCGGGCACCGTGGAGAACAGCACCGACAGGAACACCGCCGTGCCCAGGGTGCCGCCGATCTGGCGCGAGAAGGTCGCCGTCGACGTGGCGACCCCGATCTGGTGGCGCGGCACGGCCGTCTGCACGGCGAGGGTCAGGGGCTGGAAGTTGAAGCCCAGGCCGATGCCGAAGAGGACCATGACGAGCATCGTCTGCCAGAGCGCGGTGTCGTAGTGGATGTAGTGGAAGAGGAAGAGTCCCACCGTGATCAGGGCAGCGCCGATGATCGGGAAGTGCCGGTAGCGACCGGTGCGGGAGATCAGCTGCCCGCTGATGATCGAGCCGGCCATGATGCCCAGCGTCATCGGCAGCATGAGGAAGCCGGCCTCGGTCGGTGAGGCGCCCCGGACGATCTGGAGGTAGAGCGGGAGCATCGCGATGCCGCCGAACATGGCGACCCCGATGATGACGCCGGCCAGCGAGGCGACGCCGACGGTGCGGTTGCGGAAGATGCGCAGCGGGAGGATCGCCTCCTCGCCCATCCGCCACTCCTGCAGGTGGAATAGCACGGCGGCGATGCCGCCCACGATGTAACAGGTGATGGCCTGCGTCGAGGTCCAGCCCCACTCGCGACCCTGCTCGGCGACGAGGAGCAGCGGCACGAGCGCCAGGGACAGCAGCACCGCACCCAGCCAGTCGATCCGGTGGTCGAGTCGGCGGTGGCGCAGGTGCAGCGTGCGGGCCACGACGACGAGGGCGATGATCCCGATCGGCACGTTGACGAGGAAGACCCAGCGCCAGCCGGTGATGCCGAGGATCGTGGACTGGCCGGCGAGGAAGCCGCCGATGACCGGGCCCAGGACCGACGAGGTGCCGAAGACAGCGAGGAAGTAGCCCTGGTACTTGGCGCGCTCGCGGGGCGGCACGATGTCGCCGACGATCGCCAGGGCCAGGGACATGAGGCCGCCGGCACCAAGGCCCTGGAACGCGCGGTAGAAGGCCAGCTGCTCCATCGTCGTGGCGAGGGTGCACAGCAGCGACCCGACGATGAAGATCGCGATGGCGCCGATGAAGAACTTCTTGCGGCCGTAGATGTCGGAGAGCTTGCCGTAGAGCGGGGTCACGATCGTCGCCGTGATGAGGTAGGCCGTCGTCGCCCACGCCTGGTGCTCCAGGCCCTTGAGCTCGTCGGCGATGGTGCGGATCGCGGTCGCGACGATCGTCTGGTCGAGTGCCGACAGGAACATGCCGAGCATGAGCCCGGTGAGGATGGTCGTGATCTGCCGGTGCGTGAGCTGGGGCAGTTCGGGGGTGGTGCTGTTCATCGGGCGTCCTTGCTCTGGCTCTGAAGGTCCTGCTGGTCCGGCTCGGCCATGAAGCTGCTCTGCTCGACGGCATCGGCGAACCGGCCGAGCAGGCTCGCGAAGGTGTCCCGCTCCTGCGGGCTCCAGTCCGCGAGGAGGGAGTCCACCCACTGGTCGCGCATGACGCGGATCTGGGCGATGAGTGCCGCGCCCTCTGGGGTGAGGGTGAGGACCTGGGCCCGGCCGTCGCGCGGGTCGGGCCCCTTGCTCATGAGCCCGAGGTCCACGAGCTGGCTCACCGTCCGCGAGACGGTGGAGATCTCGGCGTGGAAGGCGGTCGCGAGGTCGGAGACCCGGCACGGCGCGGCGTGCACGCGGAAGAGGTAGGGATAGTCGAGCGGGTCGACCTGCGGGTGCGGTCGGGGCGCGCGGTGGCGGCCGGCGTGGAGGAGCTTCATCACCCGGATGACGTGGTCGCCCACGGTGACGGCGGCAGCGGGGCCGGGGCGGCCGGGGCGGCCGGGCGGCGCAGAGACGGACAGTTGCACCCCGCAACTATCCTTGATCTGGTTGCATTCTGCAAACAGTCGCGTTCGCGGACCCCACGCCGTATGCCGTGGCGCCAGCCTGCGTGCGCGTCAGGGGGTGACGACGAGGGCCTGGAGCACCCGCTCGGCCAGCGCGTCGTCACCGGAGACGACGGCATCGACCCGGTCGAGAGCCCACCGCCCGGCTGCGCGACGGGTGAACGCCCGAGTGCTGAGCCCGATGCGGGTCGCCGCCGACGGGACGGCGGCTGCGTCGACGACGTGTCCACGGAGGCGCCCCGCCTCGTCGGCGCGCACGGTCACCGCGAAGCTCGCCTGCACCGGGCCCACGATGTCGAGGACGACGACTTCACCCTCGGTCAGCGCGCCGGCCGACAGGACCTTGGGCAGGCCGTGGAGCATCCGGCTCACGGCATTGGCCGCCGCCGGCGTGTCCATGCCTCCCGGCACGTCGAGGGCCTCCCGCAGGTCCTGCTCGTGGCACCAGATGTCGAAGCAGCGCAGGCCGACCAGGGCGCCGAGTGTCGTCGGGCCGAAGGGGCCCACCGTCTCGGACTCCAGCGTCAGTCCGGGTGCGGAGAGCACGGCCAGGCGCTGGTCGCGCACCTGGCGCAGGTCCTCGACGACCTCGGTCAGGGTGCGGGCCCGGTGGCCTTCGAGGTACTTCTCGATGACCTCCCCGAAGGCGCTGCGCACGTGCGCGCGCCCCGAGACGTCGACATCGGGCAGAGGGTCGCCGAGGAGCATCCCCTCGATGCTGACGATGTGCCGCAGCTGGTCGAGCACGGTCCAGCCCGGGCAGTCCGTGGGGAGGTCGGCCGCCTCGGGTGCGGCCTGCTCACCGAGGCGGACAGCGGCAGCCGTGGTGTCGGCATACGCCTCGACGAGGCCGGCCAGGCTGGTCGGCGGAGGTGGGGTGATCGTCACGATCGGAGACTACCTAGGCTGGGAGGCATGTCGTCCGCGAACGCCCACCCCCCAGCTGTCGAGCGGCCCGCGGGGGCGTGGCGCTCGCCGTTGGTCCTCGGCGCCACGGGCGTCATCGGGGTGCTCGCCGCCGCGGTCGTCACCGGGGCGACGGCGCCCCTCGTCCTCTCCGACCCCGGGCCGCTCGTGCGGTGGGGGCTGCCGCTCGCGACGGTGACCGCCCACATGTCCAGTGCGGTCACCCTCGGGCTGCTCGTCCTCGCGGCCTTCCTCATGCCGGAGACGACGCGCACCAACCGTCGCGTCGAGGCGACCCGCCTCGCGGCGGTGAGCGCCTTCGTGTGGGCGGCGGCGTCGGGGGTCTCGCTGCTGTTCACCTTCGCGGACCTGGCAGGCCTGCCGCTCACCGACCCGGCCCTCCTGCCGCAGCTCGGCGCCTACGTCTTCTCCCTCGACACCACGCGGATCCTCGCGATCAGCTCGGCCCTGGCCATGGTCGTCGCCGTCTGGGGCGCGCTGGCCCGCTCGCGCGCCACGATGGCGTGGCTGGCGGCGTTCAGCCTGGTGGCGATCGTCATCGGGGCCCTGACCTCGCACTCCGGTGGGTCGGCCACGCACGAGGACGTCGTGAACTCGATGGGCCTGCACCTGCTCGGTGTCTCGGTGTGGGTGGGCGGGCTGGTCGGCCTGCTCGTCATGCGGCCGCGCCTGGGTCGCGACCTCGGCGTCACCGTGGGGCGCTACTCCACGCTGGCGCTGTGGGCGTATGCCGGTGTGGCCCTTTCCGGCCTCCAGCAGGCCCTCATCCGGATCGGGTCCTGGGAGGCCGTGACGACGCGCTACGGCCTCGTCGTCGTCGCCAAGGCGGTCGCCCTCGTGGCCCTGGGTGTGCTCGGCTGGCAGCAGCGCCGCGTCGTGACGTCGCGCCTGACGCGTGACCCGGGTGACGGTCGGGCCTTTGCCCGGCTCGGCCTCGTCGAGGTCGTCCTCATGGGGCTGGCCACCGGCCTCGCGGCGGTCCTCTCGCGGACCGCGCCGCCCGTCCCGGACTCCCTGCCCGACCCCTCGGTCGTCCTCAGCCTCACCGGCTACCCCGACCCCGGCCCGCAGGTGGCCGGGTGGTGGTATGCCGAGTGGCGGGTCAACTGGCTCTTCCTCCTCATCGCGGTGCTCGCCGTTGCCCTGTACGTCGCGGGCGTCGTGCGCCTGCGTCGTCGCGGCGACGACTGGGCGTGGTGGCGCACCACGCTGTGGGTGCTCGGGTGGCTGGTGTGGGTGTACTTCACCTCCGGCCCGCCCGAGATCTGGGGCCGGGTCCTGTTCTCGGTGCACATGATCATGCACATGGGCGTCGCCATGATCCTGCCGCTCCTCCTGGTGCCGGCCACCCCGATCACGCTGGCGCTGCGCGCCCTGCCGTCACGGAAGGACCGCACCTGGGGGCCGCGCGAACTGCTGCTGCAGGTCGTGCACTCGCGGGCCATGCGCTTGCTTGCCAACCCGGTCGTGGCGGCCCTGCTCTTCTTCGTCTCGCTGGCGATCTTCTACTGGTCGCCGACCTTCGAGCTGGCCCTGACGACCCACACCGGGCACCTGCTGATGATGGCCCACTTCGTGCTGACGGGATACCTCTTCGTCTGGGTGCTCATCGGCACCGACCCGGGGCCCCCGAAGTGGAGCCCGCTCATGCTCCTCGTCATCCTCTTCGCGACGATCGCCTTCCACGCCTTCTTCGGCGTCGCCCTCACCGACAGCCAGTCACTCCTCGGCGGCGACTTCTTCACCCGCATCAACCTGCCGTGGGGCCCCGACCCCTTGGCCGACCAGCACACGGCGGGCATGATCGCCTGGGGCATCGGTGAGGCGCCGACCCTGATCCTCGCCGTCATCATCGCCGCGCAGTGGGTGCGGACGGACCGGGTCGAGACCCGGCGCAAGGATCGCCAGGCCGACCGTGACGGCGATGCCGACCTCACGGCATACAACGACTACCTCGCATCCCTGCGGGGGCAAGGAGAGCAGCGATGAGCACCCTGCGAGTGGCCTTGGTCCAGGTCGGGTACGGCGACGAGGAGTCGGTCGCCGACCGCGTGGAGCGAGTGTCCGGACTGGTGCGGGAGGTCGTCGCCGAGCACCCGGGCCTCGACCTGGTCGTGCTGCCCGAGCTGTGGGCTCCTACTGGGTTCGACTACTCGAACTGGGAGCGCGACGCCGAGCCGATCGACGGTCCGTGGGCGAGTGCCATGGCGGCGCTCGCGGCCGAGGTCGGGGTCACCCTGCACGCAGGGTCCTTCGTCGAGCGGCTGCCCGAGGCGGGGGCCGAGGCGAAGTCCTTGGCCAACACCTCGCTGGTCGTGGGGGCCGATGGATCGGTGCTCGCGACCTACCGCAAGATCCACCGGTTCGGGTTCGGGTCGGGGGAGCCGGTGCTCATGGAGGCCGGTCGCGGGCGGGTGGTGCTGCCGCTGCGCCTGCGGGACGGCAGCGTCGTGAAGGTGGCACTGGCGACCTGTTACGACCTGCGCTTCCCCGAGCTCTTCCGGCTGCTCCTCGACGACGGGGCTGAGGTCTTCGTCGTGCCGGCGGCCTGGCCGGCGCCGCGGGTGGGGCACTGGACCCTGCTCGGACAGGCGCGGGCCATCGAGAACCAGTGCGTCATGCTGCAGTGCAACACCGCCGGGACGCACGGTGGGACGGTCATGGGCGGGCACAGCCAGGCGGTCGCGGCCAATGGCGAGGTGCTCGGGGTGCTGGCGCACGGTGACGAGGGGGTGCTCGTCGTCGAGGTCGACCTCGACGCGACGGCGTCCTGGCGCGAGGCGTTCCCGGTGCTGGCCGACCGGCGACTGTAGCGGCGCCGTCGGCAAGGGGTTCTTGCCCGACGGCGTGTGTCGAGGCGCCGTGAGGCACGTTCCGGTGAGGTGATGGTCGTGCCGGGGAGTGCTCCCCATCGACGTCCGCACTGCCCTCTGGTTGGCTGAAGGGGCCGCAGGGGGAGAGGCGGTCGCAGGACGGGAGCATCAGGGGAGCTCACGGCCTGCGCATGAGGCGCCTGTGCAGGAGGGGAGCACAGGCGCCTCACCTGTGTGCCCAGCGTGCGAGCTTGCGATGTGACTGAACCGGCGCCATGGTCCCGGTTCAGTCACACCCAGATTCCCCACCCACCAGTGCCGCTCAGGGCGCCCTCGCGAGACGGTGTTCGCGCTTCCTGACTGGTGCGAAGGGCCCGCAGCGAAACCCCTCTTGTCGAAGCTTTGTCGATACTGTGGCTCCGCACCTGCCCCTCCGTCCGAAGGAGCTCCCATGTACATCGGTCTCGGCATCTTCCTGCTCGTCCTCGGCGCCATCCTCTACTTCGCGGTGTCCGCCTCGATCGCCGGCATCAGCCTGTCGATGATCGGCCTCATCCTCATGATCGGTGGTGTCGTGGCGATCGTGCTGTCCTTCCTCCAACAGGCCGGCGCCCGCAACCGCGGGATCACCACGACCCGTGAGACCCAGGTCGACCCCAGCACCGGCTCGCGCGTGGAGCGCACCGACGTCGAACCCCACTGACCCACCAGCCGCGCGGACCTTCTCCGGGGGGCGTGGCGATGTCGAACGCCCCCCACCCGGATCGCGGGTGAGGGGCGCTCGCGCTGGTATGCCGTGTGCGCGGCTCGGAGCCCTCGGATCAGGCTCCTTGACCCTGCGGGCCTCCCTAGCTGGCGCTCGGTCGGGTCCTCGGGCCGTCGTCGCCTGATCAGAAGGCCGACTCGGGCACATCCATGAGGGTGTTGTCGGTCGCCTCGGCGATGGCCCGCTCCGAGGCCAGGCGCGGCAGGACGTTGCGGGCGAAGAACTGCGCCGCCGCGACCTTGCCGGTGTAGAAGTCGACGTCCTTGCCCGTGGCCCCGGCCTCGAGCGCCGCGAGTGCGACATCCGCCTGGCGCAGGAGCAGCCAGCCGACGACGAGGTCACCGGCCGCGAGCAGGAAGCGCGAGGTGTTCTGGCCGACCTTGTAGAGGTTGCGGACGTCGCCTCCGTCGGCGCGCGGGTCGGACTTCATCAGCTCGCCGACCATGGCGCCGAGGATGCCCTGGACGTCGTCTAGGCCGCGCGCAAGGAGCTCACGGTCCTTGTCGATGCGGCCGTTGTGGGCGCCGAGGTCCTTGGCGAACTCCTGGATCTGGTTGGCGATGACCCCGAGGGACTCCGCCTGGTCCTTGATGATCTTGCGGAAGAAGAAGTCCATGCCCTGGATCGCGGTCGTGCCCTCGTAGAGGGTGTCGATCTTGGCGTCGCGGACGTACTGCTCGATCGGGTACTCCTGCAGGAAGCCCGAGCCGCCGAAGGTCTGGAGGGACTCGGTGCCGAGCAGCACCCAGGCGCGCTCGGAGCCCAGGCCCTTGACGATCGGGAGGAGCAGGTCGTTGATGCGTGAGGCCTTCTCGCCAACGGTGCCCTTCTCGAGGTGCTCGACCCCGGCCTCGAGCTGGGCCTGGTCCACGGTGTCCTGCTGGGAGGCGGTGAAGAGCACGAGCGCGCGCAGCCCCTCGGCATACGCCTTCTGCAGCATGAGCGAGCGGCGCACGTCCGGGTGGTTGGTGATGGTGACGCGCGGGGCGTTCTTGTCGGCCGCCTGGGTGAGGTCCGGGCCCTGGACGCGGTTCTTGGCGTACTCGAGCGCGTTGAGGTAGCCCGAGGAGAGCGTCGCGATGGCCTTGGTGCCGACGAGCATGCGGGCGTGCTCGATGACGCGGAACATCTGCGCGATGCCGTCGTGGACGTCGCCGAGGAGGGTGCCCACGGCCGGGGCCTTCTCGCCGAAGGTGAGCTCGCAGGTCGTCGAGACCTTCAGGCCCATCTTCTTCTCGACGTTGGTGACCTCGACGCCATTGCGCTCGCCGAGCTCACCGGTCTCGAGGTCGACGTGGTACTTCGGCACGATGAACAGGGACAGGCCCTTGGTGCCGGCACCGGCGCCCTCGGGGCGGGCCAGGACGAAGTGGATGACGTTGTCGACCATGTCGGACTCGGCGCTGGTGATGAAGCGCTTGGTGCCGGTGATGTTCCAGGTGCCGTCCTCGTTCTGGACGGCCTTGGTGCGACCGGCGCCGACGTCGGAGCCGGCGTCGGGCTCGGTGAGGACCATGGTGCAGTGCCAGCCGCGCTCGATGATGTGCGGGGCGAGCTTCTTCTGCTCGTCGGTGCCGAGGATGTAGAGCAGGCGGGCGAAGGCGTAGGACGCGGCGAACATCGCGATCGCCGGGTTGGCACCGAGGACCATCTCGTTCATGGCCCACTTCAGGCTCGGGGGAGCGACCGTGCCTCCGAGCTCCTCGTTGACGTCCACGCTCCAGAAGCCGCTGTCCTGGTAGGCCTTGTAGGACTTCTTGAACGACTCCGGCATCGTCACGGCCTGCGTCTGCGGGTCATAGACCGGCGGGTTGCGGTCGGCGTCGATGAAGGACTCGGCGAGCTCGTTCTCGGCGAGGCGCGCGACCTCCTTGAGCATCTCGCGGGCGGTGTCCTCGTCGAGGTCGGCATAGGGGCCCTGGCCCAGCACGTCGCCGCGCCCGAAGACCTCGAAGAGGTTGAACTCGATGTCACGCAGGTTGCTCTTGTAGTGACCCATGACAGATCCCGTCTTCCTTGACTGATTCGATGGCGCGCAGGAGTCAGCGCTACTCGCTGGTAACCATGGTGCTACCCATCGGTAACAAGCGCAAGAGGGGAGCTCTCAGGTGTGACTGGGCCCACGGCATACGGAGGGCTCGGTGCCGGCTCCGGTGAAGGGCGGGGAACGCCCCCACGCGCGCCGACGCCGTCCTGGCAGTGGTGTGTGGTTCGATCGGTTCATGTCTGGTGACGACCTGCTGAGTGAGGCCAGGGCCGAGCTCGAGGCTGGCCGCGTGCGCCGGGCCAAGGACCTGCTGGAGTCGCAGGTCGCGCGGGAGCGCGACGCCGAGGCGCTCAAGCTGCTCGGCGAGGTCCGGCACCGGCTCGGGGACCTCTCCGGCGCCGGCGCCGCGTGGTTCGCCACCTCGGCCAAGGGGCCGGCCGTCGACGAGTCCATCGCCGCGTGGCGCAAGGACCACAACGACGACTTCGGCGCCATGTGGCGCTCGATCCCACGGTCGGCTCGGCAGGAGCCGCTCACGCCCAAGCTCACGGCCCTCAAGGCCAAGGCCGACGCGATGGCGGCCGCGCGCAAGACTGCCGAGGCTGCTCCGGCCGCCTCGGCAGCTGCCGGTTCGGTCGCCAAAGGGGACAGGGCCGCCGTCCGGCCCGAGCGCGAGGCACCCAGCGTCGCGACCAAGGCCGAGACGGGCCCGGCTCGACACTCCCCGTCCGAGCCGCACGTTCGCACCGCCAGCGACCCCGAAGCGCCCGCCGAGGAGTCCGGAGGCTTTGACGCCGCCAAGGTCATTGCGTGGGTCCTGGCGGCCCTCTTCGTGGTGTGCGCGGTGGTCGGCCTGGTGACGATCCTGCAGTGGATCGTCCCCGGCACCTGAGTCGCTCGGAGCGGTCGTGGACTCCTTCGAGGGGCAGCCCCTCACGCCTGTGCGCCCGGCGCTGACCGGTCGCTTCGCCCGCGTGCGCAGGGTGGCGCCACTCGCCGTCCTGCCCGTGGCCCCAGTGCAGGCCGTCTGGCTGCAGCGGACCGTGCCGCGCTTCGTCGACGCCGACGGCCGCTCGGGCGTCGCCGGCGAGGGCGGGCGCCGCCTGAAGGTGGTCGTCCTCGGTGACAGCGTCGCCGCAGGGTATGCCGTGGCGCACCATCGCTCGACCGTTGCCGGAGCGCTCGCCGCCCGACTCGCGCAGCGGTATGCCGCGACCGTCACCTGGGAGGTGGTGGCCACGACCGGGTTCACGGCGGGTGAAGCGGCCGGGCTGGTGGAGCCGAGCGTCTTCGCCGACGCCGACCTGGTGTTCATCTCGATCGGGGTCAATGACGCCAAGAACCTGCACTCGGCCCGCCGCTTCCGCCGCGAGATCGGTGCGCTGCTCGACCGGGTGCTCGCGGCGGCGCCGCACGCGCGGGTGGCCCTGCTCGGCATACCGCCTCTTCATCAGCTCCCCGTCGTGCCGCGTCCCCTGGCCGACGCCCTGGGTTGGCGCGGGCGGGTCTTCGACGCGCTCGGGGCGGCGGCGGTCGCGGCGCGGCCGAGGACGCTGAGGATCGTGCCCGCGGCATACCTCGCGCACGAGATGTTCGCTGGTGACGGGTTCCATCCGTCCGAGCTGCTGCACGCGATGTTCGCGGCGGCGGTGATGCGCGAGCTCGACCGCACTGGCGGGCTCGTCGCCGCGAGCTGATCCCTGGGCCTTCCCAGGTATCACCACACCGATTCCCGCCTCCTCCTGGTGTCAGCACCACCACGCACGAGGGGGAACCACCATGCACCGCCACATCGAAGACCCGTGCTTCGTCGCACCATCGCCGGAGCTGCGCGAGAAGCTCGACGCCGAGCTGACCCGCCTGCGCAAGCGCAAGACCGGGGTCGGCGACGCCCTCGGCACCTCGAAGGAGCCGCGCGCGCTGGGCCTCAACGACGGGATGATCCTCCCGCCGGATGCCTTCCCGTTCGGCACGCCCGACTCGGTGATGCGCACGAGTGGGCTCGACCGGGCCCCCCTGCGTGGATCGGTCCGCGTCATCGTCGTCCTCGCGGACACCTCGGACCGGCCGATGACGCGCTCGGCCCAGTCCTTCCGTGACCTCTTCTTCTCCACCGGGGTCGTGGCCACCGGCAGCGTCCGGGAGTACTTCCACGAGGTGACCAACGGCCTCGTCGACGTCGTCGGTGAGGTCGTCGGCCCGTACCGGCTCCCGCAGACCGCGGCGTGGTACGCCAACGGCAACTTCGGCATCGGCCGGCCGTCGGGCACGACCCGGGCCCGGGACATGGCGGCCCACGCACTCGCGCTCGCCGACCCGCACGTCAACTTCGGTCCGTACGACAACGACGGCAACGGCTACGTCGACGCCTTCATCGTCGTGCACTCCGGGCGCGGCGGCGAGGAGACCGGCAACAGCGGCGACATCTGGTCGCACAAGTGGGTGCTGCCCAGCGAGGTCGCGACCGACGCGACCAAGGTCTTCGGCTACCTCACGATCCCCGAGGACGCCAAGCTCGGCGTCTCCGCCCACGAGCTGGGGCACCTGCTCTTCGGCTTCCCCGACCTCTACGACACCGACGGCACGTCCGAAGGCGTGGGCAACTGGTGCCTCATGGGCGGCGGCTCGTGGAACGGCGGCGGCAACACCCCGGCGCACCCGTCGGCCTGGTGCAAGGTCAACCAGGGCTGGGCCACGGTCAACAACGTCACGGCCAACGGGACGATCTCGATCCCGGACGTGAAGTCCTCGCACCAGGTCCACCGGCTCTGGAAGGACGGCGCGGCCGGGCAGGAGTACTTCCTCCTCGAGAACCGGCAGCGCACCGGCTTCGACGCCCAGCTCCCCGGCGGCGGCCTCCTCCTCTGGCACATCGACGAGAGCAAGCCGACGAACACCGACGAGAACCACTACAAGGTGGGTCTGCTCCAGGCCGACGGCCTGCGCCAGCTCGAGACCGCGGCCAACCGCGGCGACGCCGGCGACCCGTTCCCCGGCAGCGGCAATGTCACGAGCTGCTCGGGGACGACGACGCCGAACACCAACTCCTTCACCGGCCAGGCGACGAACGTCTCGGTGACCGCGATCTCCCCGTCCGCCGCGACGATGACGGCCCACGTGACCGTGCGCGCCGGCAAGGGCATCGCCAAGGAGGTCAAGGAGATCGTCAAGGAGATCCGCAAGGAGTCGGCCAAGGACACCAAGGACCTGAGCGACACCAAGCTCCGCGTGAAGGAGATCCGCAAGGAAGTCCTCAAGGAGCAGGTGAAGGAGCAGGTCAAGGAGGTCAAGGAGTCGGTCAAGGAGCTCAAGGACCAGCGCAAGGACGTCCGCGAGAAGCTGATCGAGAACCGCTGGGACTGGGGCCGATTCGGCCAGGTCGGGTTTGCCGGTGAGACCGGCGGCGTAGCTGAGGACCCGGTGTCGTATGCCGTGGGCCTGCTCGAGGAGGCCATCGGCGTCCTCGTGGGGCTGGGTGGCGAGGCTGCGGGCGGCCAGGGCGCGACGCCGGGCGCAGCGGAACCCTTCATCGACGCGAGCCTGCGGCCCGACCTCGTCGGCAGCCCGGCATACGACGCCGTGAAGGGGATGGCCGAGGGTGACGCGGCGTCCAAGCGGCAGTACGACACGGCGCCGCAGGGCTGAGCGATGGCCCTCGTCGTCATCCTGCCCGGCCCCGAGGACCTCGGGGCCGGGCAGGTCGTGTCCGCGCTGAGGCGCCGCGGTGCCGACGCCGCGGTCGTCCCCGGCGCGATCCTCGAGGTGTCGCGGTGGGAGCACCGGGTCGTCGGGGGCCGGGCCGAGACGGTGATCACGCTTCCCACCGGGCTGCAGCTGTCGTCCGCGAGCGTGGGTGCGGTGCTGAACCGGCTTCCCGGCGCATCGGTCCGCCGGTTCGCCCGGAGCTCGGAGCGGGACCTCACGTATGCCGCGGTCGAATCGGACGCGCTCCTGCTCGCCTGGCTGTCCGGACTGGAGGGCCGGGCCGTGGGCACACCGTCCCCGGTGGTGACCGGTGAAGGGGCGGGGGCTGACGGCATACCGCTGAAGTGGCTCGTGTGGGGACGGCGATGCGGCCTCGGGGGGCCGCGCTCAGTGGCCGTGCCTCGCGGGCTGGTTGCAGCGGGGACTGGAGGTGACGCTGCTGTCGAGCGGTGGACCGTGGTGGGGCACAACGTCATCCGGTCGGGAGAGGTCGTTGAAGGGGAGGCCGCTGATCGGGTCCGGGCCCTCGCGGCCCTGGCCGGGATGGACCTGCTGGAGGTTCTCCTGCGCTCAGGTGCGGGGCGCCGCGAACTCGTCGGCGTCAGCCTGCGGCCCGCGTTGACCGGCGTGGTCGCGGACGCGGTGGCGGACCTGCTCGTGGAGCGGGCCCGAGGAGAGGAGCTGGCGTCATGATCGGACTGATCGGTCGCGGCGACGACCCGTGCGTGGTCCGCGTGCGCGAGGCGGCCGCCGAGCTCGGCCTCCCGCATGTCCTCATCGACGAGGACCGGCTCGAGGGAGCGGCGCTGCGCGTCGACCTCGAGGGTGCAGGGGTCCGCGCCGTCTTGCGCACGCGGGACAGCGTGGTGGACCTCGAGGAGCTCTCGGGCGTCTATGCCCGCGCGCTCGGTCCTGCCCAATCGTCGCGCGACGCCTCGGCGGTGGCGGCCGCTCTGCATGAGTGGCTCGATGTCACCGAGGTGCCGGTCATGGGGAGGCCAGCGTCGATGTTCTCCAACAGCAGCAAGCCGCACCAGGCGCGGTTGATCGCTGCTGCGGGATTGGGCGTGCCGACGACCCTGGTCACGAACGACCCGGAGGCGGTGCGCGCCTTCCGGGCCGCGCACGGTCGGATCGTCTTCAAGTCGATCAGCGGGATCCGCTCGATCGTCCGTGAGGTCGACGACGCGGCGATGGCCCGGGTGGACCGGATCCGCGACCTGCCGACGCAGTTCCAGGCGCGGGTGTCCGGCACCGACGTGCGGGTCCACGTCGTCGGGACCGAGGTCTTCCCGACCCGGATCGCCTCGACCGCCTTGGACTACCGGTATGCCGCGCGCGACGGCTTGTCGTGTGACCTCGAGCCGTGTGTACTGGCCCCGGAGATCGAGGCGGCCTGCGTGTCCGTGGCGACTGCCCTCGACCTGCCGCTCGCGGGCATCGACCTGCGCATCGGCGACGAGGCGGAGGTCACCTGCTTCGAGGTGAACCCGATGCCGGCGTTCAGCTTCTACGAGTCGCACACCGGGCAGCCGATCGCTGCGGCGATCGCCGGCTTCCTGGCTGGCCACCGCGGTCTGGAGTCGCGGCATACTGGCGGAACGGATCGCGAGAGTGAGGTGGCGTGATGGTCCAGGCGGCGCCCAACGAGTCCACCGTCCGCGGCACGATCACCGGCAGCCGGCCCGATCCAGTGCGGCCGGGATGGGTGCAGGTGCAACTGGCGGTCACATCGGCGGAACCTGTCGAGGGCGACCGGCTGCCGGCGCTCACAGCAGGTCAGGACCTGCTGGTATCCCTTCCTGCCGCCGCGGTCGAAGGGCTCGGCCAGGGGGAGAGCATCGTCGCGTCGGTGCGGATGACAGGTCCGGGGGAGTACCTCGCGCGTGACATTGCGCCGGCACCGGTCCCGGAGGAAGCCGCTAGCGACTCGGTTTCGCCTCGTGGGGAACATGAGCGGGCCAGCGAGGAACCTTCCCGGCAATCTCGCGGCAAGCGTCTCGATGTCGACCGCGATCCACCACCGGATGCCAAACGGAGCCGGTGACGGGAATCGAACCCGCGTGTCCAGCTTGGGAAGCTGGCGCTCTACCATTGAGCTACACCGGCGCAGCCTCCGGAACACGTCCGTGCGAGGCAGCCCCGAAATCTTAACCCAGCCCGCTCGGCCGGCCACACGGCATACCGATCGCTGGTCGGGGTCCACCCACGTTCCAAGGCCCACATCCTGTTGAGGCGGTCAAACCTGATTCAGGTGCCCTCAGGTGGACACGGGAACAGGATTTGGACGCCTCAACCCGGGATGGACCTTGGGGAACGCCCAAGCAACTAGCCTGACGGGGTGCTCCTCTCCGACCGCGACATCCGCTCCGAGATCGCCAACGGCCGGGTCGTGCTCGACCCGTGGGACCCCGGCATGGTCCAGCCGAGCAGCGTCGACGTGCGCCTGGACAAGTTCTTCCGGCTCTTCGACAACCACAAGTACCCCGTCATCGACCCCGCGCAGGACCAGCCCGACCTGACCCGGCTCGTCGAGGTCGACCCGGCGGACGGGTTCGTGCTCCACCCGGGCGAGTTCGTCCTCGGGAGCACCCTCGAGACCGTGACCCTTCCCGACGACCTCGCTGCCCGCGTCGAGGGCAAGTCCTCCCTCGGCCGCCTCGGCCTGCTCACCCACGCGACCGCCGGCTTCGTCGACCCGGGCTTCAGCGGCCACGTCACCCTCGAGCTCTCCAACGTCGCGACCCTGCCGATCATGCTCTGGCCGGGCATGAAGATCGGCCAGCTCTGCTTCATCAAGCTTTCCAGTCCGGCCGAAAACCCTTACGGCTCAGCGGCATACGGCTCGCACTACCAGGGCCAGCGCGGCCCGACGGCCAGCCGCAGCCACGCGAACTTCCACCGCACCGACCTGACGTGACCTTCCTCGAGGTCCGGATCAGCGCGCCGGCCGAGCACGCCGACGCACTCGCCCACGCCCTCGTCGAGGAGCGCCTCGCCGCCTGCTGCCAGGTGCTCCCCGCGATCCGCTCGACCTACCTCTGGGAGGGCGCGGTCGAGCAGGCCGACGAGGTCCTCCTCCTCGCGAAGACCCGCGCCGACCTCTTCGACCGCCTCGCCGCGCGCGTGACCCAGCTCCACCCCTACGACGTCCCCGAGGTCGTCGCCGTCCCGCTGACCCACCTCTCCAGCCCGTATGCCGTGTGGCTGGCTTCCGTCCTCGGCGAGCCTTCCGCGTGAGCGAGACTCCGGAGCTCGACCGCACGGACCAGCTCACCCCCGACGTGCGGGGCGTCGTGCTGGTCCTCCACGGGGGCGCCGAGAAGGGCACCAACCCGGTCTCCTGGCGCGGCCTGGCCGTGCTCCGGCTGCTGCCCTTCGCGTGGGTGATCGACGCCGCGACGCCCGATGACATCGCCGTGGTCCGTCTCAAGTACGCCCGACGCGGATGGAACGGACGCGCCGCCCACCCCCTGCACGACGCCCACTGGGCCCTCGACGAGATCGCCGCCCGCACGGCCGGCGCACCCGTCGTGCTCGTCGGCCACTCCATGGGAGGCCGTGTCGGGCTCAACCTGCTGGGCCGGCCGGAGGTCATCGGCTTGGTCGGGCTGGCGCCCTGGGTCGTCCCGAGCGATCGCGTCTCGGCCCGCCCCGGCCAGGGCATCCTCCTGCGCCACGCCCGCAAGGACCGCATCACCTCAGCCGCCGCAACCGCCCGGATCGCCACGCTGCTAGAACGACAGGGCGCCGACGTCGAGCTCGAGATCGTCGACAGGGACAACCACGCGATGCTCGCGCGTCCCTGGGAGTGGCACCAGCGCACGGCCCGGTTCGTCGCTCAGCTCGTCGACTCGCTGCCCACTCGCTCCTGAGCGTCGCCGCCCAACCCGAACCAGCTCACGACCCCACCCGCGGCGAGCAGCCCCGCGCAGATGAGCATCGCGGCCCGATAGCCCGCGGTCATCGCCTCGGGCGACTGGTAGTCCGTCCCCGACAGACCGACGAGCGCCGGCAGCGCTGCCACGGCCAGGAGCGACCCCGCTCGTGCCACCGCGTTGTTGATCCCGCTGGCCACCCCGGCGTGTGAGTCCGGCGCCGCAGCCAGGACCGAGGCCGTCAGGGGGGCGACCAGCAGCGCCAACCCGAGGGCGAAGACGACGAGACCCGGCCCCACGGCATACCACTGCGTCCCCCGGCCCACCCCGAGCAGCAACAGGACCCCGACCGCACACACCAGCGGCCCGACGGTCATCGGCAGCCGCGGTCCGATCCGCGCGGACAACGCGGCGGCCCTCGACGACAGGAGCATGAGCGCCACGGTCACCGGCAGGCCCGACAGCCCCGCCGCCAGCGCCGACCAGCCGGCGCTCACCTGGAGCTGCAGCACGAGGATGAAGAAGACCACCCCGAGCGCGCCGTAGACGAGGAATGTCATCGCGTTCGCCGCGCTGAAGACGCGAGAAGCAAAGAGCCGCAACGGGATCAATGGCGCCGCAGACCTCCGCTCCACGGCCAGCAGGAGCCCCAGACCCACGACGCCCGCCACCAGCGGACCCCAGCCCGAGACCGATCCCAAGCCCTGCGTCAGACCAAAGGTCAACAGCCCCAGCGAGATCACACTCAGCATGGCCCCCACGGCGTCGAAGCGACCCACCGCCGGCGAGCGGCTCTCCGGCGTCGCCCACACGACAAGCCCGATCACGGCCAGGCACAGCGGCACGTTGATCCCGAAGATCCACCGCCAACTGGCGTGATCGACCAGCCAGCCCCCGACGAAAGGCCCGATCGCCGCCGCGATCCCGGACATCCCGGCCCAGGTGCCGATCGCACCCGCGCGCTCGTCCGGCGCGAAGCTCGACTGGATGATCGCCAGCGCCCCGGGCGTCAGGAGCGCCGCGCCGATGCCCTGCAGCACCCGCATCGCGATGAGCTGGCCGGGTGACTGGGCCAGCGCGCAGGCCACAGACCCGACGAGGAACCACGCCATCCCGACCAGGTAGATCCGCCGCCGCCCGAGCCGGTCCGAGAGCGCGCCACCGACGAGCACGAGCGAGGCGAGCGCCAGCATGTAGCCGTTGATGACCCACTGCAGCTGCGCCAGCGACGCCCCGAGGTCGGTCCCGATGGCCCGCAGCGCCGTGTTGACGACCGAGCCGTCGAGAATCGCGACTCCCGACCCGAGCGTGAGCCCCCACAGGGTCGCCCGGCCGCGTCGCTCACCGCGACTGAGGTATGCCGTCCGCTCACCCACCCGCGCATCCTCCCACCGCCGGGTGGGCCGTGCCGGGCCGTCGTCGACTACGTTGGAGCGATGATCCGGTTCGATGCCGTGACCAAGGAGTACCCCGGCGGCTCCGTCGCGGTCGACGGTCTCACCCTCACGATCCCCACGGGCGAGGTCACCGTGCTCGTCGGCCCCTCGGGCTGCGGCAAGACGACCTCGCTGCGCATGATCAACCGGATGATCGAGCCGACGCGAGGCCTGATCACCATCGACGGCACGAGCGTGCTCGACCTCGACGCGGCCACGCTGCGGCGCGGCATCGGCTACGTCATCCAGCACGCCGGCCTCTTCCCGCACCGCACGGTGCTCGAGAACATCGCCACCGTGCCGCGCCTCCTCGGGTGGGACAAGGGACGCGCGCGGACGGCCGCCATGGACTGGCTCGAGCGCGTCGGCCTCTCCGACGAGCTCGCCCACCGCTATCCCGCGCAGCTCTCCGGCGGTCAGCAGCAGCGCGTCGGCGTCGCCCGCGCCCTCGCCGCGGACCCGCCGATCCTGCTCATGGACGAACCCTTCAGTGCCGTCGATCCCGTGGTGCGACAGCAGCTCCAGGCCGAGCTGCTCCGTCTCCAGGCCGAGCTCCAGAAGACCATCGTCTTCGTCACCCACGACATCGACGAGGCACTGCTCCTCGGCAACCAGGTCGCCGTCATGCGCGTCGGTGGTCGCCTCGCGCAGGTCGACTCCCCGCAGGACCTGCTCGCCCGCCCGGTCGACGACTTCGTCGCCGACTTCCTCGGGCGCGATCGCGGCATACGGTCCCTTTCCTTCACCGGTATGCCGCGCCTTCCCCTCCACTCCGAGCGCACCTTGGCGCTGGGGGAGCGACCCGAACAGGGTTCTCCCCGTTGGATGCTCGTCGTCGAGGAGGGGCAGCCCCTGGGCTGGGTCGAGCCGGAGCGGCTCGGCAGCGGCGCGGTCGAGCTGTCGGACCTCAACCGCAGCGGCGTCGTCGCCGCAATCAGCGCCTCCCCCCGTGAGGCCCTCGATGCGGCGCTGTCCTCCCCGACCGGTCGGGGCGTGATCGTCGACGAGACCGGGGAGTTCCTCGGGACGGTGCGCGCGAGCGATGTCATCGCGCTCCTCGAGGCGGAGCGGGCCACCTCGTGACCTGGCTCGCGGACCACTGGCGTGACGTCTTCCCCCTCTTGGGTCAGCACATCTGGCTCGCCGGGCTCCCGCTGGTCCTCGGGTTGGTGATCGCCCTCCCCCTGGGGTGGGCAGCGCGACGGTGGCGGACGGCATACCCGGTCCTCGTGACCACGTCGGGACTGCTCTACACGATCCCGAGCCTGGCGCTCTTCATCCTCATGCCGCTCGTCCTCGGGACGCGGATCCTCGACCCGATCAACGTCGTGGCCGCGATGACGGTCTACACCGTGGCGCTGCTCGTGCGCTCGGTCGCCGACGGGTTGGGCGCGGTGCCCGAGGACGTGCGCGCCGCGGCCACGGCGATGGGCTATCGCGGGCTGCGGCGGTTCCTGGCCGTCGACCTGCCCCTGTCGGTGCCGGTGCTCACGGCCGGCCTGCGGGTCGCCGCCGTCTCCAACGTCTCGATCGTCTCGGTCGCCTCGCTCATCGGCGTGCCACAACTGGGGCACCTGCTCACCGACGGGTTCAACCGGGCCATCAACGGTGAGCTCATCACCGGCATCGTCGCGTGCGTGGTGCTCGCCCTGGGCTTCGACGTGCTCATCCGCGTCGTGGGGGCCGCGCTCACGCCCTGGACGCGCGTCGGTGCCGGCGCCGGGGTGCAGCCGTGATCGCCGCGATCTGGGCCTGGCTCACCTCGCCCGAGTCCTGGTCGGGCTCGGACGGGATCGGAGCGCGGCTGCTGCAGCACCTGGGCTACAGCGCGCTCGTCGTCGCAATCGCGGCTGCGATCGGGGTGCCGCTCGGGCTGTGGGTGGGCCACACCGGCCGCGGGAAGTGGCTCGTGTCCGCGGCCAACGCGGCGCGCGCCGTCCCGACGCTGGGCCTGCTCTTCGCGCTCGCGCTGTGGGTGGGGCCCTTCATCCCGGGCAAGGCCGCCTTCCTCGTGCCCTCGGTCATCGCGCTCGTCCTGCTCGCCATCCCGCCGATCCTTGCCGGCACGTATGCCGGGGTGGAGGCCGTCGATCCCGCCGCCCGGGACGCGGCGCGAGGGATGGGCATGCGTCCGGCCCAGGTGCTCTGGCGGGTGGAACTGCCGTGCGCGTTGCCGCTGCTGTGGTCGGGAGTGCGGTCGGCGGTGCTGCAGGTCATCGCAACGGCGACCATCGCGGCATACATCGGCTTGGGTGGTTTGGGCCGCTTCCTCATCGACGGTCTGGCGGCGGGCAACTACGTCCAGACCGCGGGAGGTGCGGTCCTGGTCTCGGCGTTGGCGCTCGTCGTCGATGGGGTGTTCGCGCTAGCCCAAAAGGTGATCGTTTCACCCGGACTGACCGGCGGTGGACCCGCAGGGAGCGGCCGTTGGGGCCGCCCTCGGGTTCGCCGCGAGATTGTCCTTGCTCCGGGGAAGCCGGGGGAGGCCTCGGGCGTTGTGCCCACCACGAGCGCGTGAGGACTCGCGTGCGTCACCGAAGGGATCGACATGAAGCGCACGACCACGACCCTCGCCCTCGTCGGCGTCGCCCTGCTGGGGCTGACCGCCTGCGGTGGAGGGTCCAGTGACCCCCTCTCCAGTCCTGCCGCGTCGGGGGAGTCCGGGGGAGCGGCCTCGGGCGGCGCGATCGTCGTGGGCTCCGCCGACTTCTCGGAGTCGGTCGTGCTGGCCGAGATCTATGCCGGCGCCCTGAAGGCCAAGGGCGTGGACGCCTCGACGAAGACGAACATCGGGTCGCGGGAGATCTACCTCAAGGCCCTTGAGGACGGCTCGATCCAGGTGGTGCCGGAGTACACCGGCGCGCTGGCTCTGTACTACGACAAGGCCTTCGACAAGACCGAGCCGAACGACGTCTATGACGCGCTCAAGGGTTCGCTGCCGGCCAACCTGACCGTGCTCGAGAAGTCGGCGGCCGAGGACAACGACTCGATCGTCGTGACCAAGGAGACGGCAGCCAAGGTCGGGGCGACGACGCTTTCGGAGCTGACCGGGAAGACGGGCGACCTGACGCTCGGGGCGCCGCCGGAGTTCAAGGAGCGCGCGCAGGGGATCCCCGGCCTGGAGAAGACCTATGGGATCACCTTCCAGGACTTCGTGCCGCTCAAGGGTCAGGCGCTGGTGCAGGCGCTGAAGAACGGTCAGGTCCAGGCGGCCAACATCTTCTCGACCGACCCGGCGATCGTGGTCAACGACTTCGTGACGATCAAGGACGACAAGAAGCTCTTCGGCTCGCAGAACGTCGTGCCGCTCGTCGTGGCGGACCGGGCCGACGAGGTGTCGGCGGCGCTGAACGCGGTGTCGGCGAAGCTCACGACCGAGGAGCTGACCAACCTGCTCAAGGCCACCGACGTCGACAAGAAGGACCCCAAGGCCGTCGCCGCCGAGTGGTTGAAGGCACAGGGCCTGGGCTGAGGCAAGCCCCCGGCTGAGGCAAGGCCGAGGCCGAGCGGGTCCAGCAACGGGCCGCAGACGCTGAGGGCCGCTCCGGATGTTCCGGAGCGGCCCTCAGTCGTTCTCTCGATGACTCAGTCCCAGGGGTCCTTGCTGTCGAGGATCTCCTGCAGGTCTGCCGGAAGCTGACCGGACGGCGCCGATGGCGCAGGCGCCGCTGGTGCCGCCGGTGCCGACGGTGCCGCCGGTGCCGACGGTGCCGCCGGTGCCGACGGTGCCGGCGGCCCTGCCGGGGCTGCCGGCTCTGCCGGCGCGTCCTCGACCGTCGCGGGCTCAGCGGCGTCAGTGGACTCCTCATCGCACGCCGAGTCCTCGACCATCACCTCGCCACCATCGACAGTGTTGGTTTCGCTCGCGTCCAGTTGCTCCACCTGGTGGGTCACTGGCTCAGCGGAACCGACCGGCTCGTCCCACGGGTCAGCCTGGACTGACTCGCTGGCTCCGGCGGACCCGCCTGCTTCGGGTGACCCACTGTCTTCGGCAATGTTGGTTTCGCTCGCGTCCAGTTGCTCCACCTGGTGGGTCACTGGCGTGTCGGTCCCGGCAGGCTCGTCCCAAGGGTCAGGGGTGTCCCACGGGTCCACGTCGGCGACGTTCGAGCCCGCGAGACCTGCCGGCTCCTCGGTGACCTCCGCGGCAGGGTGCGCGGCGTCATCCGCAGACTCAGCGGGCACGGCCTCCTGTTGCGCCGGTGCCACCTCAGCCGCCGGGGCGGCAGCGGCTGCCGCTGGGGCAGCAACGGCCGGGGTGGCGGGGGTGTCGTCCCAGGGGTCTGGCTCGTCCCACGGGTCGGCCACGGCTGACCCTCCCGCTGGAGCATCCGTGGTCGTTTGGGTGACGGGCGCAGCGGAGGCGGGTGCCGCCGCGGGCTCGTCGTCCCAGGGATCGGCCTCGGGTGACCCGCCGGCTGGAGCATCCGTGGTCGTTTGGGTGACGGGCGCAGCGGAGGCGGGTGCCGCCGCGGGCTCGTCGTCCCAGGGGTCGGCTTCCGGTGACCCACCCGCTGGAGCATCTGTACGCGGCGTGGACAAACCATTCGAAGTGGCGGTTGCTGCGGCCGGCTCGTCGTCCCAAGGGTCGGCCTCGGCCGTTGCGGCTGCGGGTGCGGAGTTCGCGGGTGCAGACGCGGCCGGGGCAGGAGCGTCATCCCAGGGATCCGCTTCGGCAGCCGGCGCGGCTCCCGCGGAGGTGTCTGCCTGGGCCGAGAAGGTCGCCTCGGCCTGGGCCTCCTCGAGCACGGCGTCGTCCCACGGGTCGGCCTCGGTCGGGGCGTCAGCCGCGTCGCGAGTGGCGGCTGCATCAGTGGCACCAGACGCTGCAGCAGTGGCAGTCGCCGCGGCGCCAGCCACAGCGGCACCGACGGCGGCAGCGCCGGTGGCGGCGGACGGCATACCGGAATCGAGGGCGGAAGCGGCCGGAGCGGCCGCTGCGGGCCCGGCCTCCACAACGGGAGCCGCGACCGCAGGCGCAGCAGCGTCGGACGCCCGCCCCTCCTGACCGCGGCGCACCGCGGACAGCAGCATCTGGGCGACATCGACGACCTCGACGTCGGTCCCGACGCCCTCGGCCTGCTTGGCGGTCAACCCATCAGAGATCATGACCCGGCAGAACGGGCACCCGATGGCGATCCGCTCGGCGCCGGTGGCCAGCGCCTCCTCGGTGCGGTTCATGTTGATCCGCGTGCCGAGCTTCTCCTCCATCCACATGCGGGCACCACCGGCGCCACAGCAGAAGGACTTCTCGCCCGAGCGCGGCATCTCGCGCAGCTCCACGCCCGGCAGCGCACCGATGAGCTCACGCGGCGGCGCATAGACGTGGTTGTGCCGGCCCAGGTAGCAGGGGTCGTGATAGGTCACCGACGGCGCCGTCGAGGCCGCATCCCGGGCGGTCGACATCCCGCCGACCTCGGAGGGCCGAGCCACGGGCACGAGCTTCTTGTCGCGCACCAGCCGGTTGAGCAGCTGGGTGTGGTGGACGACCTCGAAGTTCGCGCCGAGCTGGGCGTACTCGTTCTTGATCGTGTTGAAGCAGTGCGCGCACGTCACGACGACCTTGGTGACACCGAACTCACCCATCGTCTCGATGTTCTGCGCAGCCAGGGTCTGGAAGAGCACCTCGTTCCCGGCCCGCCGCGCCGAGTCACCCGTGCACGTCTCACCGTTGCCGAGAACCGCGAAGGACACCCCGGCCGTGTCGAGCAGCTCGGCGACCGCCCGCGTCGTCTTCTTCGCGCGGTCCTCATAGGCACCCGCGCACCCGACCCAGAACAGCCAGTCCACATCGGACGCCTTCTCGACGTCCTCGCCGAGCACGCGCACCGGGAACGGCAGGTCCTTGGCCCAGTCCAGGCGCGCCCGCGCGCCCATGCCCCACGGGTTGCCCTTGCCCTCGAGGTTCTTGAACAGACCACCGAGCTCCGCCGGGAACGCCGACTCGATCAACGTCTGGTAGCGCCGCATGTCGACGATGTGGTCGACGTGCTCGATGTCGACGGGGCACTGCTCGACACACGCGCCACAGGTGGTGCACGACCACAACACGTCCGGGTCGATGACGCCGACGCCGGCCTCGGCGACCCGCTCACCGTCCGTGGAAACCCCCGCGAGCGAGGTGTATGCCGTCAGCGGCGACTCCGCGGCATACCCCGTCTCCCCGATGAGGGGGATCTCGGACCAGTCGGGAGAGCCCTCGGGGGCGCTCTCACCGGCCGCGACGGCCCGCAGGAAGGGGGCCTTGGCGTTGCTGTGCTCGCGCAGCGACATCATGAGCAGCTTGGGGGAGAGCGGCTTGTCGGTGTTCCACGCCGGGCACTGCGACTGGCAACGACCGCACTCGGTGCAGGTCGTGAAGTCGAGCAGGCCCTTCCAGGTGAAGTCCTCGGCCTTGCCGACGCCCAGGACGGGCGGCTCGGCGTCGTCGTCCTCCTCGGCCATCGCCTCCATCGCCTCGAGCGTGAAGGGCTCGCCGCGCAGCGTCATCGGCTTGACCGCACCGAGCGCCGTGCGACCGGAGGCCTCGCGCTTGAACCAGATGTTCGGGAAGGCGAGGAAGCGGTGCCAGGCCACACCCATCGTCGGGTTGAGCGAGATGGTGATCATCCACGCGAAGGACACGAGGATCTTGAACATCGCGATCGCATAGATCCACTGCGCCAGGCCCGGCAGCGAGAGCCCGGACCAGATCCCGGCCAGCCAGCCGGTGAGCGGGAAGTGCAGGCCCAGCGAGGTCTCGGGCTCGCGGATCTGCACGATGGCGGCCTCGAGCGTGCGGAGGGTGAGGATCGCGAGGCACACGGCGGCGATGGTGAACTCGACGTAGTACGCCTGCCACCACACCGACCCGAAGAAGCGCGACCGGCGCCCCGCCTCACCCGCGGCCGAGCGCGGGTGGTTCCGCTGGCGGATGAAGATGAGCGCGATGATCCCGATCAGGCCGGTCCACGCGAACACCTCGATCAGCCACTCGAAGGGTGGGAAGTGCCCGATGAGCGGCAGGCGGTAGTCCGGCTGCACCAGCTGGAAGAAGGCGTTGACGAGCGTCGCGAAGAGCACGAAGAAGGACAGCGCAGTGAACCAGTGCGCCGCCGCGACCACCTTCAGGCGCGACATGCGCGTGTGCCCGAGGAACTCCTTGACCAGCGTCCACGTGCGCGACCCCGGGTTGTCCGTGCGCGCCTCGGACTGCCCGAGCCGGTAGAAGGACACGAACCGCCCCACCTGCCGGAAGAGCAGCGCCCACCCGATGAGCGGGATGACGAAGCAGAGCACGATCGCGACGACCTGCAGTGCACTCCACCCGCCGAACGCCTCGTCGGGCATCGGCAGCACGGACTGTGACGGGGCCTGGGGCAGCACAGCAGAGAGGACACGCATGTGCCGGAGTCTAGTGAGCGGCCACCTCGGGCCGGGGGGCCTGTGATCGTGGTCGCAGGGTGCCCTCGGTCTCATGGCCGCGGTCCGCCCTGGTCATGCAGATCGGGGAACGGATTCCGCCTTCTGCATGACCGGCTGGGCTGGGAGGCGGGGAGGCGCGCCTCGGGAGCCGGCCCCGCGGCAAACGGCAGGCCGGGCAAGCCGTCCGAGGAGTGGCGGCGATTTCCGGACGTTCATAACTCTCTGTTGGAATAGGCATAAGTCAGTCGCCGTTGTCGCCCGCGACCACCGTCACGTCCTCAGGAGAGACCACATGCCCATCCACGCCGACGTCACCGAGCTCATCGGCAACACCCCGCTCGTCCGGATCAACCGCATCGTGCCCGACGCGGCCGAGGGCGTGACCGTCGCGGCCAAGCTCGAGTTCTACAACCCGGCCAACTCGGTCAAGGACCGCATCGGCGTGGCCATCGTCGATGCCGCCGAAGCCAGCGGCGAGCTCAAGCCCGGCGGCACCATCGTCGAGGCGACCTCGGGCAACACCGGCATCGCCCTGGCGATGGTCGGCGCGGCGCGCGGCTACAACGTCGTCCTCGCGATGCCGGAGTCGATGAGCAAGGAGCGTCGCGCGCTGCTGCGGGCCTTCGGTGCCGAGCTCGTCCTCACCGACCCGTCCACCGGCATGAAGGGTGCGGTCGCCAAGGCCGACGAGATCGTCGCCGAGCGCGAAGGTGCCGTGCTGGCTCGCCAGTTCGCCAACGCTGCCAACCCCGAGATCCACCGCAAGACCACCGCCGAGGAGATCTGGCGCGACACCGACGGCGCCGTCGACATCGTCGTCGCGGGCATCGGCACCGGTGGCACGATCACCGGTGTCGGCCAGGTGCTCAAGGAGCGCAAGCCCGGCCTGCAGGTCATCGCCGTCGAGCCGGCCGAGTCCCCGATCCTCAACGGCGGCGCCCCCGGCCCGCACAAGATCCAGGGCATCGGCGCCAACTTCGTCCCCGAGATCCTCGACACCGAGGTCTACGACGAGGTCATCGACATCAACGCCGAGACGGCTGTGGAATGGGCCCGCAAGGCCGCCACCGACGAGGGGCTGCTCGTCGGCATCTCCTCCGGCGCCGCGCTCGCCGCCGCCGCGCAGGTCGCGGCCCGCCCGGAGAACGCCGGCAAGACCATCGTCGTCATCATCCCCAGCTTCGGTGAGCGCTACCTCTCGACCGTGCTCTTCGAGGGCCTGGTCGACTGACCATGCCCCTGCCCGGCTCCCGGATCGCGCGTGGCCTCCGGGCCGCGCGCACCGCGATCCGTGAGGACGTCGACGCCGCGATCGCCCGCGACCCGGCGGCCGCCTCACGCGCGGACGTCATCGTCAACTCGCCCGGCCTGCACGCCATCTGGGCCCACCGCCTCTCCCACAAGCTGTGGGAGGGCGGGGGCCTGGGCCGCCCGACGGCCCGCATCTTCTCCACCGTCGTGCGCTCCGTGACCGGAGTGGAGATCCACCCCGGGGCCACCCTCGGCCGACGCTTCTTCATCGACCACGGGATGGGTGTCGTCATCGGCGAGACCGCCGTCGTCGGCGACGACGTCATGCTCTACCACGGCGTCACCCTTGGGGGCCGGTCCCTCGCTCGCGGCACCAAGCGGCATCCCACCCTCGGCGACGGCGTCACCATCGGGGCCGGGGCGCGGGTCCTCGGCGACATCGAGGTGGGCGATGGCGCGCAGATCGGCGCGAATTCCGTTGTGGTGAAGGACGTTCCGCAGGGCGCCATCGCAACTGGCGTCCCCGCGGCATACCGTATGCCGTCCCAGCCCGGCGAGGATCCCTACGAGGCGTTGTTCCGGGAGCCGGCGCTCTTCATCTGAGGTGTGGGCTGCTCGAGTCGCCAGTCGCGACCGAAGACGGCGAACGTGGCCAGCGCAGGGTCGTCCCCGCACGCCTCGAGCAGGGCGTGGGATGCCGGGCGACCGCTGGCGAGGTGGCGGTGGTAGTCAGGCATGGCCCGCGCGACCACGGCGTCGTCGACCGGGGCGACCGACGCGACGACGCTGCCGACGCCCCGTGACCAGAGGGCAGCGACCAGGCCCAGGGGCTCGTCCCCGGTGAGGACCTCCGCTCGCCCCACGTCGCACGCAGAGAGCACGACGTGACCGGTGTCGCCGCCGGCGGCCAGCTCGTGGGCGAACGCGGGGCCGTCCGCCAGGGTCAGGGACGACAGGAGCGGGCTCTGCGGCTCATGGTGTCCGTGGGCCGCCACGTGCACGACCTGGCTCGAGACCAGGGCAGCGCGCAGGTCGGCGGCGGTGGCCGCGGAGCGCAGCACCGTCTCCCGGCCCCGCCAGGCGTGTGCGACGGCCTCGACCTCGGACACCGCATGCGTGAGGCCGGGGCCGGCCAGCACGGACAGGGTGACCCCCTGGCCGGACGAGTGGTCCTCGACCTCGCCCAGCAGGTGCGTCAGTGACGGGGCGATCACCACGGCTCGCCCGTGCAGCGCGGTGAAGGCGCGCCACGGGACGAGGAGGAGCTCCTCGGTGGGGACGATGGCGACGGGTGCGGAACGTTCCAGCCGCAGGTGGCCCAGCAGGCGGGCCTCGAGCTCCCCCAAGGTGCGCTCCAGGGCGGCTCGGACCAGGGCGGCGATCCGCGGTTCGTGACCGGCATGGGCGAGGTCGGTCAGGTCCTGCTGGGCCCGAGCGGCGGAGGCCCGCAACGGGTCGCGCGGACCGAGGTCGTGGACCTGGCAGCCCGAGTCGGAGACGTCCACCCGGAAGAGCCGACCATCGCTCGCGTGGAAGCAGCAGGTGGTCAGGCCGTCGGCGAGCAGGGTCGAGGAGCGCAGGTCCGTCAGGCGCACCGGCGCCCGGTCCGCGACGGGCTGGTCGACAGCCATCTCGCGCCCGAGCGCGGAGACGCGTTCCGAGAGGAGCCGTGCCTCGCGCTCGAGCTCCTCACGTCCCTCGTCCGAGGGCGGGGTGATGGCGAGGCGCTGGCGCAGTCGGCGCAGGTCCTCCAACGGGCCTGCGACCTCAGGGTGGGTCCCCACCGACAACGGGAGGCGCAGCGAGCTGGCCCGCCAGCGTTCCGCCGTGTCGACGACGTCCGAGACCTCGGCCCTGCGGTGGGCACGCCTGAGGTCCTCCTCCCGCAGGCGTCGGGCGTGCAGGGCCAGGCCGGCGCGCACCTCCAGGCTCGAGCTCGCGCCCTGTCGCGTCGAGACCAGTCCCGCGGCACCGGCCAGTGCCGTCGCGGCTGCCTCGTCGCGGCCCTCCGCGGCCGCGAGTCGTGCGCGCAGGAGCGCCGCGTGGGCCGCGTCGCCCAGCCCGAGCCCGGAGAGCTGCCCCAGCCGGTCCAGCCACGCCCGAGCGCCGTCGTGATCGCCCTCGCTGAGCTTGAGCTCGGCCGCCACGCGGCAGGCCTGGCCCGCCACGCCGACGTCGGTCGGGCCGGCCACGGCGTCCTCGATGAGCGGCCACAGCTGCGTCGTGTCCGTCGCCGGATGACCGCTCACCAGCTCGGCCAGGGCGGCCACCAGGCGCGCCGAGGTGGCCCGCCCCCGGGCCCCGCGCTCGGTGAATGCCCCGGCGGCCGCCTCTGCATGCTCGTGAGCCAGGGCAAGGTCGTCGACGACGAGGGCGCAGCGGGCGAGGTCGAGGTGGAGGTCGCCGACCTCGACCCCCTGCTCCTCGGCCCGCGCCTGCGCCAGGGCACTCTTCAGCAAGTGCTCGGCCTCGGTGACCAGTCCCGCCTCCAGCAGGACCTGGGCCAGGTCGAGGTCGGTGCGCGTGGAGTTGACCGCGCCACCGAGGTCCCGCGCGCGGCGGAGCAGTGACAGTGCCCCCGGGATGTCCCCCTCGATGTAGCGCAGGCACCCCAGGTTGTGCTGGGCCTTGAAGGCCTGGTTGACCAGGCCGTGGGTGCCGGCAAGGGCGAGGGCCTGCTCGAGGTCACGTCGTCCCGACTCGAGGCTGCCCCATGAGATGTGCGCCAGCCCGCCATTGAGCAGCGCAGCACACTGCTCGTTCGGCGGGAGCTCCGCCAGGAACGGCCGGACCCGATCGATCGCGTCGATGGCCTCCGGCCACTGCGCGCACCACACGTGGAGGGCCGCCTCCTGCAGGTCGCATCGGCTCGACAGGAGCGAGTCGCCGAGGTCACGGGCCTCCCGCCGCGCGAGGTCCAGCTCCGCCATGGCCGGCCCGAGACCGTCCAGCGCCAGGCTCGTCAGCGCCGACGTGATCCGCACCCTCGCCCTGGCGATGCGCCAGGCGACCTGGTCGCTCGGGTGTCCGCTCACGTCGTCGCCGGTGGCCTCGGGCATCGCCAGGGCCTGCCCGATGAGGTCGCGTGCGCGCCGGTAGTGCCCACCGGCGTTGGCGCTGATGGCCTGTTGGTGGAGCTCGTTGAGGGTCGGGGCGGTCGCCAGTGCTCAGATCTCCAGGGTGGGCGTGATGATCGGCCGGTGACCACCGTGCCGGTGGAAGACGAGATGGACCAGTCCGCGCTCGACGCCGGAGAAGTGGAAGCGGCCGTCCCCATCGGCCGGCACCGTCTGGGCCCGCGAGCGCTCGCGAAGCTCGACATCGATCCCGGGCTCGGGGATCCATCCGTGGACGTCACCCGATCCGTCGCGACCGATGTCGATCGTGACCATGGCCGAGAAGTCGCCATGGGCGAAGGTGACCCGCGTGGCACGGTCGTAGGAGGTCGAGCGGGCACCGGCCGCGGTGAGCCCACTCTCGGCGACCGTCTGGGCGACGTCGGCCTCGAGGGCCGCCACCGTCATCGCGAAGCTGATCCGGTCGACCAGCCCGTCCGGCATCGGGTCGCGGGTGAGGTGGAGGTGGTGGATCCGGGCGAGCAGCTCCTCGTCGAGCGCGTCCATCGGCTCCATGGCGAGCTGGTCCTCGCGACTGCTGGACGTCATGACCTCACCCACTCCGGGTCGGCCTCGAGCGAGAGGCGCAGCTTGGCCAGGCAGCGACCGCGGGTGGGGCCGATGCTGCCGATCGGCATACCGAAGGCTTCGCTGATGGCGCGGTAGTCCGGCTTGGCGGCCTGCGCCAGCACTGCGAGGAGCTGCTGGCAGGTGCGGGACAGGTCGCGCACGTGCCGCCAGAGCACGGCATTGCCGGCCTCGGCGACGACGGCCTCCTCGACGGCCGGCGCCGGGTCGGCTTCGGGAAGGTCCTCGGGTGACGTGGCCACGACGTGGCGCGTCTTGCGACTGACGTTCCAGGCCTCGCGCCGGGTCGTCACCAGCAGCCAGCTCAACGTGGCCTGAGGGCTGGCGATCGCGTCCGCGGACTCCACCAGTCGCACCCAGGCCGTCTGGACGACGTCCTCGGCCGCCTGCGGATCGAGTCCTTGCGCTCGGGCCACCCGCCACAGCAAGGGGGTGATGCGCGTGACCATCTCGCCCATCGCACGGGAGTCGCCGAGCCGGTGCGCCGACAGGGCATCCGCGGCGAGGACGGCCAGGTCCTTGGCCGGTGCCCCGGGTGTCATGACTGCCCCAGTGCGGAGTCGACGGCCGTGCGTGCGGCCCCGACCCGGTCCTGCCAGCGGCTCGTGTCCTGGCCGAGGAGCTGCGCGGCGATGTCGCCGGCGAGCGCGGGTGCGGCGAACGAGGTCCCGCTCCACACGCCGAAGCCGCCGGAGAAGTCGTCCGCGTCCATCGAGCCACGCTCTGGAAGTTCCGGATTCGCGCTGCGCACCTGGCCCTGGAGGGAGCCGTTGAAGGTGGTCGGCATGGTGCTGACCACCGCGACTCCGGGTCGATAGGCACGCACCCAGTCCCCGGTGTTGGAGAAGGCGGTCACCCGCCGGCTCCCGGGGTTGGTGGCCCCGACGCTCACCAGCGGGGCTCCGGGGGCGGGAGTGCGTGCGAGGGCCGCAGGGTAGAACTCGGTGGTCGAGGCGTCATTGCCCGCCCCGCACACGACGACGACGCCGGCGGCCGAAAGTGCCTGGAGGATGGTGAACAGGCCCGACTCGTCCTCGAAGGTCGAGGGTGTCTCGTGGTGGTAGCCGAAGGACAGCGAGATGACGTCGATGCACAGCTCGGGCTGGCCGGTGCGCTCGCCGATGAGGTGGCGCAGGTAGAGGCCGGTGAGTGCGTCGATGACGTCCTTCTCGTCGGCGACGCCGTCACCCCACATCACCGGGACGGAGAGAATCTGGGCGCCGGGGCAGTGCTGGCGGACGATGCCCGCGATGAACGTGCCGTGCCCGGCGAGGGGGTCGAGGAAGCCGTTGACGGGATCGAGCGTGATGCCGGTGGCCTCCGGGTCGTCGTCCGGCGTGACGAGGCGACCGATGCGCTTCCCGCCGAGGGTGACCTCGCGCACGGCGAGGCTGTCCGGGGAGTCGTCCTCGGGGAACCACGGGTGGGCTCCCAGGCCGGTGTCGAGCAGGGCGACCACGGGCCTGGCCTTGCGATGCCGGTGGGTGGCCGCTTCAGACCTCGCTCCCCACTGGACGGGGAAGCGGGCCACCGCGCCACCGATGCCGTCGCCATGGCCGATGCCATCGCCGTGACCGATGCCGTCACCGTGACCGATGCCATCGCCATGGCCGATGCCGTCACCGTGACCGATGCCGTCGCCATGGCCGCTCGAGATGAGGAGGTGGGAGAGGCCGACCTGACGGGGGACGGCTCGCTCGAGGTCCCCGCCGAGGGCCTGCCGGTGCTGCTGGAGGACTTCCCAGGCATCGGGAGTGGAGGCCGCGATCCCAGGAGCCACCTCGAGCACGACCTCGGTGACGGCGACCGCGGCCAGGTCCTCGACGAGGCCGAACTCCTCGGCGACGGCCTGCCAGGGATGGCGCTCCTCCTCTCGGACGACCCAGGTCCTGGGCAGCAGCTCGGCGAGGGAGGCGAACTGGTGGCTGCCCGGGAGCCCGCGCACGAGCAGCCGGTCACCGCGGTAGATGGTGGCTTCCAGCTGGGTTCGCTCGCCGCCGATGACCGTGGCGGTCACCGGGTCCAGCAGGCGAGCCCCGAGCCGGCGGACCGCCGACCCGGGCACCACGACCAGGGGTCGGCGCCGGTGCGGTGGGGCGGGCTGCGGGTGACGGGGGCGGGGGAACCACTTCTCGCCGGGGATGGTGCCGTCCATGTTGACTCCTAGGGCGCAGCCGATGGCTCGAGGGCCAGGTGCAGCAGCGTAGTGAGATACCTGTCAGTACGCAGGAGCCTTGAGCCCTCGTTCTGATACCTCGCTCGCTGAGAGCAGCGTGAGGAATCGAGGACTCGGCATGTATCAACGGGGCGCCGCGGTCATCCTTACCTGACGGATGCGCCCGGCAGGGGCGGGCGCGACCCCGGATGGGGACGGTGGTCCTGCCGCAGTAGGGGGCGGCAGGACCACCGCCGGTCGCGTCAAGGGCGGGTCGCCTGGGCCCACGGGTCGGGACCGGCCGGAGGCGTCACCCACGCATCGCTGCTCGCGGACTGGCGCGTCGGGGTGGCGACCTCCGAGGTGACGGTTCGCTGCGCACGCAGTCGTTCGGCGGCCTGCTTGGCCGCGTCCCCGACCAGGTCGGCGACGACGGGCGCTGCCTTGGTCTTGGCCGCCTCCTTGGCGGTGGCGACCTGCTT
Source organism: Actinomycetota bacterium (assembly GCA_020161815.1). Classification (GTDB taxonomy): domain Bacteria; phylum Actinomycetota; class Actinomycetes; order Actinomycetales; family Dermatophilaceae; genus Phycicoccus_A. Next base: position 601 of record JAIUOP010000017.1, on the reverse strand, counting down.
CTGCACTGGTGCGCTGTTCCAGACCTTGCCCGAGACGGTCTTGATCTGCGCGTACCGCTGCTTGCCGGCGCGTGCGCCCAGCACGTACCCGGCCGCCATCCCGGCGAGGAAACCCAGCTTGCCCATGTCGGTCCTTCCGTCGGCCTCCGACCCTACCCGTGGGTGGGGTGGGCGCAGGAGTCCCGGCACGGCATACCCTTGGTCCTCGGTCGGTATGCCGTGCGCTCACCGACCGTTGGAGGGCTCGCATAGTGGCCTAGTGCGGCGGTCTTGAAAACCGCTTGGGGTGCAAGCCTCACGTGGGTTCGAATCCCACGCCCTCCGCTCACTTCGTTCCCGGTGGGCGTAGGACCCACCACGCCCTCCGCTCACTTCGTTCCCGGTGGCCGTAGGACCCACCACGCCCTCCGCTCACTTCGTTCCCGGTGGCCGTAGGACCCACCACGCCCTCCGCTGGCTCGGGACTTCGTCCGACCTGACTTCGGTCATTTGCTTAGTGCCTTGGGTTGAGGGCGTCGAGGATCGCTTGCTGCTCTGTGTCGATCTGGGGCGGGAGGGTCTGCTGGGCGCCATTGATCGCGATGGTCGCGGAGCGCAGGGG
>JAIUOP010000016.1 GCA_020161815.1 Actinomycetota bacterium | reverse complement strand
CCTAGGCTGGGTGCCATGGCGGACTTCATCGGCGCGGTCGACCAGGGCACGACGAGCACGCGATTCATGATCTTCGACCACGACGGTCGTGAGGTCGCCCGTCACCAGCTCGAGCACGAGCAGATCCTGCCCCGCGCCGGCTGGGTCGAGCACAACCCGATCGAGATCTGGGAGCGCACCCGCGCGGTCATCGGGTCCGCGATGACCAGGGCCAACCTCGGCATGACCGACCTCGCCGCCATCGGGGTGACCAACCAGCGCGAGACCACGATCGTCTGGGACCGCGCGACCGGTCGCCCCTGGCACAACGCGATCGTCTGGCAGGACACGCGCACCGATGCGATCGCCGCCGCCCTCGACCGCGACGGGCGTGGCGACCTCATCCGGCGCAGGGCCGGCCTGCCTCCCGCGACCTACTTCTCCGGGGGCAAGCTCCAGTGGCTCCTCGAGAACGTCGAGGGACTGCGCGCCGCCGCCGAGCGCGGGGACGCCCTCTTCGGCACCGCCGACTCCTGGGTCGTCTGGAACCTCACCGGCGGACCCGACGGCGGCATCCACGCCACCGATGTCACCAACGCCAGCCGCACCATGCTCATGGACCTGGTCACCCTCGACTGGGACCAGGAGCTGCTCGACCTCTTCGGCGTCCCACGCGCCATGCTCCCGAGCATCCACAGCAGCAGCGACGACATCGCCTTCGGCGAGACCGCATCGGCCAAGGGCCGCGCCGCCGTCCCGATCACCGGTGTCCTGGGCGACCAGGAGGCCGCCACGGTCGGCCAGGTCTGCTTCGCCCCCGGTGAGGCCAAGAACACCTACGGCACCGGCAACTTCCTCCTCCTCAACACCGGCGAGGAGATCGTCCGCTCGACCAACGGCCTGCTCACGACCCCGGCCTACAAGCTGGGAGCCGGCCCCACGGCATACGCGCTCGAAGGCTCGATCGCGGTGACCGGCAGCGCCGTCCAGTGGCTGCGCGACCAGCTCGGCATCATCAAGGACGCCTCCGAGGTCGAGGCGCTGGCCACGCAGGTCGACGACAACGGCGGCGTGCACTTCGTGCCGGCGTTCTCGGGGCTCTTCGCGCCCTACTGGCGCAGCGACGCCCGCGGCGTCATCGCCGGCCTCTCGCGTTTCAACACCCGCGCCCACCTGGCCCGGGCCACGCTCGAGGCGATCTGCTACCAGAGCCGTGATGTCACCGAGGCGATGACCGCCGACAGCGGCGTGGCCCTCGAGGTGCTCAAGGTCGACGGCGGAGTCACCGCCAACGAGACCTGCATGCAGCTCCAGGCCGACATCCTCGGCGTGCCCGTGTCCAAGCCAGTGGTCGCCGAGACGACGGCGCTCGGGGCCGCGTATGCCGCGGGGCTGGCCGTCGGTTTCTGGTCCGGCACCGACGAGCTCCGGTCCAACTGGGCCGAGGACCGCCGGTGGGAGCCCACGTGGAGCGAGGACCGCCGCGAGAGCGGGTATGCCGCGTGGAAGCATGCCGTCGAACGCACCCTTGACTCGGTGCCCGTGGACAGGAAGGAATCCCAATGACGTTGTCCCTGGCCGCTCGTCGGTCTGCCCTGGCTCGGATGTCCTCCGGCGTCGAGCTGGACGTCCTTGTCGTCGGAGGTGGGGTGGTGGGCTGCGGCGCCGCCCTCGACGCCGTGACGCGCGGGCTGTCCACCGGACTGATCGAGGCGCGCGACTACTCCTCGGGCACGTCCAGCCGGAGCAGCAAGCTGATCCATGGCGGCCTGCGCTATCTCGAGATGTTCGACTTCGGGCTGGTCCACGAGGCACTCCAGGAGCGGCGGCTGCTGCTCACGACGATCGCACCGCACCTGGTGCGGCCGGTGCCCTTCATGTACCCCCTGCAGAAGCCGGCCTGGGAGCGTTTCTACGTCGGGTCGGGCATCGCGCTCTATGACGGGCTCGCCTTCGGGGTGAAGTCCTCGGGCGAGGTGCCACGTCACAAGCACCTCGGCAAGAAGGCTGCGCTCGCCATGATGCCGAGCCTGCGGCCCGATGCCCTCACGGGCGCGATCCGCTACTACGACGCGCAGGTCGATGACGCCCGCTTCGTGCTGGAGCTGGCGCGCACGGCTGCCGCGCACGGAGCGAGCGTGGCCAACCGGGTCGAGATGACCGGCCTGCTGCGCGCGGATCCGGAGGACCAGCGCAGCGCTGTCGTCGGGGTCACCGCCCGCGACGGCATGACCGGCGAGGAGTTCGAGATCCGCGCCCGCCACGTCATCTGCGCCACCGGCGTCTGGACCGGCCAGATCCAGGAGATGGTCGGCGAGGCACCGCTCAAGGTGCGCGCGAGCAAGGGCATCCACCTCGTCGTGCCCAAGGACCGGATCGAGAGCGACACCGGTGTCATCCTGCGCACCGAGAAGTCGGTCCTCTTCATCATCCCGTGGGACGAGCACTGGATCATCGGCACGACCGACACCGAGTGGACCCTCGACCTGGCGCACCCGGCGGCCTCGAGCGCCGACATCGACTACCTCCTCGACACGGTCAACCGGGTGCTCGTCACGCCGCTGACCCGTGAGGACATCGACGGCGTGTATGCCGGTCTGCGGCCCCTCATCTCCGGCGACGCCGACGATGCGACGACCAAGCTCTCCCGTGAGCACGTGGTCGCCGAGCCGGTGCCCGGCCTGGTGCTGGTGGCCGGCGGGAAGTACACGACATACCGGGTCATGGCCAAGGACGCCGTCGACCTCGCCCTCAGCGGGGGCGACAAGGACCGCGCCAAGGACATGCCGCAGAGCACCACGGAGACGGTGCCGCTCAACGGTGCGGTGGGCTGGGAATGGCTCAGCGAGCGCTTCCAGATCCTCGCGCGCTCCTCGGGGCTGCCCGAGGACGCGATCGACTACCTCCTGTCCCGGTATGGCACGACCGCTCGTGACCTCTTGGCCCTCGTGGACGCCAATCCCGTTCTCGGAGAGCGCCTTCTCGGCGGAGAGGACCACCTCAAGGTGGAGATCGTGTATGCCGCGGCCTCCGAGGGCGCGCTCCACCTCACCGACATCCTGACCCGCCGGACCCGGATCTCGATCGAGGCCCGGGACCGCGGTCTCGAGGCGGCGCCCCATGCGGCCGCCCTGGTGGCACCGATCCTCGGGTGGGACGACGCAGAGGTGGCGCGGCAGATCGACATCTACCAGCGACGGGTCGAGGCCGAGTTCACCAGCCAGACGATGCCCGATGACGCCTCGGCCCAGTCCGAGCGCGCGAAGGCACCCGACGGCGCCATCTGACGCGACCGACCGGCCGGTCAGCCAGGGAAGGCGCCCGGTCGCTGCCGGTCGGCCAAGGTGTTGAGCAGGCCGGCCGCGACGGCGGCCTCGTCGACCGTCACCACGAAACGTGACTTGTCGCCGCGCGTCACCTCGAGCGCAGGCCCCTTGCGCAGCACCACTCCGAAGCGCCCCTTGAGGTCACCGCGCAGTCCCCATCCGCCGAACTCGCGCATCGGGGAGACTTCAACCACCTCCGCGTGGGCGACCTCCTCGAGGGGCACGTGGAACCGCGGCCATCCGACGATCGAACGCACCCACAGTCCCTCGATGCCCACCGTCACCCGGAACGTGGCCGTGCTCACGAGGAGGACAGCGGTGAGGGCGATCACGGCGAGGATCGGCCACACGGCGACACCGAGCACCCCGAGCACGACGAGCGGCCCCAGCGCCGAGCCGATCGCGACGTAGAGCAACGCCGGCGAGTGCGCCCACCCCATCCACACCGCCCGCTCGGACGCGCCGAGATCGATCCGCGGGGCGTCGTTCGGCACGGGACCGACCGCCCGTGCGGCGCCGGGGACCTCGCCCGGCATGAGCAGCCCGCCCACGAGGGCGCTCAGCAGGCCGATCCCGAGCCCGACACCCATCGGGCCCGTGATCTCGGTGGCCTGGCGAGCATCGGTCAGGCCTCGCTGCACCCAGAGGCTGGCCACGCCGAGCCCACCGATGAAGCCGGCCATCCCGGCACCGAAAGCTCCTGCACCCCGGGCAACCATGGGTGCCTTGCGTGACAGCGCCCAGATCACGAGCCCCAGGCCCACACCGAACCCACCGGCGAGCAGGCCGGTCGTGGCCGCGGCACTGCCGGGGCTGGAGAAGCCGTCCGGGGCGCCGCTCGCACCCCAGTGGGTGGCGACCGGCTGGGGCAGCTCGGCGACGAACGTCCGGATCACCAGCCATGACCCGAGGGCCAGCGCCGCCGGGAGCACGAGGACGGCCAGCGCAGATCGCACAGTCCGTGGGTTCATGACGTCATCCCCTCCCGGACGAGGCGGGTCGCCTCGTCGACACTGAAGCCCGCCTTGCGAGCCTGTTCGATGTATGCCGTGAGCGCAGCAAGTGCTCCCGCGGCCCGGACCCCCCGTGCGGTGACGACGGCGCCGCGGCCGCGGCGAAGCTCGATGAGTCCCTCATCGCGCAGTTCTTGGTATCCCCGGAGGACCGTGTGGAGGTTCACGCCCAGGCCGTCGGCCAGCTCACGGGCCCCGGGGAGCCGCTGCCCCTCGACGAGGGTGCCCTCAGCGAGGCCTCGGCGCACCGAGTCGGCCACCTGGGCATAGATGGGGATCGACGACGCCGGGTCGATGCGGATCAGCACGCCTCCAGCCTATTGTTCTAGTTCTCCTAAAACAAGTAGGACAGCGAGGGAGGCACGGTGGCCGGCGGACCGTGGTGACCGATCATGCCGAGGCGCTCCCCGTCGAGCTCGATCGCCGGCAGTGCCCCCGCATCTGCCACCGGGTCGTTCCGTCCCACTGGTGCGGGTCGGAGCACCGTTTCCCTCTGTGACCCCGGGGGTCCTCGGCGATGGCACGATAGCCGGGTGAGCGAAGAGCAGAAGCAGGCCGAGAACCGCGCCCGCCCGACGACCGACGAGTTCCGAGCCTTCGTCAAGGAGGACTGGGCTCCGCGTCGGCCCACCGTGAGCGGCCCCTCCCCCGCTGCCCCGTATGCCGCGTCGCGCCGGGCCGCGGTGTCCGCCGCCTTCCCCGGTGAGCGGCTCATCGTGCCCGCGGGCGGGCTCAAGGTGCGCTCCAATGACACCGACTACGTCTTCCGTCCCCACAGCGCCTTCGCGCACCTCACCGGCCTCGGCGCCGACCGCGAGCCCGACGCCGTCCTCGTCCTCGAACCACTGGCCGAGGGCGGACACGAGGCGGTCCTCTACTTCCGGCCCCTCGCCGACCGGGACAGCGACGAGTTCTTCGCCGACACCCGCTACGGCGAGTTCTGGGTCGGTGCGCGCCCCAGCATCGAGGACGTCGAGCTCGAGCTCGGCCTGACCGGACGCCACATCGACGAGTTCGCCGCTGCCGCGGCCAAGGACGCCGGGTCGATGGTGATCCGGCTGGTGCGGGATGCCGACAGGGACCTGACCCGCAGCCTCGACGCCGCGCGGGTCGAGAACGGCGCCCAGGAGGAGTCCCTCGCCGAGACCGACGACGCGCTCGCCCACCACCTCTCGCACCTGCGGATGGTCAAGGACGAGTTCGAGATCGAGCAGATGCGCGCGGCGGTGGCCGGGACCAAGGTCGGCTTCGAGGCCGTCATCGCCGACCTGCCCGAAGCCGTGGCCAAGGGCCGCGGCGAGCGCTGGGTGGAGGGCGTCTTCGGACTGCACGCACGGCATACGGGCAATGGGGTGGGCTACGACTCGATCTGCGCCAGCGGTGACCACGCGAACACCCTGCACTGGATCAAGAACACCGGCGACATCAAGGACGGCGACCTGCTCCTCCTCGACGCCGGCGTCGAGGTCGAGCACCTCTACACCGCCGACGTCACGCGCACGCTGCCCGTCAACGGCACCTTCAGCGACGCGCAGCGCGAGGTCTACGACGCGGTGTATGCCGCGCAGCAGGCCGGGATCGAGGCGGTGAAACCGGGCAACAAGTTCTCCGACATCCATGCCGCGGCGATCCGGGTCATCGCCGAGCACCTCCACGCGTGGGGCCTGCTCCCGGAGGGGGTCTCGGTCGAGGACACCCTCGACACCGAGCACGGCCAGTTCCACCGGCGGTGGATGGTGCACGGCACGTCCCACCACCTGGGCATCGACGTCCACGACTGCGCGCTCGCGACGCGGGCCGAGTACATGGACGCTGAGCTCGAGCCGGGCATGGTGCTCACGGTCGAGCCCGGGCTCTACTTCAAGGCCGACGACCTCAAGGCCCCGGAACGCTTCCGCGGCATCGGCGTCCGCATCGAGGACGATGTCGTCGTCACCGCCGACGGTTGCGAGAACCTCTCGGCGGGTATGCCGCGCACGGCCGATGACGTCGAAGCGTGGATCCGTGAGGTCCAGGGCCGGAACGTGTGACTGAACCGGGGCCCTGACCCCGTTTCGGTCACAGGGCGATCAGGACGTCGGCCCCGAGGCCTCCCGCATCCGGGCCGCCTCCTCGGCGCGCGCCTGCTCGATCGCCACGCGCGCCTGCTCCTGCGCCGCCCGCATCGGGTCCATCTCGGTGATCAGCTCGCGAGCGCGGGCGGCGTCGCGGTGCTCCACGAGCACCTCGTACTTCGTGGCCACGACCTGCTGGATCGAGGTGAAGTCACGCTGGCCGCCGGTGACGGCATAGCCGATGAGAGCCCAGACCAGGCCGAAGACCATGCCGGCGAGGACCGTGATGATGAAGCTCAGGCCGTTGGAGTTGGCGCCGTCGAAGAGCATGAAGATGAGCGCGACGAAGGACCCGAGCCAGGCACCGGAGACCGCGCCACCCGCGGCGACCCGTCCCCGGGTGAGCCGGCCCGTGACCCGCTCGATCTGCTTGAGGTCGGTGCCGACGATCATGACGTTCTGCACCGGGAAGTCGTGGTCCGAGAGGTAGTCCACGGCCTTCTGGGCCTCTTCGTACTGGTCGAAGACGGCCAGGGACCGGGGGAACTCCAAGGCCAGGCGGCTGGTCGGGACACGACGGACGGGCTGCGTACTCATGAGCTCAGTCTCTCAAAGCTGGCTGGACGTCGGCTGGGAGCCGGGCGCTCGGCATACCGGTGGAACGACGGTGGCCGGCCCACCCAGGGGGTGAGCCGGCCACTCGCCGATCGCGTGGACCTACTTGTCCTGGCCCGGCGGGGTCATGTGCTGGCCGGGGGCGCCGACGCCCTGGCCCACCATGCTCCAGAGCATGGCGTGCGCGACCTCGCCACCGGAGGCCGAGACCCGCAGGACCGCCTGGTAGGCCTGCTCGGCCGCCTTCTTGCCGGCCGACACGGTGACCGTGACGGTGCCCGAGCCACCCGGAGCCAGGGTCAACGGGCCACCGGAGACGGAGTAGGTCACGTCATCCGCTGCGTCGTCCGTCACCGCGACCGTGTAGGTCTGCGGCGACCCGGTGACATTGGTCAGGGTCATCGGCCGCGAGATGGTGCGACCCGCGCCTGCGGAGAGCGCTCCGTAGGAGATGCTCACCGGGTCCAGGCCCACCGTGGCGGTCGACGAGGCCTGGACATCGGCCAGACCGGCACCGACGATCATCGCGTCATTGGTGAGCGTGTCGGACTTCTTGTCGTCCGCGATGATCGGGTACCTCAGCAGGCCCTCCTGCGCGGTGTTGACGATCGCCGAGCGGACCTGCGCGGCGGACCAGTCCGGGTGCACGCTCCGCACGACCGCGGCGGTGCCCGCCAGGTGCGGCGTGGCCATCGACGTGCCACCGAGGATCGCCCAGCAGGGGGCCTGCTTGCAGGCCCACGACGGCTGCGCGCTCAGCACGTCGGCGCCGGGGGCGACGACGTCCGGCTTGATGAGCAGGTCTCCGTGGGTGGGACCCCAGCTGGAGAAGCCGGCCATCCGGTTGGTCGCCTCGGGGAAGGTCTTGTAGACCATCTGGTTGAGCAGGGTGACCGGCGTGCCGTCGCCGGCCGTCTTGAGCGCCCGGCCCGTCGTCAGCGAGACCATGACGGCGGGGATGCCCTGCTTGTCGCCGGCCATGGTCAGATAGGTGTCGTCGCGGTTGACGACGATCAGGCCCCGCGCGCCCTTGGCCTCGGCGGCATCCACCTTCTCCTGGAAGGTGCACGTGCCCCGACCGACGACGCCGATCTTGCCGGTGAGCTCGGGCAGCGCGGCGGCGGTGCAGCCCAGGCTCAGGCCATGCGGCTCGGACACGGATCCGTCCTCGACGACCTCGATCAGCGCGGTGAGCGAGGCGTCGAGCGAGCCGAACTCGCCGATGACCATGTCGTGCGACTGGCCGTTGAAGGTCAGCTGGTTGACGAGGGCATGGCCGACCGTGCTGGCGCCCGCCGTGAGCGCGCGCGGGGCCGCGCCCGGGTAGTGCACGGTCCAGTAGCCCGGCCCCTCGTTGCCCGCGGCGACGGCCACGACCATGTTGGCGCGGTCGAGGTTGTCGATCGCGTTGTCGAGCAGGAAGGCGCCGCCGCCGTCGTTGCGCGCGCCGCCCAGGCTCATGTTCGCCACGTCGAAGCCGTCGGTGTAGGCGTCCTGCATCGCCTCGAGGATGTCCTCGGAGCGGCCGGAGCCCTCCGTGCCCGGGAAGACGTTGTAGGAGCCCAGGGTGGCAGCTGGCGCCACGCCGGAGACGTCGTACGGGATCACCGTGCCATCGACGACGGTGTCGGTGTGCGGGTTGCAGGCGACCGTGCCGGCCACGTGCGTGCCGTGGCCGTTGAGGTCCTTGCCGTCGAGGCCGTCCTTGGCCACCTTGTTGCCGTAGACCCGGCTGACGATGACCTTGTTGTTGGTGTACTTGGTGTCGCCGAGCTGCTTGGTGGCCGGGTAGCCGGCGTCATCGAAGCAGGGGTGCGAGGCGTCGATCCCGCTGTCGATGATGGCGACCTTGACACCCTTGCCCGCGTTGGCCGCGCCGCCGGCGACGGACCAGCCCTCCATGCCCTTGATGAGCTCGAGGTCGGGGTCCTCGTGGGCCTGCGGCGTGAAGACGCCCTGGAGCTCGGCGTAGGTCACCCCGGGGGCCGAGCGGAGCGTGTCGATCGAGGTCCCGTTGAGCTGGACACCGACGGCGTTGAGCGCGACGTCGAACTCCTTGGTCACCTTCGCCTTCGGAGCGTTGGCGCGCAGCCAGTCCTTGAAGGCCGCACGCTCGGCGCGGAGGCGGTCACGCTCGGCCTTGACAGCCTGGTTGTCGAACCCGATCTTCTGCCCCTTGGCGGGCGCGGTGCGCGGGTTCGTCGCCAGCGGCTCGCTGCTGAGGCGGACGAGCGCGTAGGCCGAGTCGACGGCGGCCTGGGGCTGCTTCGCCGAGGGGCTGGGGGCGGCATACGAGGCCGCCATGCCGAGCGACAGGGCGACGGCGGCCGCCCCGGTGACGGCCATGGAACGGGTCAGACCCATGGGACTCCTCCAAAGGGCGCACGGGGCGCAGGCAGGGATGCCCGGCACGTCCGGGCGAGGTCGATGGTAGGTCGCCAGCCGGCCGAAGTGAATCCCCCGTTGGGGTGGCCCTGCGCGAGGCTCAGCCCTTGAGCTTGTAGTCCTCGAGGAGCCGGCGGCCGATGATCATCTTCTGGATCTCGGCGGTGCCCTCGCCGATGAGCAGCATCGGGGCCTCGCGGTAGAGGCGCTCGATCTCGTACTCCTTGGAGTAGCCATAGCCGCCGTGGATCCGGAAGGACTGCTCGACGACGTCGGCGCAGTTCTCGGCGGCGAGGTACTTCGCCATACCGGCCTCGAGGTCGTTGCGCTGGCCAGCGTCCTTGAGGCGGGCGGCCTTGACCATCATCTGGTGGCTGGCCTCGACCTTGGTGGCCATGTCGGCGAGGCGGAAGAGGATGCCCTGGTGCTCGGCGATCTTCTTCCCGAAGGTCTCGCGATGCTGGGCGTAGGAGATGCCGAGCTCGAAGGCCCGCATCGACAGGCCACAGGCGCGGGCGGCGACGTTGACGCGCCCGACCTCGACGCCGTCCATCATCTGGTAGAAGCCCTTGCCGGGCTCGCCGCCGAGGATCTGGGCACTGGTGGTCCTGTGCCCCTGGAAGACAAGTTCGGTGGTGTCGACGCCCTTGTAGCCCATCTTCTCGATCTTGCCGGGCACGGTGACGCCCTGCGCGGTCTCGCCGAAACCGGACTCCTTCTCGACGAGGAAGGTCGTCATGTTCTTGTAGACGCTCGACTCGCCGAGGTCGGTCTTGACCAGGACCGCGACGAGGTTGGCCGATCCGCCGTTGGTGAGCCACATCTTCTGGCCGTCAATGGTCCAGTTGTCGCCCTCGCCCTTGACCGCCTTGGTCTTGATCGCCGAGACGTCGGAGCCCAGGCCGGGCTCGCTCATCGAGAAGGCACCGCGGATCTCACCGGTCGCCATCTTCGGCAGGTAGCGCTGCTTCTGCTCCTCGGTGCCGTGCTGGATGAGCATGTAGGCGACGATGAAGTGGGTGTTGATGATGCCCGACACCGACATCCAGCCGCGGGCGATCTCCTCGACGCAGAGCGCATAGGTGAGCAGGGACTCGCCGAGGCCGCCGTACTCCTCGGGGATCATCAGCCCGAAGATCCCCAGTTCCTTCATCTGGTCGACGATCGCCTGGGGGTACTCGTCCTTGTGCTCCAGCTCGGTCGCCACCGGGATGATCTGCTCGTCGACGAACTCCTTGACCAGCTTGAGCAGCTCGACCTGCTCCTCGGTGAGGTTGTCGGTGGTCTGGAGTCGGGACACGCGTGATCGCCGCCTTTTCGTTCGGTTCAGGGCCTTTCCCGAGTATGCCGTCCGCTCCCCTCCCGCTGAACCCGCACCGAGCGTGATCCCTCCCACCCCGGACAATGGCGAGCGTGAACGCCCTCCGCCGCAGCGCCAGCGCTCGGTCTTGGGCGGCTGGGGTGTGGTCGTCGAGAAGACCCTGTGGCTCCTGCCCTTGGCGGTCATCCTGCTGCTTGCGCGGTGGGCTCCGGGCGTGCGTGCCTTCGCCACACGCGTCCCCAGCTGGTGGGTCTCGCTCGGCACCGGCGCACTCTTCTGCCTCGCCACCAACGTGCTCTTCGCGCTGACCGAGACCGGTGGAACCGACCTGGCCACTCTCGGCTTCTACCGCTCGGACGTGCAGGATGCCCTGCTCGTCCTCGCCATCGGCGCGATCGGGCCGGTCGCCGAGGCGGCGAACCGGCTCGGGCGCGTCCCGGCGATCGTCGTGGGCCTGGCCATCACCGCGGTGCTCTTCATCACCATCCACGACGGCGTCGCCTGGGCCTATCTGCTGCAGGGTGTCGGATTCGCGCTGCTCTACGAGTTCACCGGCACCCTCCAGGCGCCCTCCTTCGCCCATGCCCTCAACAACTCCTGGGTAGTGGCCACGACGGCCATGGCGGCGCACGGGTTCGCCACGTGGGTCTATGTCCTGGCCGCGCTGTGCCCGGTCCGCCCTCGGCGTGGGACCCCAGGTGGACATCTTTCCGTGCTGGGACACGGATTCATGTCCACTGGAGCGTGGCCGCCCCAGAGAAATTCGGTGGCGAGAAGCGGTATGCCGCGGGCAGGCTGGGAGGTGAGCACGCGGCATACCGCGTGGTCATGGCGACCACAACCGAAGGAGGCCCGACATGTCGATCACGGTCCCGGGCATGACCGCCCACCCGCTTCCTTCACCCTTGGAGACCACCAGTGGCACATCAGCCCTTCCACCTGCCGGCGAAGCAGGCCCTCTTCGCCACCGACACCGCCCCTGACGGCCCGCCCGAGGGCGAGCGCTGGAGCACCTGGGAGACCGCGACCCACGGCCCCAAGCCCCGACCCGACTGGGTCATCACCGACCTCGGCGCCGTCGAGGCCGACCTCGGCATCCTCAAGTCCGGCAAGGAGGCCGACGTCCACGTCGTGCGCCGATGGGTTCCGGGCACCGATCGCTCGATCGCCCTGGCCGCCAAGCGGTTCCGGGCCAGCGAGCACCGGATGTTCCACCGCGACGCCGGCTACCTCGAGGGTCGCCGCGTCCGGCGCAGCCGCGAGATGCGGGCGATGGCCCGGCGCACCGACTTCGGCAAGGAGCTGATCACCGGGCAGTGGGCCTTCGCCGAGTTCGACGCGCTCTGCCGCCTGTGGGCGATGGGGATGCCGGTCCCCTACCCCGTGCAGCTCGACGAGACCGAGATGCTCATGGAGTTCATCGGCACCGACCACCCCGATGGACCGGTCGCGGCACCGAGGTTGCACCAGGTCCGCGGTGAGCAGGCCAGCCTCGGAGACCTGTGGGAGCAGTTCGAGCGCTTCGTGCTCGACCTCGCCGACGCCGGGTGGGCCCACGGTGACCTCTCGCCCTACAACCTGCTCGTCCACGACTCTCGCCTCGTCGTCATCGACTGGCCGCAGGTCGTCGACATCGTCGGCAACCCGCAGGGCTTCGGCTTCCTCGAGCGCGACGTCCGCACCGTGTGCGCCTGGTTCGAGCGCAAGGGCCTGGCCGTCGATGCCGACGAGCTCTTCGGGGACGCAGCCGCCCTCGCCGCGTCGCGGGCATGATGGGGCCGTGACCCCGGCGATGGACCACCTGATCCTCACCCGCTTCTCGGCGGTGCTGAGTTCAGAGCTGCCTCCGGCCGAGCCCGACTGGCTCTGGTATCGCCTCGGCTTCTTCCTCGACGCCTGCCACAGCTCGATGTCCGGCCAGCAGGCGGGTCGGGCCGACACCCGCACCGAGTGGCTGGTGTGGTTCGACGACCGCTGCGAGGACGACTTCCGGGCGCAGGTCGAGGAGCTGGCGGCAGGCGTCTTCACTCCGGTGTGGACCCACGAGGTCTTCTGGACCGACCTGCGCCCGCGCATCAGTCGCCACGCCCAGGCGCCGGTCCTCGTCACCACCCGGGTCGACAGCGACGACGCCGTCGCCACCGACTTCCTGGCGCGGATCCAGGCCGAGGCCGCCGCCCTGGCCCCCCAGGGCGAGGACTGCTTCGTCAACTTCCCGCACGGACTGCAGCTGGACCGCCTCGGGCGACTGCGCCGCTGCCGGCTGCGGGCCAACCACTACCTCTCCCTCGTCGAGCACCGCACGGCCGAGCCGCCCAGGACCGTCTTCGTCACCCGCCATCCCGACGCCCGGCTCGCGGCGCCGGTGCGCGAGGTGCAGACACCGCCGATGTGGCTGGAGGTGCTCCACGGCTCGAACCTGATGAACAGCGGTCGCGGGGTGCCGTGCGGCGACCATGACGTGCGCGAGCGCTTCTCGATCTCGCTGCCCTGCCCGCCCCAGCACGGCATGCTCCGCAGCCCTCGACGTGTCGGCGAGGGCCTGGCCCGCGTCGCCGACGGCTTCCGGCGCCCGTGGATGGCGCGCGACCTCGCGCTGGTCACCCTGGACCGGATCCGCGGGGACCACACCATGCCGCAGCGGAGGCAGTCCTAGAAGACGACGACCCGGCTGCCGATCGGCATGAGGTCCTGCGACCAGATCATGTTCATCGCCGCGTTCGAGAGCCGGGCGCACCCGTGCGAGGCGGGATAGGGCGGGATCGCCGCGGCGCCGTGGACGGCGATGCCGCCGTTGAAGTACTTCGGCCGCCAGAGCGACCCCAGGGGCCCCTTGTCCTCACGGTCGACCTGACGGAAGACGCTGAACGTCCCCCGTGGCGTCACCGAGGGCCCCGTGTAGGTGCGTCCCTCGAAGACCTCGGTGTACGGCTTGTTGCTGCCCGTGCTCGTGTTGAGGATCGTGCGGACCGACCCGTCACGCACGATGAGCAGGAGCTGGCGCTCGAGGTCGATCTCGACGCCGTTGCCCCCCGAGCGCGACGAGGGTCGTATGCCGTCGGCAATGGCCTTGCGTGTCTGCGGCCCGGCCACCCCGTCCCGGCCCAGGCCGGCGGCCTTCTGCACGGCATACACGGCCTGGGTGGTCAGGCTCCCCCAGGTGCCGTCGGGCTCACCGAGCCAGTACCCCAGGTCCGAGAGCGCCCGCTGCATCGCCAGCACGTCCTCGCCGGAGTCGCCGGCGCGCAGGGTGTCGCGCACCTCCGGAGTGGCTGGAGGCTGCGGTGCCGGCGGGGGCGGTTCGGGCGTGGGAGGCGGGGTCGGCGTCGGAGTCGGGGTCGGCGTGGGAGTCGGGGTGGGAGTCCGGGTGGGCGACGGCTCGGGCGTCGGCGTCGCCGTGGCGGTCGGGGTCAACGTGGGTTCAGGGGTGGCCGTCGGCAGCGGGGACTGCCAGCCGGAGGACTCGACCGAGGGCGTGGCCGGCCCAGCCGTTGACCGGGACCCGGGGTCCCACGTCACCCCACAGCCGGCGAGCACACCGACGAGGACGGCGGCGAGCACTGCACCTGATCCTCGGAACGTCGACACCGTTGCTCCCTTTCGCGCCTGGGTGACCTCACTCCACCAGACGTCGCGGTGGGTGCGCTGGGTGACACGCCCACGGGGATCGTTGCCGGGTCGTGACCTCAGGCCGCGGTGATCGCCGCGTGGGTCGCGAGGACGCGGCGGGCGATGTCGACGTGGAGGTTCTCGATCATCTTGCCGTTGTAGGTGACGACACCGGCACCCGCGCCGGCCTCCCAGGCCGCGATGATGCCCTCCGCCTCCTCGACGGCCGCCTCGCTCGGCGCGAAGACCTCGTTGCACACCTCGACCTGGCCGGGGTGGATGAGCGTCTTGCCGTCGAACCCGAAGTCCCGGCCCTGCTCGCACTCGACGCGGAAGCCGTCGGCATCCTTGACGTTGTTGTAGACCCCGTCGAGGACCGCGATCCCCGCTTCCCGCCCGGCGAGCAGAGCCATCGACAGCGAGGTCAGCAGGGGCGCGCGGCCCGGCACGTGATCGGCGCGCAGCTCCTTGACCAGGTCATTGGTGCCGATGACGAAGGCCGCCAGCCGGTCGGACTCGCGGGCGATCTTGCGGACGTTGAAGATCGCCGTGGGCGTCTCGATCATCGCCCACAGGCGCGTGCGCTCCGGAGCGCCGTGCTTCTCCATCGCGCGCACGAGCGCCTTGACCTCCTTGGCGGAGTTCACCTTCGGGACGACGATGCCGTCCGGGCCGGCCGCGCAGGCCGCGGCCAGGTCGGCCTCGTGCCACTGGGTGCCGATCCCGTTGACGCGGATCGTGAGCTCGCGCCGCCCATACTCCCCCGATGCCGCTGCGGCACAGGCGTTCTCGCGGGCGACGTCCTTGGCATCGACTCCCACCGCATCCTCGAGGTCGAGGATGAGGGCATCGACCGGCAGCGTCTTGGCCTTCTCCAGGGCCCGCTCGTTGGAGCTGGGCATGTAGAGCACGGACCGACGAGGCCGGTATGCCGTGGTGCCAGTTGCGTTCTCGCCCACCGCTCAGCCCTCGCTTCCGGACTCGACAGCGGACGGCGACGGCACGGCATACAGCTGTGCCAACTCGGGATCGGACGCCGAAAGACGTTCGGCGAGCTCGAGGATGACGAGGCACTGCTTGAGCGAGGCGTCGTCCTCCATCTTGCCGTCGAGCATCACGGCGCCGGTGCCATCGCCCATCGCCTCCTTGACGCGGCGGGCGTGAGCGACGTCCTCGGCCGAGGGCGAGAACACCTTCTTGGCGATGGCGATCTGGGCCGGGTGGAGCGACCAGGCACCGACGCAGCCGAGGAGGAAGGCGTTGCGGAACTGGTCCTCGCAGGCGACGACGTCCTTGATGTCCCCGAAGGGTCCGTAGTACGGGAAGATCCCGTGCATCGCGCAAGCGTCGACCATGCGGGCGATCGTGTAGTGCCACAGGTCCTGCTGGAAGATCGTGCGCTCGGCGTTGATGCCGTCCTCGACGCCGGCGGGCGGGTCCTGCCGGACGAGGTACCCCGGGTGGCCGCCACCGACGCGGGTCGTCTTCATTCGCCGGTCGGCCGCGAGGTCGGCCGGGCCGAGCGAGATTCCCTGCATGCGCGGGGAGGCCCCGGCGATCGCCTCGACGTTGGCCACGCCGCGGGCGGTCTCGAGGATCGCGTGGACGAGGATCGGGCGGGTCAGGCCGGCGCGCGCCTCGAGCTGGGCGAGCAGGCGGTCGACGTAGTGGATGTCCTCGGGGCCCTGCACCTTGGGGACCATGATGACGTCGAGCTTGTCGCCGATCTCGGTGACGAGCGTGACCAGGTCGTCGAGGACCCACGGGCTGTCGAGGCTGTTGACGCGGGTCCACAGCTGGGTGGAGTCACCGAAGTCCGTGGCCCTGGCGATGTCGACCAGGCCCTGGCGCGCCTTCTCCTTGTTGTCGGCCTTGACGGCATCCTCGAGGTTGCCCAGGAGCACGTCGACGGCCCCCACCATCGACGGGACCTTGGCCGCCATCTTCTCGTTGCTCGGGTCGAAGAAGTGGATCATCCGGCTCGGCCGGGCCGGCACTTCCCGGATCGGCAGGGGCGCACCGACGGCGAGCGGCGCGAAGAAGTCCTTGGCTGGGCGCATGGGCGGAAGTTATCAGCGAAGGCCCGCCCAGCGTTATGACGCACTTCACCCCCCGCCACGGCATACTGGCGAGCATGTCCGAGCCGACCCGGCCCCTGCCCGCCGACGCGGCCACGGAGGTTGCCGGGGCGCCGGCGCCGGTCAATGTCACCCGCCTGCTCGCCGAGGCCGCGAGCAAGTCCGGGCTCCTCTGGATCCGCCTGCCCGACGGTGCCACCCATCCGGCGTGGCACGTCTGGCACGACGACGGCGACCCCCGCGGCACCGGACCGGCGGCCTATGTCATCTCCGGCGTCGGCGAGCAGCCGCTCCCCTGGCTGCCCGAGCAGGTCGAGATCCTCCTGCGCAGCAAGGACACCGGCGGGCGGCTCCTCACCATCGGCGCCACCGTCCGCGAGATCACCCCGGCCGCACCCGACTGGGAGGCCGCCACCGAGGTGATCCGTCCCGAGCGGCTCAACCTCCAGGGCACCCCCGAAGAGGTCGACGCCCGCTGGCGCGCCGGCTGCACCATCCACGTGCTCACGCCGGTCGGTCGCCCCAGCGAGCAACCTGGGTCGTATGCCGACCAGAGCGGCTCCCAGCGCATCGCACCGGCCAAGGGGACGACGGTCTCCTGGCGCCCGTGGCACTGGCGCGGACGCCCGCAGTCGCGGCGCGGCACCGGCTAGCGCTCGGCGAGGACGCCGCGCGGATACCCTTGGGCCGTGGCTCCGACAACGCGCGTCTTCGTGGGACGGCTGGCCGAGCTGAGCGTGTTCGACCCGCTCGGTGAGAAGGTCGGCCGGGTCCGCGACGTCGTCGTCACCTTCAGCGCCACCCGGTCGCGCCCGCGCGCCATCGGTCTGGTCGTCGAGGTCGCCGCCCGCAAGCGCATCTTCGTGCCGATGACGCGCGTCACGAGCGTCGAGGGCGGGCAGGTCATCACCACCGGCCTGGTCAACATGCGTCGCTTCGAGCAGCGGGCCAACGAGACCCTCGTCCTCGCCGAGCTCGTGGAGCGCCCGGTGCAGGTCCGCCTCGGTGGCGAGCTCGTCGAGGCCACGATCGAGGACATCGGCATCGAGCACGGCGCGGCCCGCTCCTGGTCGGTCACGCGGGCATTCGTGCGCAAGCGCACCGGCGGGAGCTCCCTCAACCCGTTCAGCAAGCGCCGCGGCGAGACCTTCGTGGCGCCGATCGAGGACATCGAGGAGCTCCGGGAGGCCAAGCAGGCCCAGAGCGCCGCACGACTCCTGGAGGCCTACGAGGACCTCAAGCCGGCCGACCTCGCCGAGGTCATCCACGACCTCACGCCCAAGCGCCGGGCCGAGGTCGCCGCCGCACTCGATGACGAGCGGCTCGCCGACGTCATCGAGGAGCTGCCCGAGGACGACCAGATCGAGATCCTCACCGGCCTCGAGGTCGACCGCGCCGCCGACGTCCTCGAGGCGATGGAGCCCGACGACGCCGCCGACCTGCTCTCCGAGCTGCCCGTGGAGCGGCAGGAGGAGCTCCTGGAGAAGATGGACCAGGACGAGGCCGAGGACCTGCGCCGCCTGCTCACCTACGACGACAACTCCGCCGGTGGCCTGATGACGACCGAGCCGGTGATCCTCGGCCCGGAGGCCTCGATCGCCGAGGCCCTGGCGCTGGTGCGCAAGGAGGAGCTGTCCACGGCGCTCGCCACGACGGTCTTCGTGTGCCGGCCCCCGCTGGAGACCCCGACCGGCAAGTACCTCGGCCTGGTCCACATCCAGCGCCTGCTCCGCGAGCCGCCGCACGCCCCGATCGGCGGGATCCTCGACAAGGACCTCGAGCCGCTCACCCCCGATGACAGCCTGGGCCACATCACGCGCCTGCTCGCCAACTACAACATGGTCGGCCTGCCGGTCGTCGACGAGAGCGGGGCCCTCCTCGGTGCCGTGACCGTCGACGACGTGCTCGACCACATCCTCCCCGAGGACTGGCGCGAGGAGCGGCACGAGCCGGACGTCGACACGGCCCAGCCGGCGGTGGGACATGGCTGAGCGCCGCAACGCCCGCCTCGACCAGCCGCGCGAGAACGTCCGCCGGCTCTCGATGCCCGCGTGGCTGACCAACGAGGCCTTCGGCGTCCTGTCGGAGAAGTTCGCGCGCTTCATGGGCACGGCCCAGTTCCTCATCGGCATGACGGTCTTCGTCGTCGGCTGGATCGTGTGGAACGCGGTCGCCCCCACCGCGTGGAAGTTCGACGAGTACCCCTTCATCTTCCTCACGCTCATGCTCAGCCTCCAGGCCTCGTATGCCGCGCCGCTGATCCTCCTCGCCCAGAACCGGCAGGCCGACCGCGACCGCGTCGCCACCGAGCAGGACCGCAGCCGCGACGAGCGCAACCTCGCCGACACCGAGTTCCTCACCCGTGAGGTGGCCGCGCTGCGCCTGGCCCTGCGTGACAACGCGACCCGCGACTTCGTGCGCGGTGAGCTCAGGGACCTGCTCGACGAGCTCGAGGAGCGAGGGCTGGCCGTCGTCCCGAAGGACGCCCTGGGCGGCCCACCGGCCGGAGCACCGGAGAGCGCGACCTAGACTCGAGCGCATGCCCGTTTCGCAGGATGCCCTCCACGCCGCCCTGAGCACCGTCATCGACCCGGAGATCCGCAAGCCGATCACCGAGCTCGACATGGTGCAGTCGTGCACCTGCGACGACTCGGGGCATGTCGACGTCACCGTCCTGCTGACCGTGTCGGGCTGCCCGTTGCGGGACAAGATCACCGCCGACACCACGGCCGCCCTCATGGCGGTCGAGGGCGTCACCTCCGTGGACGTGACCCTGGGTGTGATGACCGACGAGCAGCGCGGCGAGCTCAAGACCAAGCTGCGCGGGGGCAGCGCCGAGCGCGAGATTCCCTTCGCCAAGGCGGGCTCGCTCACCCGGGTGTATGCCGTGGCCTCCGGCAAGGGCGGCGTCGGCAAGTCCTCGGTCACCGCGAACCTCGCGGCTGCGCTCGCCGGCGAGGGGCTCAAGGTCGGGGTCGTCGACGCCGACATCTACGGCTTCTCCATCCCCCGCATGCTCGGCGTCGAGGGGCGTCCGACGCAGGTCGACGACATGATCCTGCCGCCGGTCTCGCACGAGGTGAAGGTCATCTCGATCGGCATGTTCGTCCCCGGCAACCAGCCGGTGGTCTGGCGCGGCCCGATGCTGCACCGGGCCCTGCAGCAGTTCCTCGCCGACGTCTTCTGGGGTGACCTCGACGTCCTCCTCCTCGACCTGCCGCCGGGCACCGGTGACGTCGCGATCTCGATCGCCCAGCTCATCCCCGGGGCGGAGATCCTCGTCGTCACCACTCCACAGCAGGCCGCGGCCGAGGTCGCCGAGCGCGCGGGGTCGATCGCGCTCCAGACGCACCAGCGCGTGGCCGGCGTGATCGAGAACATGTCGTGGCTGGAGCTGCCGGACGGCACCCGTCAGGAGATCTTCGGCTCCGGCGGTGGCCGCGACGTCGCGGAGTCGCTGACGCGGGCGATCGGGGCACCGGTGCCACTGCTCGGCCAGATCCCGCTCGACACCAGCCTGCGCATCGGCGCCGACGAGGGCACGCCGGTCGTGCTCGGATCTCCTGACTCCCCCGCCGCCGTGGCCCTGCGTGGCATCGCTCGCGGGCTGGCCTCGCGCGCCCGCGGCCTGGCCGGTCGCTCGCTCGGCCTCACGCCCGCCGGGCGGTGAGGCCCCGGGCGCTGACGAGGGCTCAGGTGGCGTCGCGGTCCCAGTAGGTCCCGAGGTCTGCCGACGGGCCGGACCCGGTCGATGACGGCACGAGCGTGGCCGGTGCGGCGGCGGTGTTCTGGGCCGTCGCGGCACCCGCGCCGGCGGCCGGGCCGTCGATCGCCCCACGGACCTCGTCGCGCACCGACCGGACCTCGTCGGCGACCTCGCGGAAGGGCTGCGAGACGTAGTCGAGGGGCTCGGCCAGCGCCTCACGCACGATCCGGCGCGGGTCGTACTGGCGCGGGTCGTACTGCCGCCAGTTGATGTCCTGGTACTCAGGGCCGAGCTGGTCCTTGAGGGTGACCTTGGCGCCCTCGGCCATCACGCGAAGGCGACGGACGCCTTGGGCCAGCTTCGCGGCATACTCGGGCAGGCGCTCCGGGCCGAGCACGACGACGCCGAGGACGATGAGGATCAGCGCCTCCCACCCATTGATCCCCAGCACCAGTCCCAGCTCCTGTCTGCGTCAGTCGCTCGACGCCTCGAGGACCATGGTGACATCTTGGTCCTTGCCGTCGCGACGCACGGTCAGGGTGACCTTGTCGCCGACGTCGAGGGCGCGGATGCCCACGACGAGTGCGTCGGGGTTGGTCACCGGCTTGCCGTTGAGCGAGAGGATGACGTCGCCCGGCTTGAGCCCGGCCTTGTCGGCAGGGCCGCCGGGGTTGACCGCCGGGCGCCCGTTGGCCGTGTCACTGAGGATGCGCACGCCCTCGCCGTCGTACTGCTGGTCGAGGTAGACCCCGATGATGGGGTGCACGGCCTTGCCGTTGGTGAGGAGTTGCTCCACCGTCTTCTGCACCTGCGCCGACGGGATCGCGAAGCCCACGCCGATGTTGCCGGCCGTGCCGGAGGTCCCGGTGCCGGGGGCGGTGGCGATGGCCGAGTTCACGCCGATGACCTCGCCGGACATGTTGAGCAGGGGGCCGCCGGAGTTGCCCGGGTTGATGGCCGCATCGGTCTGGATCGCGTTGATGAAGGAGGTGTCCTGGGCGTCACCGGCAGCGACGGGGCGGTCCAGGGCGCTGACGATGCCCGAGGTGACAGTCGACTCCAGACCGAGGGGCGCGCCGACCGCGATGACCTCGTCTCCGACGACGACATCCTTGGAGTTGCCGATGGGCAACGCCTTGAGGTCGGTGCGGTCGACCTTGATGACGGCGATGTCGTAGGCGGGGTCACGGCCGACGATGGTCGCGGCAGCCTGCTTGCCATTGCTGAGGACCACGGTGATCTTGCCCCCCGACGCCGCGGATGCCACGACGTGGTTGTTGGTCACGATGTGACCCTTGTCGTCGTAGACCCATCCGGACCCGGTGCCGCTGCCGTCGGCGGCCTCGACCTTGATCGTCACCACGCTGGGCATCGCGGTGGCCGCGATGTTCGCGATCGACCCCTCGGGCCGGGTCGTGGCTCCCGCTCCGGCCGTGGGCGCCGGGCCGGCGGACTTCGTCGAGGTCGTGGACGTGAACCCGAGCTGCCCATGGGCGGCGAGCCAGCCGCCGAGGAGTCCGCCGCCGAGCCCGGCGAGGAGGGTGCACAGGCCGGCGACGAGCAGCAGAGCCGCCCAGCCCGGCCCGCGACGAGGGGGCCTGGGGGCGGCCGCAGCCGCCGAGGTGGACGGCAGCACGGGCGGCACCGGAGGGACGGGCGCGCCCGGTGTGGTCGGGGCCGCCTCGCTGCCGCCGGTCCACCAGTGGTCGGCCGGCGGCGGGGTGCTCGCCGTCCGGGGCGCTGCCGCCCAGGTGGGCTCGGTGTCGGCGGCGATCTCCTGGGTGGCGCCCAGGTCAACCGGTCCGGTGGCGTCGTGCGGCTGGGTCATGGCTGGAGTCTTCCGTGCGGAGTGCGGTGGTTCAGGTCAGGGGTGGTGGGGCGCGCCGGGTCCTCAGACCAGGCCGGCGGCCGGGCGGAACGAGCCGCGCCGCCGTGGCGCTGCGGGGGCGCTCGTGGTGGGAGCCGGGGCGCGGTGCGCCAGCGCCTTGCGCAGCTGTGCCCGCCCACGGTGGATGCGGGAGCGCACCGTGCCGAGCTTGATGCCCAGGACGTCGGCGATCTCCTCATAGGTCAGGCCCTCGATGTCGCAGAGCACGACGGCCGCGCGGAAGCTGGGCGGGAGGTCGTCCAGGGCCCGCTGGATGTCGTCGTCGAGGTGGGTCTGGGCGAAGACCTGCTCGGGGGTGGCGGCGCGGCCGGCGAGGCGGTCCGCGGCATCCTCGGCGAGGGCATCGAAGCGAATCCGCTGCTTGCGACGCATCCGGTCGAGGAAGACGTTGGTCGTGATCCGGTGCAGCCAGCCCTCGAAGGTGCCGGGCTGGTAGGCGTGCAGCGACCGGAACACCCGGATGAAGACGTCGTGGGTGAGGTCCTCGGCGTCGTGGACGTTGCCGGTCAGGCGATAGGCGAGCCGGTAGACACGGGCCGAGTGCTGCTCGACGACCTCCTCCCAGGTCGGGGGGACCCAGGCCTGGCCAGCAGGCGCCTCGGGCACGTCGGTCATCATTGCGGTCCACTTTCCACTCGGAGGGTGCCCCCACAGGGACGCCGTCGGAGCCCCGATTGTTCCCCCGGCGTCTGGACGTTTCCTGTGAGGTCGGTGATCGTCGCCCCTGAGGTCGTGGCGAGTAGGGTTGGCGGCCATGAGCACCCTGAAGCCGGCCAGCTGGTCGTATGCCGAGGAGTTCGTTCCCGAGGCAGAGGCCGTCGAGGCGGCCCGTCGTCGCGGGCTGGAGCTCGGTGCCGCCACGCCCGTCGGCACCGGAGCCGGGGCCGCCCTGCGTGTCCTCGCCGCCGCCGTCGGCGCCACCCACGTCATGGAGATCGGCAGTGGGGCAGGCACGTCCGGCCTCTGGCTGCTCGCGGGGATGCCCGAGCACGGAGTGCTCACCACGATCGACGTCGACGCCGAGCACTCCCGGGCCGCGAAGGCCGCCTTTGCCGCAGCGGGCATCGCCCACCAGCGGACGCGGGTCATCACCGGACGCGCGAGCGAGGTGCTGCCCCGGATGAGCGACGGCGCCTACGACGTGGTCCTCATCGACGCGGACAAGGTCAACTACCCGACGTATGCCGAGCACGCGATCCGCCTGCTCCGCCCCGGCGGGGTGCTCGTGCTCGACAACATGCTCTGGCACGACCGCGTGGCCGACCCGGCCTCGCGCGACGAGGAGACCTCGATCCTGCGGGACCTGGGCAAGTCACTGCGTGACGACGAGCGGCTGGTCAGCGCCCTGCTGCCCGTGAGCGACGGACTCTTCGTCGCCGTCAAGCGCTGACCGGGTCCTCGCCAGGTCAGTCGTGCGGGTCCAGGCCTGGCCCGGCGCCGCGCCGGAAGCCGGCCGGCCCTTCGGCGATCGCCACCACCTCGTAGTCCTCGATGGCGATCGGGGCGGAGCCGATGATCTCCGACCCGGGGGAGGTTGCCGCCACGGCCTCGAACTGGGTCCGGAAGCGGTCCCGCTCGAACTCGCTGTCGAAGACGTAGGTGCCCTCGAACCACTCCCCCTCGCGCATCCGCCAGACCTTGAAGGCCAGTCCGTCCTCGAACATGAACCTCGCGATCGAGGTCCCGACGACATACTCACGAAGGCGTCGGGCGACCCCCTCCGGAGCGTCCTTGAGTGACCAGCGGACGGCCAGCCCGTATCCGGCGTTCATCGAAGTCCTTCCAGCCACCGCAGCAGCACACGTGTCCCGAACCCGGTCGGCCCCTTGGCGAGCAACCCGGCGTCGACATCGGACCGGCCGGGTCCGGCGACGTCCAGGTGCGCCCATGGCGTCTGCCCCACGAACTCCCTGAGGAAGAGGGCCGCCATGATCGACCCGGCGCCGTGTGCCCCCGAGATCTGCTGGAGGTCGGCCACCGGTGAGTCCAAGGCTGCACGGTATGCCGTCGGCAGCGGGAGCGGCCACAGCGTCTCACCCTCGGCCGTCCCGGCCGCGATGAGGGCGTCCCGGAGGCCGTCGTCGGTGGCGAAGACCGGCGCCATGGCCCGCGCAAAGGCCACCCGGGCAGCGCCGGTGAGGGTGGCGATGTCCACGACCACGTCCGGGCGGAGCTGCTCCACGGCATACGCCAGGGCATCGGCGAGGACGACGCGACCTTCGGCGTCGGTGTTGCCGATCTCAACGGTGGTCCCGCTGTAGTGGGTGACGACATCGCTGGGGCGGTAGGCGGCACCGGAGACGGCGTTCTCGGCAAGGGCGAGCAGGCCGGTGACGCGCACCGCGACGCCGAGGTCGCGGCAGGCCGCGAGGGTGGCGGCGACGGCGGCCGACCCCATCATGTCGGTCTTCATCGCGAGCATGCCCTCGGCGGGCTTGATGTCCAAGCCACCGGTGTCGAAGGTGATCCCCTTGCCCACGAGGACGACGTGCACCGGGTCAGGCCCGGCCTCGGGGCCCGGAGGATTCCACTCCAGCTGCACCAGGCGCGGCGGGGTCGCCGAGCCCCCGCCGACGGCGAGCAGGCCACCGAAGCCCTCCCTGGCCAGGTCGCGCTCGTTCCAGACCTTGACGGTCAGGCCGTGGCGACGGGCCAGGGAGCGGCACCGGGCGGCCATCCACGCCGGGTTCTTGATGTTGCTGGGCGTGAGGCCCAGGCAGCGGGCGAGCAGGGTCGCGCGGACCCGGATGGCGGACCGTCTCGCGGCCTCGGCGAGCTGCTCCGCGCCGGATGCATCCGCGGCGAGGAGCAGCCGTGTGGCGGGTCGTTGTGCCTCGGCCGGAGGGGTCGGACCCTGGGCTCGCCAGGTCGGGACGGTCCAGCCGCCGAGGAGGAAGCCCTCGACGAGGCCCGACAGCTCGTGCGGGGTGGTGCGTGGGGGCACGGCGAGCACCACGTCCCGGCTGCCACGCGCGACTCGCCCGAGCGTGGCTCCGGCCCTGCGGTGGGCATGGCCCGAGCCGTCCGCGGTGGAGGCACCCACCCCCACGACGAGCGCTCGTCGCACCGGCCGATCGCCCGGGGCGAAGGGGATGCGGGTCACTGCCCCCTCCCCTGCCTTGGGTTCGTGGGTGGCCACCAGCTCCTCGACGTCGAACCCGAGCTCGCCCAGGGGGGCCAGGGAGGCAACCGCGGACCCCTCGCCCTCGGGGAGGAGAAGCGCGATGGTGACGCTGGTCGGGTCCAGGTCGGCGAGCAGGTCCGGCAGCCGGGCTGCAGCGACCTCGACGGCGCTCATGACCGGCTCGAGCAGGTCCAGGCGCCCCGCCGCTGCGGGGTCGGGGGTATGGCGGGCTGCGGTGGACGAGGCGGGGCGAGCGCGGCGGGAGGGCACGTCTGCGACCCTACTTGCCCAGCGGCGCCACGGGGTCAGGCCGCTGCGAGGATCTGTGCGTACTGCCGCTCCAGGCGCGAAGTCAGGGCGTGGAGCTCGTCGCTGGGGACGGATGGATGGCTCGTCGACGCAGGTGGCGACCAGCCCCACCCGAGCACTGGCGGCGCGGTGGATCGATAGGTGAGCCCGGTCGGGGTCGTGATCTGGATCCGGTGCGTGGTGTCGGGCCGGTCGGGCGCCGTCGCTGCCCGGGTGGGGCGACTTCGGGTCGGGATCGCGCTCCACCCGGGCGCCTCCTTGGTGAGGTTGCAGCGGGCACACAGCCCCTGACCGTTCTCCACATCGGTAGGGCCGTCATCACGGGCGGGCTGCGCGTGGTCCACCTGCCTGATCGGCGCGTCGCACCATGGCGTGCGACAGGTCTGGTCGCGCACAATGAGGAGTTTCCGCAGCGACCCGTCGAAGAGACGGCGTCTGGACTCCATGGCGACCAGGTCCCGACCGTCGGGGCTGGTGAAGAGGCGGCGAATCCACGCGCGATCCGCTGATCGGACCCAGGCACGGGCCACAGGCGCCGGAATCGGTCCAAAGCCGGAGATCGTGGCCGCCTCGTCAGCTGGGTCGGCAGCGCGCGTGCCGAGGTCAGTCGGCTTCGCGGGGCTGGAGGTGGGCCGGGCGAACAAGGAGCCCGCGGTCATGACGAGTTGGATCTCCACCGGCACCTCGGCGCCGTCGGCCCGACCGAGGATCCGGTCCAGGCCGAGGTCCACCATCAGCTGCCCTCTTGAGCGGCCGCGGGGGTCGGGACCACCGGAGGACAGGGCGGCATCCGCGAGGCGCCCGGTCGCGGCATACGCGGCGACGGCGTCCTTGAGCGGCGCGAGGAAGGTCAGGTAGGCCATGCCTGCCGGGGCGGGCCGCAGGCTCACCCGCCGTGATGAGACGGCCCGTTCGTGCTGGCGCACCACGCTGGCCGCATCGAGCTCGGCAGCGATGCGGCGCGCGGCCCCGGCGACTGCACGCGTGCCGAGGTGCGGGAGGTCCGCGGCGAGCCGTTCGTCAGCGAGCGCGCGATCCTCGCGGGAGAGGGTGGCGGTCTCACGTGCGACGATCGTCGCCCGAAACTCGGACAGCTCACCCGCCGCCAGAGCCCGGAGCGTGTGCGGCAGTTCAGTGACCAGGGCCCGGGCCAGTCCCAGGTGCCGGTCCCCCATCGTCGGGGAGTCCCTGCGGGCCAGGGCGACCTGCGCCCCGATGCTGCGCGCGACCTCGGCGGCCTTGCCGCCGCGAGCCACATGGTCGGCTCGCTGGGAGTCGGCGAAGGCCGCGGTCACCTTCGCCTGGGCGCCGGCCGCAGCGGCCTTGACGCGCTCCAGGACGGCGATCAACTCGAGCCGCTCGCGGTCACCCAAGCGGGCTCCGTCGACTTCCTTGAGCCAGTCGAGGAAGTCCATGGCACGCGCCCGCTCACCGCCATCGGGTGGCGTCGGCTGAGGGTGCCTGCTCATGCCTCCATCGTACGCATGTTCGATTCGGAACACAAGGGTTGAGCGGAGCCAATTTCGCTGGCACACAGCGGAATTGCTCATATCACGCAGCACCGACAGACAGCCGCATCGGCAATGCCGGCCTGTGGAAATCCGTTAGCGGGTGACGAGCTGGGCGTGGGCCTCGGCGACGCGCAGGGCGAAAGGTGCGCCCTCGACCGTTGCGGTGCCGGGGATGTCGATCCAGTCCCCGCCGTCGACGCTGAACTGACCGCCATAGGTCACGTCGATCCGCACCTGCACGTCGGCCGGCTGGCCGTAGGTGTGAACAACATCACCGATCGGGTACGGCCCGCCCAAGGTCGCGACCGGACCAGAGGTGGTGCCGTCGCCGAAGACATAGGTCGCCGACTGGAAGGTCGGCTTGATCTGCACCCGATGCCCCACGAGCGTGGTCGTGTCCACCTCGTCCGGCTGGAACCCCTCCGCCGGCCACTGCAGCTCGTAGTACGTGGGCAGGTTCACCAGCGTGGTGCCCTTCACCGGCTGCACCGCCGCTGTCGCCTTCGCGAACGCCGTGTCATGGAAGGCCTTGAGGATCATCTCCGCTGTGAGGACGTTGGTGGCCCCCGGCACCAGGTCGGGTAAGCAGGTGTATCCCTCCTCGAACCACGTTGCGCCGGGCAGGGGCTGGTTGTCGACGTCGACCTGGCGCGACCACACCCGCACCGCAGGCCCACGGGTCACGCTCGGGTTGGACGTCGGGTTGCAGACCGTCCACATGTTCGTGCACGAGTTGTCTGTGGCCTGGGCTGATCCGGGCGGTGCGTGGTTGCAGTAGGACGTGGCTGCGTATTGGTACCACGGCCCCGCGTAGCCCGCTGGCGCTGTTGCCGAGCCAGGCACCTTCGCCGCTCTTTCGCGGAGGTCATTGGCACTCATCCCGGCCGAGGTTTGGAGATGGTCGTCTCCACCCTCGTGCTGTCTAATTTGTGTCGTTGGTGGTGGGTCAGCGCCAAGAGCCGACGAGGAACCGAAGGCTGCTACTAGTAGCACCAGCAACGTCAGAAGGAGACGGCGTAAGTTCGCCACGACGCCCCCGTCCAAGTAAGAGCAATGTCCGCAGCAATCTCGTCAGGGGTGGCTTGAGACAGGACTTGACCGGAGACATCAACAACCCGAGAAGGAAGCTGACGGATGGTCGACGAGAGGAAGATGCGGCCCTCGGGCGCCCCCGGGGTGACCTTCACGTTGTCGACTTCAAAGCTGGGCCCGTCAGCGTGTGTTGCTGACTTCTCGAACTGTTGAGCGGTGGAAAGAAAGTTTGCGCACGTACCGCACTCGGGAGCAGCCAAGTCAGCCAAGGGTCCGGGAGCACCGCTGGTCCAAGCCAGATCCACTTGGTTGAAGTAAAACTTCACGAAGGCCACGGCGCCCTCGGGTGTCTGCTGCATCGCCTCGGCCGGAATCGACACCAACGGGCTCGGCGACGGGCTCGGGCTCGCTGACACCGAAGGCGAGGCACCCGGCGAGCTCGACGTCACCGTGGGTGACGGCGTCGGGTCCCCTCCCCCGTTGCACCCCGCCAAGGAGGCCGAGAGCGCAACGAGCGACACGGCATACGCGATGAAAGATCGCTTCACGACAAGCCCTTACCCCTGCGAGTGACGATTCGTGACCACGATAGGCAACGGCAGGTAAAGGCAAGGTCAAACTTCCACAGGCCCCGTCACGCATGGGACGCGCGAGGGCCCCGACCACACCGGTCGGGGCCCTCGCGATGAGGCGTCAGGACGTCAGTTCAGGCCCTCGCAGGCCTCGATGGCGGCGCCGAGGTTCTTGACCTCTTCGGCGTTCATCTCGATGACGATCCGGCCACCGCCGTCGGCCGGCATGCGCAGCACGAAGCAGCGTCCCTCCTTGACGACCTCCAGCGCACCGTCGCCAGTCCTGGGCTTCATTGCCGCCATGGGAGTTCCCTTCGTCCTCGGCCCTCCGACTCGGGTGCGGACGTCGTGACCGCACCACGCAGGGCCTGTGTTGGCTCTATTATCCCGCGCCCCGGTCTCCTGACGAAATCCGAACGCCTCATCGAGCCGCGCGCACGTCCCAGATCCAGACGTCCTCGACCGCCGTCGGATCACCGAGGACCGACCGCACCGACTCCGCCAGGACGCCGCCGTCGGGTCGCACCGGGAGCACGACGACATCGACCCGCCACGCGCGCAGGTCGCCACGGAACTGCCGGACCTGCTCCGGGGTCGCGACCATGGCCTCACCGGACCGAGTCACCTCCGCGAGCCACGTGGAGAAGGGCCGACGGACCGCCCCGCGCGTGCCCTTGCCGGTGCCCGAGCCGTCCGGCCCCATGAAGTAGCCCTCGACGAGCGGGAAGCCCCACCGCGCAGCCGCCTGCCAGTCCGCGGCCCGCATGTCGGTGAGGTCCGGTGGGGGGACGGCGAGCACGGCGCCCTCATCGACGTACTGCGCCCACGCCCCCGAGGTGAAGAAACGCGGGACGGCCGGGCGGGGATCGGCCACCAGGGGCGTCGGGGCGATCGTGGCCAGCGCAACGGCGGTGCCCAGCCCCACCACGGCGAGCGGCACGGCATACGGCGTGGGTCCGCGCCACCGACGCAGGGCGACATCGAGCGCCACGACGACGAGGACGGCGAACCCGGGGACCGCAATGAGCGTGAAGCGGGTGGCGAGCAGTCCGTCGAAGAGCGGCAGGTGGCGCACCTGCGACCACAGCCCGGGCACCGGCACGCGCTCGCCGTGCAAGGTCACCTTGCTCCCCAGCGAGATCCACGTCGAGACGACGACGAGGACAGCCGCCGCCCGGACGACCGGCCGACGCCACTGCCATCCGACGATGCCGATCGCCAACAGCCACAACGGGATGCCGAAGAAGGCGTTCTCCTCGGTCCGGTTCATCGACAGCTCCGCCGCCGCCCACGGATCGGCGAACCACGTCCGGGTCGCACGCCCCCACAGGGCGGCGAGGTCGTTGACGGCGGTCGGCTGCCACATCGTGTGGTAGCTGCGCGGCCCGGCGAACTGCCACCACAGCGGGTAGGCGAAGAGCAGGACGGTCGTGGCCACCCCGACGAGCACACCGGGCAGCATCGCGCGCAGGTCCACGCGGCCCTGCACGAGCATGGCGACCCCCACGATGGTGATCCCGACGGTCGCGAGGAGCAGCACCTCCTCCCCCAGCCACAGCTGCCAGGTGACCAGCAGACCCAGGCCGATCCCGCCACGGATCCACTGGGCTCGCGTCCGCCCGCGCTCCTGCAGGGCGATGAGCCGGTCGATGATGAGCGGCACGACGAACTGGGCGAGGAAGTTCGGGTGCCCGTTGCCGTGGGAGACCATCGCCGGGGAGAACCCGACGAGCGCTCCGCCGACCGCCGCCGCCAGCCGACGGGCGTGCAGGCGTCGCACGAAGAGCAGGTACCAAAACGTCGCGGTCGCCGCGAAGCCGATCCACTCGATGACGAGGAAGGTCAGCTGGGGTCCGGCGAGGAGGGTGAGCGGTGCCAGCGGGAGCGAGAGCCCGAGCACGCTGGCATTCGCCATCAGGTTGACGCCCTCCGGGTAGTTCTGGAGGGTCGAGAAGAGCGGGTGAGACCAGGTGGCGAGGTTGTGCGCGGCGGCACCGAAGTACCACTCGAAGGCCTGCTGGTCCTGCACTCCCTGCGACAGGTAGCGACCCCGGGGGTCCTCAGCCAGGCCACTGAGCAGCCAGTAGGCGAAGAGCCCGTATGCCGTGGCCACCGCGAGGTCGATCGGCCCCAGTTTCGTGGGCGCCGGCGCCGTCGCCGAGCCCGAGTCCGCGAGCGCGGGCAGCGGCGACGAGTGGCCCGCTGCTGGCTCGGCCGTGGTCGGGACGAGACCGAGGACGCGGTAGGGAGTCATGGCCGCGATCACCTCGTCGACCTGGTCCATCCGGTAGCCGCGCAGCACCACGTCGAAGACGGGCTCGGCCGGGACGGCCAGCCCGTCGCGCACGGCGTCGAGGTGGACGTCGACGGCGAACGGGTCGTAGCCGCGCAGCGCGGTGTCGAACCGGACGTCGTCCAGGTCGGCCGGCGTTGGGTGCGCCGGCAGGCCCGTCGACGGGGCCGTGTGCACCGGGTCGCCGAGGCCGTCGAGCGCGGACAGCCGCCCGTCCAGGGCGGACCGGGTCACCAGGGCGATCGCGCCGATCGTCAGGAGCAGGACGACCCAGATCACTGGCGCTCGTCGACCTCCGCGTCCGGCCCGGGCCGACGCTGACCGATCTCCTCGTCGGCGCGCACGATGATCCGGACGGCCTCCTCGACGTCGTCGGTGAGCTGGACCAGGTCGAGGTCGGTGGAACTGATCGTCCCGTGCTCGAGCGCCGCCGCACGCAGCCAGTCGAGCAGGCCCTGCCAGTAGGCGACGCCCACGAGCACGATCGGGAAGTGCGTCACCTTCTGCGTCTGGACGAGGGTGATCGCCTCGAAGACCTCGTCGAGCGTCCCGAAGCCGCCCGGCAGGACGATGAATCCCCGGGCGTACTTCACGAACATCGTCTTGCGCGCGAAGAAGTAGCGGAAGTTGACCCCGAGGTCGACGAACGGGTTGAGACCGGCCTCGAAGGGCAGCTCGATCCCCAGCCCGACCGAGGTGCCGCCGGCCGCGAGCGCGCCCTTGTTCGCGGCCTCCATCGCCCCCGGCCCTCCGCCGGTGATGACGGCATACCCGGCGCGCACCAGGGCGGCGCCGACCTGCTCACCGAGGGCATAGACGGGGTGCCCCGGGCCCGTCCGGGCCGAGCCGAAGACGCTGACGGCGGGGCCGACCTCCGCGAGCGCCCCGAAGCCCTCGACGAACTCGGCCTGGATGCGCATCACCCGCCACGGGTCGGTGTGCACCCAGTCGGTCGAGCCCCGCGAGTCGAGCAGCCGCTGGTCGGTCGTCGACGCCGGCACCTGCCCGCGTCGCATGACGACGGGGCCCTTGACGTGCTCCCGAGGGTTCACGCGCCCGCTCCCAGCCACCGCAGCATCGCGGCCTCGGCCGCGACGAGCTGGTCCACGGGGACCTGTTCGTCGTCCATGTGGGCCAGGTTGGGGTCTCCCGGGCCGAAGTTGACCGCCGGCACCCCCATCGCGGAGAAGCGGGCCACGTCGGTCCACCCCTGCTTGCCGGTGACCCCGACCCCGAGCGCCGCGACGAAGGCCTGGGCCGCCGGGAGCGAGAGCCCCGGCATCGCACCGCCGGCGTTGTCGGTGATCGACACCTCGAACCCGTCGAACACCGTGCGCACGTGCGCCTCGGCCTCCGCCGGTGAGCGGTCGGGTGCGTAGCGGTAGTTCACCGTGACCACGCACCGGTCGGGGATGACATTGCCGGCGATGCCACCGGTGATCCCGACGGCGTTGAGGGCCTCGGGGTAGTCCAGGCCGTCGATGACGGCTGTGCGGGCCTGGTATGCCGTGAGCCGGCGCAGGATCTCGCCGGCGTCGTGGATCGCGTTGTGCCCCTTCCAGGGCCGGGCCGAGTGCGCCGCGATCCCCTTGGTCGCGACCTCGGCCCGCAGGGTCCCCTTGCACCCCCCCTCGACCTGGCCGTCGGTCGGCTCGAGGAGGACGGCGAAGTCCGCGTCCGCGATGAGCTCTGGCCGCTGCTCCTGGACGTGGAGCAGGCCGTTGAACTCGCTGTCGATCTCCTCGCCCTCGTAGAAGACGAAGGTCAGGTCGACGCCCGGCTCCCGCACCTCCTGCGCGATCCGCAGCTGGACCGCCACCCCGCCCTTCATGTCGACGGTCCCGCGGCCCCAGAGCACCTCGGCGCCCGCCTCCCCCAGCCGCCGGGTGGGGAGGTTCTGCGGGTCGGTGGTCAGGGGGACGGTGTCGATGTGCCCGGCCAGGACGACGCGCTCGGCCCGCCCGAGCTCGGTGCGGGCGACGAGGGTGTTGCCGATCCGGGTGAGCGTGAGGTGGGGCAGGTCGGTCAGGGCGGCCTCGATGGCGTCCGCCAGGGCCGCCTCGTCACGGCTGACCGAGGGGACGTCGCACAGGGTGGCGGTGAGGGTGACCACATCGGAGGTGAGGATGAGCGGCGCGGGAGCGGACGGCATACCAGCGAGCCTAACGAGCCCACGTACCCTTGGGGCCATGACGACCCGTACCGCCTGGGGCCACGGCCTGGTCACCGAGACCACCGACGGCACCGTCCTCGACGCCTGGTTCCCGGCCCCGGCGCTGGGCGCCCCCGACGACTCCGCGCCCTCCCCCGACCTGGCCGCCCTCGCCGGCGACGACGACCTGCGCGGCACCCGCCGCCGCCTGGCCACGGTGAGCATCGACCTCGACGCCGCTCCGGCCGACACCCCTGACGCCTACCTGCGCCTGCACCTGCTCTCGCACCGCCTGGTCGCACCCAACACGATCAACCTCGAGGGCATCTTCGCCGCCCTCCCCAACGTGGTGTGGACCAACCACGGCCCGTGCGCCGTCGACGGGTTCGAGCTCACCCGGGCACGCCTGGCCGCACGTGGTCCGGTCCAGGTCCTCGGCGTCGACAAGTTCCCTCGGATGGTCGACTACGTCGTGCCCTCCGGGGTGCGGATCGCCGACGCCGACCGGGTGCGCCTCGGCGCCCACCTGGCGAGCGGGACGACCGTCATGCACGAGGGCTTCGTCAACTTCAACGCCGGCACCCTGGGCACCTCGATGGTCGAGGGGCGGATCAGCCAGGGCGTCGTCGTCGGCGACGGCTCCGACATCGGCGGTGGCGCCTCGACCATGGGCACCCTCTCCGGTGGCGGCACCGAGCGCGTCCGCATCGGCGCGCGCTGCCTCTTGGGCGCCGAGTCCGGCCTGGGCATCGCCCTGGGAGACGACTGCGTCGTCGAGGCGGGCCTCTACGTCACGGCCGGCACCAAGGTCACCTTGCCCGACGGCCGTGTCGCCAAGGCGCGCGAGCTCTCCGGCCAGTCCAACCTGCTCTTCCTGCGCGACTCGGTCACCGGCACCGTCCTGGCCCGCCCGCGCGACGGGCACGGCATCGTCCTCAACTCCACCCTCCACGCCAACGACTGAGGTCCATGCCACGCACTGCCGGGGGCGCCTTCACGCTCGCCGACGACGACCGCACCCCCCGCGCCCGCCGCTGGGGGTGCCTCGTCACGCTCGCCCTCGTCGCGGTGACCGCCCTGGGCGGCTGGTGGGGTGTCCGCCGGGCCGTCGACGCCTGGTCGCCGACGACCTGCGAGGTGCGCGCCGGCGGCAAGTCCTTCACCTGGGCCCCCGACCAGGCGAGCAACTCCGCCGTGATCACCGCCATCGCGTTGCGCCGGGGCATGGCTCCCCGCGCCGCGACGATCGCCATCGCGACGGCACTGCAGGAGTCCAAGGTCCGCAACATCACCTTCGGTGATCGCGACTCGGTGGGCCTGTTCCAGCAGCGCCCCTCGCAGGGGTGGGGCACCGTCGAGCAGATCATGAACCCCGAGTACTCCTCCAACGCCTTCTACGACGCCCTCGAGAAGGTGCCCGACTGGGAGAACGCCGACATCGCCCATGCCGCGCAGGAGGTCCAGCGCAGCGCCGACGGGTCGGCCTACGCCCAGCACGAGGCCAAGGCCCGCGTCACCGCCTCGGTGCTGGCGGGGTACTCCCCGGCCGGCATCGGCTGCCGGTTGGACGCCCCCAAGACTCCGGGCAGCCCTCAGGCCCTGGTCACCCTGATCGCGGAGGACCACGGCGTGACGGCCCGCGTCGAGGGCAACCAGGTGGTCGTCGATGGCGCGACCGACGAGCAGGCGTGGTCCCTGGCGTCCTGGGGCGTGGCCCGCGCGATCGACACCGGTGTCACCGCGGTCGTCCTCGGTGACCAGCAGTGGACCCGCTCGAAGTCCGGCAGCGCCCTGACATGGCACGGTGCGGGCACCCCCGTGGGTGCCCGCACCGTCGTGCTCTCGCTGGGCTGAGCCCGGCGGGTCAGCGCTGGTCGAGCGGCACGTAGTCGCGCTCGGTCTCCCCGATGTAGACCTGCCGCGGCCGGCCGATCTTGGTCGAGGGGTCCTCGATCATCTCGCGCCACTGGGCGATCCAGCCCGGGAGGCGGCCGAGGGCGAACAGGACGGTGAACATCCGCGTCGGGAAGCCCATCGCCTTGTAGATCAGGCCGGTGTAGAAGTCGACGTTGGGGTAGAGCTTGCGCTCGACGAAGTAGTCGTCGGCGAGCGCGATCTCCTCCAGGCGCATCGCGATGTCGAGCAGCTCGTCGTGGCCACCCATCTTGTCGAGCATCGTGTGGGCGGTCTTCTTGATGATCGCGGCGCGGGGGTCGTAGTTCTTGTAGACCCGGTGGCCGAAGCCCATGAGCCGGACCCCGTCCTCCTTGTTCTTGACCTTGGCCATGAACTCGTCCGTGGAGTACTCCGCCTTCTGCACCCGCTCGAGCATCTCGAGGACGGCCTGGTTGGCACCGCCGTGGAGCGGGCCGAAGAGGGCGTTGATGCCCGCGGAGACCGAGGCGAAGAGGTTGGCGTGGGAGGAGCCGACGAGCCGCACGGTCGAGGTGGAGCAGTTCTGCTCGTGGTCGGCGTGCAGGACGAAGAGCAGGTCGAGCGCCTTGACCATCTCGGGGTCGAGCTCGTACTCGGTCGCCGGCACCCCGAAGGTCATGCGGAGGAAGTTCTCCACCAGCGAGAGGTTGTTGTCCGGGTAGAGGAAGGGCTGGCCGATCGACTTCTTGTAGGCATAGGCCGCGATCGTCGGCAGCTTCGCGAGGAGGCGGATCGTCGAGATCTCGACCTGGTTCTTGTCGAACGGGTCGAGGCTGTCCTGGTAGAAGGTCGACAGCGCGCTCACGGCCGAGGAGAGGACCGGCATCGGATGGGCATCGCGGGGGAAGCCCTGGAAGAAGCCCTTGAGGTCCTCGTGCAGCATCGTGTGCTGGCGGATCCGGTCCTCGAATTCAGCGAGCTCGCCGGCGTTGGGCAGGTGGCCGTAGATCAGCAGGAAGCTGGTCTCGACGAAGGTCGACTTCTCGGCGATCTGCTCGATCGGGTACCCGCGGTAACGCAGGATGCCGGCGTCACCGTCGATGTAGGTGATCGCGCTGGTGCAGCTCGCGGTGTTGGTGAAGCCGCCGTCGAGGGTGACATTGCCGGTCTCCTTGAGGAGGGCGGAGATGTCGTAGCCGTGGTTGCCCTCGGTGGCCGGCACGAGCCTGAGGTCCAGCTCCTTGCCCGCTGCGGAAAGCTTGGCACCGGTGGTGTCGGTCATGCGTCACGTCCTTCGCGTCCAGTCGGTCCGGGCCCCCTCGCGATGTCGGGCACGACAGCGGGCCACTCACGGGCGACCCTACCCGCGCGTCCGGGGCTCACGTAATCCCGACCATCCCCCGGCACACCCCGTATGCCGCGAGCGCACCCGAGCGTGCGCCCGGCGGTCAGGCTCCCCCGGGCTGTCAGGCACCCAGCCGGGCAGCGGCGGTCGCGATCCGCTCGTCGGTGCCGGTGAGCGCGATCCGGACGTGCTGAGCCCCGGCGGTGCCGTAGAAGGCGCCGGGGGCGGCCAGGATGCCGAGCTCGGCGAACCGGCCCACGGTGGTCCAGGAGTCCTCACCGGCCGTCGCCCAGAGGTAGAGCCCGGCCTCGGAATCGTCGACGCGCAGGCCCCACCGCTCGACCGCGGGCTTGAGGGTTGCCCGGCGGGCGGCATACCGGGCCTTGATCTCGGCGACGTGGGCGTCGTCGGAGAGCCCGGCGATGAGGGCCCGCTGGACCGGCCAGGGCACCATGAAGCCCGCGTGCTTGCGCACCTCGAGGATCGCCTTGACCAGCGCGGTGTCACCGGCGAGGAAGGCCGCGCGGTAGCCGGCGAGGTTGGACTGCTTGGACAGCGAGTAGCAGACGAGCAGGCCCTCGTGCGAGCCGCCCGTGACGCGGGGGTCGAGCAGGGAGGGGGTGGTCGGGGGCTCGCGGCGCCAGTCGGCGATCGAGGGGTCGGAGCGGTCGCGCCAGTCGAGCTCGGCGTAGCACTCGTCGGAGGCCACGATGACGCCGTGGCGGCGGGCCCAGTCCACGACCTTGCGCAGGTGCTCGACGCCGAGGACCTTGCCGGTGGGGTTGCCAGGAGTGTTGAGCCAGAGCAGCTTCGGCGTCGTCGAGGGAGTCAGCGGGCCGAGCGAGGTGAGCGCGTCCACGGGGAGCGGCGTCGCGCCGGCGAGGCGGGCTCCGACGTCATAGGTCGGATAGGCCACGCGCGGGAAGCCGACGATGTCACCCGGGCCCAGGTCGAGCAGTGTCGGCAGCCACGCGACGAGCTCCTTGGAGCCGATCGTGGGGATGACGCCGGCGGGATCGAGGCCGGGCACCCCGCGACGTGCCTCGAACCAGGTGGCCACGGCCTCCCGGAGGTCCGGGGTGCCCCAGGTCTGGGGGTAGCCGGGAGCATCGGCGGCCGCACGCAGGGCCTCCTGGAGGATCGCCGGCGTCGGGTCGACCGGGGTGCCGATCGAGAGGTCGACGATGCCGCCGGGAACGGCACTCGCCCGCTCCTTGAACGGAGCGAGCGAGTCCCAGGGGAAGTCCGGCAGCGCGCGCACGGCTCAGTGCTCGTCGTGCTCCTGCGGGGGCAGGGCGGCGATGATCGGGTGGTCCTTGGCGATCATGCCCATCTTGGCGGCGCCGCCGGGGCTGCCGAGGTCGTCGAAGAACTCGACGTTGGCCTTGTAGTAGTCGGCCCACTGCTCGGGCACGTCGTCCTCGTAGTAGATCGCCTCGACCGGGCAGACCGGCTCGCAGGCACCGCAGTCGACGCACTCGTCGGGGTGGATGTAGAGGCTGCGCTCACCCTCGTAGATGCAGTCGACCGGACACTCCTCGATGCAGGCCTTGTCCTTGAGGTCCACACAGGGCTGCGCGATCACGTACGTCATGGGCCACATACTATGCGCGCCATGGGCCCTGACGTGGACGCACTCCCCATCGGTGGACGCGTGGTCGTGCGCCACCGGCTGGCCGAGCCGGACGCCGTGGGCCACACCCTGACCGATGTCGTGGGTGACCTCTCCGCCCGCGACGACCTGGCCCTCGTCGTGCTCACCCGCCGGGGTGAGGTGCGCGTGGCGCGCGACTCGATCGAGGCGGTCAAGGCGCTGCCACCGCGGGCGGCGCGTCGGGGCGCGGCCCACCGTGCCCTGTCGGTCGAGGGGATGCAGGAGGTCATGGTCGGTGCGTGGGGCGCGCTGGAGCGCGAGTGGCTCGGCCGCTGGCAGCTGCGCGCGGGGCGTGGCTACACCCAGCGCGCCAACTCGGTCGCGCTCCTCGGGGACCCCGGCCTCCCCCTCGCCGAGGCCGTGGCGGCGGCCCGCGGTTGGTATGCCGTGCGCTCCCTTCCGCTCAACGTGACCCTCGCCGGGCCGGTCGGCTTCGACGTGGCCCGCGACCCGGTCGGTGCGCTGCTGCTCGACGGGGGCGCACGGGCGGCCGAACGCTGCCTGACCATGACGGCCGATGCGGCTGCGGTGGTGGCAGCGGCCGGCGCCGCGCAGTTGCCCGGCAGCTTCGCGGTCGAGGTCGGCGAGGGGCTCACCGAGGAGTGGCTGCGCGCGCACCGTGGCTACCGCGACTCCGACCGCGCGACCGCGAGCGGCACAGGCGAGGACTCGTGGTGGGCGACGGCCCGGGCCGTGCTCACCGGATCACCGGCGCAGCTCTTCGCGAGCATCCGGGACGGCGAGGGCGGCATCGTCGCGCTGGGCAGAGGCGGTCTCACTCCCGGTTGGGTCGGACTCGCCTCGATCTGGGTCGACCCGGGTCATCGCCGTCAGGGCCTGGGACAGGTGGTGACCCGAGCCCTCCTCTCCGAGAGCCTGACCCGCGGACATGCCCTCGCGCACCTCCAGGTGCTCTCCCACAATGCGCCCGCCCAGCAGCTCTATCGCGCGCTGGGGTTCGATCCACACCACGAGTACGTCAACGTCGTCGAGGGAGCCACGTCGTGACCGCCAGACCCTTGACCACCGATGAGCTGCTCGAGTTCGCCAGCGCCACAGCGGGATTCATGCCCGAGGACGAGGGCGAGCTGCTCTTCGAGGTCGCCGCCCGCGCCCTCCCCCATGGCCCGGGGCTCGAGGTCGGCACCTGGTGCGGCAAGTCCGCGATCATCCTCGGGGCGGCGGCCCGCGTGGCCGGCTCGGTGGTCTTCACGGTCGACCACCACCGCGGCTCGGAGGAGAACCAGCCCGGCTGGGAGTGGCACGACCCGACCCTGGTCGACCCGGAGTTCGACCGCATCGACACCCTGCCGCACTTCCGCAAGGCCATCGCCCGCGCCGGGCTCGAGGAGGAGGTCATCGGCGTCGTCGGCCGGGCCCCGACCGTGGCCGCGCACTGGCGGACTCCCCTGTCCTTGCTCTTCATCGACGGCGGGCACGCCGACGAGCACGTCATCAACGACTACGAGGGGTTCGCGCGGTGGGTCGCCGCCGG
The DNA here is from genome assembly GCA_020161815.1 of Actinomycetota bacterium. GTDB lineage: Bacteria > Actinomycetota > Actinomycetes > Actinomycetales > Dermatophilaceae > Phycicoccus_A. The sequence goes on along the minus strand of JAIUOP010000016.1, from coordinate 20,536 downwards.
GGCCGTCCTGGTCTTCCACGACATCTTCGAGCACCCCGAGGACGGCGGCCAGGCCCCGTGGCGGGTCTACCAACGAGCCCTGGTCAGCGGTGACTGGGAGCTGGTGACCCACCGCGGCTCGATGCGGGTGCTGCGCCGCATCGGTGGCGACGCCGGCGACCCCGTCCGCTGATCCCTCAGAGGCGGAAGATGCCCGAGCCGGGTGAATGCTCGGTGACGGCGTCGACCGCGAGCAGCGCCGCAGCCGCGGTCCACGTCGAGCGCTCGAGGGGCCAGCGCACTCCTTGGTCGTAGGCGAAGCCGGTCCAGTAGGCGCCATCGGCGTCGCGCAGGTGAGAGATCGAGGCCAGCTGCTCACGGGCCCCGTCACGGTCGCCGATGGCATCGAGCGACAGGGCCAGCTCGCAGGTCTCGGCTCCGGTCACCCACGCGTGATCGGCGACGCAGCGGATCCCCAGGCCCGGCACGACGAACTCGTCCCAGCGCTTCTCCAGGCGCTCGCGTGCCATGTCACCTCGGAGCGCACCCCCGAGGACGGGGTAGTACCAGTCCATCGAGTAGCGGGAGTTGTCCATGAAGAGGGCCTCGTGGCCCCGCACGGCCTCGGCGAGGCGATCTCGCGCACCGGACCAGGCGGACGCATCCTCACCGAGCAGGTCAGCGAGCAGCAGGCCGCACCCCAGCGAGTGCACGATGCTCGACGACCCGGCGAGAAGCGCTGCGTCCCAGAGCTTTCCGTCGGCGGCTTGGTTCCAGGCGATGCCGCCCCAGGCCAGTTGCCGCGCCACCACCCAGTCGAGCGCGCGGCGGACGTGCGGCCACATCGTCTCCACGAACGCCCGCTCGCGTCGCACGAGCCAGTGGTGCCAGGCCCCGACCGCGATGTAGGCGACCTGGTTGGAGTCGGCGCTGGCGTCCTGCACCACTCCGCGCGTGGACTTCATCGGCCAGGTGCCATCGCGTCGTTGGCTGGCTCTCAGCCAGGCGTATGCCGCGTCGGCGGCCTCGTCCTCACCGAAGGCCACCAGCGCCATCGCCGCCTCGGTGTGGTTCCAGGCGTCGACGTGGCGACGGCGTTCCCAGCCGAAGGCTCCGTCGGCCTCCTGGCAGGTCGCGAGCCAGGCGGCGGTCTGTCGCGCCTGGGCCGGCGTCGGGACGGCGAGGGGGGCACCGAGGTGAGCGGACGGCATACGGGTCACGCGGGCTTGTGGCAGTAGAGCACCACCGACTTGCCGATGACCGGGTTGAGCAACCGGTCGGCGCCCCGGGTCACGGCCGGGGCCTTCATGATGTCCCAGACGAGGAGGCGGTGATAGGCCGAGACGAGCGGGTGGGTGTCCTTGTCCACGCCGACAGCGCACTTGAGCCACCAGTAGGGCGAGTGCAGGGCGTGGGCGAAGGAGTGCCCGTCGACGACGAAGCCGGCGCCTTCCAGCTTCGCTGCGAGCTCGTCCTCCTTGTAGATGCGCACGTGCCCGCCCTCGACCTCGTGGTAGGCGTCCGAGAGGGCCCAGTTGATGCGCTCGCTGAGCCAGCGGGGCACGGTGACGGCCAGCGCGCCGCCGGGGCGGAGCACCCGGAAGAGCTCGCGCATCGCCTGCTCGTCGTCGCGGATGTGCTCGAGGATCTCGGCGGCGATGACCTTGTCGAACTCCTCGGCGTCGAAGGGCAGCGCGAGGGCATCGCCCTCGACGGTGCGCGCCGCCGCGCCCACGGGCAGGCCACCCTCCGCGGCCATCGCCTCGAACATGGTCGCCACGTCGGCCAGGTCCTTGACGTTCTGGTCGAGCGCGACGACGTCGGCGCCCCGACGGTAGAGCTCGAAGGCATGCCGCCCGGCCCCGCAACCCATGTCGAGGACGCGCTCCCCCGGGCGCACGTCGAAGCGGTCGAAGTCGACAGTGAGCATGGTCAGCGTCCCGCCCTGGCCTCGTGGATGGCGTGCTCGTAGACAGCGGCGGTGGCGCGTGCCACGGCTTCCCACGAGAACTCGGTGCGCGCCCGCTCCCGGGCCGCCCGCCCCATCCGGGCTCGGCGCTCCGGATCGTCGAGGAGAGATCGGAGCGCGGCGGTGAGCGCCTCGGCGTCACCGGCGGGGACGATGTCCGCGCACACGCCGGGCTCGCCGACGACCTCGGGAATCGCTCCGCCGTCGGAGACCACCAGCGGGGTGCCGCAGGCCATCGCCTCCAGCGTCGGCAGCGAGAACCCTTCGTAGAGCGAGGGGACGCAGACGATCTCGGCCGAGCCCATCGTCGCGGCGAGCTCCTCGACGGACAGGCCGTGGACGAAGCTCACCACGTCGGCCAGGCCGAGCCGGTCGACGAGCCGCTCGGTGACACCGCCGGGGGTCGGCTTGCTCACGAGCGTCAGGGTGACATCGCGCTCGGTGCGGAGCTTGGCGACCGACTCGAGCAGGGTCTTGATCCCCTTGAGGGGTGAGTCCGCCGACGCCATGGCGACGATCCGGCCCGGGACGCGCGCCCCGGCATACTCGGTGAAGACCTCGGGCTGCACGCCGAGCGGAATGACGTCGATCCGCGCCGGGTCGACCCCGAAGTCGCGGACGATGTCCAGGGCCGAGCTCTGCGAGACGGTGACGATGTGCTTGAGCCGGGCCGCGACCCTCTTCTGCATCCGCAGGAAGCCATACCACCGGCGCAACGAGAGCTGCTTGCGCATCGGAGCGGCCGCGAGGTCGAGTTTGCGGTCCATGGTGATCGGGTGGTGGATGCTCGCCACGAGCGGCAGGCCCATCTCCTGGAGAGCCAGGACACCGTGGGCGAGGGTCTGGTTGTCGTGGATCACGTCGAAGGTGCGCAGCGCCCCGAGGTGGTCGCGCAGGAGCCGCTTGCCGAAGGTCCACGGCTCGGGGAAACCGGCCGTGCACATGGTCGCGAACTCGAGCACGTCCACCGGAGAACGGAATTCGCGCAGGTGCGGCACTCGGAAGGGGTCCGGCTCGCGGTAGAGGTCCAGGCTGGGGACCTTGACCAGGTCCACACCGGGATCAAGCTCGGGATAGGGCTGGCCGGAGAAGACCGTCACCTCGTGCCCGAGCGCCACCAGCTCGCGCGAGAGGTGGCGCAGGTAGATCCCCTGGCCTCCGCAGTGGGGCTTGGAGCGATAGGAGAGCAGCGCGACGCGCACGGTCACTTCACCCCGGCGACGGCGAGGTCGATCGTCCCGCCACCGTGCGGCTGCGCCTGCAGGCCGCGGACGTCGCTGCCGGCCAGGTGCGTGGAGTAGCGGGCGGCCAGGGCGATGTAGGCACCGTCGCCGAGGAGCACGTCATCGGCGGCCACCCAGGCCTTCTCCCGCTCGGTGCGGTCCTTGATCGCGGCGATCTGGTCGCTGCGGGCGTTCCACTCGGCATTGGCCCAGCCGCCGTAGTCCCGGCCGGTCCCCGCCGCGGTGATGTTGAACGTGGAGTCGAACAGCGGGGGCAGCACCGTGGAGGCCGAACCCCACGCGGGCGACCAGTTCGACCAGAAGACGTCATAGGCGCTGGTGGCGCCCGGCGCCGAGATGGTCGCGAAGTAGGCGTCGTCGATGGGCACGAGGGTCGGCTCGAAGCCAGCGGCCCGCCACCCGGCCGCGAGGGCCTCCATGGCCTTGGCCGACGCCGGCCCGGACCGGTAGGCCACCTTGATCGGCACGGGCGCGGTCAGGCCGGCCTGGGTGAGGAGCTCGCGGGCTCGCACCGGATCGGGATCGGTGACCGGCGCAGCCTGGACGGCGCGGGCCAGCAGCTCGTTGGGGATGACGGAGCCGACCGGCCGGGTCGACAACGGGCCGGAGCGGGCGAGCGCGTAGCCCTGCCGGTTGGTGGCGGCGGCCAGGGCCAGGCGGGCGTCCCGGTTGGCGAAGACCGGGCTGGCCACGCTCGGCGCGAGGTAGTCGACGACGCCGGTGTCCGTGGTGACGGTGCGGTCGCGCAGGCTCGCCAGGGACTCGACCTGCTGGAGCAGCGCGGGCGGAGCCGGGGTCAGGGAGACGGCCGACCGCGCCTCGCCCTGGTCGGCGAGGACGGTCTCGACGATGGCCGCACCCTCCTGGCCGGAGGCGATCCGGATCCGGTCCGGGCGGGCCGTCCGCACCGGGTCACTCTCGGGGTCCCAGTGCGTGTTGCGGACGAGGAGACCGCCGGTCTCGACGTTCCAGTTGCCCTCGAGACGGTAGGGCCCGCTCGAGAGCACGAGCGGCAGGCCGCCGCCACCGGGGTCGGACTCCTTCTTGACCGGGGCGAAGGCCGGCAGGGTCACCATCTCGTTGAAGTCCGAGGTGGGCTCGGCGAGCAGGAAGGTGATGGTGCGATCGGCGCAGCTCACGGCCTGGTCGAAGGAGGCCGCACCGGTCGCCGCCTCCGGGGCGGTGGCATAGGGACCCAGGTAGGTCGAGCGCCCCTCCGGCGTGCGCGGGATGGCGAGCACGGCGAGGGCGTCGGTGCTGCCGCCGGTGACGACATCGGTGGCGAAGGTGCGGGCCACGCCGTGCTTGACGTCCTCGCAGGTGACCGGGCTCCCGTCCTCCCACGTCACGCCCGGGCGCAGCGTGAAGCTCCACGTGCGCAGGTCCTCGCTCGCCGTGCCGGTGTCCGTGGCGAGGTCCCCGACGAGGTCGGCCTGCGTCTTGCCGTCGGCATAGGGGGCGTATGCCGTGAGCGTGCGGTGGAGCGTGCGGCCCACCAGTGCCGCGACGGTGGGGTCACCGATCCGTTGCGGGTCCAGCGTCGGCATCGCGCTCGCACTGAGCAACGAGATGGTGCCGCCCTGTCCGGCCGGCTCATGCGCGCTCGCCATCGGCTCGGCGCTCCCGGTGCAGGCGGACGTGGCCAGCACCCCCGACACGAGGACCCCGGTGAGGAGGCGACGCATGACGCTCATCAGGCCTTGCGGGCCCTGGAGGCCTGGCGTCCGCGGACGACCTGGTCGAGCTCGACCTTGCGGATGCGGACGGACTCCGGCGTCACCTCGACGCACTCGTCCTCGCGGCAGAACTCCAGCGACTGCTCGAGGCTGAGCTTGCGGGCGGGGACGACCTTCTCGAAGTTGTCGGCTGAGGAGGCGCGCACGTTGGTGAGCTTCTTCTCCTTGGTGATGTTGACGTCCATGTCGTCGGCGCGCGAGTTCTCGCCGACGATCATGCCCTCGTAGACCTCGGTGCCCGGCTCGACGAAGAGGATGCCGCGCTCCTGCAGGTTGACCATGGCGTATGCCGTGACCGGCCCCGAGCGGTCGGCCACCAGGGAGCCGCTGATCCGGGTGACGATCGGGCCGTACCAGGGCTCGTACTTCTCGAAGACGTGGTGGGCGATGCCGGTGCCGCGGGTCTCGGTGAGGAACTCGGTGCGGAAGCCGATGAGGCCGCGGCTGGGGACCAGGAACTCCATCCGGATCCAGCCGGTGCCGTGGTTGGTCATCTGCTCCATGCGTCCCTTGCGGGCGGCCATGATCTGCGTGATCGGGCCGAGGAACTCCTCGGGGGTGTCGATGGTGAGTCGCTCGACCGGCTCGTGCACCTTGCCGTCGATCTCACGGGTGACGACCTGCGGCTTGCCGACGGTCAGCTCATAGCCCTCGCGGCGCATCTGCTCGACGAGGATCGCCAGGGCCAGCTCGCCGCGGCCCTGCACCTCCCAGGCGTCGGGGCGCTCGGTCGGCAGGATCCGCATCGAGACGTTGCCGATGAGCTCGCGGTCGAGGCGGTCCTTGACCAGCCGTGCGGTGACCTTGGCGCCGCGGACGCGGCCGGCCATCGGCGAGGTGTTGGTGCCGATCGTCATCGAGATCGCCGGCTCGTCGACCTTGATGAGCGGCAACGGGACGGGGTTGTCGGCGTCGGCGAGGGTCTCCCCGATCGTGATCTCGGGGATGCCGGCGACGGCGATGATGTCGCCCGGACCGGCCGACTCGGCCGGCTTGCGCTCGAGCGCGTCGGTCATGAGGAGCTCGGTGATCTTGACCTTGGTCTGGCTGCCGTCGTGGCGGCACCACATCACCTGCTGGCCCTTGCGGATGGTCCCGTTGTGGACCCGCAGCAGGGCCAGGCGACCCAGGAAGTTGCTCGCGTCGAGGTTGGTCACGTGCGCCTGGAGGGGCGCGCCCTCCTCGTAGGTCGGGGCCGGGATGTGCTCGATGATCGTCTCGAAGAGGGCCGAGAGGTCGGCGCCGTCGGGAAGGCCACCGTTCTCGGGGCGGGTGTGGGAGGCGCGACCGTTCTTGGCGCTGGCGTAGACGGTGGGCAGGTCGAGGTAGTGCTCCTTGCCCTCGGAGTCCTCGATGAGGTCCATGAGCAGCTCCATGACCTCGTCCTCGACCTCCTCGATGCGGGCATCGGGGCGGTCGACCTTGTTGATGCACAGGACGACGGGCAGGTGGGCGGCCAGGGCCTTGCGCAACACGAAGCGGGTCTGCGGCAGCGGGCCCTCGGAGGCGTCGACGAGCAGGACCACGCCGTCGACCATCGACAGGCCGCGCTCGACCTCGCCGCCGAAGTCGGCGTGGCCGGGGGTGTCGATGATGTTGATCGTCAGGCCGTCGGGGAGGCCGGCTGCGACGGCGACCGGTCCGGCATACCGGACGGCGGTGTTCTTCGCGAGGATGGTGATGCCCTTCTCGCGCTCGAGGTCACCGGAGTCCATCGCGCGCTCGTCGACATGGTCGTGCTCACCGAAGGCTCCGGACTGCCACAGCATCTTGTCGACGAGAGTGGTCTTGCCGTGGTCGACGTGGGCGACGATGGCGACATTGCGGATGTCTTTCCGCGAAGCAAGGGGCATTGCCCAATTCTCTCAGGCCAACCCCGTGTGCGCGAAAACGACCGCAGGCGCACGGGCCTCGCTGTGGGAGGTCTCACTCCGATAAACACTTGCGGTGAGGACGACGAAGCACCGCAAATCCTCGCTAGGTTGACCACGGCATCCCACTCGGGATCTCCCGTTCGCACACCCAAGCGAGGTATTGATGACGTTCAAGCGCAAGGCGGCCCCCGTGGTCGCCCTGACGGTTGCGGCCCTTGCCCTGACGGCTTGCGCCAGTTCCAGCCGCGACAGCGGCACGGACAGCAGCGCCGCCGCCGGAGGCACCGGCACCTTCACCTTCGGCGCCGCGGGCGCACCGAAGCTGTTCGACCCGTTCTACGCCACCGACGGCGAGACCTTCCGCGTCAGCCGCCAGATCTTCGACACGCTCGTCTCGATCAAGGACGGCACCGCCGACCTCGAGCCCGGACTGGCCGAGAAGTGGGAGCCCAGCGCGGACGGCAAGGACTGGACCTTCACCCTGCGCAAGGGCGTGAAGTTCACCGACGGCACCGACTTCAACGCGGAGGCAGTCTGCAAGAACTTCGAGCGCATGTTCGACCAGAACGAGGCCGGCGCCGCCGCCGCCGAGTACTGGGCCGACACCATGGGCGCCTTCAAGTCCGACGCCGCGAACTCGCTCTACAAGGGCTGCAAGGCCGAGGGTGACGACAAGGTCGTGCTGTCCGTGACGGCGGCGACGTCGAAGTTCCCGGCCATGCTCTCGCTCACCTCCTTCTCCATGCAGTCGCCGACGGCGATGGACAAGGGCAAGGCCAACGAGGTCGCCAAGGCCGGCGACGGCTTCACCTACCCGGCCTACTCCCAGGCCCCGGTCGGGACCGGCGCCTTCAAGCTCGAGGCCTACGACGAGGCCAACAAGACCGTCACCCTGGTCCGCAACGACGACCACTGGGGCGACAAGGCCAAGTCGGCGAAGCTGGTCTTCAAGATCATCCCCGACGAGAGCACCCGTCGCCAGGAGCTCCAGGCCGGCAGCATCGACGGCTACGACCTCCCGAACCCGGTGGACTGGAAGGGCCTGAAGGACGAGGGCAACCAGGTCGAGGTCCGTCCCGCCTTCAACATCTTCTACCTCGGCCTCAACCCGAAGGCCGGCAACGAGAACCTGAAGAACCTCAAGGTTCGCCAGGCGCTCTACCACGCCATCAACCGTGAGCAGCTCGTGGCCACCCAGCTCCCCGAGGGTGCCGAGGTCGCGACGCAGTTCATGCCGAAGGCGGTCAAGGGCTACAACGCCGACATCAAGCCGTACGCGTACGACGTGGAGAAGGCCAAGTCCCTCCTCGCCGAGGCGGGCGCGACGGGCATGACGCTCAAGTTCGCCTACCCCTCCGAGGTCACCCGGCCGTACATGCCGGACCCCCAGAAGCTCTACGACGCGATCAAGACCGACTTCGAGGCCGTGGGCATCAAGGTCGAGACCGAGACCAAGCCGTGGAACGGTGGCTACCTGGACAACGTCTCCGGCAGCAAGTACGACGCGTACTTCCTGGGCTGGACCGGTGACTACAACTCCGCCGACAACTTCATCGGCACCTTCTTCGGCAACCTCAAGAGCAACCGCTTCGGCACCGAGGCGCAGGACTTCGGTCCGGCCCTGTCCGACGCGCTCAAGGCCGCCGACGCCATCGTCGACGAGGACGAGCGCGCCAAGGCCTACGAGGACCTGAACAAGAAGATCATGGAGGACTACCTCCCGGGCCTGGCGATCAGCCACTCCCCGCCGGCGATCGTCGTGAGCAAGAACGTGACCGGCCTGGTCGCGAGCCCGCTCACCGCCGAGCGCTTCGCGTCCGTCGAAGTCAAGAAGTGACGACTCCGCTCGCGTGAGTCTTCACCCCCGCGGTGGCCGCCCCGGACCTAGTCTGGGGCGGCCATCGCCGTGCCGAAGGAGGTCTGTGGTCCCGTGCTGAGATACATCATCCGGCGCCTGTTGCAGATGTCGGGAGTCATCGTCGTCCTCTCGCTGCTGCTCTTCCTCTGGCTGAGGTCCCTGCCCGGGGGGACCGTCTCGGCGATCCTCGGTGAGCGGGCCACGCCGGAGTCCCGCGCGCGGTTGGAGAAGGCGCTCGGCCTCGACGAGCCGATCTACCTCCAGTACTTCCGCTTCGTGGGTCGTGCCCTGCGGGGCGAGTTCGGCGCCTCCACCGGCGTCCTGCCCGGCCGCGACGCCTTCGACATCTTCCTCACCCGCTTCCCGGCCACCATCGAGCTGAGCTTCCTCGCGATCCTCATCGCCGTCGTCGTCGCCATCCCGCTGGGCTACGTCGCCGCGCGCAGCCGCGGCGGCTGGCTGGACAATGCCTCGGTCGTCGCCTCCCTGATCGGTGTTGCCGTCCCGGTCTTCTTCCTCGCCTTCCTGCTCAAGTACTTCTTCGCGATCAAGTGGGGCCTGCTCCCGGTCTCCGGCCGCCAGGAGTCACTCGGGTGCACCCGCGTCACCGGGTTCTTCGTCCTCGACGGACTGCTGACCCGGGAGTTCGACTGCTCGTGGAGCGCGCTGCGGCACCTGATCCTGCCCGCGTTCGCCCTCGCCTCGATCCCCTTCGCCGTCGTCTTCCGGATCACCCGCGCCGCCGTCCTCGACGTCCTCGACGAGGACTACGTCCGCACCGCTGAGGCCAAGGGCCTGACCAAGCAGGTCATCCGCGGTCGCCACGTCCTGCGCAATGCGATGCTCCCCGTCGTGACGACGATCGGCCTGCAGGTCGGTGCCCTCCTCGCCGGAGCGGTGCTCACCGAGAAGGTCTTCGCCTTCGGCGGCATCGGGGAGGCACTCGCCATCGCCTTCCAGATGCGGGACTACTCGGTGCTCCAGGTGCTCATCCTCATGGCCGCGACCGTGTTCGTCGTCGTCAACCTCCTCGTCGACATCTCGTATGCCGTCATCGACCCCCGCGTCCGGACCAGGTGAGCCCGCGATGACCGATCCCCTCACGTCATACGGACAGTCGCGCAAGGCGCGCATCGACGCCCTGGCGGCCACGTCGGTGGCCGAGTCCGGCACCGTCGAGGAGGCCCCCGGGCTCTCCCTCATCGCCAGCGCCTGGCAGCGCTTGCGCCGGAACCCCGTCTTCCTCCTCGGTGCCTTCATCACCGTGGCCTTCGTCCTGCTCGCCCTCGTCGCGCCATGGGTCGCGCCGCACGACCCGGCGGTCGGCTACCTGCTCGACAAGGTGCGACCGCAGTCGAACCCGGTGCCCGGGCCCGAGCCGGGCTTTCCGCTCGGCGCCGACTCCCGGGGTCGGGACCTGCTCTCGCGCCTCATCGTCGGGGCTCGCCAGACGCTCATCGTCGGCGTGTTCGCCACCCTCGGTGGCTTCCTCGGTGGCCTTGTCCTCGGCACCCTCGCCGGCGCCTTCGGCGGCTGGGTCGACTCCCTCGTCATGCGCATCGTCGACGTGATGCTCTCCATCCCCTCGCTCCTGCTCGCCGTGTCGATCTCGGCCCTGGCCACCCGGCCTTCGCAGTGGACGGTGATCCTGGCCATCGCCATCGTGCAGATCCCGGTCTTCGCCCGCCTGCTGCGGGGCAGCATGCTCAGCCAGCGCAGCAGCGACCACGTCCTCGCGGCGCGCGCCCTGGGCATCAAGCAGAGCGCGATCGTCTTCCGGCACATGCTGCCCAATGCACTCGGGCCGGTCATCGTGCAGGCCACGCTCGTCCTCGCCGTCGCCATCATCGACGCGGCCGCCCTGTCCTTCCTCGGCCTGGGCAATCCCGACGACCGCAAACCGGAATGGGGCCAGATGTTGGGTCAGTCCCAGCAGTACCTCGCCGACTACCCGCACCTGGCCTTCTGGCCGGCGGCGTGCATCATCGTGGTGGCCCTCGGCTTCACGCTCATGGGCGAGTCCACCCGCGAGGCCCTCGACCCCAAGAGCCGGAGGTGATGATGATGAGCGATGCCCCCCTGCTCTCCGTCGAGGACCTGACGGTGACCTTCGGTCGGCGGGGCCAGGAGCCCTTCCGCGCCGTCGACGGCGTCAGCTTCCAGGTCCGCCCGGGCCAGACCGTCGGCCTGGTCGGGGAGTCCGGCTGCGGCAAGTCCGTGACCTCGCTGGCGATCATGGGGCTGCTCCCCCAGCGAGGGAACACCGTCTCCGGCCGCGTGGACTTCGAGGGCACCAACCTGCTCGAGCTCTCCACGGACGACATGCGGGACCGTCGCGGCCGAGACATCGCGATGGTCTTCCAGGACCCGCTCTCCTCGCTCAACCCCGTCGTCCCCGTCGGCGTGCAGGTGACCGAGGTCCTGGAGCGCCACCGCGGCATGACCCGCAAGGCGGCGATGCCGGTGGCAGCGGACCTCCTGCGCCGCGTGGGCATCCCCGACCCCGACCGGCGGATCAAGGACTACCCGCACCAGATGTCCGGGGGCATGCGCCAGCGCGCCCTCATCGCCATCGCCCTGGCGTGCGCGCCGCGCCTGCTCATTGCCGACGAGCCCACGACTGCTCTCGACGTGACGATCCAGGCCCAGATCCTCGCCCTGCTCAAGGAGCTCGTCGAGGACACCGGCACGGCGCTCATCATGATCACCCACGACCTCGGCGTCGTCGCGGGCCTGTGCGACGAGGTCAACGTCCTCTACGGAGGCCGGATCGTCGAGCGCGGGGCACGCCACCCGCTCTTCCGTGATCCCCGCCATCCGTACACCAACGGCCTCCTCGGCTCGATCCCGCGCCTGGACGCCGTCGGGGAGCGACTGACCCCGATCCCGGGGTCGGTCGCCGACAACCTGCCGTGGGACCACGCCTGCGCCTTCGCGCCCCGGTGCAGCCAGCCGATCGAGCGCTGCACGCAGGTCACCCCCGTCCTCGAGGAGTCCTTCGGCCGCGCCCTGCGCTGCCACAACCCCGTGGAGGTGCCGCGATGACCACTCCCCCTGTCGACGACCCCGACGTCCTCGTCGACGTCCGGGGTGTCAAGGTCCACTTCCCCATCAAGGCCGGCGTGATCTTCGACCGGGTCATCGGTCACGTGTATGCCGTCGACGGGGTCGACCTGCAGATCCGCCGCGGCGAGACCTACGGGCTGGTCGGGGAGTCCGGCTGCGGGAAGTCCACTCTGGGCCGGGCCATCCTCAACCTCGAGCCGCCCACCGAGGGTCACGTCGTGTTCGACGGCACCGACATCGCCAGCCTCAAGGGCGAGGAACTGCGGCGCAAGCGCCAGGACATCCAGATGGTCTTCCAGGACCCGCTCTCCAGCCTGGACCCCCGCCAGTCGGTGGAGTCCCTGCTCGTCGAGGGCATGAAGGCCCACGGCCTGGCCAAGGACGCCAAGGAGGCCCGGCCACGGCTGCGTGAGCTCCTCACCGCCGTCGGGCTGCCCGTGCAGGCGCTCTCGAAGTACCCCCACGAGTTCTCCGGTGGCCAGCGCCAGCGCATCGGCATCGCCCGTGCCCTGTCGGTCAACCCGAAGCTCATCGTCGCCGACGAACCGGTCAGCGCCCTCGACGTCTCGGTGCAGGCGCAGGTCATCAACCTGCTCGAGGACCTCCAGGAGCAGTACGGCCTCACCTACCTCGTCGTCGCCCACGACCTCGCGGTCGTGCGGCACATCAGCGACCGGATCGGTGTCATGTACCTCGGGGCGATCGCCGAGGAGGCTGCCGCCGTGGACCTCTATGCCCGCCCCCTGCACCCCTACACCCGCGCCCTGCTCTCGGCCGTGCCGATCCCCGACCCCGACGTCGAGGACAGCCGCGAGCAGATCCTGCTCACCGGCGACCTGCCCTCCCCGAGCAATCCGCCCACCGGGTGCCGGTTCCACACCCGCTGCCCGTGGCGGCAGGACACCAGGTGCGACGACGAGCGGCCCCAGCTGCGGGTCGTGGCGATCGACGGCGTCCCCGAGGGGCATCGGGTCGCCTGCCACTGGGCCGAGCAGATCGACAGTGGCGAGCTCCGGCCGCACGAGGTCACTCCGGTCGCCGTGGGCAGCGACGAGCTCCCCCCAGCCGCCGTCGAACCCGAGCTCATGGGCCCCGCCTCGGTGACGGAGGCCCTGTGACCGCAGTGCGACTCCTCGTCATCGAGCACGAGTCGGAGGACCCCATCGGCCTGCTCGGCGAGCGCTTCACGGAGCTCGGCGTGGAGCTCGACGTGCGGCGCGGCCACGCCGGCGAGCTCGTGCCGACAACGGTGGACCCGTCCGAGCACCAGGGCATCGTCGTCCTCGGGGGCTACATGGGCGCCGACGACGACGAGGAGCACGCCTGGCTCACCCACACCAAGGCGCTGCTGCGGTGGGTGGTCGAGACCGACGCCGTCCCGGTGCTCGGGATCTGCCTGGGGCACCAGCTCCTCGGCAGCGCGCTCGGCGGTCGCGTGGCGCGCAACCCCAGCGGCCGCGCCATCGGGCTGACCCCGGTGGGACTCCTCGCGGAGGGCCACGCCGACCCCCTCCTCGCCGGGACCGACGGCGCTCTCGCACTGCAGTACAACGACGACATCGTCATCGAGCCACCACCCGGCGTCACGGTCCTGGCGCGCACGAGTGACGGTGCGGCACAGGCGATTCGCTATGGCACGCGGGCCTGGGGCGTCCAGTTCCACCCCGAGGTGACGCCACAGACCTTCGGCCTGTGGAGCGGGGTCACCGACGAGATGCTCACGGCGACGTATGCCGCGGAGCCGGCCCTGCGGCATACGTGGGCTCCGCTGGCGGACCGCTTTGCCGCCCTTGCGGCGAGCTGACTCCGCTCAGCGTTCACCGCGCAGCGCCGCGGCCAGCCGGGGCGCCAGGGGCGAGGCCATGGCCTCTTCGAGCGACAGCGGCTGCCCGTCGGGCCCGGCCAGCGGGACCGACCAGTTCGGGTACTCACGGTTGGTGCCCGGCTGGTTGACGGCGCGTCGGTCGCCGACGAGGTCGGCCAGGGCGTAGCCGAGCATGCGACTGGGCGTCTGGGCCATCCATGCGTGCATCGCCTCGACGTAGGCCGAGGCGTCGGTGCCCTCGGCAAGCAGTCCGCGCGCCTTCATCGCATCACCGACGGCGGCGATCGAGTGCAGCTCCTGCGCCCGCTCCTCCTCGACGGGACGGGTGAGCAGGCCGAGGCGCTCGCGGACGTCGACGTGCTCGAGCGCGAGGTAGCCCGCCGTCGGCGGCAGGTCGTGCGTCGTCACGCTGGAGAAGCAGAGCTCGCGGTAGGCCTCGGGTGGCAACGGCTGCCCGTCGGCCCACTCGAACCACATGATGCTGGTTCCGAGCACGCCACGCTCCAGCAGGTACGCCCGGGTGGAGGGCTCGACGACGCCGAGGTCCTCCCCGATGACGACGGCGCCGGCGCGCTGCGCCTCGAGGCAGAGGATGCCGATGAGCGCCTCGTGGTCGAAGCGGACGTAGGTCCCCTGGGACGGGTTCCCGCCGGCGGGGATCCACCACAGGCGGAACAGGCCGATGATGTGGTCGACCCGGATCCCCCCGGCGTCTCGCAGCACGGTCCGCACCATGTCGCGGAACGGTGCGTAGCCGAGCTCCGCGAGGCGGTCCGGCCGCCACGGCGGCTGGCTCCAGTCCTGGCCGAGCTGGTTGAACTGATCCGGGGGCGCGCCCACGGTGACGCCCCGGGCGAGGGCGTCGGCCAGGCCCCACGCGTCTGCACCGGTCGGGTGCACCCCGACGGCGAGGTCGTTGATGATCCCGAGTGCCATGCCGGCGTCCCTGGCGCGCCGCTGGACCTCGCCGAGCTGCCGATCGAGGATCCATTGCAGCCAGCTGTGGAAGTCGACGAGCTCGGCGTGCTCGGCGCGGAACCTGGCGACACCCGGGCCGGTGACGGTCGCCACGTCCTCGGGCCACGCCGTGTCGGGGAGTCCATGGACGTCGGCGAGGGCGCACCAGGTGGCGAAGGTGGCCAGGCCCTCACCCTCCTCCTCGAGGTACCTCGCGTAGTCCGCGGCACGGCGACCGGCCAGACCCACGCGGTGGACCAGCTCGAGGGCCTGCCGCTTGAGCGTCCACGACGCATCGCGGTCGAGCAGCTCGGTGCCATTGAGCCGGCGGGCCTGCGCGGCCAGCTCGGCCACCGTCTCGGCCTCGTCCGGGCCCAGGCCGACCGTCTCGGGGATGTCCTCGACGTGGAGGTAGATCGGGTTGACGAAGCGTCGCGTCGTCGGGAGGTACGGGGAGGGTTCGAGCGGCACGGTCGGCTCGGCGGCGTGGAGCGGGTTGACGAGCACGAAGTCGGCCCCGAGGTCTCCGGCGGCCCAGGACGCGAGGGTGCCGAGGTCATGGAGGTCACCGACGCCCCAGCTCTCGCGCGAGCGCACTTGGTAGAGCTGGGCCAGCAGGCCGGTCGCCGGCTTCTCGCGCAGGGCGTCCGGCAGCTCGAGCCGCTGGGGGGTGACCACGAGGGTGGCGCTCGTCGAGGTGGACGATCCGTCCGGCCCCTCGACGACGGCCGTGAGGGTGTGCCATCCCGTCGGCAGGTCCCCGGGCAGCTCGACGGTCGCCTCGCCGACCAGCGCACCATCGACCTCGCGCGGCTCGACCCAGCGGTCGACCTGCGGGACGACGCGCTCGGTCCCGTCCTCCAGGGTGGCGACGACGTGCACCTCGCTGCCGTGCGGGAGGTGGACCGGGACCCACGGTGTCCACCCCTCGCGGGCGACGACCGTCGGTGGGAGCACGCGGCGCCACGGCCCGATCTCGTGCTCCGCGAGCGCCCGCTGGGTGCTCTCCTCGTCGTGGGCGTCGATGTCGAGGGCGGCGAGCACGGCCCGGATGCTCTCGGCCGAGACCACGGTGTGCTGGCCCTTCCAGTCCCAGAAGTCGGTGGCGATGCCGACAGCGCGGGCGAGGTCGACCAAGGACTGCGAGGGGGTGGATGGCATGGCTCCCATCCTGCCAAATGACACGGGGTGTGACGGCTCCCGAAGGCCGCCACACCCCGTGTCAAAGGGAGGCTCAGCCTCGGACGCGGGCGGTGCGCAGGTAGGGCTTGATCTCGACGACGTCGTCGAAGCGCTCGCGTGCCTCCTCGGTCGAGACCGTGGGCGGCACGATCACCTTGTCCCCGGGCTGCCAGTCGACCGGCGTGGCGCAGGCTCCGCGGTCGGCCTCCTGCAGGGCGTCGACACAGCGCAGGATCTCGTCGAAGTTGCGGCCGGTGGACTTGGGGTAGGTCATCGTGAGCCGGATGGTGCCCGCCGGGTCGATGATGAAGACCGAGCGCACCGAGGAGGTGTCGCCCTGACCCGGGTGGATCATGTCGTAGAGCTCGGCGACCGTCTTGTCCGGGTCGGCGATGATCGGGTAGTCCACACTCGTCGCGCTGAACTCCTCGATGTCCGGCTTCCAGGTGTTGTGGTCCTCGACCGAGTCCACGGACAGCGCGATCGGCTTCACGCCGCGGTCGGCCCACTTCTGCGCGAGCTGCCCGACGCGTCCGAGCTCGGTGGTGCACACCGGGGTGAAGTCCGCGGGGTGGCTGAAGAGGACGACCCAGCTGTCCTTCGCCCACTCGTGGAAGTTGATCGTGCCGGCCGTGCTCTCGGCGGTGAAGTCGGGGGCCTTGTCGCCCAGGTGAAGCGCCATCGGATGCCTTTCGCGTGGGTGGGTGCGCAGGGCCAACCACCCCACGCCGTATGCCGCGTGCCCACCTTCGCACGGATCCCCCGCCCGGGAGGGGCCCCGTCCACGATGCGAGGTCGCGCTGGCGTCCTGTCCATGACATCGCGCACCGTCCTCGTCACTGGAGCCGCCTCCGGGATCGGTCGGGCCACCGCACTGACCTTCGCCCGCCGGGGCTGGCGGGCGGGTGCCTTCGACATCGACGTGGCCGGCCTGGCGGCCGTCGCCGCGGCGGGGTAGCGCCGGGTCGTCACCGGCCGGCTCGACGTGCGGGATGCGAGCCAGTGGCTGGAGGCTCTCGAGGCCCTCACGGAGGGCAGCGGGGGCCGGATCGACGTGCTCGTCAACAACGCCGGCATCCTCCAGTCAGGGCCGTTCGCCGAGATCCACCTGCCGGCCCAGCAGCGGGCGGTCGAGGTCAACGTGACCGGCGTCCTCACGGGCTGCTGGACGGCATACCCGTTCCTCAGGGCGACCCCGGGCGCGCACGTGGTCAACCTGTGCTCGGCCTCGGCCATCTACGGACAGGCCGAGCTCGCGACCTACTCGGCGACGAAGTTCGCCGTGCGCGGACTGACCGAGGCACTCGACCTGGAGTGGGAGGCCGACGACATCACGGTGAGCGCGGTCTGGCCGCTGTTCGTGGACACGCCCATGGTCGAGGGCATGGACGTGGCCGCGAAGCGGCGCCTCGGCGTGCGCCTGGTGGCCCAGGACGTCGCCGGCGAGATCGTGGGACTGGTGGTCCCGTCGGAACGGCGAATCCCGTTGCCGCGCACCGTACATCGTGCCGTCGGAGTGCAGGCGCGAGCTCTCTTGGGTGCCTCGGCGATGGGCCCGTCGTGGCTCAGCCGCGCGGTGAACCGGCGCCTCTCGCGCTGACCCGCACGAGCGCCCCGACGATCACGGCGAGGCCGCCGAGGAGGATCGCGAACTTCACGAGCGCGGCAAGCGTCGCCAGGGGCGCGAGGACGTCGACGAAGGAGCCACGCAGGGCGGTGAGGAGCGCGACGTTCTCCACGACGTCCGCGGCGGCCGCGACCGGGACGAGGGTCGCTAGCCGCACTCCGGTGCGGCGGAGACGGCCGGTGGCCGAGCGCGCTGCAAGCTGGAGCGCAGCCCATAGGGCAGTGGCATAGGCCGGGATCCAGAGGAAGTCCCAGCGCGTCTGGGCCCTTGCCGCGGCCACGCCCTCCACGCCCCAGTCGTTCATGACGGCGGTGAAGCGAGGGCCGGTGCCCGCCAGCTCCAGGGCCACGATGCCGTGACCACGCGCGGTGAGGACGGATTCGAGGGGAGCCAGCCGCACGGCATACAGGGCCACGGTGACCAGCAGGCTCAGGGCGAGGGTTGCCCACAGCACACGGCGAGACACGGGCAGTTACTCCCCTCCCTGGGCGAAGATGTCGAGCCTTTCGGACCGCAGCGACAGGTCGCGAATGCGCTGCCAGACCACAGCGCGGGGCACATCGACCTTGAGCGCTCGCAGGCATACCTCGAGACGTTCCGGCCGCTCACCCAGGAAGGTGACGGCCTTGTCGAAACTCTGGCCCAGGGTCACGCCGTAGGCGCGAACGGCCTTGCGGGCGCCGGCTGTCAGCGCGACCCTGTCGGGCCTCATCATCGCGAGGTCGATGAGGTCGCGGCTGAACGCGGACGTGTCTGCCCATCGGTCGTCGTTGGCGAGCAGCTTGGTGGCGACCTGGTCGGTCCGCGTCAGGATCCGGACTCCGTGGACCTCGTCGTCCGTGGAGGGAGTGTCGAGTGCGATGCGGCCCTCATGGATGACCTCGAACTTGATCGCAACCCCGGCCACGAGAAGGGAAGCCCGGATGCCGTAGCCGTCGACGACAGGTGCGCGAGCCAGCGTCAGCTCGCGTGTGGCGAGGACGTCCAGCCCCTGGTCCCTCACCATCTGGCGCAATTGTCGGTAGGAACGCTGGTCGGAGACCAGGAAGTCGATGTCGACCGACTCGCGGAACTCACCGTTGGCGAGGACGAGCGCGGTGCCACCCCCGAACCAGCAGTTGTGCTCGGCCAGGAGTGGTGCGTCGAGCATCGACAGCACCTCGGCCACCCGCTGGTGGTGCCGGCGCCTAAACAAGGAGCCGACCGTTGCTGTAGGTGTCCGCGAGGTGCTGGACGAACGCCTTCTCCCGATCGGTGAGGGTTTCCTGATCGAGGTGTCGCCACCCGCGTTCGTAGAGGTTGAGAGCCTCGGCTTCGGTGACGGTGGTGCCCGCGTCCGTCTGCCATGCCAGCGTGCGCAGGCCGGGGTAGTCCCCGACCGTGACCGACCGCGTCTGGGCCGATGGAGGGTCGAGAATCGGAATGACGAGGTGGAGGCCGAGGGCGGCAGCGACGTTGATGTAGGCGCCGATGGTGACCGAAGGGTTGCCCGTCTCGATCCGGTGCAACGTGACGCGCGAGACGCCGGCAGCTTCGGCACAGGCGACCGCCGTGACGCCCAGGGCCTTCCGTCGTTCACGAACCCGGGCGCCCAGCCGTTCGAGGTCCGCCTGCTGGTCGGAACTCATGCGCGGACTGGGTGCTGGCATGTTTCTCATTGTAGATGTTTCAGAGCGGATGTCAATGATGAGAAACACTGCGCAGTCCGCGCAAGCAAGGACTAGCCGAGGCCGAAATCCTCCACGCCATGCGGGCCCGCGAGAATTTCCTGAGGTGATGACAATGCCCCGCACCGTTGAAGGGATCCTTGCCCACGCCGACGAACTCGCCGCGCGCTTCGAGGATTACGAGCCGAACGCTGGAGACGAGCTCGACGTCATGGCGATCAGGCAACTCCGGGCCGCCGTCGCCGAGCAATCGGCCGCCGAACGACACCTGATCAGCGCCGTCAAGACCGCCCGCGAGGCCGGCATGTCGTGGGCGACGATCGGGACTTTCGTCGGTACCTCAGGAGAGGCAGCGCGCCAGCGGTACAGCAGCCGAGTGCCCTGACGGAAAAGGCGAGCAGGGGTGCTCCGCGACCGCATCACTGGCCGGTGATTCGTGCGGGAGCTCCCTAGACGTTGAAGCGGAACTCCACGACGTCGCCGTCCTGCATGACGTAGTCCTTGCCCTCCAGGCGCGCCTTCCCGGCGGCCTTCACCGCCGCCATCGAGCCCGCCTCGTCGAGGTCGGCGAAGGAGACGACCTCGGCCTTGATGAAGCCCTTCTGGAAGTCGGTGTGGATGACCCCGGCGGCCTGCGGCGCGGTCCATCCCTGCCGGATCGTCCACGCCCGCGACTCCTTCGGTCCGGCCGTGAGGTAGGTCTGCAGACCGAGGGTGTGGAACCCCACGCGCGCCAACTGGTCCAGCCCCGACTCCTCGGCCCCGAAGGACTGGAGCATCTCGAGGGCGTCCTCCTCGGACATCTCCATGAGGTCCATCTCGAGCTTGGCGTTGAGGAAGACACAGTCCGCCGGCGCGACCGACGCCGCCAGCCGCGACTGCAGCTCCGCGTCGGCGAGCTGGTCCTCGTCGAGGTTGAAGACATAGATGAAGGGCTTGGTCGTCAGCAGCCCCAGCCCCGAGGCCAACTCGAGGTCGACGCCTCCGGCTGCGCCCCCGGCATACAGGGTGTGCCCGGCCTCCAGGACCTTCTGGGCGGCAAGAGCGTTGTCCAGCAGGGGCTTTGAGTCCTTCTTGATCCGCGCTTCCTTCTCGAGGCGCGCCACCGCCTTCTCGAGCGTCTGCAGGTCAGCGAGGATGAGCTCGGTGTGGATCGTCTCGATGTCGGACTCCGGCGAGACCCGCCCATCCACGTGCACGACGTCGCCGTCCTCGAAGGCCCGCACCACCTGGCAGATCGCGTCGGCCTCGCGGATGTTGGCGAGGAACTTGTTGCCCAGCCCCTCCCCCTCCGAGGCACCCTTGACGATGCCGGCGATGTCGACGAAGGACACCGTCGCCGGGAGGATCCGCTCGGACCCGAAGATCTCGGCCAGCCGCCCGAGCCGGGCATCCGGCAGCGGCACGACGCCGACATTGGGCTCGATCGTCGCGAACGGGTAGTTCGCGGCGAGCACGTTGTTCTTGGTCAGGGCGTTGAACATCGTGGACTTGCCGACATTGGGCAGTCCGACGATTCCGATGGTGAGGGCCACAAGAGCAAGAGTTTAGT
>JAIUOP010000015.1 GCA_020161815.1 Actinomycetota bacterium | reverse complement strand
GCAACGCTTATCATGGCGCCGTGACAAGCACCCGGGGCCAACGACACCGCCGACCGGGGAAGTTCAGACGGCACGTAGCACCGTTCCTCTCGAGTTATCTGGTGGCCGCAGCCGTCATCATCGGCCTAGCTGCCGGCGCGGGCAGACTCCTGCTTTCCCGGCCAGTTGCAGCGCCGGGTGCTTCGCAACCAACAGCGAGCACTCCGGCTCCGGGTTCGCAAACCCCCTCCCTGACCCCAACCCCCACCCTGACTCGAACACCCACCCCGACACCCAGCACAACGCCGAGCCCCGAGCCGCCGATCACCTTCGCCGTTATCGGGGATTTCGGCTTTGGGGACAGCAACGAGGCAGCGGTCGCCCAGCTGGTCTCGTCTTGGAAACCGTCCTTCATCGTCGGCCTGGGGGATGTCTACTACTCGGAGGCCGGCGGGAGAGGCTCCGACCGCTACGACAATGCCGTCGGCCGCTTCTACTGCAACTGGCTCAAGGACGTCACGACGACGGGGACGGCCTGCCCGCACGGCGCTGCCGCCAAGAACTCGTTCTTCACGGCGCTCGGCAACCACGACATCAGCGATGCCGACCCGGCACCCCAGACCTACACGGACTACTTCACCCTGCCCGGCACGGACTACCCCAACAGCTCGGGCAACGAGCGCTACTACGACGTGGTCCAGGGCCCCGTCCACCTCTTCGTCCTCAACTCCAACCAGGACGAGCCCGACGGCACGACGGCCGACTCCGTCCAAGGGAGGTGGCTGCGCATGCAGCTGGCGGCCTCCACGTCACGGTGGAATGTCGTCGTCGACCACCACCCGCCGTACTCCTCGGACAGCTCCCATGGCTCGACCAGCTGGATGCAGTGGCCCTTCGCCGAATGGGGCGCCGACGCCGTGCTGTCGGGGCACGCGCACACCTATGAGCGCATCCAACGCGATGGCATCGTCTACTTCGTCAACGGCCTCGGTGGCGCTGAGCGCTACGACTTCGGCGCACCGGTCGAGGGCAGTCAGGTCCGTTTCCGGTCGAACTGGGGCGCCCAAGTCGTCCTCGCCACCCAGAGCGAGCTGCGCTTCGACTTCTACGACGTGTCGGGGACCCAAGTGGACTCCTACACCGTGCGCAAGCGCTGACGAGGAGCCCTCACCCGGCGTTCGGGTGACGCACAGAGGCCGCACAGCGACCCCACTGGGGGGTGACAAGGCCGTTGGGCCCAATGGAGGAACGACACCGCGCCAGCCGCGGGCCAATCCTCCAGGAGTGACCCATGAACCCCGTTCTCATCGCCGCCGACCTCGTGGCGATCGGCGCCCTCGTCGCGCTCTTCCTCGCCCGCCACCGGCGCCGTGACCTCGTCGTGGCCTACCTCGGGGTGAACATCGGGGTCCTTGCTGTGGCCGCGGCCCTGTCCACCATGACCGCCTCGGTCGGGCTCGGCCTGGGCCTGTTCGGGGTGCTCTCGATCATCCGGTTGCGCTCCGAGGAGCTGAACCAGACCGAGGTGGCCCACTACTTCGCCGCGCTCGCCCTCGGCCTGATCGGCGGCATCGGGGTGGCGCAGCCGATGCTCGCAATGGCCCTCATGGCACTGGTGCTGCTCGCCGTGTACGTCGGCGACCACCCGGCGGTGTCCCGCCGCACCCGTCGCCAGGACCTCCTCCTCGACCGCGCCCACACGGACCACACGTCCCTGCGCGCCCACGTCGAGCGGGTCCTGGGGTGCGAGGTCGTCGACCTCGCGGTGCGCCGGACAGACCTGGTGAACGACACCACGCTGGTGAGCGTCACGACCGTGGACGCTCCCGCTGCCAAGGCACCCCGCGTCACCTCGGTGGAGGTGACCCGATGACCGTCCTGGCTCTCCGCGGATCCGGCCCCGCGGCATACCCATCCCGCCCCCACTCCGGTCCGGACCGGCCGTATGCCGCGGTGCTGGCCGACCTGCCCGCCGTCGGGCTGGACGTCCTCGCCGAGCACGCAGAGCGCATGACCCGCGTGGACCGCAAGTACCTCGTCCCCGAGTCAGCGCTGGACCGGGTCATCGACGCAGTCTGCGAGGACGCCGTCGCCTTGGACATCGACGACCGGCGGACGTTCGGCTACGTCTCGACCTACTACGACACCGCGGACCGGCGGTCATACCACGATGGCGGACGGTCCAGGCGGCGCCGCTTCAAGGTCCGCACCCGCTGCTATGTGGATTCCGGGCTGGCCTTCCTCGAGGTCAAGACGCGCGGGCCCCGGGGAACGACGGTCAAGACGCGCACCGAGCTCACCCGCCTGCCGGGTCCGGAGCTGAACGAGGGCTCGCTGGCCTTCGTCGACAGCACGCTTCGGGCCCACGGTGTCACGGACGTGTCCGTCGAAGGGCTCTGCCCCGTCCTCGAGGTCGACTACCGACGGAGCACCCTGGCCTTCCTGTCGGTCGGAGCCCGCGCGACCGTCGACACCGACCTGTGCTGGCGGGGGCTGGATGGGCGTCCAGTCCGGCTACCCGGCGTCGCGATCCTGGAGACCAAGGCGGGCTCCACCCCGACCGGCGTCGACCGTGCCCTCTGGCGGCTGGGTCACCGGCCGGCACGCCTGAGCAAGTACGGCGCCGGCCTCGCGGTCACCGACGCCTCGCTCCCCCACCTCAAGTGGCACCGCATCCTGACCGACCCTCTCCTGGCCGTCGCGGGCTAACCCATCCTCGCCCCGCAATTCGGACCCACTCTCCCTCCACGAACGACAAGGAACCCATCATGAAGAACACCCGACTGACCAAGGGCCTCGTCGCCCTCTCTGCTGCCCTGACCCTCGCGGCGTGCGGCACGAACCTCGGCTCGATCGCCAACGCCGGGTCGACGACCTCGGCCTCGTCGAGCAGCTCGACTGCGGACACCGACGCGAGCTACACCATCCACGCCCAGGCCGATGACGTCGACTACGACGCAGCGAGCGCCCAGGCGATCACGCTCGGCAGCGGCGACGTGGAGATCACCGAGCCCGGCACCTATGTCCTCTCGGGCACGCTCTCCGACGGCCGGGTCGTCGTCAACAGCTCCGCCGAGGGCAAGGTCCGCATCGTCCTGTCCAATGCGAGCATCGCGAACCAGGGTGGGGCCGCGATCGACGTACGGGCTGCCGACGAGGTGGTCGTCGTCCTCGCCGAGGGGACCACGAACACGGTGGCCGATGGCACCGGCTACGACACGAGCGGCGAGGACGCCGTCGACGCCGCCATCTTCTCGATGGCCGACCTCACGATCGGCGGCACCGGCTCGCTCACCGTGACCGGAAACACCGCCGACGGCATCGCGTCCAAGGACGGCCTTGTCGTCCTCGGCGGCACCCTCAAGGTCAACGCGGCCGACGACGCGATCCGCGGCAAGGACTACCTCGTGGTCCAGGACGGAACGCTCGACCTGACCGCGGCCCAGGACGGGTTGAAGTCCACGAACGAGACCGACGCACAGTATGGCGACGTCGTCGTCAGCGGTGGCAGCGTGATGATCACTGCCGGCGACGACGGCGTCCACGCCGAGGGAGACCTTGCGATCACCGGGGGCACCGTGACCGTCGCGCGGGCCAACGAGGGCCTCGAGGGCAGCACGATCACGATCGCCGGCGGCACGACGTCGGTGACGAGCTCCGACGACGGCCTCAACGCTACGAGCGGCAGCTCCTCCAGCGGTGGTGGCGGCGGTGGCGGCATGCAGAACGACGGCTCCCTGCTGACCATCAGCGGCGGCGAGCTCACCGTCAACGCCGGTGGGGACGGCCTCGACAGCAATGGCACCATCGTCATCTCCGGCGGCACGACGACGGTGGCAGGCCCGACCAGCAATGGCAACGGCAGCCTGGACTCCAACGGCGGCATCACCTACACCGGTGGCACGCTGATCGCGGCCGGCAGCGCCGGCATGGCCGAGGCGCCCGAGTCCGGGAGCTTCGTCCAGGCCAACGTCTCGGCGCCCGCCGGCGCCACGGTCGAGGTCGTGAAGGACGGCAAGGTGATCGTCTCGTTCACCACGCTCAAGCAGGTCGCCAACGTCGTGGTCGCCAGCGACGCGATCGTCGCGGGACAGGGCTACGAGATCACCGTCAACGGCAGCTCGGTCGCGACCGCGACGGCCGGCCAGGCCACCGGCGGCGGCATGGGCGGCCCCCGCGGCTGACCTCCCCTCGCCGTCCCCGCGCCCGTGTGCCGGGTGCCCACCCCTCGCCGGGCGGGCACCCGGCATACGGGCATCTGCTCGTGCGCTGACCCGTCCGGGGGACGCATGTGACAGGCATGGATGGCCCACAGCCACAACACAACTGGCCGCCCTTGACTGGCTCTATGACGACGATGACCCCGCCCCAGCAGACGCCCACCGAGGCCACCCAGGCTCCGGCCGAGACCGCCGCCCCGACCCGTCGAGGACCGAGCCGGCGTGCCCTCCTCGGCGGCGGCCTTGCCGGCCTGTTCACCGTCAGCGCCGGCACCGGCTGGGCCCTCAACCGCTATGTGCTCGACCACATCGAGGTGAGCAATGCCTCGGCCGTCACGTCCGGCACGGTCCAGGCAGCGCAGGCCGCGGCCACAGGGACGACGACGGCCGATGGCTACACCAGCGACACGGCGCAGATCGCGATCACCACGGTGGTGACGGGGTCGGGCGCGAGCACGGTGACCTACTACGTCGCGGACGTGAAGATCACCGACGCCACCATCCTGCGCTCGGCCTTCGCCAACGACCAGTTCGGCACCAACATCATCGCCAACCCCTCGGTCATCGCCCAGCAGGCCGGCGCGGTCTTCGCCGTCAACGGCGACTACTACGGCTTCCGGGAGACCGGCATCGTCATCCGCAACGGCGTGGCCTTCCGCGACGCCGGGGCCCGCCAGGGGCTGGCCTTCCGCACCGACGGCTCGCTCAGGCTCTACGACGAGACGACGACGAATGCCCAGGCCCTGCTCGACGACGGTGTCTGGCAGACCTGGTCCTTCGGCCCCGGCATCGTCGACAGCGGCGTGGTGCTCCGCGGCATCGACAGCGTCGAGGTCGACACCAACGTCGGGAACCACTCGATCCAGGGCAGCCAGCCCCGCACCGGGATCGGCATGGTCGCCGACAACCACCTGCTGTTCATCGCCGCCGACGGTCGCAGCTCGGGCTACAGCAAGGGCGTGACGATGACCGAGTTCGCACAGATCTTCGTCGAGCACGGGGCCCAGGTCGCCTACAACCTCGACGGCGGCGGCTCGACGACGATGGTCCTCGGCGATGCCCTGGTCAACAACCCGCTCGGCAAGGGCCAGGAGCGCGGCACCTCCGACATCATCTACATCGCCGGGTGACCACCGATGACCGCGCCCGATCGCACCGCCATCCTCATCCCCGCGTACGAGCCCGATGACCGGCTCGTCCACCTCGTCCGGGACCTCGTCGCCGCCCAGGCCGGTCCGGTCGTCGTCGTCGACGACGGCAGTCCAGAGGCGTATGCCGGCCGCTTCGCCGCCGTCGCCGCCGCCGGTGCCGAGGTGCTCACCCACCCGGTCAACCGCGGGAAGGGCGCTGCGCTCAAGACCGGGTTCGCCCACGTTCTGGCCACCGCGCCCGGCACGTCCGTGGTGTGCGCCGACAGCGACGGCCAGCACAGCGTCGTCGACATCCTGCGCGTGGCGGACCGGCTCGATGAGGGCGCGGCGGACCTCGTCCTCGGCGGTCGCCGCTTCACCGGGGCGGTGCCGCGGCGCAGCCGCTGGGGCAACGCCCTGACGCGGCATGCCTTCAGCCTGGCCACCGGTCAGAGCGTCTTCGACACCCAGACCGGGCTGCGCGGGCACCCGTCGGCGCGCCTGCCCGAGCTCCTCGACATCCCCGGGGAGCGCTTCGAGTACGAGCTGCGCGTCCTGCTCGCGGCCTCCCGCGCCGGTCAGCGGATCGAGGAGATCGAGATTGCGACGATCTACCTCGACGAGAACGCCTCCAGCCACTTCCGCCCGGTGCGGGACTCGATCGCGGTCTGGGGTCAGCTCCTGGCGTTCACCGCCTCCTCGCTGCTCGCCTTCGCCCTCGATGTCCTCGCCCTGGCTCTGCTCTACTCGCTGACCGGCAGCCTGCTGTGGTCGGTCATCGGGGCGCGGCTGGTCAGCGCCAGCGCGAACTTCACCATCAACCGCCGGTTCGTCTTCGGCGGTGCCGGCGTGGTCCCCCTGCGCACGGCCCTCCCCCGGTATGCCGCGCTTGCTGCGGCCGTACTGCTCGCCAACGCCCTCCTCATGGAGGGACTGGTCGTGCTCACCGGATCGCTCGCCCTGGCCAAGGTCCTCACCGAGTCCACTCTCTTCGTGGCGAGCTACCTGATGCAGCGCACGGCGGTGTTCGCGGCGCGTGGCCGATCGGCGGCCCCGGGCGCGCAGGGCATCGAGGTCGGCGTGGCGCAGGCCACGTCGGTGACCTCTCCGCCCCGTCGGTGAGTCCAAGTAGCGTCGGTGCATGCGTCTGCTCCACCTCTCCGACACCCACCTGCACGCGCCGGGGGCCACGACCCACCACCCCGACATCGACGCGGCAGCTCGGCTCGAGACGGTGCTCTCCGCAGCTCGCGGCCATGGTGAGGTCGACGCCATTGCGCTCACGGGCGACATCTGCGACGACGGGAGCGTCGTGGGAGCCGAGGCGGTCCGCGAGCGCCTGCACGCGGCATACCCCGGGGTGCCGATCCTCGCTGTGCCGGGCAACCACGACCTCGACGACTCGATCAGGTCGGTGTTCGGTCCGCTGCCCGAGCGACTCGGGGCCTGGCGGGTGGTCGGCGTGGCCACCAACGAACTCGGGCGGATCGAGGGGCTGGGTGGGCGCACCTTGGACGCGCTCGACGAGGCCCGGGCGGTCGACGAGCCGATCCTGCTCCTCCAGCACCACCCGGTGCGCTCCCGGAGCACCCACGAGTGGTTCGTCCTCAGGGATGCCGAGTCCGTCGAGCGACGACTGGCCGAGCAGGACACCCCCTTGGTGCTCCTCACGGGTCACACCCACCAGGCCTTCCAGCTCAAGGAGGGTCGGGTGCACCATGTCGGGGCTCCGTCGACCTACTACCCCATCGAGCACGACGGCACTGACTGGCGGTTCGCCGAGCGCGGAACCGGCGCCCTCGTCGTCGAGCTGGGCAGCGAGGCGGTCGACGAGGTAACCCTCGTCCTGGCCTGACCCCGTCAAGCCCCCGATACAGTGCCCTCCATGCCCTCCGTTCCCGAGGACCCCGAGGCCGTCAAGGCGGCGTATGCCGCTGAGGTCGACGAGCAGGTCGAGCAGGCGCGCGACCGCGCGGAGCGGGCCACGGCGTGGCGTCGCGAGGTCGAGGCCCTCCTCGGGCACGGCACCGCCGACGGCGGCGGCGTGCGCGTCAGTGTGCGCCCCGACGGCCTCCTCACCGACCTTCGGATCAGCGACGCCTCGGCCGCTCGCGGCGCCCGAGCCGTCGAGCGCGCCGTGCTCGAGGCACTGACCGCGGCGCAGGCACAGGTGCGCTCCGCGGCGCACGCCGCCTCGGTCCAGGCCTGGGGGGAGCGGGACAACGCGGTCAACGCCCTCGATGCCGAGGTCCGGGCCAGCACACCGCCGCCGCAGCCGCTGGTGGATCCGGGCAGCCCGGACGGCGGGCGCGAGGGAGGCACGTGGTGACCGGTGCGGATGCCTTCCTCAATGACGTCCCGAGCGACCAGGAGCTCCGGGCGCTGGTGGTCCGGGCCCAGCGCGCCTTCCAGTGGCGAGCGCAGGCGGATGCCCTCACGGGCACCGCGTCGGTCGAGGGGGTCACCGTCACCGTCAACGGGGGTGGGTCGCTGACCGCGCTCCGGCTCGAGGAGGAGGCCTGCCGCGACGGCGGCCGCGCCCTCGCTGACCGGATCATCGCGGCCCTCGGGCAGGCGCAGGAGACGGTCTCGGCGCAGCTGCTGGCGTCGGCGCGCGAGACCTTCGGTGAGCAGGCCCCTGAGCTCGACACGATCGGGGCCTCGCTGGAGGAACGCCGTGCCGTGACGCGGGCCGCCCGCGGAGGCGAGGACGAGGACCAGCCCCACGGGCGCTGAGACGTGGCGGGGTCAGGACCAGCCGAGCCGGACCAGACGCACCGCCATCACCACGATCCACCCCGCAATCGCCGACAGCGCCACGGCCATCACCACCCAGAAGCCCCACCGCCACGCCAGCCCGCCGGCCGCTCCTCGCTCCCGCGCACGGAACACCGACCACCAGGCGTTGCTCGCCAGCGGCCCGAAGGCCCCGGAGTCGTCGGGCAGGAAGGGCAGCCACCAGTCCCCCGCGCGACCGGAGCGCATCGCCTCGGTCACCACGGGCCTGACGAGGACCACGAGGGGCAGGGCCGCCAGGACCACGATGCCGAGGAGGACGATGACGAGGAAGAGGCGGGTCCCCCACTGCAGTCCGTCCAGGGCGTCCATGGGCGCGACCCTACCGGCATGCGGGGAGTCCTCCCCATGGCCGCCCGACCGGGTCCTTCCCTAGACTTCGACGGGTGTACATCGAGGTCGACACCCCGCTCATCCGCAATCACGCGAAGGAGCTGACGCAGCTGCAGGCGAATGTCACGTCTGCGGCCGACGCCGTCGAGACGACCATCGACCCGCTGGCCTTCGGGGTCATCAACGGCTTCCTCGCGGTGGGCGCCACGGCCCTGCTCTCGGTCTTCAAGAGTGTCGTCTCGGGGCAGGCGAGCAGCCTGGGCGAGACGGCCACCACCTTGCTGGCCATGGCCGACACCCACGACAGCAATGACGACGACGCCAGCTCGGCCGTGAAGAAGGCCGGTCGCTGATGACGATCGTCGTTTCCCCGGAGGCGCGCGGGCAGCTGACCGGCGCCGGCATCTTCGACTCGACCGCCTCCCTGGCCAAGGCCATCGAGGACCGCGACTGGGTCGACGGGGTCCTCAGCGGTGTCGCCCTCGGGTTCGACGTGGCCGCCACGGTCTCGGACCCCTTGGGCTCGTTGTTCGCTGCCGGCATCGGCTGGCTGATCGACCACCTGGAGCCGATCAAGGGCTGGTTCGACGACCTCGCCGGGAACCCCGAGGGCGTCAAGGCCCACGCCGGCACGATGCTCAACGTCTCGGCGTACCTGGCCGAGATCAAGTACGAGCTGGAGTCCGGGGCCGAGGCGAAGATCGGCCAGATGAAGGGCAAGGACGTCGAGGCCTATCGTCGGCGGGTGGCCGAGCAGGCCCAGGCCCTCTCGGTGCTGTCGGGGAGCGCTCGCGGGATCTCGGTCGGGCTCGAGGGCGCGGCGATGCTCGTCGGCTTCGTCCACGCACTGCTGCGTGACGCCCTCGCCCAGATCGTCGGCGCGATCCTGTCCTACCTCGCCGAGCTCGCCATCACCCTGGGCCTGGCGACCCCCCTCGTCATCGAGCAGGCGACGACGCGCGTGTCGGCCCTGGCCGCCGAGGTCGTGCCGAAGGTCAAGGGCCTGAAGAACTCGGTGACCGACCTCGGCTCGCTGCAGTCCGCCCTGCGCGACATCCTCAACGACATCCCCCGCTTCCTGGGCAGCCGCTACTCGGTGCCCAACCACCCGAACCTGCACTGGCGTGACGTGGTCAACCAGGACCTGCCGTCGTTGAACTGGCTCAAGGGGCAGGCCGGGACCGGCTGGAACGTCAAGGACCTGTTCCGGTGGACCGCCGAGCGCGACGGCCACGAGATCATCCAGTGGATGCGGACGGCCGACCCCAAGCTCCTCGACAAGGCCATCACCGATGCCTTCAAGGACGGGGTCCCGCAGAACCTCGCCGATGCCGGCAAGGCGCTCAAGGAAGCCATCGAGCGCCAGATGAAGGGGCGGGCCTGACCCTTCGACCTCAGTCCGGCGTCCCCGACTCCAGCAGCCGCACGAAGCCGGCCTCGTCGAGGATCGTCAGGCCCAGCTCACGGGCCTTGGCCTCCTTCGAGCCCGCGCCCGGACCGACGACGACGTAGTCGGTGTTCTTCGACACCGAGCCGGCGGCCTTGCCGCCGCGCGCGAGGATCGCCTCCTTGGCGGAGTCGCGGCTGAAGCCCTCGAGGGACCCGGTGACGACCACCGTGAGGCCGGCGAGGGTCTGGGCGATCGAGTCGTCGCGGGCGTCGACCATGCGGACTCCACTGGCGGCCCACCGGTCGACGATCTCGCGGTGCCACTCGTTGCCCGGGGCATCGAACCACTGGCGCACCGACTCGGCGATCACGCCCCCGACGCCCTCCACGGCCGAGAGCTCCTCGGTGCCGGCGCCGGCGATGGCCGCCATCGACCCGAAGTGCTGGGCGAGTGCCCGGGCTGCCGTGGGGCCCACGTGCCGGATCGAGAGGGCCACGAGGACCCGCCAGAGAGGCTGGGACTTGGCGGCCTCGAGGTTGGCGAGCAGCTTGTGCCCGTTGGCGGACAGGACGCGTCCGTCGACGACCCAGTCCTCGGGATCGGTCCGCTTCGCGGCCCGGGTGTAGAGCGGGAGTCGGGCGATCTGCTCGACCCCGAGGTCGAACAGGCCACCCTCGTCGGTGAGGACGCCGCTGTCGAGCAGGGCCAGGGCCCCCTCGTAGCCGAGGGCCTCGATGTCGAAGGCGCCGCGGCCGGCGAGGCCGAAGAGGCGCTCGACGAGCTGGGCCGGGCAGGTGCGGGCGTTGGGGCAGCGGATGTCCTTGTCGCCCTCCTTCTCCGGCGCGAGCGGGGACCCGCAGGCCGGGCAGTGGCTGGGCATGACGAACTCGCGCTCGGTCCCGTCCCGCAGGGCGACCACCGGACCGAGGATCTCGGGGATGACGTCGCCGGCCTTGCGGAGCACGACGGTGTCGCCGATGAGGACCCCTTTGCGACGCACCTCGTCGGCGTTGTGCAGGGTCGCCCGCTCGACGGTGGAGCCCGCCACCAGGACCGGCTCCATGACGCCGAACGGGGTGACGCGACCGGTGCGCCCGACGCCGACCTGGATGTCGAGGAGCCTGGTGTTGACCTCCTCGGGCGGGAACTTGTAGGCGATGGCCCACCGGGGGGCACGCGAGGTGGACCCGAGCTGGCGCTGGACGGCGACCTCGTCCACCTTGACCACGACCCCGTCGATCTCGTGCTCGACGTCGTGGCGGTGCTCGCCGGTGCGCACGATGAAGGCCTGGACCTCCTCGATGGTGTCCAGGACCCGGTAGTGCGTCGAGGTGGGCAGGCCCCACTCCTTGAGGAGGTCATAGGACTGGGACTGACGCGTCACGTCCAGGCCGACGCTCTTGCCGAGCCCGTGGACAAGCATCCGCAGCGGCCGGGCGGCCGTGATCCGGGGGTCCTTCTGGCGCAGCGATCCGGCCGCGGCGTTGCGCGGGTTGGCATAGGGCGGCTTGCCGGCCGCCACCTGCGCGGCGTTCAGCTCCGCAAACGCCTCGATCGGGAAGAAGACCTCGCCGCGGACCTCGACCAGCTCGGGCAGGTCCTCCCCCGCCAGCTCGGTCGGGACGCCGGCGACGGTGCGGATGTTGAGGGTCACGTCCTCGCCGGTGCGGCCGTCGCCGCGG
Organism: Actinomycetota bacterium; assembly: GCA_020161815.1. Taxonomy (GTDB): domain Bacteria; phylum Actinomycetota; class Actinomycetes; order Actinomycetales; family Dermatophilaceae; genus Phycicoccus_A. The sequence goes on along the minus strand of JAIUOP010000015.1, from coordinate 57,231 downwards.
GTGAGCGCGCGCGTGAGGCGGCCGCGTTCGTAGAGGAGGTTGACCGCCAGTCCGTCGATCTTGAGCTCGCAGAGGAAGTGGTATGCCGTGCCGCTCGCCTCGCGCTCGACCCGCCCGGCCCAGGCCAGCACCTCCTCGGGGCTGAAGGCGTTGTCGAGGCTGAGCATCCGCTCGAGGTGGTCGACCGCGGTGAACTCGGTCGCGAAGACCGCCCCACCGACCTGCTGGGTGGGACTGTCCGGGGTGCGGAGCTCGGGGTGCTCCTCCTCCAGCGCCGTGAGCTCACGGATGAGGCGGTCGTACTCCCCGTCGCTGATCGTCGGCGCGTCCTTGACGTGGTAGGCGAACTGGGCGGCGCTCGCCTGCTCGGCCAACGCGGTCCACGCGTGCCGGACCTCGTCCGGGACCGGGGTGCTGGGGGTGCGGTCTGCGCTCTCGCTCACCGGGCCATCCTGCCGCAGCCCGCCGACAGCGACGCGCCGGCCACACCCTTCCACTACTGCGGATGATGCACTACCGTGCGATCCACACGAGGGCAGGGGATGCAGCGATGGATGAGCGCGCACGGGACTTTCTCGCGAGCTTCGGTGGCGATCTCGAGGCGGCGGTGGCGGCCCTGCGGCAGGCAGCCACCGCTCCCCCGGCCACGGGCGAGGGCGACGGTCACGACCGGGTGAGCCCTCGGCATACCGACCGCCTTCCCGCCCGGTCACGACCGGCCCGGCCCCGGTCCGGGCGCACCCTCATCGAGGTCACCGACCTGGCCAAGACCTATCGGGTCGGCGGGCAGCAGATCCGCGCCCTCGCCGGGGTCTCGCTCACCATCGACGAGGGTGAGTTCGTCGCGCTCACCGGGGCCAGTGGCAGCGGCAAGTCGACCCTCCTGCAGCTCATGGGCGGCCTGGACAAGCCGAGTGCGGGGCGCATCGTCATCGACGGCGCGGACCTGGGCCGGATGCGCGACGGGCAGCTCTCGACCTTCCGCAACACCACCATCGGGTTCGTCTTCCAGTTCTTCTACCTCCAGCCCTTCCTCCAGCTCGTGACCAACACCGAGGTGCCGGGCATGTTCGCGCACGCGAAGCGCGGGCCCCGCCGTCAGCGGGCCCTCGAGCTCGTCGACCGGGTCGGACTCGCCGACCGGGGACGCCACCTGCCGCGAGAGATGTCCGGGGGCCAGATGCAGCGGGCCGCGATCGCCCGGGCCCTGCTCAACCAGCCCAAGCTGCTCCTCGCCGACGAGCCGACCGGCAACCTCGACAGCGTCACCGGCGCCTCGATCATGGACCTCTTCGAGCAGATCCGCGACGAGTCCGGCACGACCGTCGTCATGGTCACCCACGACGAGGACATGGCGGCCCGCGCGGACCGGGTCATCCGCCTGCGAGACGGCCTCGTCGTGCCCGAGGGGGTGGGAGCATGATCGGCCTGCGCGACACGATCACCTTGGCGCACACCAAGATTCGATCGAAGCGTCTTCGACTGCTGATGACGACGATCGTCTCCGGCCTGGTCTTCGGGGTGATGGCCGGGGCCACCGTCCTCGTCGACGGCGCCAGCCACAGCCTGGCCGCGTTCGCGCGCAAGAACCTCGACGGGAGGTTCCTCGTCCAGGGCAGTCCCAACTACTTCGGGGGCCCGAGCTCCCTGAACCCCAATGACGCCGCACTCATCGCGGAGGTCCAGAAGTACCACGTCGCCTACATCGCCGACCGCAAGGCCGCGGCCAAGCGGCTCGGGGTCGAGTACGACGTGCGCACCGAGGTCCTCCCCTACGTCGAGGACACCAATCCCCAAGTGCCTCCGGAGTACCGCAAGAGCGTGAACTTCTCCTCGCCGGCCTGGCTGCGCTATGCCAAGGACCACCCGGTGCAGGCGAGCGCCAAGGACGAGGCGGCCTTCCGAGCCCTCGTCGAGCCCCTCGGCGCTCGGGAGGTCTACGTCCCGCGGGACCTCAGCCACCTGCGGCTGGGGATGCTCCTCGGAGGCCGGGAGGACCTCACGCAGGCGCCGAGCGGTGATCCACCCAAGGCCCTCCAGACCGCCATCGGGCAGGGCAGCTTCACGATCGTCGACGACACCCTCCTCAAGCCCTTCCTCGCCCGGGGACAGGACTCCTCGGCCGGGAGCGGCGTGCCCGTCCTCATCACCGCCGACGACGCCCTCGTGACGTTCAAGGAGGCGCTGGGCCTGTCCTCCCGCCCGAAGGACCCGACCGCCCAGGTCCGCTGGTTCCAGCGGTTGCGTGACCGGGTGACCGGCCAGACCTTCGTCAGCTGCTACCGCAACGAGGCGGAGCTGGCGCGGGTCGAGCAGACGCGCGCCCAGCTCGCGGAGGTGGCGGCCAACCGCGGCAACCGTGACTACGTCGCCCCCGAGCTGCAGCTGGCCCTCCCGACCACCCCGTGCGGCATGGTCACGGTCACCAAGGACACCCGGAGCGCGGAGACCAAGAAGGCCCAGGACGCGGTCAGGGCCTTCGAGCAGGAGTTCAACCCGCAGCCCGAGCCTCGCGCCGAGCTGGTGACCTTCCAGGTCGTCGGGCTGCTGCCCTCGCCCGCCCCGTCCACGTCCGGGGTGGACGCGGTCATCGGCGGACTGGTCGGCACGAACTACGGCTTCGGCGCCGTGATCCCCAAGGACTCGCTCGCCGCCCTGCCCGAGGCCCTGCGCCATGACTCGCTCTTCGCCCTTCCGGCACCGGAGACGGTCGACCCGTTCATGGGGCCGATGACCCAGCAGAACTTCATCGCCTCCTTCCCCAGGGTGGAGCAGGCGCGCGCGGCCGTGGCCGACAACTCCTGCATGATGAACTGGACGCCACGGTGCGACACCATGCCGTTCAGCCTGCAGACCTACGGCACGAACTACCTCGCCGTCGACGACATCGTGCGGGCGGCCCGGCCGGTGATCATCGCCCTGCTCGCCATCGCCTTCGCCATCGCGACGATCATCATCTGGGCGATGATGGGGCGGGTCATCGCCGACTCCCGCCGCGAGACCGCCGTCTTCCGAGCCATCGGCGCCAAGCGCTCGGACATCGTCTCGGTCTACCTCACCTACTCCTTGTGGGTGGCGCTGCGGATCGTCGTCTTCGCGGCCGCGCTCGGCCTGCTCATCGCCGGGACCATCCACGTCCTCTACGCCGAGCGGGCGACCCACATGGCCCAGCTGGCGTATGCCGTCTTCACCCCCGACCCGACGTTCGGCTTCATCGGGTTCCGATCGCCCGTCCTGTGGCTGATCCTGGGTGGCATCGTGGCCATGTCCCTCGTCGCGATCACCCCGCCGCTGCTCCGCAACATCCGACGCAACCCGATCCGCGACATGCGCGACGAGTGAGGGATGACCCACCACCCCCTCGGGTCTACGGTCGAGGCATGAGCGCCGACGTCGTCCTCTACTGCTTCGACACCATGGCGGACTGGGAGTACGCCTACGTCACGACCGTCCTGGGCTTCCAGACCCGCGACGGCGATGGACGCTTCCGACTGCGCACCGCGTCGATCGAGGGCCGGGAGGTCCGCACCCTGGGCGGACTGCGCCTGCTGCCCGACGCCGCCCTCGGCGAGGTCGCTCCGGAGCGCGTCGGCGCCCTGGTCCTGCCCGGCGGCAACACCTGGGGTGAGGGTCATGGCGAGGTGCTCGACCTCGCCCGCACCCTCCTCGATCGCGAAGTGCCGGTGGCAGCCATCTGCGGCGCCACGCAGGCCCTGGCCCGGGCCGGCCTGCTCGAGCACCACGCCCACATCGTCGACGCCGACGACGACTTCCCCGACTACCCCGGCAGCTCGGCTCGCTCGCACGGCGTGGTCGCCCATGACGGCCCGCTCATCACGGCGGTCGGTGAGGCTCCGCTGGAGTTCTCCCGTGCCCTCTTCCTCGTCCTCGGCCTGGAGGACGAGCGCGGGATCGACGAGTGGTATGCCAGCTTCAAGGACGTCCCCGACGCGCGAGCAGCACGTCACGGATGACCTCCATCTGACCCAGGTGCTGGGCCAGCTCCTCGTGGACGTGGAGCAGCACCGCGCCCTGTGAGCGCTCCCCCACCTCGGGCTGGTCCGTGGACCGTTACGCCAGCCAACTTGTTCACTTAGGTAATGCGCGTGTAAATTACGTAATTGAAATTCCATTGCACTGTGGCGGTACCGGTGTATCCAGAGACGTTAATCGGAAAGCGCCAGGTGCCGTAGGCCGAATATGACGTACCGAGACTTTGATTGGGACACGACCAATGAAAGAAGTATGAGGGGTCAACTCCCGGCTTATTGTAGGTGCAGTTCCCCGGACCTTTGTAGGAATTGGCCGTAATCATGGGGCCAGTCGAGATTGCCACGAGAGCGCCGCTGAGTTTGAAGCCAAAAGCAGTGGGGTACCCGGCTGATGTGAAAGTCGTCTGAGCCGTGAACTGTGAATTGGAGTCGGTGTAGTTGTACCAAGGAGAAGACGGCAAGAACGTCTTGGAGCCGAACGCTGTTGCTGCCGTGGGGTCCGACGAGCATTGAACCTGCTTCCGCGACGGACGATCCTGCAGGGTGCCCACCACCCCATCGAAGCCCCGCTTCACCCCTGGCTGGGCGTCGAGTTCGATGACAACCGTTTCCGTGAATAGGCATTTCTCGGGCGCACTGACAGCCACCGCACTGGGCGCAGTCACTAAGGCCATCAGCACCGTCAAACTTGCCAAAGCACCGAGGAACTTCTTTCCCATTTCTTCTCAGTCCAAGCATGGTGGCGTGAGACCGGGGTCTACTTCCTGCCCTTCTTGCTCCTCGACATGACGCCAAAGAACAACCCGTGTCTCCCCTTACCGGCAGGTCGGCCACTCGGATTGTGGCCCCAAACGCGTACTGCGGTCAAGAGGGAAGGTCGCACTATTCAGCGATAGATATTTGATTGATCCGTCAAAGACTCTACTGATGGTTCACGGACTCAACACCGGCGAGCATGGTGGTCACATCGACCAGCACCTGACCGCGGTCATGCCCTCGCACGAAACGCCGACTGGCAACGCGAGGAGAGGTCGGAGGTGAGGCATGCCCAGTCCGTCAGGAGCCGCACCGAGTCCCAGTTGGGTCAGAGCGGCCACGTTGACATCATCACCAGAGACCGACAGGCCCGCAGCCCAAGCTGCATTCTTCACGCACAGGGGCTTTCCTATCGGGTTTTTGTGTCTCAGCAACCACAAGCGTTTCGCTACAGGAGCCGACACTTTGGTGCATATACCGGCGGGTTGAGGGGGGCGGCGGCCAGGTCGGCGCTGGCGTGGACGTCCTCGTGCAACCGGAACCGGCCCCACTCGACGAGCTCGACGAGTTGGGCCACCGTTCCCGTCGCCGTGAACTCCGCGTCGCGGTCACGCGCAACGACGATCCCCCGGTTCACCGTCCTGGCCCAACGGCCCATGACGCCGACGCAGTGGGTGACCAGCCCCGCAGACCGAGTTGCCGCCGGGCACGTCGAGTCGGGTGCTTACCAGGTCGTCGCCGAGCGATTCGGCGACCTCGACCATCGCGTCGAGGGCGGCGTCGCAGACGTCGAGGAACTCCGCGCGGGTGATCACCTGACAAACCTAGCCAAGCCCACGGCATACGGGTTGGATGGAGGGGTACCCACCGATGGCAAGGAGAGAAGACGTGACCAACCTCGCAACCGTCCTGACCCGCACCGCGCAGGCCACCCCCGAGGCGCCCGCCCTGAAGTTCATGGGCAACGACATCTCGTATGCCGCGCTGTCCGGTCTCGCGGGAAAGCTCGCGGGATCGCTGCGGGAGAACGGTATCCAGCCCGGTGACCGGGTCGCGATCATCCTGCCGAATGTGCCGGCCTTCCCCGTCGTGTACTGGGCGATCCTCATGGCCGGCGGCACCGTCGTGCCGATGAACCCCCTGCTCAAGGCCGGGGAGATCGACTACTTCTTCACCGACAGCGGCGCCAAGATGGCCTTCGTCTGGCCGGACTTCGTCGACGAGGCGACCAAGGGCGCGGCCAACGCGGGCACGCGCGTCATCCCCACCGGCCCGATGGGGCCGGTCGAGGGCACCGTCGAGGGCGGCGAGCCGATCGCCGAGCCGATCGCGCGTGACGACGAGGACACCGCGGTCATCCTCTACACCTCCGGCACGACCGGCCGCCCCAAGGGCGCCGAGCTCACCCACAAGAACATCCGCCTCAACGCCGAGCGGAGCAGCAGCGTCATCCTCGAGGTCAAGCCCGAGGACGTCATCATGGGCTGCCTGCCGCTCTTCCACGTCTTCGGCCTGGTGGTCGGCCTCGTCGCCGCGACGACGGTCGGGGCGAGCCTGGCCCTGATCCCCCGCTTCGACCCGGCCGAGGCGATCAGGACGGTGACCGCCGAGAAGGTCACGATCTTCCAGGGCGTGCCGACGATGTATGCCGCGATCCTCAACCACCCCGACGCCGACACGATGGACGCCTCCTCGCTGCGCGCCTGCGCCTCCGGCGGCTCGGCCATGCCGCTGGAGGTGATGCGCGGCTTCGAGGAGAAGTTCGGCTGCATGATCCTCGAGGGCTACGGCCTCTCCGAGACCAGCCCGGTCGCGTCCTTCAACATGCCCGACCGCGAGCGCAAGCCCGGCACGATCGGCGTGGCGATCCCCGGCTGCGAGATGCGCTGCGTGGACCTCGAGGGCCACGAGGTGCCGGTCGGTGAGGTGGGCGAGATCGCCATCCGCGGCGACAACGTGATGAAGGGCTACTGGGGCAAGCCCGATGCCACGGCCGAAGCCATCCCGGACGGCTGGTTCCGCACCGGCGACCTCGCGACGATGGACGACGAGGGCTACTTCACCATCGTGGACCGCAAGAAGGACATGATCCTGCGCGGTGGCATGAACGTCTACCCACGGGAGGTCGAGGAGCTGCTCTACACCCACCCGGACGTGCTCGAGGTCGCGGTCGTCGGCATGCCCGATGACCTCCTGGGCGAGCAGGTCGGGGCCGCGGTGGCGCTGCGGCCGGGCGCGAGCGTGACGCCCGAGGAGCTCGTCGAGTGGAGCAAGGAGCGGATCGCCGCCTACAAGTACCCCCGCAAGGTCTGGATCGTCAGCGAGCTCCCCAAGGGCCCGACCGGCAAGATCCTGCGCCGCGAGGTCCACGCGCCCGCCGACGCCTGAGCCCGCCAGCTCGTCGGTTGGGTCAGCCTCGACGCAGGAGGCTGGCCCAGCCGGCGGCAGGTCGACCGACGAGCAGTGCCGCACCGAGGACGAGCGCGAACCCGAGGAGCTGCATCGGGCCGATGCGCTCACCGAGCACGAGCACCCCGAGGACCACCGAGACGACGGGGATCAGGTAGGTCACGGTCGAGCTGACGACCGTGCCGGCGTCCCGCACGACGTCGAACTGGAGCATGTAGGCGAGCCCGGTGCCCACCACCCCGAGGACGAGGGTGGCGACGAGGGCCACCCACGCGTCATGACCGGAGGCATCGGCGTGCACCGACCACGGCAGCCGCATGGTGCCTCGATGGAGCAGCCAGAAGGCGAGCTCGACGACCAGCATCTGCGCCGTGCCGCACAGCAGCAGCGCCGTGGGCTGCGCGAGTCCGCCGAGGTCGGCGTGGGCCAGAGTGCGGCGGACGTAGGGCCACCCGAGCCCGTAGCAGGCGCCCGCGACGAGGACGATCGCAAAGCCCAGGGGGTCCGGGCGACCCACGTCGTTCCACGGCTCGGAGATCACCAGGACGCCGATGAAGCCGAGGAGCACCGCGACGAGCTTGACCCGCGTGAGTCGCTCGCTCGGGAGCAGCAGCAGCCCGAAGACCACCATCGACACCGGGGTGATCGAGTTGCCGATCCCGGCCAGCGCCGACGACACGCGCGTCTCCCCGAGCGCGAACAGCGTGAACGGCAGGGAGGTGAGGAAGATCGCGCCGACGAAGAGGTGCCCCCACGTCCGGGCGCCCTGGGGCAGTGACCCGCCGCCCAGGCGCAGGAGGAGCAGGAGCGTGAGCGCGCCGCCGACGATTCGGAGGCCGGCGATCTGCGCCGGTTCGAGGGCACGCAGCCCGTACTTCATGAGCAGGAAGCTCGACCCCCAGATGAGGGCGAGACCGAGGAACTTCGCCTGCCAAGGGATCCGGCTCGGGGCGGTCACGGCTGCTCCTCGGTGAGTTCTCGGGCGACATCGAGCGCCCTCCGGTGAACGTCCTGAGCCGCCCGTGGTGTGAGCCCGGCCAGCCCGCAGGCGGGCGTGACGGTGAGGTGCGCGAGCCACTCGGCTCCCAGCCCGGCCCGATCCAGACCCTCTCGTATGCCGCGCGCTGACTCCCGGACCGAGGGCACCGGTGCCTCGGGAGACGAAGGCAAGCACCCGGCATACACGTCGGTGCCGGCCTCCAGGGTGGCGGCGAGGGACTCCCAACGCGCGGCGGATGCCTGCGTGAGGTCGACGGCGATCGCGGCTGGGGAAAGGCTGCGCAACAACGGGATCGGTGCTCGGGGGTGGCAGCAGTGGACGACGGTCGGCCCGTCGTGGGCGGCCAGCACGGAGGTGAGCCCGGCGGCGACGACCTGCCGATCGACGGCGCGCACCTTGCCGAAGCCGGAGGCGGTCGGAAGGGTGCCCTCGAGCACGGCCGTGAGCGAGGGCTCGTCGACCTGGAGGGTGAGGTCGGCCCCGGGGACGAGGCGGCGCAGGTCGGCGAGGTGGCGCCGGATGCCTTCGGCGAGTGAGTCGACGATCTCGCGGGCGGCGCCGAGGTCGGTGACGGCGCGCTCCCCCCGGTGCAGCTCGACGCTCGCGGCCAGGGTCCAGGGACCGGCGACCTGGATCTTGAGTGGTCCGGCATAGCCGTCGTAGGCGGCGGCGAGCTCGTCGAGGTCCTCGGTGAGCAGGGACGCGGTGCGGCGGGCGTCGCGCCCCGGGCGGTCGGTGAAGCGCCAGCCGCTCGGCTGGAGGTCGACGGGGAGGTCGACGAGCAGGCCGGCCGCGCGGCCGATCATGTCGGCGCCTGGGCCGCGGGCTGGTGTCTCAGGCAGGTAGGGCAGGCCCAGGCCATCGCCGTCGAGCAGCAGGTCACGCACCGCGACGATCGCCTCGCGAGAACTCGTGCCGGGGAGGGAACCGATGCCGGTGGCGCGCGTCACCGGGACATCATCCCCGATGGCGTCAGTCCCCGCCGACGAGGTACATCCACTGGCCGCTGGCGCCGATGCCGAGGCGGTAGCCGAGGTAGCCACTTCCCTCGGCCCGCATCTGGGCCGCCTGCTCGGCGGTGAGCAACCCGGCCGTGACGACCTCCTCCCAGGCACTGTCGTCGGTGGAGCCGGCCTGGGTGTGGACGCGCGGCCAGATGTAGGTGGTCTGTCCACCCAGCGTCTCCTCGGCAGCCGGGAGGGAGAGCAGGGTGACGATCGCGTCATAGCGGTTGTCGCCCTCGGGCTGTGGGATCGCAAAGGCCTCGGCGGGGCTGACCAGGCCGTAGCTGAGCTGCGTCTGGTCGATGCTCGCGATCGAGGCCAGTGCTTGAGCATCGCAGGCCAGGGCGACGTCGCGGAGCTGGAGAGCGCGCGAGAGGGGCCCCTCGGGGAGCGGGGTGGACCGCTCGAGGGGACGCGGTGCGACCGTCATGCACGCCGGGTGAGAGGACTCCGGGCTCTGGCTCGGGGACGAGGCCGGGCTGGGGCTGGTGGACGGCGACTCGGCGGATGCGCTCGGGCTGGAGCTCGGGGCTGCCGTCGGGCTGGACGCTCCCGTCGAGGTGGCGGTGCCGCAGGCGGAGAGCGCCGCGGCCAGGGCTGCGGATGTGGCGACCGCAGCGGCCGAGCGCACGATCGCGGTGGCTCTTGACGTCATGGCGGCCTCCTGGACTCATGAGTGGCGCGGCAGCACCCCTCATGATCGAAAGACGCGGTGGTGCCATCAGGTCGTTACATCAGGGCCACACGAGTCACGCGAAGCGGTCACGCAACGCCTGCACCGACGGCGGCACGTCTCCGACGGACCAGGGCGCCGGCTCCGGATCGCCGGCCACCCGGCGCATCGGCACCACGCCGCACCAGACGTCGACCGGCCCCTCGGGATCGGAAGGGCCCCCGATGCGTTCCTTGTAGGTCCAGTTGCTCCCGGTGATGGGCAGCTCCATGGCCAGGGTGGCCGCCCACTCCTTGGGCGTGGAGGGGCGGACCTCGCTGGTGCGGCCGGGGATCACGCGGTCGGAGAGCAGGTCGAGGGCCTCGGCGCGCTCATCGGCGTCGAGGTTGCGTGCCCTCCCACGCACGACCGCCGAGCGGTAGTTGGCGGAGGAGTCGAAGGTCGACTCGGCGACGACGATCCCGTCGATGGCGGTGACCGAGAAGGCCATCGCGGCGCCCTCGGCGATGTGGCGCAGCGCTCCGGCTCCGGTGGATCCGTGGAGCAGGATGCGGTCACCGTCGCGGGCGAAGAGCAGCGGCACGACCCACGGCTCGCCGTCGAGCACGGTGGCGAGCGTGCCGACCAGCTCGTCGTCGAGGAGGGCGTCGAGCAGGGCCCGCGAGGACGATCCCCGGTCGGGCTTGCGCGTCAGTCGGCTCAGGTCAGGGGTGCGTGCCACGAGGAGCATTCAAGCGCACGGCGTGACCCGCCCGCTGGAGCATCCGTACCCGCGCGCGTGAGTGCCAGGAGTGCGGCATCCGGCACCCCTGGCACGCACAGGGCTGGCATCAGGTCGGGGTCCCACGTGCTGCGTGCCAGAAGTGCGGCATCCGGCACCTTCGGCACGCACCCCCTCGCACAGGTATGCCGTTCGCACGAGGTGAGCGGACGGCATACCGGAGGGGGTGGCGGGCGTCAGAGGACCTGGTGACCCGGCTGGTTGTCGGTGGGCAGCTCGCGCTTGGTCGTCGGGATCACCCCGAGGCGGCCGGCCTGGAAGTCCTCGAAGGCCTGCACGAGCTCGGCGCGCGTGTTCATGACGAACGGACCGTAGGCCGCGATCGGCTCGCGGATCGGCTGGCCGCCCAGGACCATGACCTCCAGGCTCGGGCTGCGGCTCTCCTGCTGGTCGGCCGCGGCCACCTCGATGAGGTCACCGGCCCCGAGGACGGCGAGCTGGCCCATCCGGATCGGGCGCCGCTCGGCTCCGACGAAGCCGGAGCCGGAGAGGACGTAGACGAGGGCGTTGAAGCCCTTCTGCCACGGCAAGGCCATCCGCGCTCCCGGCGCGATCGTCGCGTGGGCGAGGGCGATCGGCGTGTGCGTGATGCCCGGACCGGCGTGCCCGGCGACCTCACCGGCGATGACGCGGATGAGCGCACCACCATCGTGCGAGGCGAGCAGGCCGACCTCGCCGCCGCGGATGTCCTGGTAGCGAGGGGCGGTCATCTTCAGGGCAGCCGGCAGGTTCACCCAGAGCTGCACGCCGTGGAAGAGGCCACCGCTGACGACGAGCTCCTCCGGCGGGGCCTCGATGTGGAGCAGGCCGGAGCCGGCCGTCATCCACTGGGTGTCGCCGTCGGTGATGACACCGCCGCCGCCGTTGGAGTCCTGGTGCACGAAGGTGCCGTCGATGATGTAGGTGACGGTCTCGAAGCCGCGGTGCGGGTGCCACGGGGTGCCCTTGGGCTCACCCGGGGCGTACTCGACCTCACCCATCTGGTCCATGTGGATGAACGGGTCGAGGTCGCGCTGGTCGACACCGGCGAAGGCGCGCCGCACCGGGAACCCCTCACCCTCGAAGCCGCTCGGGGCCGTGGTGACGGAGCGGACGGGGCGGGGCAGCTGGTCGAGCCCGGGCGCGGGGACGCGGGGCAGCTCGAGGATGCTCGAGACGGTGATCGCTGGCATGGGGTGTCCTCTCGGCGAGTCGGGTCGTGTCTCGCCACCCTCAACGATAGTTGAAATCAAAACTATTCCGCAAGCGGTTCAGGACGGGGAGCTCGCCGCCTTCGAGGTCGCCGTCGACGCGATCGTCGCCGAGCCGACCACCCGCGTCCCGTCGTAGAGCACGACCGACTGCCCCGGCGCCACTCCCCTGATCCGCTCGGCCAGCTGCACGCGGACCGTCCCGTCGGAGAGGGCGTATGCCGTGCACGGAACCTCCGCGCCGTGCGCCCGCACCTGCGCGCCCAACGCGACCGCGCCGACCGGCGCCGGGCCGCACCAGCGCGCATGGTCGCCGATGATGTCGTCGACACCGAGCAGGTCGGCAGTGCCGATGACGACGCGATTGCGGGCGGCCTCGACGCCCACGACATAGCGCGGCTCGCCGTCGAGGGAGGACCGTTCCAGGCCCAGGCCGCGCCGCTGGCCCACGGTGAAGCCATAGGCACCCGAGTGCGTCCCGATGACCTCGCCCTCGGGCGTCACCAGGTCGCCGGGGGCCTCCCCCAGCACCCTCGTGAGGTAGGCCCGGGTGTCGCCGTCGGGGATGAAGCAGATGTCGTGGGAGTCCGGCTTCCTGGCCACCGAGAACCCCCGGGCCGCCGCCTCCTCGCGGATCTGCGGCTTGGTGGTGTCCCCGAGCGGGAAGAAGGCGTGGGCCAGCTGGTCGGCATCGAGCACGCCCAGGACATAGGACTGGTCCTTGGCCGAGTCGACCGCGCGATGCAGCTCGCGCCCGTGCGGACCCTCGACGATCTGGGCGTAGTGCCCGGTCGCCACCGCGTCGAACCCCAGGGCCAGGGCCTTGTCGAGCAGCGCCGAGAACTTGATCCTCTCGTTGCAGCGCAGGCAGGGGTTGGGGGTGCGGCCGGCGGCGTACTCGGCGGCGAAGTCCGCCATCACGTCCTGGGCGAACCGATCGGCCATGTCCCAGACGTAGAACGGGATGCCGAGCCGGTCGGCCACGCGACGGGCATCCCCGGCGTCCTCGATCGTGCAGCACCCTCGCGCCGACTCGCGCAGGGTCGCTGCCGAACGCGACAGGGCCAGGTGCACGCCGACGACCTCGTGCCCGGCCTCGACCATCCGAGAGGCGGCGACCGCGGAGTCGACGCCGCCGCTCATCGCTGCGACGACGCGCATCACGGCCTCCGGCTGGCCCGCCGGGCCCGCTCGACCACACCGGGCAGGGCCGCGAGGAAGGCGTCGACGTCGGCGTCCGTGCTCGAGTGACCCAGGCTGATCCGGAGCGCACCCCGCGCTTCTCGGTCGGTGTATCCCATCGCGAGCAGGACGTGGCTGGGTCGCGGCACGCCGGCCTGGCAGGCCGAGCCGGTGCTCACCTCAACCCCCGCGGCGTCGAGGAGGTAGAGCAGCGAGTCGCCCTCGGCGTCCGGCACGAGCAGGTGGGCGTTGCCGGGGAGCCGGTCCTCGACGTCGCCGGGTGACCAGCACCCACTGACGGTGATGCCCAGGCCGAGCGCCATGGCCCCGTCGATGAGGCGGTCACGCAGCGTGCCGAGCCGCTTGGCCTCGACATCGCGCACCCGCACCGCCTCGTCGAGCGCGACGGCGAAGGCATGGACGGCCGGGGCATCGAGGGTGCCGCTGCGCACCTGGCGCTCCTGGCCCCCACCGTGCGAGAGCGGCACGAGCGCAGCCCCCCGTCGGGCGAGCAGCGCGCCGACGCCGATCGGGCCACCGAACTTGTGGGCCGAGACGGTCATGAGGTCGGCGCCGCTGTCCGCGAAGGAAAGCCGGAGGTGGCCGACGGCCTGCACGGCATCGGTGTGGAGCGGCACGCCGTGGGAGCGCGCGACCTCCGCGAGCCCCTGGATCGGCTGCACCGTGCCGACCTCGTTGTTGGCCCACATGACCGTCACGAGGGCCGCGTCGCCGGTGTCGGCCAGGGCGCGCGTCAGGTCCTCGACCTGCACGTGACCACAGCGATCGGGCTCGAGCCAGGTGACGTCCGCCTGGCCGGTGTCGACGAGGTGGACGATCGGGTCGAGCACGGCGTGGTGCTCGATGCCACTGGCAATCACCCTGCGCCGCAACGGGTTCGAGGCCACCGCAGCCCACAGGCTGCCCTTGATGGCGAGGTTGTCGGCTTCGGTCCCACCGCTGGTGAAGATCACCTCGGAGGGGCGGGCATCGAGCGCCGCCGCGATCCGCTCGCGCGACTCCTCGACCAGGGCCCGTGCCTTGCGCCCGGAGGTGTGCAGCGAACTGGGGTTGCCCACCCTGGCCAGCGCCTCGGCATACGCCTCGATGGCGGCGGGCACCATGGGCGTGGTGGCCGCGTGGTCGAGGTAGACAGGCACCGCACAAGTCTAGGAGGGGGTGCGGGGTGCTCCCTCCCTGCAAAGCCGAGAGCGTATGCCGTGGGCACGGCATACGCTCTCGGGTCGCCCGGCAGCCGGGCGGGGACGGTCAGCCCTTGCGCTTCTTGACCTCGTCGGTCGCCTGCGGCAGGACGTTGAAGAGATCCCCGACGACGCCGAAGTCGACGAGCTCGAAGATCGGCGCCTCCTCGTCCTTGTTGACCGCGACGATCGTCTTGGACGTCTGCATGCCGGCGCGGTGCTGGATCGCCCCGGAGATGCCGGCGGCGACGTAGAGCTGCGGCGACACCTGCTTGCCGGTCTGGCCGACCTGGTTGGAGTGGGGGTACCAGCCGGAGTCCACCGCCGCGCGGCTCGCGCCGACGGCCGCGCCGAGGGAGTCGGCGAAGGACTCGACCGGGCCGAAGTCGCCACCGGTGCCACGGCCGCCGGAGACCACGATCGAGGCCTCGGTCAGCTCGGGCCGGCCGGACTTGGCCTTCGGCTGGCGGTCCGTGATCGGCGCCGAGGTCGCGAGGTCGGAGAGGGTGATCTCGACCTTCTCGGGCGCCGCGGCCGCCGGGGCGGCCTCGATGGCCGCGGAGTTCGGCTTGACCGCGATGATCGCCGCACCCTTGGTGACCTGGGACTTCACGGTGTAGCCGCCGGCGAAGGCGGACTGGGTCGCCACCGGGCCACCCTCCCCCGCCTGGACGTCCACCGCGTCGGTGATCAGGCCGGACTCGGTCTTGACCGCGAGCCGGGCCGCGATCTCCTTGCCGCCGGTGTTGCTCGGCAGCAGCACCGCCACCGGGTCGGCCTTGGCGACGACGGCGGCGAGGACCTCGGCCTGCGGGGCGACGAGGTTCTTCAGGGCCGCCTCGTCGTCGAAGACGTAGACCTTGTGCGCGCCGTACTTGGCGAGGGTGACCTGCGCCGTGTCCGCGCCCGGGCCGATGTGGACGGCCGAGGGCTCGCCGAGGCGGCGCGCGATGGTGAGCAGCTCGGCGGTGGCCTTGCGCAGCTTGCCGTCGACGTGGTCGACGAGGATGAGAACTTCGCCCATGGTGGCGTCTACCTACCTTTTCGCTTCTCGGGCCGTCAGAGGAACTTGCGGCCGGCCAGGAACTCGGCGAGCTTGGTGCCGCCGTCGCCCTCGTCGGTGATGATCTCGCCCTTCTCGCGCGGGGGGCGCTTGGAGATCTCGACGACCTTGGTCCAGGCGTTGGCCAGGCCCACCTGACCGGCATCGATGCCCAGGTCGGCCAGGCCCCACGTCTCGACGGGCTTCTTCTTGGCCGCCATGATCCCCTTGAACGAGGGGTACCGCGGCTCGTTGATCTGGTCGGTGACCGAGACCAGGGCCGGGAGGGTGGCCTCGATGGTCTCGGTGCTCGCGTCGTTGTCGCGCTTGATGGTGACCTTCTCGCCCTCGAGCGTGAGCTCGCTGGCATAGGTGACCTGCGGCAGGCCGAGGCGCTCGGCGAGCATGGCCGGGACGACGCCCATGGTGCCGTCGGTCGAGGCCATGCCGGTGATGACGAGCTGCGGGCTGCCCTCGGTCGCCTTCTTGATCGCCTCGGCGAGGATCAGCGAGGTGGCCGGCGCGTCGGAGCCGTGGATCGCCTCGTCGCTGACGTGCACGCCCTTGTCGGCGCCCATCTGCAGGGCCTTCTTCACCGCATCGGCCGCGGCGGCCGGGCCGACCGTGACGACGGTGACCTCGCCGCTCGTGGCCTCGGCGAGCTTGAGCGCCTCCTCGACGGCGTACTCGTCGAGCTCGGAGAGCAGGCCGTCGACGCCGGTGCGGTCGACGGTGTGGTCCTCGGAGAAGGTCCGGTCCGCCTGGGCGTCCGGGACATGCTTGACGCAGACGACGATGTTCATGCGTGCCTCGTCCTTCGTGGGTCGGGTGGGCAAGGGATCCCCGACATCCTCTCAGGTCGCGCCGGTGCCTCCCTCATCCGCGCGGCGTGACGATCACCACGCCCTCACCCGGCACTCACCCGGCCCTCACCACGCCCTCGCCGCGTCCTGGCTCAGCGGCCGGTGAAGGTCGGCTTCTCCTTGGCGACGAAGGCGGCCATCCCGATCTTCTGGTCCTCGGTGGCGAAGAGCGAGGCGAAGGCCATCCGCTCGATCTCCAGGCCGGTGGCCAGGTCGACCTCGAGGCCGCGGTCGATGACCTGCTTGGCCGCGGCATACGCCATGGCGGGGCCACCGACGTAGCGGCCGGCCCAGGCCCGGGCCGCGGAGTAGACGTCCTCGCCCTCGGGCACGACCTGGTTGACCAGCCCCATCGCGAGCGCCTCGTCGGCGCCGATGAAGCGCCCCGAGAAGACGATCTCCTTGGCCCGCGAGGGCCCGACGAGACGAGCGGCCCGCTGCGTGCCGCCCATGCCGGGGATGACGCCGAGGGTGATCTCGGGGAAGCCCACCTTGGCGGTGGCGCCGGCGATGCGGAAGTCGCAGCACAGGGCCAGCTCGAAGCCACCGCCGAGGGCGTAGCCGGTGATCGCGGCGATCGTCGGCTTGGGCAGCGCCGCCAGGTCGTTGGTGAAGTCCTGGAGCAGGCGGCCGTATGCCGTCATGCCGGGCAGGTCGAGGTCGGCCATCTCCTTGATGTCGGCCCCGGCCGCGAAGACCCTCTCCCCGCCGTAAACGATGACGGCAGCGATGTCGTCGCGCTGGGCGATCTCCGGCAGCAGCGACCCCAGCTCGGTGCCGAGCTGGGCGCACAGCGCGTTCATCGGCGGGCGCTGGAGGTGGATCGTGGCGATGCCGCCCTCGACCTCGAGCCGCACGAGCTCGGTCATGATCCGCTCCCCGTCGGGTCGACCGGGTTGCCCTGCTCATCGATGCCGAGGGCGCGCTGGTGCCAGTAGCCGACGGTCGAGAGGACGAGCTGGATGCCGATCTGGAGGGCCATGTCGAGGTTGACGCCCGGGCCGGTCAGCTGGTCACAGGTGACCGCGAGGGTGCCATTACCGATGCCGGTCTTCACGCAGTTCAGCGTGAGGTTGAGCTCGTTGCAGACCTCGAGGAGCCGCTGGTCCTGGCCCTCGAGCGAGGGGGGCAGCTGCCACTGCCCGAAGATCCGCATGATCGCCATCTCGCCCTCGTGGCAGCGCACGAAGAGGTTCTGGTCGTTGGCGGTGAAGGAGACGTCGCCGTCCCCGTCGATGTCGGGCTGGATCCCGATGTCCTGCAGGGCATCGAGGACGCGGCCGCGGAGCGGGTGCTCGTCGGCGGGCGGCGGGAAGTTGGGCAGCGAGGCGGGATCGGTCATGCCACCACCGTAACGACCTTTCCCGGGGACTCCCTACGCTTGGGACCCATGTCGACCCGCGCGCATGCCGCGATGCCTCCCTCGGCCGCCACGACCACTGCGCCGCTCCCCCTCGGTCGCGACCTCGCACCCGCCCCCGGTGTCACCCTCGTCGAGGGCGGCGCCGACGCCTGTGTGTATGCCGGTCACGCCGACCAGGTCGAGGTCTGCCTCTTCGACGCCGGCGACAGCGCCGGCACCAGCGAGCGGCGCCTGCCGCTCACCGAGCGCGCGCACGGGTGGTGGTTCGGTTTCGTCCCCGGTATGGGGGTGGGGCAGCGCTACGGCTTCCGGGTGAGCGGCCCCTGGCAACCCGGTCACGGCCAGCGGCACAACCCGGCCAAGCTGCTCCTCGACCCCTATGCCCGGGCACTCGAGGGCGAGGTCACCTGGGGCGCGCCGGTCTACGGCCACGATGTCGACGCCGAGACCTGGCGCGGCAACCCCGAGTCACCCTCCCGGCTCGACAGCGCCGGGTCGATGCCGCGCGGGGTCGTCGTGCGCGACGGCTTCGACTGGGAGGGCGACCGCCCGCCGCTCATCAGCCGCAGTGAGTCGGTCATCTACGAAACCCACGTCGTCAACCTCACCAAGAACCTCCCCGGTGTGCCCGCGCACCTTCGGGGCACGTATGCCGGACTGGCGCACCCCGCGACGATCGCCCACCTCAAGGGCCTGGGCGTGACGGCGGTCGAGCTGCTGCCGATCCACGCCTTCACGCACGAGCCGGCCCTGGTGCAACGCGGCCTGACCAACCACTGGGGCTACAACACCCTCGGCTTCTTCGCCCCCCATGCCCCGTATGCGGCGGCCACCGATCCGCAAGGCGTCCTCGACGAGTTCAAGGGCATGGTCAAGCTGCTCCACCGCGCCGGCCTCGAGGTGATCCTCGACGTGGTCTACAACCACACCGCCGAGCAGGACCGGCACGGGGCCACCCTGTCCTTCCGCGGCCTGGACAATCGCGCCTACTACCGCCTCGACGAGCGCGGCCAGGACATCGACGTCACCGGCTGCGGCAACACCCTGGACCTGCGCCACCCGATCGTCTGCCGGATGGCGCTGGACTCGCTGCGCTATTGGGTGCAGGAGTGCCACGTCGACGGCTTCCGGTTCGACCTCGCGGTGGCCCTGGGGCGCGGACGCGGGGACGAGTACGACCCCGACCACCCCTTCCTCGTCGCGGCCCGCACCGACCCGGTGCTCTCCCGGGTCAAGCTGATCGCCGAGCCGTGGGACGTCGGCATCCACGGCTGGCGCACCGGCCAGTTCCCGCCGCCGTTCTCGGAGTGGAACGACCGCTACCGCGACTCGGTGCGGACCTTCTGGCTCAGCGACGCCCGCGGCCAGCTCGCCGGCGAGTCCGGCCACGGGGTGCAGGACCTGGCGACCCGACTCGCCGGCTCGCGCGACCTCTTCGGCACCCACGACCGCGGCCCGACCGCGTCGATCAACTTCGTCGCCGCCCACGACGGCTTCACGCTCGCCGACACCACGGCATACGACGTCAAGCACAACCTCGCCAACGGTGAGGACAACCGCGACGGCACCGAGGGCAACCGGTCGTGGAACCACGGCGTCGAGGGCGTGACCCTCGACGAGGACGTCCTGGCGCTGCGGCGGCGTTCGCATCGCAACCTGCTGGGCACGCTGCTGCTCTCCGCGGGCATCCCGATGATCAACGCCGGCGACGAGTTCGGCCGCAGCCAGGGGGGCAACAACAACCCCTACTGCCAGGACAACGAGATCTCCTGGTTCGACTGGGACCTCGAGCCGTGGCAGGAGGACATGATCGCCACGACCCGCCACCTGCTGGCGATCCGCCGCGACCACCCGGCCCTGCGCCAGCGGACCTGGTCGCTGGGCCGGCAGGTCCACGACGACGGTTCGATGGACCTGGCGTGGTTCGGCGCGGACGGGTGGGCGATGGACGGAGGCTGGCACGACCCGTGGTCGCGCACTCTCCAGATGCTCGTCAACGGCGCCTGGCTCGGGCGCCAGTCGGTGCTCGTCGTCCTCCACGGCGGCATCCACGACGTCGAGGTGCGCCTGCCCGACGTCCCCGGGCTCACGGCATACCGGCTGCTGTGGGACAGCGTCTGGGAGCGGCCCCAGGAGGCCGGAGCGCCGCGCCCGCCCGGCCCGGTGACGGTGGCACCGCTCAGCCTGCAGGTGTGGAGCGCTGACGACGCGACCTGACGGGCGGTAGCGTTCAGGGCGTGAGCGCGCCCCAGACGACCCGCCCCCAGTCCCCCATCGGCCGCATCCCCGTGCAGGACCTACGTCCCTGCGTCGACTGCGGCGCCCGACCGGCCAAGGCCGTCGTCGGTGAGTTGGTGGAGATCACCGCGACCGTCTTCCGCGAGGGCCACGACGCCGTCAACGCCACCCTCGTCCTGACCCGACCGGACGGCACCGTCGAGCACCGGCTGATGACCTGCACCAACCCGGGCCTAGACCATTGGGTGGCGCCGATCGAGCCCGAGGTCGAGGGCTGGTGGCGCTACCGCGTCGAGGGCTGGTCCGACCCCTACGGCACGTGGGTGCACGACGCGACGATCAAGGTCAAGGCCGACGTCGACACCGAGCTGATGCTCGAGGAGGGCGCGCGCGTCCTCGAGCGGGCGGCCAAGGAGGTCAAGCGGCCCAAGGCGGCCGCCGCGGTCCTCGCCACCGCGGTCAAGGGCCTGCGCGATGCTGCGGCCTCGCCCCTCGAGCGCCTCGACGCCGGCCTCGCCGACGCCGTCGCCGAGGAGCTGGCCCAGCGACCCCTGCGCGAGCACGTGAGCCCGTCGGCCGAGCTGTCCCTGCTCGTCGAGCGCGAGCTGGCGCTGGCGGGTGCCTGGTACGAGATCTTCCCCCGCAGCGAGGGCGCGACCTACGACGTCACCGAGCACCGCTGGACCTCCGGGACCTTCCGGACGGCTGCGAAGCGGCTGCCGGCGATTGCCGCGATGGGCTTCGACGTGGTCTACCTGACCCCGATCCACCCGATCGGGCAGGCAGCGAAGAAGGGCCCGAACAACACGCTCAACGCGCGCGCCGAGGACCCGGGCAGCCCCTATGCCATCGGCTCCCCCGACGGTGGGCACGACGCCCTCCACCCGGACCTGGGTGACTGGGAGGACTTCGACTTCTTCGTCGCCGAGGCAGCGCGGCTGGGGATGGAGGTCGCGATGGACATCGCCCTCCAGGCCTCCCCCGACCACCCGTGGGTCACGACGCACCCGGAGCTGTTCACCACCCGCTCCGACGGCACCATCGCGTATGCCGAGAACCCCCCGAAGAAGTACCAGGACATCTACCCGCTGAACTTCGACAACGACCCGGCCAGTGCGTATGCCGAGGTGCGGCGGGTCATGCAGGTCTGGATCGACCGCGGGGTCAAGATCTTCCGCGTCGACAACCCGCACACCAAGCCGGTGGAGTTCTGGCAGTGGCTGATCCAGGACGTGGGTCGGGACCACCCGGACGTGATCTGGCTGGCCGAGGCGTTCACCAAGCCGGCGATGATGCACACGCTCGGCAAGGTCGGCTTCCAGCAGAGCTACACGTACTACGCCTGGCGCAACACGGCGGCCGACCTGCGGGAGTACGTCGAGGAGCTCGCCGGCGAGGCCTCGTTCTACATGCGGCCCTCGTTCTGGCCGACGACCCACGACATCCTCACGCCGTACATGCAGTTCGGTGGGGTCGCGGCGTGGAAGCTCCGGGCGGCGCTGGCGGCGACGCTCGTGCCGACCTATGGCATCTACACCGGCTACGAGCTGATGGAATCGGTCGCCCGCCCCGGTGCCGAGGAGCAGATCGACAACGAGAAGTACGAGTACAAGGACCGGCGCTGGGCCGACTACGAGCCGGGTGGCCCCAAGGCCGGGCAGACGCTCGCGCCCTATCTCACCCGGCTCAACGAGATCCGGCGTGAGCACCCCTCGCTGATGTGGCTGCGCAACATCACCTTCCATCGCGCGGATGACGACCAGGTGCTGGTCTTCAGCAAGCGGCGTCGCGTCGTCGAGGAGAGCGGGCACAGCTGGGACGACGTCGTGCTCGTCGTGGCGAACACCGACCCGCACAGCACGCGCACCACGATGATCCACCTCGACATGGAGGCGCTGGGCTTCGAGCCGCACGAGGGCTTCATCGCGCACGAGCTGATCACCGGTCAGGAGTGGCCGTGGTACCAGGACAACACGGTGATCCTCGGCCCGAGCAGCGAGCCGGTGCACATCATCCACGTCCGCCGCTACTTCTGACGCGCGCGTCGCCCGCCGTCAACGTCCACGGTGTGGTGGAGGTGGGGTCCTGACCCCACCTCCACCACACCTAGCCCTCCAGGGCGCAGCACCTCGGGCGGCGGCAGGCGCGCAGGGCACCGGTCCAGCCCTTCGCACGCAGGAGCGCCGCGACCTCCCGAGCGGTCTGGCAGGGCGTCACCGCCACGTCGGACCAGAAGACCCGTGACGTCCACCGCCCGGTCGCCCCGAGTTGGCGGTCGCGGCGTCCGTCCTTGACGCGGGCGTCCCAGTCCTCGTGACCGAGGCGTCCGTCGACCTCGATGACCACGTCGAAGCCGTCATAGCAGTTGTCGTGCGCCGACCGGCCGTTGGCGGTGCTGGGCGCCTGCCGCCTGGCGACGGGCAGGCCGTGGGGTCGCTGAGCGTCACGCACATAGCGCAGCTCGGCGGCGGAGTGGGCACCCGCCTTGGCGTCGGCCAACGCTTCGCGGATCAGCGCCCCGTGCCGCAGTCGTTCGCGGGCCGACAGCTCTCGCTCGAGCAACTCCATGGGAGTCAGCCGCTTCTGCACTGCTCGCGCGAGCCACGCCAGGGCGTCGTCCGCGGAGCCGTCGGCGGCGCAGTCCAGGACCGTGGCGGCCTTGGTCGTGCGCCACGGGAAGCTGGTGAGGTCCACCCGCCGGTTCCAGTCGTCGATGCGGCGCACTCTCACGCCCGCTGGCCCACGGATGCCCGTGTGTCGGGGCACCGCCAGCTGCAGGGGCGCCCGCTCTGCGCCCGGCATCCCCCAGGCGCGCGCAGCGGCGGTGCCGAACAGTGCCACCGGCGGCGAGGTGAGCGGACCGTCACCCCTCTGCAGGTCGGTGGGTCCGACGCCACGGACGGCGAGTTGGGCCGCAGCGGCCGTGACCTCCCAGCCGGTCCGTCCCGGCTCGGTGAGGTAGACGCCCGAGGCCAGCCTCACCCAGCGCCCGCTCCGCACCGCGTGACGCACGCTCTCGTACGTCACGCCGGCGGCGAGGCACTGGCCCCGGGTGAGCAGGCCGTGCTGGAAGGTGGCCGCCAGCCGCAGGGCGCCTCGGTCGATGCCGCTGCCGGAGGCTGTCATGCCCGCCAGCCTGCCGCCTACGCCGTGGCCCGGCGTCCGTCATCCACAGGCACCACATTGCTCGGTGTGTTGGGTGTGGGGTCAGGACCCCACACCCAACACACCGAAGCAAGCGCGCTCAGGTGAGCGGACGGCATACGCCCCCGCTCGGCTCGGGTCAGATGGAGGTCTTCACGTGCCAGATGCGGTCGATGTAGTCGCGGATCGAGCGGTCCGAGGAGAAGAAGCCGGTCCGCGCGACGTTGAGGATCGCCTTGCGTGACCACTCGTCCTGGTCGGCATACGCCGCCTCGACCCGCTCCTGCGCCACGAGATAGGAGGCGTAGTCGGCGAGCGCGAGGAAGCGGTCGTTGTAGAGCAGGTCGCCGATGACCGCGCTCACCGCGTCGCGGTTGCCCTCGGTGAAGTGGCCGCTCGCGATCAGGTCAATCGCGCGCTTGAGGCTGGGGTTGCCCTCGTAGAACTCGCCCGGGTGGTAACCGCGCGCCTGCAGCTCGGCGACCTCCGGCTCGGTCATGCCGAAGAGGAAGAAGTTGTCGTCGCCGACGAGCTCGCGGATCTCGACGTTGGCGCCGTCGTCGGTCCCGATGGTGAGCGCGCCGTTGAGGGCGAACTTCATGTTGCCGGTGCCCGAGGCCTCCTTCCCGGCGAGCGAGATCTGCTCGGAGAGGTCGGCCGCCGGGATGAGCTTCTCGGCGAGGGTGACGTTGTAGTTCGGCGGGAACGCCACGAACAGTCGCCCGTCCACACGTGGGTCCGCGTTGACGACCTTGGCGACGGAGTTGATCAGGAAGATCGTCTCCTTGGCCATGTGGTAGCCCGGGGCAGCCTTCGCGCCGAAGACGACCGTGCGCGGCGTCAGGCTCGCCGGGTCGACCTCGCCCGAGATCAGCCGGTCGTAGAGCGTGACGATGTGGAGCAGCTTCAGGCTCTGCCGCTTGTACTCGTGGAGCCGCTTGACCATGACGTCGAGCAGGTGGTCCTTGGGCAGGACGATCCCGTCGCGCTGCTCGAGGACCTCCGAGATGCGCACCTTGTTCGCGGCCTTGACGGCCCGGAACCGCTCGCGGAACTCGGGGTCGTCGGCGTATGCCGTGAGCTCCTCGAGGCGGTCGAGGTTGGCCACCCAGCCCTTGCCGATGGTGTCGGTGATGAGCTTGGTCAGCGCCGGGTTGGACTGGCGGATGAAGCGGCGGGGCGTCACGCCGTTGGTGACATTGGTGAAGCGTTCCGGCCACAGCTCGGAGAAGTCGTTGAGCACCTTGTCCTTGAGCAGCTCGCTGTGCAGGGCGGCCACACCGTTGACCTTGACCGAGGCGACCGTGGCCAGGTGCGCCATCCGGACCGAGCGCTCGGGATGGTCGGCGATGATCGACATCCGGCGCACGCGCAGCTCGTCGCCGGGGTAGGTCTCACGCAGCTCGGCGAGGAAGTCCTCGTTGATGCGGTAGATGATCTCCATGTGCCGCGGCAGCAGCCGCTCCAGCAGCGAGACCGGCCAGACCTCGAGGGCCTCGGGCAGCAGGGTGTGACAGGTGTAGGCGAAGCACTGCTTGGTGATGCCCCACGCCTCGTCCCACTCGAGGTCGTACTCGTCGATGAGGATCCGCATCATCTCGGGCACCGCGATGACCGGGTGGGTGTCGTTGAGCTGGAAGATAATCCGCTCGGGCAGCTCCCGCACGTCGAAGCCCTTGGGCATCGTGTGGTGGATGAAGTCCTTGAGCGACGCGGCAACGAAGAAGTACTGCTGCTGCAGGCGCAGCTCCTTGCCCTGGGGCGTGGAGTCCTCGGGGTAGAGCACCTTGGAGATGTTCTCGGCGAAGGTCTGCGAGCGCACCGCCTCGGCGTAGTCGCCGGCGTTGAAGATGTGCAGGTCGAAGGCGTCGCTCGCCCGGGCCCGCCACAGGCGCAGGGTGTTGACGACGCCGTTCTGGTAGCCGGGCACCATGTAGTTGTAGCGCAGCGCGAGCACGCCCCAGCCCGGGACCCAACGGCGGCGCTCGCGGCCGTCCTCGCCGACGTAGGACTCGACGTGACCACCGAAGGTGACGGGGATCTCCATCTCGGGGTGCGGCACGGCCCACGGCTCGCCGAGCGCGAGCCAGGCGTCCGGCTGCTCGACCTGGCGGCCGTCGACGAAGGTCTGGCGGAAGATGCCGAACTCGTAGCGGATGCCGTAGGCGATGCTCGGGGCACCCAGCGTGGCCAGGGAGTCGATGAAGCAGGCCGCGAGGCGACCCAGGCCCCCGTTGCCCAGGCCCGGCTCGACCTCCTGCTGGCGCAGGTCGTCGATGTCGATGCCACAGGCCGCCATCGCGTCGGTCGCGAGCTGCGTCAGCTCGGTCGCCGAGAGGGCGTTGTCGAGCTGGCGACCCAGGAGGTACTCCGCGGACAGGTAGCCCACCATCCGCTGCTCCGGCTGCTGGCGGCGGCGCCGAGCGGTCTCGAGCCAGCGCGCCATGAGGTAGGAGCGCACGGTGCGGGCGAGCGCGAGGTACTGGTCGTTGACCGAGGACGTCGACAGCGGCACGCCCTGGCCGAAGTTGAGCTCGTGCAGGAAGGCCTTGACGAAGCCGTCGACGGTGTGCGGCGGGGAGATCACCGGCCCGAGCGCCAGGCTGGAGGTCGGCGTATGCCGTGGGCCCACCTCGTGGCGCCAGGCGGGGGCCCCGTCGGCGGTGGTGTCGAGCGGGTTGCCGGTGCCGTCGGCGGCGACCGTCGTGGGGTCGTCGGTGACGGCTGCGGGCTCCGGGGTGAGGCCGGGCGCGGCGGCGGAGTCGGTCACGAGGGCTCCTGGGGTGGGGGGACGGCGGGTGCTTGACGGGGGCTGACGGGTGCTGTCGACGCGCTCGAGCATTCCGGGCGGCCTCGTCCTTGAGGGGCCCGGACCGCGTCCGCGGCGGGCCGCGGGACCGGTCCTGCGCGCGGTGGTGCGCCGATCGTCCACCCCAACGGTACGGGATGCCAGAGCAAAGGGCGGCATTTTCGCGTAAACGCTTACGCACACGCTCGGACACGTTTCACCTGTCGAGATGTAAGCGGTTTAGTCAACACTGGGGAAAGATGGGGTCGACCCGTTGTCGGACGCTCCCCCCTGCAGCCCCTGAGGAGATGCCGTGTCCACCTTCACCACTGGCGCCATTCCCGTGTCCGGCCTCAAGCACGACCCGGAGTGGTTCAAGACAGCGGTGTTCTACGAGGTGCTGGTCCGCGCCTTCTCCGACACGACCGGGTCGGGCACCGGCGACTTCCAGGGCGTGATCTCCCGGCTGGACTACCTCCAGTGGCTGGGCGTGGACTGCCTGTGGATCCCGCCGTTCTACGCCAGCCCGCTGCGGGACGGTGGCTACGACATCGCCGACTACACCGCGATCCTGCCCGAGTTCGGCACCATCGAGGACTTCCGCCAGCTCGTCGCCGAGGCCCACGAGCGCGGCATCCGGATCATCACCGACTTCGTGATGAACCACACCAGCGACCAGCACCCGTGGTTCCAGGCCTCCCGGAGCGACCCGGACGGCCCCTACGGGGACTTCTATGTGTGGTCCGACACCGACGAGAAGTACGACGGCGTCCGGATCATCTTCATCGACACCGAGGAGTCGAACTGGACCTTCGACCCGGTGCGCCGCCAGTTCTTCTGGCACCGGTTCTTCTCCCACCAGCCCGACCTCAACTACGAGAACCCGGCCGTCATCGACGCGATGAAGGATGTCGTCCGCTTCTGGATGGACATGGGCATCGACGGCTTCCGGCTCGACGCGATCCCCTACCTCATCGAGGAGGAGGGCCACAACTGCGAGAACCACCCGGGCACCCACGACATCGTCCGCCAGATCCGCGCCATGGTCGACGAGGAGTACCCCGGCCGGATCCTGCTCGCCGAGGCCAACCAGCCGCCCAAGGACGTCGTGGACTACTTCGGCACCGACGAGGAGCCGGAGTGCCAGATGTGCTTCCACTTCCCCGTCATGCCGATGCTCTACTACAGCCTGCGCAGCGAGACCGCGGCCCCGATCATCGAGGCGATGGACGACACCCCGGCCATCCCCAAGGGCGGGCAGTGGGGCACCTTCCTGCGCAACCACGACGAGCTCACCCTCGAGATGGTCACGCCCGAGCAGCGGGCCGCGATGTACGGCTGGTACGCCCCGGACCCGCGGATGCGCGCCAACGTCGGCATTCGCCGCCGCCTCTGGCCGCTGCTCGGCAACAGCCGTGCCGAGGTCGAGCTGATCCACGCCCTCGTGCTGTCCCTGCCCGGGTCGCCCTGCCTCTACTACGGCGACGAGATCGGGATGGGCGACAACATCTGGCTCGAGGACCGCGACGCCAGCCGTACCCCGATGCAGTGGACGCCCGACCGCAACGCCGGCTTCTCCAGCGCCGACCCGGGCAAGCTCTACCTCCCCGTCGTGGACTCCCTCGCCTTCAACCGGCAGGCCATCAACGTCGAGTCCGCGATGGCGCAGCCGAGCAGCTTCCTGCACTGGTTGCGGCGCGTCCTCCACGCCCGCAAGGAGCACCCGGTGTTCGGCGTGGGCGCCTTCGACGTGGTCGACTCCGGCAACGTCCACGTCCTGTCGTTCCTGCGCACCGACACCCGCGACCGGCTGCCCTCGGACCGCTCGGCCCGCACCGTCCTGTGCGTCAGCAACCTCGCCTCGACCGCCCAGGGCGCCGTGATCCAGCTCCCCCAGGAGTACGCCGGCGCGCGCGTGCGTGACGTGATCGGCGGCGCGGTCTTCAACGTCGTCGGCGAGGACGGCACGGTGCCGGTCACCCTCGGCGATCGGGGCTGGTTCTGGCTGGCCCTGGAGACGGAGGACGACCGTGGCTGAGATCCACACCGGCGCCACCATCACCCCGAGCAAGGTCGAGCTGCTCACCTCGTGGATGGGCCACCAGCGGTGGTATGCCGCCAAGGGCGCCACTCCGCAGCTGCGCCGCCTGCGCTCGTTCCGGTTCGAGGATCCCGCGGGCGAGGTGGGCGTCGAGGTCATGGTCCTGGCCGACGACGCCGGCCCCTCCCCCGTGGTCTACCAGGTGCCGGTGAGCTATCGGGGCGCGCCCCTGGCAGGAGCCGAGACCGCCCTCATCGGCACCTTCGAGCACTCGGTGCTCGGCACCCGGTGGGTCTACGACGGCTGTCACGACCCGGTGTTCGCCGACCGGCTGGTCGCTGTGCTCCGCGGCCACGACCAGGTCCACTCCTCCACCGTGGATGGCGCCCTCGACGACACGGTGACCGGTCACGCCCACCCCACCTGGCCGGCCGAGCCCCTGGTGCGCTCCGCCCGCGTGCTCTCGGGCGAGCAGTCGAACACCTCGATCATCATCGACGCCTCCGACGGCGACGGGCACGCGATGCCGCTCATGGTCAAGGTCTTCCGCACCCTCCAGCCCGGGCACAACCCCGACGTGGACCTGCAGTCCGCGCTCTACGAAGCCGGCTGCCACCGCGTCCCGTCGACGATGGGTCACCTGCGGGCCCACTGGCCGACCGCGGCCGGCGAGCCGGCCACGGAGGGTGAGCACGCGGCATACGACCTCGCCTTTGCCCAGGAGTTCCTGCCGGGTGTCGAGGATGCCTGGCGAGTGGCCTCCCGCGCCGTCGAGGAGGGCCACGACTTCAGCGAGGCCGCTCGCGCGCTCGGTGCCGCGACCGCGGAGGTGCACGGCACCCTCGCCCAGACGCTCGGCACGACCCCGGTCACCCACGAGACGGGCACGGCGATCGTCGAGGAGATGCGCGCGAGGTTCTCGGCCGCGGTCGGAGAGGTCGAGCAGCTGGCGCGCTTTGCCGACCTGGTCGACGGCGTGCTCGAGCGCGCTGCCGCCGCGCCCTGGCCGCCGATGCAGCGCATCCACGGGGACTACCACCTCGGGCAGGTCCTCCACTCGGCCGCCCGCGGGTGGATCCTGCTCGACTTCGAGGGTGAGCCGATGCGGCCGCTCGCCGAGCGGGCCCTCCCGGACCAGTGGATCCGCGACGTCGCCGGCATGCTGCGCAGCCTCGACTACTGCGGCGGCGCCTGGGAGCTGGACAACCCCGGCTCGGCCCGCCCGTGGGTCACCGCCGCGCAGACCGCCTTCCTCCAGGGGTATGCCGTGGCCTCCGGCGTCGACCCGCTCACCCATGAGGCCCTCCTCACCGCCTTCGAGCTCGACAAGGCGATGTACGAAGTGGTGTACGAGGCCCGGAACCGGCCAGACTGGGTCTCGATCCCGTTGGCTGCCATCGACCGACTCACCGCCGGTCACGACGCACAGAAGGAGAGTCCGTGACCCCCACTCCCAGCCCTGAGGTCTCCGGAGCCATCTCGGCCCTGGTCCAGGGGCGCCACCAGCAGCCGCACGACCTGCTCGGCCAGCACGTGGAGGGCGAGGGCCTGCGGATCCGGGTGCTCAAGCCGCTCGCGTCTTCGGTGCGGGTGCGCTTCGAGGACGGCGTCGAGATCGACCTCGAGCACGAGGCCGAGGGCGTCTTCTCGGCCGTGCGTGCGGACACGTCGCACACCATGGACTACCGCGTCCTGACGACGTGGGGCGACGGCATCGAGCACCTGGGCGATGACCCCTACCGCTTCGCGCCCACCCTCGGCGAGGTCGACCTGCACCTGGTCAACGAGGGCCGCCACGAGCAGCTGTGGACCGTCCTCGGGGCGCGTGTCCAGACCTACCCCGGCCCGATGGGCGAGGTGACCGGCACGTCCTTCGCCGTCTGGGCGCCGCGCGCCAAGGCGGTGCGCGTCATCGGTGACTTCAACGACTGGGACGGCCGGGTCCACCCGATGCGGCTGATCGGCTCCTCGGGCGTGTGGGAGCTGTTCATCCCCGGCGTCGGTGACGGGGCGATCTACAAGTACGAGATCCGCGGGGCCGACGACGTCGTGCGCGCCAAGGCCGACCCGATGGCACGGCGCACCGAGTGCCCGCCCAACACCGGCTCGGTCGTCGAGCACTCCCGGCACGAGTGGCACGACGACGCCTGGATGACCAAGCGCCGCGAGAGCAACCCGCACAACGGGCCGATGAGCGTCTACGAGGTGCACCTCGGGTCGTGGCGGCAGGGCTCGTCCTACCGCGACCTCGCCGAGCACCTCGTCAACTACGTCAAGGACCTCGGCTTCACGCACGTCGAGTTCCTGCCGGTCATGGAGCACCCCTATGGCCCGTCCTGGGGCTATCAGGTGACCGGCTACTACGCCCCGACGGCCCGCTTCGGCACGCCCGACGACTTCAAGTACCTCGTCGACGTGCTCCACCAGAACGACATCGGCGTCATCCTCGACTGGGTGCCGGGGCACTTCCCGCGGGATGCCTTCGCGCTCGCCCGCTTCGACGGCCTGGCCCTCTACGAACACCCGGACCCCCGCCGCGGCGACCAGCCCGACTGGGGCACGCACGTGTTCGACTTCGGCCGGCGCGAGGTCCGCAACTTCCTCGTCGCCAACGCGCTCTACTGGCTCGAGGAGTTCCACGCCGACGGCCTGCGCGTCGACGCGGTGGCCTCGATGCTCTACCTCGACTACTCCCGCGCCGACGGCCAGTGGATCCCCAACATCCACGGCGGACGTGAGCACCTCGAGGCCATCGGCCTGCTCCAGGAAGCCAACGCCACGGCATACAAGCGGGTCCCCGGCATCGTGACGATCGCCGAGGAGTCCACCTCCTGGCCGGGGGTGACCGCCTCCACCGACGGCGGCGGCCTGGGCTTCGGGCTGAAGTGGAACATGGGCTGGATGAACGACTGGCTGCGCTACGTCCAGGAGCAGCCGATCAACCGGCAGTACCACCACAACCTGATCACCTTCTCGATGATGTACGCGTTCGGCGAGAACTACCTGCTCCCGATCAGCCACGACGAGGTCGTCCACGGCAAGGGCTCGCTCCCCAACAAGATCCCCGGGACGCTCGAGGAGCGCCTGGCCACGCTGCGCGCCTTCCTCGCGCACATGTGGGCCCAGCCGGGGAAGCAGCTGCTCTTCATGGGTTGCGAGTTCGCCCAGACCAGCGAGTGGGCCGACGGCCGCTCCCTCGACTGGTGGCTGCTCGACCACCCCGAGCACTACCGCGTGCACAACCTGGTCAAGGAGCTCAACCGGGTCTACAAGGAGCGTCCGGCGATGTGGGCCCTCGACGCCGAACCGGCGGGCTTCCAGTGGCTCGACGCCGATGACAACGCCGGCAACCTGTTCTCCTTCCTGCGGTTCGGCGAGCACGACCACGGCGGCCTGCAGACCGTGGCCGTCGTCGCCAACTACAGCGGCCAGGACAAGGAGTGGGTGCGCATCGGCGTGCCGCGCGGCGGGCGGTGGAAGGTCATCCTCGACACCTCGGGCTTCTCCGGGGACGGGCGGGCCAGCCAGGCCGATGTCGTCGTCGACGCCGTCGACGAGGGCTGGAACCACCAGCCGCACCACGTGACCGTGCGCGTCGCCGCGTTGTCCACGGTCTACCTCGCGCCGGTGTCGGAGCACTGACCCCTGCCAGGACACCGCACTGCACGAGCCCCCAAGGAACTCCTTGGGGGCTCGTGAACTTTCCTCTGCTGAGGCGCGGCGGCTCGGCGTCAGATGAACAGCAGCTGGGCGCCGTCGGTCATCTCGATGAAGTCGCTGGCGGAGATGATCGCCTCCACGCCCTCGAAGAGGTCCTCCTCGGTGAGGTGGTTCATGTCCGCGCTCATCCGGCAGGCCCACATGTGGGCGCCCGAGGCGGACAGCAGCTCGAGGAACTCGGGCACCTCGGGCACGTCGAGGTCGGCGATCTGCTTCTTCATGAAGGCGGTGGCCCCCGCCGTGGCTCCCGGCAGGGCACCGAGCATGTGGTGGATCCCCATGCTGCTGCCCGGCAGGTGCATCGCGGTGTTGCCGACGAAGGAGAACTTCAGGTCCCCCATCGTCGCCTTGTTGATGATGTCGAAGCCCCAGAAGGTGAAGAACAGGTGCGTTTCCACCCCCTCCCCGAGGGCCGCGTTGGCGAGGATCAGGCCGGGGTAGGCCATGTCGAGGTTGCCCTTGGAGCAGATGATGGCCAGCTTGCGGCCACCCTCCTCGCTCTCGTCGTCGAAGGACGGGACAACGGGAGTCGCGCTCTGCTCGCTCATGGTCACACGCATCCCTTCGGCTTGGGCAGGCCGGAGACGTAGGCCATCTTCTTGGCCGGCTTCTTCGGGAAGAGGACGAAGAGCTCCTTGACCGGGACGCCGGACTGGGTCGAGGCGCGGCGCAGGGTCGCGGTCTCGCCCTGGGCCTTGTAGTCCTCGCGCAGGAAGCGGATGAGCTGCCAGTGGGCGTCGGTGAGCTCGAGGCCGATGAGCTTGGCCAGCTCGGGGGCGAGGTCCTCGGTCCACTGGTCGGGCTTGGTGAGGAAGCCCTCCTCGTTGACCTCGACCTCGTGGCCCGCGATCGTCGTGGTGGGCACTGTGGTCACTTTCCTTTCGTGGGTGGGGTTTTCACGGGTATGCCGGGTGCTCGCCTCAGGCGTCGGCCGGCACCTTGCCGGCCATCGACATCTCGGACGGCAGTCCGAGCG
This sequence comes from Actinomycetota bacterium, assembly GCA_020161815.1. Lineage (GTDB taxonomy): Bacteria > Actinomycetota > Actinomycetes > Actinomycetales > Dermatophilaceae > Phycicoccus_A. Next base: position 24,867 of record JAIUOP010000015.1, on the reverse strand, counting down.
GGCGACCCGGGAGCAGGGCGTTCCAGTAGATGTGCCGGAAGGCGAGCTTGCCGAGGTGGTTGGCGCGGCTCTCCTTGAGCAGGCTCATCGGGCCGACCTTGGGCAGCGGGAAGCTGCCGGTGAGCGGCTCGGTGTCGTAGTTGAAGTCGAGCAGCAGCGCCTTGCCGCCGCCGGACTCGACGAAGCAGTTGGCGTGGCCGTCGAAGGAGTGGCTCAGCGGGCGACCGGCGATGGCGTCCATGAAGTTCTCCTCGAAGACCTCGACGGAGAAGTGCGCGACCGAGCCGGCCTTGCTCGTGGGGATGTTGCTCGCGTCGCCGAGGGCCCAGATGTTGTCGTGGGCGGTCGAGCGGTTGGTGTGCTTGTCGACCGGCACATAGTTGAGCTCATCTCCGAGTCCGCTCGCGGCGACGAAGTCGGCGCCCATGTTGAGGGGCACGGTGACGAGCTGGTCGTAGGCGATCTCGCGCTCGTCGTAGGAGCGGATGACCCTCTCCTCCTGGTCGATCGACTCGATCATGAAGTCGGTCTCGACCGTGATCCCCTTCTCCTCGAGCAGGTGCCCGAGCGTCTTGCTCGCCACCGGCTTGGTGAAGGCACCGTCGAGGGGGGTGACGAAGACGATCTCGACCTGGTCGCGCAGGCCGCGCTTGCGGAAGTAGTCATCGGCGAGGAAGGCGAACTCCAGCGGCGCGACCGGGCACTTGATCGGGAGCTCGGTGATGTGGACGACGAGCCGGCCGCCCGTGAAGCGGGCGAGCTGGTCGCGCAGCGCGACAGCACCCTCGAAGGTGTAGAACTCACCGACGCTCTTGTGGAACTCGGGGCCCTCGGTGCCGGGCGTCTGGTCCGGGCGCGGCGTCGTACCGGTGGCGATGACGAGCTGGTCGAAGGGCAGCTCACGGCCGCCCTCGAGGTGGACGGTGTTGGCCTCGGCATCGACCCGCTCGACCTCGGCCATGACGACTGTCAGGTCGGGCGAGAGGAACTGCCGGGAGCTGCGCCGGATCTGCTGCGGCGTGTTCATCCCGAACGGGATGAACAGGTATCCCGGCTGGTAGTCGTGGATGTCGTCCTTGGCGACGACGGTGATGGTCCATTCGCTGTCCGGGAGCCTCTTCCGGAGCTTGTTGGCGACCATCGTTCCGGCCGTTCCCGCTCCCAGGACCACGAGGTTCTTCGTGGTGTTTTCCATGCCTTATACCATACCCCCCTCGGTATGGCGTTTGGTTGCCCACAGACGGTCCCCGCCTGTGATCTGCCAGACACCACTGACGGTGCGAGACGGGATGTGGAGTGGGGGTGTGCGCACGCGCGCACGGTGCAAGGATGAGGCGCATGAGCAGCTCGCGCGCCGGCCAACTCGCCCAGCCCTCCGACCTCATCGACGTCGCCCACCTGGTGACGGCCTACTACACCGGGAAGCCGGACCCCGAGAACATCGACCAGCAGGTCGCCTTCGGCACCTCGGGCCACCGCGGGACCAGCCTGAGGACGGCCTTCAACGAGGACCACATCCTCGCGACCACCCAGGCGATCTGCGACTACCGCAAGGCCCAGGGTTTCGACGGGGCGCTCTTCCTCGGCCGCGACACCCATGGCCTGTCCGAGCCGGCGTGGGCCAGCGCGATCGAGGTCCTCGTCGCCAACGACATCACGGTGCTCGTGGACTCCCACGACCGCTACACGCCCACGCCGGCCGTCTCGCACGCGATCCTGCGCGCCAACCGCGGCAAGGTCTCAGGGGTCGATGACATGCGCCCGGGCATCGGCCTTGCCGACGGCATCGTCGTCACCCCGAGCCACAACCCCCCGTCCGACGGGGGTTTCAAGTACAACCCTCCGCACGGTGGCCCCGCGGACAGTGACGCCACCAAGGTCATCGCCGCCGCCGCCAACGCCTACATCAAGGACGGCATGAAGGGGGTCAAGCGGATCCCGTTCGCGCGAGCGCGAGCAGGCTGCACGGCATACGACTTCCTGGGGACCTACGTCGACGACCTGCCCAATGTCCTCGACATCGACGCGATCCGCGAGGCCGGTGTGCGCATCGGCGCCGACCCGCTCGGTGGCGCGGCCGTCGACTACTGGGGCGCCATCGCGGATCGGCACCGCCTCGACCTCACCGTCGTCAACCCGCTCGTCGACCCGACGTGGCGGTTCATGACGCTGGACTGGGACGGCAAGATCCGGATGGACTGCTCCTCCCCCAGCGCGATGGCCAGCCTCATCGACAAGCGCGACGACTACGACATCGCCACCGGCAATGACGCCGATGCCGACCGCCACGGCATCGTCACCCCGGATTCGGGCCTGATGAACCCCAACCACTACCTCGCCGTCGCGATCCAGTACCTCTACGGCGGGGCACGGCCGGGCTGGCGCGAGGACGGCTTCATCGGCAAGACGCTCGTGAGCAGCTCGATGATCGACCGGGTCGCCGCCGACCTCGGGCGCCGACTCGTCGAGGTGCCGGTGGGTTTCAAGTGGTTCGTGCCGGGCCTGCTCGACGGCTCCGGTCCCTTTGGTGGCGAGGAGTCGGCGGGAGCGTCGTTCCTCCGCAAGGACGGCTCGGTCTGGACCACCGACAAGGACGGCATCCTGCTCGCGCTGCTCGCCTCCGAGATCCAGGCGCGCACCGGCAAGTCGCCCTCGCAGCACTATGCCGCCCTCGTGGCCAAGCACGGCGACCCGGCCTACGCGCGCATCGACGCTCCGGCCAACCGCGAGCAGAAGGCCAAGCTGGCGGCGCTGTCACCGGAGGATGTCGCTGCGGCTTCCCTTGCGGGAGAGGCGATCACGGCCAAGCTGACCTCGGCGCCCGGGAACGGTGCGGCGATCGGTGGCCTCAAGGTCGTGACGAAGTCAGCGTGGTTCGCGGCGCGACCCTCGGGCACCGAGGACGTCTACAAGATCTATGCCGAGTCCTTCCAGGGCGAGGACCACCTCGCCGAGGTGCAGGCCCAGGCCAAGGAGGTCGTCAGCGCCGCCCTCGGCAGCTGACCTCCCTCCGCTCTCCTCCCCCCTTCCGCTGATTCGAGGTATTACCGCCGCGGATGGTGCCGCGGTATTACCTCGAATCGGGAGGGAAGAGGGCGGAATCGCTCAGGTGAGGGCGGCCACCCCGTCCCCGGCCAGGTCGTCGATGAGCGCCTCGAAGTGCTCAATCAGCGCGGCCCCGCCACCGGGCATCGACGGCGGCTTCGGGGTCATGCCTTGCCCAGGACGGAGCGCTCGTCCTTGATCCACAGGTCGATGAGCCCACCGAAGTGGCCCTCGAACTTGTCCCACTCGTGCGGCGGATAGGTCTGCTGGATCGTCGAGGTGAGCATCGTGCGGAAGGCCGGGCTGTCGATCCAGTCCAGGACGAGCTCGTCGACATGCGCCAGCGAGGTCGCGCAGAACTCCTGGTAGCGCTCCGTCTCGAAGTAGTCATCGGCCAACCCCTGGTATGCCGTGAGCTTGGCCTGGTAGTCCAGGTCACCGTCGTCGGCGATCGCGAACCACGGGTCGGAGTCGACCTGGAAACGCGGCTTGCGCGCGGAGACGACACACCACGTCGACCAGCGCAGCAGCGCCTTCATCGCCCACGGGAAGTAGTAGTGCAGCGAGGTCACGGCGACGTCGGGGCAGGCGTTGGCGTAGTCGATCGGGTACACGACGCCGTCCTTGACGAGCATCTCGCAGGAGTTGAACTCCCACCGGAAGAAGGCATTGACGGTCTGGCTGATCGTGATCGCCTCCTGCCCGACCTCGGGAGCGAGGAAGTCGTGGGAGACGGCATACCGGTTGTGCATCGGCTCGTCGGGCTGGAACTTCATCACCATCGTCTCGGGCCCGATGGTCAACGCCCGGGCGAAGACCTCGAAGTCCTTGATCGACTCCTGGAGGTGCATGAGCATCTCGCCGGACTCGTCATACGCCTTGTGCAGAGCGTCGCGGTCCTTGACCGACGAGACCCCGCGCCAGCCGCCGCCGTCGAAGGGCTTCATGAAGAGCGGATAGCCGATCTCGTCGGCGATCGCATCGAGGTCGAAGGACTGGTTGTACTTGCTCGAGGTGTAAGCCCAACGCACGTTGTCGACCGGGTGCTTGTAGGGCACAAGCACCGTCTCCGGCACGTGCATCCCCATCCGCATGAGCGCGCAGTAGGCGCTGTGCTTCTCCATCGACTGGAAGGTGAAGGGGCTGTTGAGCAGGTAGACGTCGTCCATGAGAGCGGCCTTCTTGAGCCACTCGCGCGGGTGGTAGTACCAGTAGGCGAGGCGGTCGACGCACAGATCCTGGCGCGGCTTGTCGCGCAGGTTGAACGGCTCGATGGTCACCCGCTCACTGGTGATCTCGTGCAGGCCGCCGTCGGGCCCACGCACGGGTCCCAGCCCGCTGATGAGCGCCTCGAGCGCGGTGGGCCAGTCCTCCTCGGCCCCGAGCAGGAGTCCGATCAGGTGCTTCGCGGTCATGGCGTGTTCCCTTCTCTCTCAGCAGAATCGGGGCAGGTGGTGGGCCAGCTGCTTGCGCCACCAGGGCCAGTCGTGGGCGCTGTCGTGGCCCCAGACGTCGAGCTCGTGGCGAATCCCCTTCTCGGCCAACAGGTGCGCGAGGTGGCGGGTCGAGGGCAGGGACCGCGTGGGGTGGACCTCGAAGGGTCCCTCCCCCACCACGAGCAGCAGCGAGACGCGCGAACGCAGCCACTCGAGGTGGTCACCCTGCAGACCCGGCACGTATGCCGTGGGGTTGGCGAAGTAGGTCGCGTCGCCCAGGTCGCCCCAACCGTTCCACTGGGTCGGGTCGTAGGCGCCGGAGAGGCCGATCGCCAGGGGGGCCAGGTCGGCTCGCGTGAGGGCGAACTGGACGGCGTGGTAGGCACCCATCGAGACGCCGGTCGTCATCAGCTCGACCGGGCCGCCCAGCTCCTCGTGGATCCAGGGCACGACCGCATCCGTCAGCCAGCGGTGGTAGAAGCCATGCCGCTGTGCGCGGACCTCGGTGGGGAGGGAGTTGTCCGACCACGACCAGGCATCGAGGGAGTCGACGCAGAAGACGCTGACCCGGCCTGACCCGACGAGGTCACCGATCGCCTCGAGCATCCCGTTGTTCGCGAAGTCGACCGCGGACCCGGCCTCGCTGGGGAAGACGAGCAGTGGCCTCCCCCAGTGACCCCAGCGGATCACCTGCCGGTACTCGTCGGTCCCCGGCACCTGGAGCCACGCCTCGCGGTGATGCATGGGCTCATCCAACCCCACGGGGACAGCGCGCGCCATGATTGGACGTTCATGTCCAGAGGTCGAGAAGCACCGCCGTCAGGTGGGGGTCGAGCGCGTCGCGCCACGCCGTGTAGTTGTGCAGGTCCGGGACCTCGGCGTGGCTGACCCGGTGCCCGGCCCGCTCCAGCGCCGTCGCCATGGCCGCATTGTTGGGCGCGTTCTCCTCGAGCACGCCGCAGGTGAGGCCCACGCGCAGCGGGTGGTCGGTGTGCCGGGCGTGGAGGATGGCGCGGACCCGGTCCACGATCCGCGGGAAGTAGCGGAAGCCGACCTCCATGGGGTCGGTGCGCACCTGGAAGAAGCTGCCGGACTGGGCGAAGACCCCGCCGATCGCCGGGTCACCGACGAGGCCGACGAGCAGGGCGGTGAGACCACCCAGGGAGGCGCCCATGACCACGATCGGTGAGCGGACGGCATACAGTTGGCGGATCCTGGCCAACCCGGCACCGGAGATGGTGCGGAGGTACTGGGGCGAGCCGGAGTACCACGCGTCCCGCAGGACGGGGTGGGCCAGCAGCACCCGGTGCGGGGGCAGGACTCCCCCGGCGATGAGGGCGCCGGAGTAGTGCGTCAGCGCGGCGAGCCGGTCGTACTCGGGTCCGTCGTGCGCCAGGAGCAGGGGCAGCGGATCGCCCGGTCCGAAGCCGTGCGGCTCCCACATGGTCACCGGCACCGGGTCAGGCGTCTCGCTCGGCAGGACCAGCGGCGTCAGGTGCCCGGGATGGGCCGTCGCGCCCAGCCAGGCCGGCGAGCGATATCCGGGCAGCTCCAGCACCGAGCGCTCGCCGAAGACGGTCCGCACGTGCGACGGGTTGGCCTCGTCGAGCAGCAGCAGGTCCTCGGCGACGCCCTGGTGACGGAGGCGGTACTCGATGCGGTGCAGGGTGCTCGGCGCCGGCCGGGGCAGGTCGAGCGCCCAGGTGTCCCCCTGCCGGTCGAACAGGCGGCCGCCGGGCACGGCCGGATCGCAGTCGAGCCCGAGGGCGAGCAGACCCCGATCGGGGCACCGGTGCCGGAACCTGATCGTCTCGGCCCGCACGACGGGCGCGGGCACCTCAGAAGAGGGCGTTCATCAGGGCCGTGCGGCCCTTCTTGACCCGCTCGTCGTGACCGCCGACGACGCCGAAGAGGTCGATCAGGTGGGTGCGCACGCGATTGCGGTCCTCGCCGTCGGTGGCGCGGACGAGGTCGACCAGGCGCGCGAAGGCGTCCTCGACATGACCACCGAGGACGTCGAGGTCGGCCACTGTGAGCGCGGCGTCGATGTCGCTCGGGTCGGCCGCGGCGGCGGCGCGGGCGGCCGCGAGATCGACTCCTTGGGTGCGCTGCATGAGGCCGACCTGGGCCAGGCCGAGCTCGGCGTCGGCGTCCTTCGGGTTCTCGGCCAGGGCCTGGCGATAGGCGGCTGCGGCGCCGTCGAGGTCACCGGCCTCGATCGCGTCGAAGGCGGCCTGGTGCAGGGGCGGCAGCTCCACCTCGGCGGGCTCACCGCCGGAGAGCTCCACCCGACCGGTGATGCCACTGCGGACCGCCGCCTCGAGCAGCTGCTCGATGGCCGCCTGGACGTCCGCGGCGGGCGCCACCCCCGGCATGAGCGGGATCGGCTGGCCCTGGAGCAGGCCGAAGGTCGCCGGGATGCTCGGCTGGCCGAAGGCCTGCGCGATGAGCGGCACCAGGCTCTGTGCCAGGCCCGGGTTCGCCGCGAGGTCGGCGCTGACGACGGCCACCCGTCCCTCGAAGCGGGCCGCCGTGGCGACGACGAGGTCGCGGTAGTCACGCGTCTGCGGGTGCTGGCCGGTCCACAGGACGAGCAGCCCCGGCACCGTCATGTGCCGGTTGAGGGCCTGCGAGAAGGTGGCATCGGTCGCTTCGACGAGCAGGCCGTCCGGGACGGCGCTGCGGCCGGGCTGCGCACCGGAGCCGGTCGCGGATGCCGCGCCGGACGGGGCACCGGCAGCGCCGGAGAGCCCGGTCAGGTCGATGGCTCCGCGCGCACCGGCGGGGGTCTCGGGAGTGGAAGTCATGGGCTGATCCTCTCAAATGGTGAAGGTCAGCTCACCGACCCGCCCACGAGTTGCTCGGTGACACCGAGCAGGGCGACCTTGCCCTTGCCCTCGGCCGGGACGAGCACGGCCACCGCCTCGATCGCGTTGATGGTGATGGTCTTGGGCGCCGTCGCCGCTCCGGTGAACTTCTGGAGGGCGTCCGGGACCTTGAGCTCCTTGGTGTTCTCGCCCCCGGTGATGACGTCCGAGCGGTTGAGCCGCGCGATCACGACGGCGCCGCCGTCGGCCAGGCGCAGCACGCGCATCGACTCGGGCACCGCGGTGTGGGTCTGGGCGTAGGTCGCGAGCGCGCCCAGGGCCTGGGCCTGCGTCGCCTGGGCGGCGCGCAGTGCGGTGGCATAGGAGTCACCGCTCTCGATGGCGTCGTTGGCCGCGGGGTTCGGCGTGTTGAGCGCCGCTGCATAGCCCTCGAGCGCCGCCTTGGGGCTCATGACCAGGCCGGTGCCGTCGTCGATCCCCACCTGGGCGACACCGACCGCGACCTGCCCGAGGGCGGGCAGCGTGGCACCGGGAAGCATGGCGACGCGGTTCTCGAGGAGATAGGGCGCCGTCACGGCCGAGGAGGAGAACAGGTCGAGGTACTGGCGGCGCGTCGACCCGTCGAGCGTGGTCGTGAGCAGCAGTCGCGGGTATGCCGTGCCCGCCGAGGAGGCCAGCACGGTCGGGGCCTCCGGCTTGGTCAGCGCATTGCCACCCCCGACGGCGGTGCCATAGGTCGCGCGCGCCTTGGCCAGGTCGAGTGCGGTGCCGGTGAGCGCAGCCGCCCGAGCCGTGTCGCCCTCGGCATCGGCCTTGCCCTCGGCTTCCTGGGCGAGGCCGAGGACCCGCGTGGCCACGGCGGCGGCCCGGTCGGCATCGATCGGGGCGACCGAGGTGTTCTCGGCCGGCGGGGCGTGGACGCCGGCCACGTCAGCGGCGAGGCCACAGCTGCTCAGGGCCAGCGCGGCCAGCACCGTGGATGCGACGAGCGGGATCCGACGCGCGTGGGTCCTCATCACTTCACCTCCGCCGCGGGCGTGGTCGAGCCTGCGGGGCCATCGGGTCCGGCAGGGGCCTTCGAGCCGGCCGGGGCCGCCGAGCCGGTCGAGGCCGCGGTGCCGGCGGACCGCGCCGAGCGCCACAGCAGCCACCCACCGAGCACAAGGGCGAGCCCGACGACGATGGCGACGACGGCCTGGACGAACCACGCCCGGTTGGCGATGGTGAGGGTGACCGAGGCGAGCTTGCCCTTGTCGCTGGTGATGACCAGGGACTCCGGGGCATTGGCCTGGTCGATGACGATCGACTGCGGGCCCGTCCCGGCAACGGTCGAACGCCAGATGTCGGCGGCGCTCATCGCCGGGGTCTCACCCTCGCCCGTCGTGGTCAGCCGCAGCGCCTCGGCAGAGGCATCGAGCCCGGCCGAGGTCGACCGGGGCGTCTCGCCGACGATCGCCGTCGCGTCGCTCGGGAGGCTGCGACCGATGAAGACCGCTCCCCCGTCGACTGGCTCGGCACGGACCGTGACGTCGGCGTCCACCCGGTTGAGGACCTCTGGCGTGAGCACCACGGATCCGGTCGTCGTGGGCGACGCGGCGAACGTGGCCGTGCCACTGGGGCCGACGCGCGCCGCCAGCCACAGGCCGGCGATGGTGAGCGCCAGGCCGAGCACGGCGGCGAGGGCGGCGGCGCCTCGCTTGGCTTGGTGGGCCATGGGGTGATCCTTCGGGGAGGTCTGGTCGGGCGGGCCGCTCGGGCCCACTGGCATCCCTCCACGATGACAAAGGGATAACGATCCGGCCAAATCCGCGCCTGCGGACGCCTCCCTGCTTGACCCTCGGCGCAGGCCGTCAGGGCTCCCCGGTCTGCTCGAAGTCGCCGGCCCCAAGGCGCACGGTCCGCAACACGGCCGTGAGCGCACTCGTCTGTGCGTCGGTGAGGTCCCCGAGCCCGAAGTCGGACTCGTGCAGGGCTGCCGTGACGGCCTCCATCGCCGCCACGCCGCGGGGCGTGATCCGGGCCAGCGTGCCGCGCCCATCGGCCGGATTGGGCAGCCTCTCGACGAAGCCACTGGCGGCCAGCCGCTGGATGATGTTGGTCGCGCTCGTCGGGTGCACCATCAGGCGCTCCCCGATGCGTGACATGGACAGCCGCTGCTCGCGGCTGAAGGCCAGGAGCACGAGCGCCTCGTAGCGCGCGAAGGTCAGGCCCTCCTCGGCCGCGATGGCGTCGAACCGGGCGAGCAGCAGCTGCTGCACCCGCATGATCGACGTCGCGGCCGCCATCGGCGCGGCGGGAGCGCCCTCACCCCACCGCTCCCGCCACTTCTCGGCGGCACGCGCGATCGGGTCGAAGGGCAGAGGCACGGGCACGTCACGAGAGCGTACTGACGATGAGCGCTCGCGGATCAGCCGTCCGCGCCGGCGGCTCCGGCGCTCTCCACCGCCCGCTCGAGCCGCTCGAGCTTGCCGGTGAGCTCGCCGCTGCGACCGGGCCGGATGTCCGCCTTGAGGACGAGCGAGACCCGGGGCCCGTGGGCTGCGACGGCGTCGACGCAGGCCCTGACCAGGTCCATGCACTCCTCCCACTCCCCCTCGATGGTGGTGAACATCGCGTCGGTGCGGTGCGGCAGGCCGGAGGCCCTGACGAGGGCGACGGCATCCGCGACAGCCGCGGCGACCCCGCCCTCGGCATCGGAGGTGGACGGGGCGACGGAGAAGGCGACGAGCATGCCCTCACGCTATGCCGCTTCGGCCCGTCGGTCAGCCCCGGGGATCCCCGGCCAGGATGGCCATGACGTGGGTGTCCACCCAGTCCCCGTCGAAGGACAGCGCCTGGCGCAGGGTCCCCTCGTGGACGAAGCCGACCTTCTCGTAGACATGCCGCGCGCGCGCGTTGAAGGCGTGCACCTCCAGCGAGATGCGGTGCAGCTCAAGGACATCGAGACCGTATGCCGTGAGCAGCCGCACCGCTTCGGTCCCGAGGCCGCGACCGCGGCCCGCGGCACCGACGAGGATGCGCAGGTTGCAGGCGCGGGCGCTCGCGTCGCGCTCGTTGAGGACGATCTCGCCGACCAGGTCCCCCGTGGCCCGCTCGACGATGGCCAGGTCGAGCCGATCGGGCTGCTCGGGGCGTGTGGCGTACCAGTCGTGGAAGGCCTCGTCCGGGGTGAAGCCCGCCTCGGCCTCCGCCGTCGAGGTCACCGAACCCGTGAGCCGCAAGAGCTCGGGGTTGTCGAGGACAGCAGCCATGGCCTCGGCGTCGGCGGCGCCGAGCGGACGCAGGATCACGCGATCCCCCGTCAGGGTCGGCTTGTGCAGCCAGCGGTCCTCGTGGAGCGGATCGCTGCCGTCCGGGCAGCATGGATCCGCTCCACGAGCGCGCGACGGCGGCACGGTGAGGGCACCCAACAGGGCCTCGGCGGCGGCATACGTGTCCGAGCGGCCGGTGACCACGTCGCCGACCTGGCGCGCGAGCGCCTCCGGCTCCGCCGACAGCCGGCCTCGGACGCGCTCCAGGGCGAGCGCCAGGACCTCGGCCTCGATGCGGGCCCGGCGTCGCTCCACGAGGGAACCCGTGAGTGTGAGCCAGTCGTGGTGCTCACCGATGGCCTCCACGAGCTCGGCGATCCCGGTGCCGTCGAGTGCGCTCGCGCGCACCACGCGGGGGCGCCACTGACCGGGCTCGGTGCGGTCGGCCATCTGGATCATGTGCCGCAGGTCCCGGACGGTCGCGTCGGCACCCTCCCGGTCGGCCTTGTTGACGACGAAGACATCCCCGATCTCGAGGATGCCCGCCTTGGCTGCCTGGATGCCGTCCCCGAGCCCGGGCGCCAACAGCACGACCGTGATATCGGCAAGCGCAACGACCTCGACCTCCGACTGACCCACGCCGACCGTCTCGACGAGCACGATGTCGCAGCCGGCGGCCTCGAGGACCCGCACCGCCTGGGCCGTGGCCGCCGCCAGGCCACCGAGGTGGCCGCGGGAGGCCATCGACCGCAGGAAGACCCCGGGGTCGGTGGCGTGCTCCTCCATGCGGATCCGGTCCCCGAGGAGTGCCCCACCGGAGAACGGCGAGGAGGGATCCACGGCCAGGACGCCGACGACCCTGCCCTCGGCGCGCAGGGCCCGCACGAGCGCATTGGTCGTCGTCGACTTGCCCACGCCGGGAGCGCCGGTCAGGCCGACGACGAGCGCAGCGCCGGGTCGGGGGGTGAGCCCGGCGAGGAGCTCACGCACCGCCGGGTGCTCGTCCTCGACCAGGGAGATGGCCCGAGCCACCGCACGCGGACGCCCCGCCCTGATCTGCTCGATCAGGGCGGGGACGTCGACGGTGCGGGGTGCCAGGGCGGACCTGCGATCAGGCCGACGCGGGGACCTTGACGATGAGCGCGTCGCCCTGCCCGCCGCCACCACACAGGGCGGCCGCACCGACGCCGCCACCGCGGCGCTTGAGCTCGTGGGCGAGGGTGAGCACGACCCGGGCGCCGGACATGCCGAGCGGGTGGCCGACCGCGATGGCGCCACCGTTGGGGTTGACGATCTCCGGGTCGACGCCGAGCGCCTTGGTCGAGGACAGGCCGACGGCGGCGAAGGCCTCGTTGATCTCGATCACCTTGAGGTCGGAGGCCTCGATGCCCTCCTTGGCGCAGGCGTGCTTGATCGCCTCGGCCGGCTGGAGCTGGAGCACCGAGTCCGGGCCCGCCACGTTGCCGTGGGCACCGATCTCGGCGAGCCAGTCCAGGCCGAGCTCCTCGGCCTTGGACTTCTTCATGACGACGACGGCACAGGCGCCGTCGCTGATCTGCGAGGCCGAGCCGGCCGTGATCGTGCCGTCCTTGGCGAAGGCCGGGCGCAGGCCGGAGAGCGACTCGGCGGTGGTGTCGGCGCGGATGCCCTCGTCGGCGCGGAACTCCAGCGGGTCGCCCTTGCGCTGCGGGATCGAGACGGTGACGACCTCGTCGTCGTAGTAGCCGTCCTTCCACGCCTTCGCCGCGTTCTGGTGGCTGCGCGCGGAGAAGGCGTCCTGCTCCTCGCGGGTCACGGCATACTCCCCGGTGTTGGCGCTCTCGGTGAGCCCACCCATGCCCTGGTTGGTGAAGACGTCGGTGAGGGCGTCGTAGTCCATGTGGTCGCGCAGGGTGACATTGCCGTACTTGAAGCCGTCGCGGCTCTTCTCGAGCAGGTGCGGGGCGTTGGTCATCGACTCCTGGCCACCGGCGACGACGACCTCGAACTCGCCGGCGCGGATCAGCTGGTCGGCGAGCGCGATGGCGTCGAGCCCGGAGAGGCAGACCTTGTTGATCGACAGGGCCGGGACGCTCATCGGGATGCCGGCCTTGGACGCGGCCTGGCGGGCCGGGATCTGGCCCTCACCGGCATACAGGACCTGGCCCATGATCACGTAGTCGACGTCGGCGGGGGCGACGCCGGCCTTCTCCAGGGCTCCCTTGATGGCGAAGCCGCCGAGGTCGGAGGCGCTGAAGCCCTTGAGCGAGCCGCTCATGCGTCCCATCGGGGTGCGGGCCCCGGCGACGATGACGGTGGGGTCGTTGGACATGCCGAACCTCTTCGTTGATCGATGGCGGGTGTGCCGTCGACTCTAGCGACGCAGCACCCCGCGGGTCAGTCCTCCGCCCGGTGACCCTCCTCACCGGTTCGAGGTAAAACCGCCGGGGGAAACGCGCGATCTGACCTCGACTCGGCGTCCCGGGCCGGCTGGGCGTGAGGATCGCCGCACTCGGGCGACCCAGGTCATCGCTGGTCCTACCCTTGGGGCCATGACTGCGGACCTGTTCACGATGATCGACCACGTCGGCGTGGCCGTCGCCGACCTCGACGAGGCGATCGCCTTCTACACCGAGAAGTACGGCATGCGGATGCTCCACGAGGAGGTCAACGAGGAGCAGGGCGTGCGCGAGGCGATGATGGCCGTCGGCGACTCGGGCTCCTGCATCCAGCTGCTCGCCCCGCTGTCACCTGCGAGCACGATCGCCAAGTTCCTCGACCGCAGCGGCCCGGGCATCCAGCAGATGGCCTACCGCGTGACCGACATCGACGCTGTCTGCGCCACGCTGCGCGAGCGCGGCCTGCGCCTGCTCTACGAGACGCCCAAGCGCGGCACGAGCAACTCACGCGTCAACTTCATCCACCCCAAGGACGCCGGCGGCATCCTCGTCGAGCTCGTCGAGCCGGCGGCGGACGCCCACCACTGAGCCGACGGCAGCCCGTCAGCGGGCGGCGCCGAAGCGACGCCGGTTGCGCAAACGGATGCCGAGCGCGACGACGGCGAACGGCAGGAACAGCAGCGCGGCCAAGCCGGTCACGGCCGAGAGGAAGTTCCAGACCCACTGGTCCGTGGCGCGCACGGTCGGCGCGTGGTAGTACGACCAGATCGCGACGAAGAACAGCGCCGCGGCCAGCACGAGCTGCAGCGCCGGCGACACCAGTGAGGTGGGTCGGTGGGCCTTGGCGCCGGGCAGGTTCACGTGCATCCCTCCACCATGGCACAGACCGCCGATGGACACACCGGCCCCGCGTGAGGGACGTCACGGTGAGCGAGGTCTCACGACCCCACCGCGGATTCGGACGCGCCAGTAGGTTCGTACCGATCCCCCTCATCTCGACAGGAGAACCCGCCGTGGAGCAGATTCGCGACGCCATCATGTCCGGCGACCGGACCGAGCAGACGTATGCCGGCCTGGCCGTCCCCGAGTCCTACCGGGCTGCGACGGTCCACAAGGACGAGGTGGCCATGTTCGAGGGGGTCGCCAGCCGCGACAAGGACCCCCGAAAGAGCCTCCACATCGACGAGGTCCCGGTGCCCGAGCTCGCCCCGGACGAGGCCCTCGTCGCCGTCATGGCGAGCGCGATCAACTACAACACGGTGTGGACGAGCATCTTCGAGCCGGTGCCGACCTTCGGGTTCCTCGAGCGCTACGGCCGCCTCTCGGAGTACACCAAGCGCCACGACCTGCCGTACCACATCGTCGGCTCCGACCTCGCCGGCGTCGTGCTCCGCACCGGCTCGGCCGTCAACCTGTGGAAGGCGGGTCAGGAGGTTGTCGCGCACTGCCTCTCCGTGGAGCTCGAGCACCACGACGGCCACGACGACACGATGATGGACCCGGAGCAGCGGATCTGGGGCTTCGAGACCAACTTCGGCGGCCTCGCCGAGCTCGCGATCGTCAAGGCCAACCAGCTCATGCGCAAGCCGGCCCACCTGTCCTGGGAGGAGGCCGCCTCCCCCGGCCTGGTCAACTCCACGGCATACCGCCAGCTCATCTCCAAGAACGGCGCCGGCATGAAGCTCGGCGACCGTGTCCTCATCTGGGGCGCCTCCGGTGGTCTGGGCTCCTACGCCACGCAGATGGCCCTCGCCGGTGGCGCCGAGCCGATCTGCGTCGTCTCCAGCCCGGACAAGGCCGAGATCTGCCGCAAGATGGGCGCCGAGCACATCATCGACCGGCGCGCCGAGGGCTACCAGTTCTGGAACGAGGAGGGGACCAAGCAGAACCCCAAGGAGTGGCAGCGCCTGGGCAAGAAGATCCGCGAGCTCACCGGCGGCCACGACGTCGACATCGTCTTCGAGCACCCCGGCCGCGAGACCTTCGGCGCCTCGGTCTACGTCACCCGCAAGGGCGGCACGATCACGACCTGCGCCTCGACCTCGGGCTACATGCACGAGTACGACAACCGCTACCTGTGGATGAACCTCAAGCGGATCATCTCCAGCCACTTCGCCAACTACCGCGAGGCCTGGCAGGCCAACTCCCTCATCGACCGCGGCCTGATCCACCCGACCCTGTCGCGCACCTACAGCCTCGACGAGGTCGGCCAGGCGGCCCTCGACGTGCACAAGAACGTCCACCAGGGCAAGGTCGGCGTCCTCACCCTCGCCCCCGAGAAGGGCCTGGGCGTCTCCGACCCCGAGAAGCGCGCGCGCTTCGAGAAGGAGATCAACCGCTTCGCCGACGTCTGAGCCGACGTCTGAGCCGACGTCCGAGCCGACGTCTGAGCCCGACGCCGACGCCGGCCGCTGAAGCGCACGGCGCGCACCCGGCATACGGCCTCCGGCCCCGCACCCGAGACTAGGGTGTGGGGCCGGAGGTGTATGCCGTGCGGTTGCCCAACCCGATGGCCCAACTGGCGCGGCTGCGCGCCTTCGGCCAGGCCCAGCGCGAGATGCTGCGCGCCTCGAACCAGCCCGGGCGGCCGCGTGGCCAGGGAGCCGGTGACGGTGGTCCTGACCTGGACGAGCAGCTCGAGCAGAGCCTGCTCGGCGACCTCCTCGACCCCACGACGCCCCCGCCCCCGCGGCCCGAGGCCCAGCCCCCCACCCGGTTCGGTGAGGCCGGGCGCCCCCTCAACCGGCACTCACCCTTCTACGTCGGCTTCGTCGGCGCCCTGGGAGCGCTCGTCGCCATCGGCCTCTGGGGGGCACTCGGTCGCCTGGCCACGACGCTGACGATCCTGCTCGTCTCCCTCTTCCTCACCCTGGCGCTCTCGCCGCTCGTCGAGTGGTTGATGGCCCGAGGGCTGCCCCGCCCGGGCGCCGTGGCGATCACCTTCGCCGGCCTCCTCGTCGTCTTCGGCCTGCTCGGGTGGCTGGTCATCCCGCCGGTGGTCGCACAGGGCACCGACCTCATCCAGAACGCGCCCGGCTACCTCCAGCAGGTGCTCGACGCGCGCTGGGTGCAGGACCTCGACAAGGACTACGGCGTCCTCGACAAGTTCCAGCGGGAGTTCACCGCGCGGATCACCGACCAGAGCTTCATCCAGACCGTCCTCGGCGGCATCCTCGGCGCCGGCAAGGTCGTGGCCAACGGGATCTTCCAGACCCTGACCATCCTCATCCTGACGCTGTACTTCCTCTCCTCCCTCCCGCGGATGAAGCAATCCGCCTACGCGATCGTGCCGGCGTCCCGGCGCCTGCGCGTCGCCTCGCTCTCGGAGGAGATCATGCGGCGCACCGGCTCCTACGCGATCGGCCAGGTCTCGATCGCGACGATCAACGCCCTGTGCTCCTACGTCATGATGTCGATCATCGAGGTGCCGTATGCCGCGGTGCTGGCTGTCGCGGTCGGCTTCCTCGGGCTCATCCCGATGGTGGGCGCCACCCTCGGCGCGGTGCTCGTGGGCGTCGTCGCCTTCTTCGGGGAGCCCCGCGACGCGATCGTCGTCGCGCTCTACTACCTCATCTACCAGCAGCTCGAGAACTACCTGCTCGTGCCGACGATCATGAAGCGCACCGTGTCGGTGCCCGGCGCGCTCACCGTCGTCGCCGCCCTGGCCGGCGGCACCCTGCTCGGCGTGCTGGGCGCCCTGCTCGCGATCCCGGTGGCGGCGGGGCTGCTCCTGCTCTACGAAGAGGTGCTCGTGCCGCGGATGCGCCACTCCTGAGGGCTCAGCGCACGATCAGCGCACGCGCGTCTGGTCGGGGTCGTAGGGGGCGCGCAGGCTCAGCTCGACGGGGATCCGCTGGCCGTTGACCTCGAGCTCGAAGCCGCCCTCGGCCAGCCACGCCGCGCTCACGCCCTCGTCGCGATGGACGAACGCGAGGCCGACCCCTCCCCCGACGGTCCAGCCGACCGAGCCGGCCCGCACGTCACCGACGGGCACGCCGTCGCGCAGCACCACCTCGCCGTGGAAGAGCAGCGGGTCACGCACCGGCGTGTGCAGCGAGACCAGCCGAGCCGTCGGCGGCCCGGCCGCCTTGTCCGCCCGCACCGCCTCGATCCCCCGGAACCCACCGGGCTTGCCCAGGTCGGCGGTGAACGCCAGCCCCACCCCGACGAGGGTGTCGGTGTTGTCGATGTCGTGGGCGTAGTCGCGGTAGCCCTTCTCCTGGCGCAGGCTCGCCAGTGCCTTCAACCCCGCAGGCCGTATGCCGTGGGGCTGGCCTGCCGTGAGCAGCGCGTCGTAGAGGGTGCCCGCGTCCTCGCGCGCCACCCAGAGCTCGTAGCCCAGCTCCCCGACGTAGGTGATCCGGCTGACCCGCACCGGCACTCCGGCGACGGTGAGGTCACGCACGTCGCGGAAGGCGATGGCCTCGGCACTGACGTCGTCCTCGGTCAGGGCCGACAGGACCTCCCGCGAGCACGGACCCTGCAGGCTGAGCAGGGCGAAGTCCTCGGTCACCTCGCGCAGCTCGGTCCCACCGAGGTGAGCGAAGTCCTCGCGCGCCCGCTGGAGCCAGGCGATGACCTCCCCGCGGGTGTTGTCCGAGGAGATGACGACGAAGTCCTCGTCGCCGACCTTCGTCACGGTGAGGTCGGCTTCGACGGCCCCGGTGTCGGAGAGCCACTGCGTGTAGGTGATCCGCCCGGGCTCCCCGTCGACGTGCGCGGTCGAGACGACGTCCAGCAGCGGTCCCGCGCCAGGGCCGGTCACCGCGAGCTTGGTCATGAAGGAGAGGTCGAAGAGGCCGACGGCCTCTCGCACGGCGCGGTGCTCGGCCTCCCAGTGGGTGAACCAGGGCTGCGGCCCCCAGCCGGGCTCGGCCGTCGGCGTCTCCCCCGGCCCGCCAAACCAGTCGGCCCCCTCCCACCCGGAGATGTCGCGGAAGAAGCCGCCCTGCGCCACGAGCCGGTCCAGGACCGGCGAGGCGAAGATGCCGCGGGAGGTGAACAGCTGCTCCCCCGGCGGGTGGGCGGCATACGTCTTGCCCAGGGTCTCGGCCGTGCGGGCCTTGCGGTGCGCGGGGTCGAGCTGCCAGTCCCGGAAGCGGTCGACGGTCCAGCCGGTCACGTCCACGCCCGGGTCGCCGGTCGCGATCCAGTGCGCCATGACCCGCCCCCAACCGCCGGAGGTGAGGATGCCCACGGAGTTCAGGCCGGCGCAGACGAAGTAGCCCCGGATGCCGGGCGCCTCTCCGACGGCGGGCAGGTGGTCGGGCGTGAAGGACTCCGGGCCGCAGAAGAGGGTGCGGATGCCGACCTCGGTGGCCACCGGCACGCGGGCCAGGGTGGTCTCGACGTAGTCGGCCATCCGCTCCATGTCGAAGGACATCGAGACGAAGGAGGCGTCCTCGGGGATCCCGTCCAGCTGCCAGGCGGCGGCCTCCGGCTCGAAGATGCCGACCATCATCCCGCCGCCCTCCTCGCGGTAGTAGCCGTAGGAGGACGGGTCCTCGAAAACCGGGTGCTCCGGCGTCAGGCCCTCGATGGTGTCGGTGATGAGGTAGTAGTGCTCGGCCGCCTGGTTGGGGATCGCCACGCCGTTGCGCTCACCCAGCTGACGGGCCCACATGCCGGCGCAGTTCACGACGTACTCGCACTCGATGTCGCCGGCGCTCGTGCGCACCCCGGTGACCCGCTCGAGCACCGGCCCCTGCGTGGTGAGGACGCGCTCGACCGAGACCCCCTCGACGATGCGCACACCGCGCTGCCGAGCGCCCTTGGCGTAGGCCATGGTCAGGTCGACCGGGTTCACCCGCCCGTCGTCCGGAACCCAGAAGCCGCCGACGAGTCCGTCCATCTGCGCGAACGGGAAGAGCTCGAGCATCTCGGCGGGCGAGACCTCGTGCGACTCCAGCCCGAGGCGCCGCTGGAAGGTCGCGGCCCGGCGGTACTCCTCCATCCGGCTCTCGTCGAGCGCCTCGACGAGGCCGACCTTGCGGAAGCCGGTCGACATGCCGGTCTCGGCCTCGAGCTTGGGGAAGAGGTCGCGGGTGTGCATCCGGATCTCGGTGCTCGTGCTCGAGGTGTTGCCGAAGGCCGTCATCAGCCCGGCCGCGTGCCAGGTCGTGCCACTGGTCAGCCGGTCACGCTCGAGGAGCAGCACGTCGCCGCCCCAGCCCTCGTGGGCCAGGTGGTAGGCGATCGAGGTGCCGATCACGCCCCCTCCGATGATGACGACGCGGGCTCGGCTCGGCAGGGTGGGCGTGCTCACCCCCTCACCGTATGCCGTCCGCTCACCTCGCGTCCGTCGTCTCCCGGATCGTGGGTGCGACCCGCAGGGCCGCCAGCGCCCGGTGCGCGGTCACGCGGACGTTGACGGGGCTCAGGTCCAGGATCTCGGCGATCTGGGCATCGGGCAGGTCCTCGTAGTAGCGCAGGACGAGAACGGCCCGCTGGGTGCGGGTGAGCGTCGCCAGGGCCGCCCAGAGCTCGTCGTGATCGGCCTGGCCCTGCACGAAGTCCGCGCCCACGGCATACCGCTCGGCGGTGACGAGCTCGTGCGAGACGACCTCGGTGGAGCTCTTGAGGCGCTTGCCCGAGACGAAGGTGTTGACCATGACCTTGCGGACGTAGGCGTCCGGGCCCTCGCTCGCGCTGACCCTCTCCCAGTGGGTCATCACCTTGACCAAGGTGTCCTGGACCAGGTCCTCGGCATCCTCGTCATCACGGGTCAGGTTGCGCGCGATCCGGATCAGGCGCGGGAGGGAGGCCGCGGCATACGCAGCGGCCTCCTCGCCCACCCTCCCCCGGAAGAGCGCCAACCGGGATCAGTCCTTGGCCTGGGGCATGTGCGCTCGCGCGCGCTCCAGCGTGAGGCTCAGCAGGCGCTCGGCTTCGGCGACCGCCTGCTCCTCATCGGCTCGTCGGGTCGTCACGCCCACGAGGACATCTCCGGCGCGAGCGATGGCTCCGACGAAGGGTCGGCGTTCGTCCGGTGAGGAGAGGGTCATGACGACAATCCCCTCGGGGAGGGCGCGGTTGAGCACTGTCGGGGTGACGCCAAACCATCGACAAAAGCCCCGATCACTCAGGATCTGGTCGAAGGCCGCGGCCCCAGAGCCGGTCTCGAACACGTTGACCGTCACATCGGTGGTGTCGCCGTTGGCTGCGCCCCCGACCGCATAGCCGCCGATGAGACCGCCGAACAACGGCTTGATCACGTCGGCGCCACCGGGCATGTTCGCCACGTCGATGGCGTCGCAGTACTGCGCGCCCATGAGGGGAGCAGAACCGACGCCGTCGAGGAATCGGCCGCCGTCGTTGGTGATCCCCTCCCCCAACTCGCTGGTCACGGGCAGGACGGCGTCGGGCACGGCCAGAGGCCGGTTGGTGGTGTCCGACGGCGGCGACTCGGAGGGTTGCGGCGTGGCCGGGGCACTCGATGACAGCGTCGGCTCGCTCGATGACTCTGCGGGCGGCGAGGGTGAGGCCGAGGCAGCGACGACGAGCGGGCCCCCTGCAACCCGCTCGGCGTCGAGCAGCCTCGGCCCCACCACGACCCCACCCACGAGCGCGAGGACCACGGCACCGGAGCCGGCGCCGACCGCCCAGTCGCGGCGGCGCCGGCGGCGATTGGCCTGGTCCACGGCACGCGTGAGCAGGTCGCCTTCGACGGACCCCTGAGTCTGGTCGAAGGCACGGGTCAGGGCGCGTTCGAGATCGTCGTGCGTCGGCATGACGTTCTCCTCTCTGGCGAGTTCGGTGCGCTCCTGACCCGTAGGACGCCGCGAGCCCGCCCCAGTGTTACAGGGGCGGGCTCGCGACGTGGCGGACGAGGATCAGGCGTAGGTGCGGAACCCACGCCCGGTCTTGCGCCCGAGATAGCCGGCGGTCACCAGGTGCTCGAGCAGCGGAGCCGGGGCATAGCCGGGCTCGCGGAACTCGAGGTAGAGCTCCCGCTGGATCGCCAGCGACACGTCGAGGCCGACGACGTCGAGCAGCTCGAAGGGGCCCATCGGCAGGCCACACCCGGTCTTCATCGCGACGTCGATGTCGTCGGCGCTGGCGTAGTTCGCCTCGAGCATCCGCACGGCGTCGTTGAGGTAGGGGAAGAGCAGCGCATTGACGATGAAGCCGCTGCGGTCGCCACAGGTGACGGCGACCTTGCCCACCTTGGCGCAGAGGTCCTGCACGGTGGCGAGCACGTCGGCACCGGTCGCGACGGTGTGGACGACCTCGACCAGCTTCATGACCTGGGCCGGGTTGAAGAAGTGCATCCCGATGACGTCGGCGGGGCGCGAGGTGACCTTGGCGCAGTCGATGATGGGCAGGCTCGAGGTGGTGGTGGCAAGGATCGCCCCGGGCTTGCAGATCCGGTCGAGGTCGCGGAAGAGCTCCTGCTTGATCGCCAGGTCCTCCGCGATCGCCTCGACGACGATGTCGACGTCGGCGAGCGCCTCCCGCTCGGTGGCTCCGGAGATCCGCGCGTTGACCTCGTCGGCGGCCTCCTGGGTGAGGCGGCCGCGGTCGATCATCTTGGCCTGGGACTTCGCGATCGCGCCGAGCACGCCGTCCACCTTGTCCTGGCCACGCGCGATGAACACCACGTCGTAGCCGGCCTTGGCGAAGACCTCGATGATGCCGGTGGCCATCGTGCCCGAGCCGACGACACCGACCTTGGCGATGGGGCGTAGTTCGACGCCAGCGGGAGCCCCGCCCGTCGGGGTCTGCGCATCGGCGACGACCTCCGGGGAGCCCGGCGCGGCATACGTGTAGAACCCACGCCCACTCTTGCGACCCTTCAGGCCCGCGCTCACCATCTGCTTGATGACCGGGCTCGGCGCGTGGAGGCGGTCCCGGCCCTGCTTGTACATCGTGTCGAGGATCTCGTAGGCCGTGTCCAGGCCGATGAGGTCGAGCAGCGCGAGCGGGCCCATCGGGTAGCCGCAGCCGAAGCGCATCGAGGCGTCGATGTCCTCGCGCGAGGCGTACTTGCCCTCGTACATCGCGACGGCGTGGTTGAGGTAGCCGAAGAGGAGGGCGTTGGCGATGAAGCCGGCCTTGTCGCCGACGATGACCGGCTTCTTGCCGAGCCGGTCGGCGAGCGCCTTGACGTCCTCGAAGACGTCGTCGGCCGTGATGACCGTCTTGATCACCTCGACGAACTGCAGCACCGGGGCCGGGTTGAAGAAGTGCATCCCGACGACCCGCTTGGGGTTGCTCGTCGCCACGGCGATCTCGGTCACCGGCAGCGAGGAGGTGTTCGTGGCGAGGATGGCGTCCGGGGCGACGATCGCGTCGAGGCGACCGAAGAGCTCCTTCTTGAGCTCGAGCTTCTCCGGGACGGCCTCGACGACGAGCTGGCAATCGGCGAGGTCCTGCAGGTCGGTGGTGTAGCTGACCCGGTCGTGGAGGGCGTCGTGCTCCTCCTGGCTGATCTTCTCGCGGCTGAGGGCGCGCCCCGTGCTCTTGGCCAGGACGCCCTTGCCCTTCTCCAGCGCCGCGTCGTCGATCTCGACGGCAACGACGTCGATCCCGTTGCGCGCGAACACCTCCACGATGCCGGCACCCATGGTGCCCAGTCCGATGACGCCGACCTTGGTGAACTCACGAGTCATGGTCCCGATCCTCCCAGAGCCCGTATGCCGTGCCGAGGCGTCCGTGGCGTGACGCTCCCCACGCTGGGGCGGGGTGGGCGCGCATCGCCTACGCTGGCTCCTCGTGCGAGTGGTGATTGCGTCCTGCAGTGTCGACTACGACGGTCGGCTGACCGCGCACCTGCCGCTGGCCACCCGACTGCTCATGGTCAAGGCGGATGGGTCGGTGCTCATCCACTCCGACGGTGGGTCCTACAAGCCGCTCAACTGGATGTCCCCGCCGTGTGCGATGGCTGAGGTCACACCCGACGAGACCGAGGCCGCCGAGGGCGTGACGGCCGTCTGGGTCGTCCAGCACGCCAAGTCCGAGGACCGCCTGCGCATCCGCCTCCACGAGGTCCACAGCGACACGGCCCACGACCTCGGCGTCGACCCCGGCCTGGTCAAGGACGGCGTGGAGGCCCACCTCCAGGCGTTGCTGGCCGAGCACATCGGGACCCTCGGGGAGGGCTGGACGCTGACCCGCCGCGAGTACATGACGGCCATCGGCCCGGTCGACATCCTGTGCAGGGACGCGGCCGGGCGCACGGTGGCGGTCGAGATCAAGCGCCGCGGCGAGATCGACGGGGTCGAACAGCTCACCCGCTACCTCGAGCTGATGAACCGGGACCCCCATCTCGCGCCGGTCACGGGGATCTTCGCGGCCCAGGTGATCAGGCCGCAGGCGCGCACGCTCGCCGAGGACCGGGGCATCCGGTGCGTGGTGCTCGACTACGACGAGCTCAAGGGCATCGACAACTCCGAGCACCGGCTCTTCTAGTCGCTCTGGGTTTCGGGCAACAGGTCCCACCCGTCGTCGCCGATCTCGAGCCGGCGCAGGACCGCCGCCCCCTCCGGAGCCGGAACACCACCGACGACGACCACGTGCTCACCCCGGTGCAGGTCGGCGATGGACTGGAGCGCCTCGGCGCAGTGGCTCGAGGGATGCCCACCGTGGCCGAAGCCGGCCACGTCCAGGGCGTCGAGGTCGGCGTCGATCCGCACGGGGACGGCGAGTTCCTCAGCCACAGCGTCGGCCAGGCCTGCTGCGGCGGGTGAGCTCGCGGCATACACGACAGCGATGTGCTCGTGGCGCAGCGCCTCGAGGTCCGGGCCGACCTCGTCAGCCGCTCTCGGCGCCATCAGGTGCAGCCAGACCGGGCAGAAGAGCGCCATCTCACGATGCTAGACCTGTCCACAGGTCGGGCGTCAGGAGCCGTGTCCTCCACAGGAGGGTGCTCTGGCACCGCCGTCAGGGACCTGAGTCGGCAGCCTCAGGTGATGACGAACCTTGCCCACGATGTCGGGCTTGCCCTGCGGACGCACCGCCGATCTCTCGGGCTGAGCCAGCGGGGATGGGCCACCCAGCTCGGACGATCCGCCGCCCAGGTGGCCCGGCTCGAAGCGCATGCCGATCAGTGCCGACTCGATGTCGTCGTGGACGTGCTCGAGATCACGCCTTGGGTGCTGTGCCTCGGCTCCTGCGTGCTGTCGCCGGATGAGCATGGGCGCGACTGGCTGTCGACGCGTGCACTCCCACCGCGCCTCAGCAGGTCGACGGCAGCGCGACTGAGGCGTGACCCCGGTGCCCGCAAGCTGGGTCTGGTGGCCGCTGCCGCCCACGGACACCTGGTGCTGCTCGATCGCACGACGAAGTGCCCACCCTCATGGGCGGACGGAGACGTGCGGCCCCGCGTGGAGGGCGGCGGTCGCCGCTTCGCGGGGCACCGGTACGTCGTGGTCTCCTCGACGGACGAGTGGTACTCGCTGGCGACAGAGCCTGACGTCCGGCGATGGCGGTCCTGGAAGATCCGCGTGGAAAGGGCCAGGCGTCGGCGGCTCGCGGCGGAAGCGGCACGCGCGTTGCCTCGGCCTCGAGGCCCGTCGCTCGACGACGTCGCCGACTGGGATGACTTCGATGTCCTCGATGAGCGTGACCGAGCCGCGCTGGCGGAAGGAGACGAGGCGGCCGGATGAGGGCGAGCAGAGCGCTGCGCGCTTGCCTCGTACCGTGAACCTTGGTCGGGCGGCCACCACGGATTGTCCGGCGACCACCACGGATTGTCCGGCGACCACCACGGATTGACGGGCGACCCACCACGGATTGTCCGGCGACCACCACGGATTGACGGGCGACCCACCAGGGATCGTCCGGCGACCACCACGGTGTTGGGCGGCCACCACAGTTTGTCGGCGACCACCACGGTTTGTCGGGCAACCATCACGGTTTGTCGGGCAACCATCACGGTTTGTCGGGCAACCATCACGGTTTGTCGGGCAACCATCACGGTTTGTCGGGC
>JAIUOP010000014.1 GCA_020161815.1 Actinomycetota bacterium | reverse complement strand
CGGATCCACGCCATCCGCGAAGCCTAGAGGCATCAATTAGTGCCTAAACATCGCGCGACGCGCCACGTTCCCGCAGGTCACAGACCCCACCCCTCGCCGATCAGGTCGAAGTGACCGAAGTCAGGTCATCGGTCGCGCCAGCACCCAGTCCGCCGCTGGCTGACCGAGCGGGTCGCGAGCCCCGTCGGATTCGCGGGATCGCTACAGGAGGGTACGGACGGCGGCGATGGCGCCGTCGAGGTAGCGGTCCACGACCACGCGCTCCTCATCCGACAGCGAGGCATCCAGCGCCGCGAGTGCGGCGAACATCGGTGCCAGGTGCCCGATGGACTCGGCCCGCCCGGAGTCGGTGAGCCGGACCTCGGTCCGGCGACCGTCCAGCGGGTGCGGATGACGCTCGGCGTGCCCGTGGGCGACCAGGCGATCCACCACTCCGGAGGACGCGGCCGTGGTCACCCCCAGGGCCTTGGCCAGCTCGGCCGGGCCCATGGCCTGCATCGACAGGTGACGCAACGCGTGCAGCTCCGAGGCGGACAGGTGCGCACGGCGCGCCACGGCGGCGGGCGCCGTCGCCGAGGCATCGATGAGCTGCTGCAACCGGTCGAGGGTGGCCGAGCGGCGCCACTGCGGCACGACCTGCTGCACCGTCCGGTGCGAGGCCTCGAGCCCCGCCCCGGCCACCGCCGGCGCCGAGCCCGCCGGGGCGACGCCCGAGTCCGCCGATGCGACGCCCGAGCCCCCCGCGACCCCTCGCGTGGACTCGTCCCGGCCCGTCGTGCTAATTTTCGTTCACCAACTTAGTTATCTTCTAAGTAACCGATCGAGACAAGTCTAGCCGAGGAGCCCTGCTGATGGCGCGGTCCAGCCACCCCGACGAGCGCGTGAAGATCCCCTTCCGCGTCACCCTCGCCGCCATCGCCATGATCCTCGTGTGGTTCGGCCTCGGCGGTGTCGGCGGCCAGGCCATGGGGGGCCTGTCCGAGCTCCAGGAGAACTCGGCCGCGAGCTTCCTCCCCGAGGACGCCGAGTCCACGGTCGTGGCCAATGCGCTCGCCGACTTCCAGGACTCCACCGCCCTGCCGCTGATCATCGTCGCCGCCCGTGACGGCGGCCTGCAGCCCGACGACCTCGGTCGTGCCCAGGCCCTCGCCAAGGAGCTCCCCGGCACCAGCACCGCACTCAGCGACGGCAGCACGATCGCCGACTTCCTCGCCACGCCCCCGCAGGTCCCGCTCACCGCGGTCCCGAGCCAGGACGGCCAGGCGCTCCTCCTCGTCCTTCCGCTCAACGCCGACAAGATCTCCGAGAAGGTCGGGGAGGACATCGCCCTCAAGGTCGTCGCCGACGACATCCGCGAAGCGGTGGCGAGCCAGCTCGGGGACGCCGGGATGACGGCATACGTCACCGGGCCCGCCGGCTTCATCTCCGACCTGAGCAGCGCGTTCGGCGGGATCGACGGCATCCTCCTCGGTGTCGCCCTCGTCGTCGTCCTCGTCATCCTGCTCATCGTCTACCGGAGCCCGGTCCTGCCGATCGCGGTCCTGCTCACCGCCGTCTTCGGTCTCTCGGCGGCCGGCTACGTCGTCTACCGCGTCGCCGACGCCGGCTTGATCACCGTCTCCGGCCAGAGCCAGGGCATCCTCTCGATCCTCGTCGTCGGCGCTGCCACCGACTATGCACTGCTCCTCGTCTCCCGCTACAAGGAGGAGCTGCACCGCCACGCCTCGACGTGGGTCGCGCTGAAGAAGGCATGGCGGGCCACCGTCGAGCCGATCACCGCCAGCGCCGCCACCGTCATCCTCGGCCTGCTCGCTCTCATGCTCGCCGACCTCAAGAGCTCCTCCGGCCTGGGCCCGGTCGCCGCCCTCGGCATCACCGGCGCGTACCTCGCGGCGCTCACCTTCCTGCCCGCCATGCTGCTCCTCGGCCGCCGCTGGATCTTCTGGCCGTCGGTGCCGCACGTGGACCAGGTCGACGACGAGAACAAGCTCGCCAACCGCTTCGGCTGGCGCCGGGTCGCCGAGGCCGTCGGTCGCCACCCGCGTCGCACCTGGGTCGGGGTGACCATCGGCCTGCTCGTCGCGGCCGCCTTCCTGCCCACGCTCAAGGTCAGCGGGGTCGCCCAGTCCGACATCTTCCTCACCAAGGTCGACTCGGTCTCCGGCCAGGAACTCCTCGCCAAGCACTTCGACGCCGGTTCCGGCTCACCGGTGCTCATCCTCAGCCCCGAGGACAAGGCCCAGGACGTGCTCGCGATCCTCGGTGACGAGGCCGGTGTCACCCAGCCCTCGCTCGGCCTCACCCAGGGCCCCCCCGGCGCCCCGCCGAAGGTCGTCGACGGCAAGGTCATCGTCCAGGCCACCCTGTCCGACGCCATCGACTCGCCGCAGGCCGTCGACACGGTCCAACGGATCCGCACCGACCTCGACCGGGTCGACCCGCAGATCCTCGTCGGCGGCGACACCGCCCAGCAGCTCGACACCCGGACCGCGGCCGACCGCGACTTCAAGCTCGTCGCCCCGGTCATCCTGCTCGTCGTCTTCCTCGTGCTCGTCGCGCTGCTGCGCTCGATCGTCGCCCCGCTGATCCTCATGGTCGCCAACGTGCTGTCCTTCGCGGCGGCGATGGGCGTCTCGGCGATCGTCTTCAACCACGTCCTCGGGTTCCCCGGCGGCGACCCGACGACCGTGCTCTACGGCTTCGTCTTCCTCATCGCCCTGGGCATCGACTACTCGATCTTCCTCATGACCAGGGCCCGCGAGGAGTCTGCACACCTCGGCGCTCGCAAGGGTGTCCTGCGCGCCCTCTCGGTGACCGGTGGCGTCATCACGAGCGCCGGCCTGGTGCTCGCGGCGACCTTCGGAGCGCTCACCGTGATCCCGCTGATCTTCCTGGCGCAGCTCGCGTTCATCGTGGCCTTCGGTGTCCTCCTCGACACCCTGATCGTCCGCTCGCTGCTCGTGCCGGCGCTCGCCGTCGACATCGGCCCGAAGATCTGGTGGCCAGCCAAGTCCAGCTGAGCTCTCCCGGTCAGCCCTGCTGGAGCTCCGGGCCGAGCAGGCGGAGCAACTCCGCCCGCCGCTCGCTCGTGAGCAGGAGTGGGGTCGCCAGGTCCATGCCGCCGTACTGACGGTGGGGGTCGACGCCGATCGCACGGAGCATCGTCTGTGCGCGTTGACTCGGGCTCCCGCTGAGGCCGAAGTGGTCCATCAGGTCGCCGACCGGCAGACCGCCTTCCCAGGTGCTCACGATTCTGTTCGCTCGACCGATCACCCACACTATCGCTGCGGCTGTGGTGTCGTCGCGAGAGCGCCGACGGAAGATCGGCGGGTCGTTGGTCGCCACCATCGCCAGGAAGCGGCGGCACGCGGTGCGCACCTCGATGTCGAAGAACCTCGCGCAGGCCCCATCGACCAGTTGGGCGATCGCCAGCACGCGGTCGGAGATGTCCGGCGGCACGCCGGTCAGATCCAGTCCCTCGTCGGGGAGAGGCGCCGTGCCCATGGTGCGGGCCACCTCGACCGACCCCACGGCATCCGTCAGCTGCCGATCCGTCCACGACATCAGCGAGCGCTGATTGATGGCCTCGAAGGCGAGCTCCAACGCACGCCGGCGTTCCATGACCTCCGGGTCATGTCGCTTGGAGAGGTAGGACGGGGTGAACATCGTGACGGTCGCCAACGTCTCCTGAGTCAAGCTCGCCGGGATCTCACGCACGCGGTGGGCAAACCGAACCAGAGCCGCCAGCACCTCCGGCACCTCGTCGTAGCCGTCCCAGTCCCCGTCGACCATCGTGGGAAGAGCCTGATCGAGGGCGATCTCGGCCGTTGGCGGACTCCATCGCAGCGGATCCGTGCCCAGGAACGCCAACGTGAAGTCCATGAGCACGTGGGCGATCTCGTGCACCTGGTCCTCGGGTGTGCTCAAGGACGCGGCCTCTGGACTGTCCAGGAAGTCGTGCGCCAGCACGATCGCCTCGTCCTCCTCGTCGAGGGCGTCGCGATCCGACCCATCGTCATAGCCGGTGCCGCCCTCGGGAAGCCCGCGCACGGAATACCCGACGAATGCCCGCATCGCGGGCCAGGTCTCTCCGGGTGGCACCCCATGGTCGTCACGGTCGTAGGCGGCCAGGGCCTCCTCGACGCGGGCCCTCACGTCGGCGTGGGTGATCTCCTCGAAGGTGGCCGGCAATCCCTGATCGTGCGAGATCTCCGTCAGGCGGGCGATGGTCGTGTCGAAGTCGTCGGCGACGAAGGCGTCCTTGAGGAGCGCGCCCAGGTTGTGGTCGACATAGATGAGCAGTGAACTCGGTGGCACGCCGGGTGCGTGCAACTCAAGGATCACGTCCTCACCGTCGCCGAGCGGATCGGTCATGACGCAGGCCCGACCCACCTCCAGCTGCGCGAACTGGCTGACCTGATCGGGCATCGGATGCCGACGCTGCGCCAGGCCTCGACGGATCCGTGCCACGAGCAGCTCGTCCTCGAGGTACTCGGCCAGCACGTGGAGGGCCGCAGTGGTCTCGGCGATCGGCACGCTCAGGAAGCTCTCGACCAGCTCCCTGGCGCCCTCGCCTGCGGAGCCGACCAACGCCACCACGCCAGAGACGTACTGCGCCACCATCCACGGGTCCTCGCTTCGAAGGACTCGCCGGAGATCCCGGATCATGGGCTGGTCCTCGAGGCGGGTCGGTTCCCGGTGCTGCCGCACAGCTGCCCCACGCCGGGTGGCCTGGCGGTTGGGCTGCCGTCGGGGGCGTGAGTGCCGATCCTTGGTCACCCGCCCATGTCATCACACGTCGGCCACGTCCGCACCCCTGTGCCGCAGGCCGATCCGCGTGACGATCGGCTCGCGTTGGCCACCGACGTGGACGACGTCCGTGCCGTCGACGCGCACCTGCGTCGCGTGGGCGCGCAGTGCGGCCTGCACGGTGGCCAAATGGGTTGAGCCATCGGTCCATTCGATGGCCGCGGCGTCGCCGTCGACCTCCCGATCCGGGGGGATGACTTCGATCACCGGTATGCCGTGTGCGCGCGCGACCTCTCGGGTCACCTCGTGCGTCCTGACGTGGTCGGGGTGGCCGTAACCGCCGCCGGCGTCGTAGCTCACGAGGACATCCGGGGCGGTCGCCTCAACGTAGGCCGCGAGGTCGGCCACTGGCTCGGTGAGGGGCACAATGGTGAAGGCGTCTGCGGGGGCGTCCTTCGCGGGGCCGGCCAGGCCCTCGCGGATCCAGCGCATGCCGGAGTCCCGATAGCGGCGGGAGGTGCGGTGGGCGCGGTCGCGAGCGGGCGGCATGCCGAGGAAGCAGTGGTGGCGAACGCCCAAGTGGGACAACGCTTTTGCCAGCTCACCCTCGCGGTGTGCCACGAAGGCCTCCGACCCGGGCTCGACGTCGACCACCCCGGGCATCAGCTCGCCCCGCTCGCCCCGCGTGGCCGTGACGACGTGGACCTCGACACCGCGCGCGACGAGGTCGGCGATCAGGGCCCCGGTCGCGAGCGTCTCGTCGTCGGGATGGGCATGGACAAGGAGCACCCGTCGGGCACTGTCGATCAGTCCGGTCATGACGGCAGGCTAGGCGGTCCGGGGTCTGCCGCCCCAGCCATCGATGCCCTACGTTGTCGGCCATGGCAGAGATCGGGCGCTTGGTGTCCCTCGGCGCACGAAGGGACCGCCGCGACGCCGCGTCAGTGCTCGTGATTGCGCGGCATTGTGCGCGCCAGCTGGAGTCGACCGACGGGGTCACGGTGCGCAGAGACGGCGCACACAAGCTCATCCGGGAAGCTTCCTACTACTTCTTCGAGCGTCCTCGGCAGCCGGCTCCTGCGCTGGGCGCTAAGTACCCGCTCGACTACCCCTGGTCGCCTCTGGCCTGGGGGCGGATTTCTGGTGTCGGTCGTCGCCCTGTGGGCGGCTGGGGTCTGGTGCTTGATCACGCGATCCCCATCGCGGTCGTCCGTGACGAGGTCCTGCGGCGGGCTGACGCGCTGAAGGCCGACGAGTTGGCGGAGCTCTTGATGAAGGAACTTGGGTTTGCTGTCATCTCGCGCGCCGAGGACGTCAAGCTCAACAAGATGGGGGTCCGCAGTCGCCAGCCCAAGAAGGCAATGCCTGACGACCCGTGGGCTCGCTATCGTCTCCTCGGCCTCACGCCTGAGGACTTCGTGGTGCCGTCACTGGTTGGGAATTGAGTCTCGGGCAGTCGCCGAGGCGATCCCTGCGTCGACGGTCGCGCTCAGGGGCGACCGAATGGGCATTCCTCGTGCGAGAGTGAGAAGCACCTCGATCGGAAGGCGTCCATGAAGTCGCAGGAAGCCGTCGACCTCGGCCGCTTGGCCGGCACCGAGTTGCGCCACGCCACGTCCCTCGTCCGGGGCGCCCACAGCGCGATCAGCGACACCGTCCACGACGCCCTGCGCGTCGGCCTCGGCCCGGTGGCCACGCCCGTCCAGGTCGCCCACGACGCCGTCGCCGGCCTCGCGTATGCCGCGACCGGGCTCGGCGTGGATGTCGCCGCCCGCGTCGCGGGAGTCGTTGCCGGACAGCGACTTCGGGCGCGCGACACGGAGCGGACGAGCCTGCATGATGCTCCTCGTGGACACCAGGCCCTGGCCGTCGGGCTGGGGATCCGCGGTGACCACGTGCACGCCCGGATGCCCAGCCTCGCCCCGACCATGCACATCCGCTCCGCTGGACGGGCGGTGCCGCTGACGGCGGAAGGCGTGCGGACGGCATACGAGGCACCCACGGGAGAGGTCGCCTTCTTCCTCCACGGGCTCTGCGAGACCGAGGCGTCCTGGCGCCTGGGCGCCGAGCGTCGGAGACCGTATGCCGACCGGCTGGCCGCAGACCTCGGGCTCACCCCGGTGCTCGTCCGCTACAACTCCGGCCTGCGGATCTCCGAGAACGGTCAGGCACTCGCCGGCCTGCTCGAGGGCCTCGTGGCGGCCTGGCCGGTGCCGGTCACCTGCATCGTCCTCATCGGCCACTCCATGGGTGGGCTGGTCATCCACAGTGCGCTCGCGCAGGCTCCGCCGCAGGCCGCCTGGCTGCCGCTCGTGTCGGACACGGTCGCCCTCGGGTCACCCCATCACGGATCACCCGTGGCCCGCGGTGTGCACCGGGCCGCGGAGGCGCTCGCCACCTCGGGCAAGGGGGCCTGGCTCGGCGACTACCTGCGCCGGCGGAGCGTCGGGGTGCGGGACCTCGCCCACGGCAACGTGGTGCCGGCCGACTGGGAGGGTCACTCGCCGGACAGCCTGCAGGACAGGCGAACTCATCCGCCGGCCCTGGCCGGGGTGCGGCACCACGCCGTCATCGCCGTCCTCGGCTCGCATCCGCGTCGGGCCGTCGAGCAGGTCGGGGACCTGTTGGTGCCGGTGGACTCGGCGCGGCACCTGGCGCGGGAGGACGTGCCGAGCCGGTTCGAGGAGGAACGGGTCGCCGTCATCACCGGGCTGCACCACCTCGGGCTGCTCAACGACGAGCGCGTCCATGACCACCTGCTCAGGTGGCTGGGAGAGCCGCTCGAAGCGACCTAGCGCGCACAGGTGTCGCCAAGCCGCGGCTCAGGGCCGCCACGGTGACCGGCGTTTCCATGGATGTATGCCGAGCACCTCGCCCTCACGTCGCCACCTCCTCCTCGGGGCCGGCGGCACCGCCCTGCTCGCCGCCGGTGCCGGCAGTGGGTATGCCGTCGGGTGGCGTCCCGAGGAGGCCTCAGCCACGCGGGCCGGGGTTGGGGCGCGTGCCGCGGCGGTGAGCCCGGTGTCGATCCTCGCCCCGGACGTGGTCCACGAGGTGAGCATCGCGATGCCGCAGGAGACCTTCGAACGGCTCCACACGGCATACGCATCAAATGGCGAGAAGGCCTGGGCCCGGGCCGAGGTGACCCTCGACGGCACGACCTACGCCGATGCCGGGGTTCGCCTCAAGGGGCATTCGACCCTCGACCGGGTCGGGGCGGGGCAGCCGGCGAGTGCCTATCCGTGGCTGATCCGGCTCGACAAGTACGTCGACGGGCAGCGTCATGGCGGGGTCGCCGAGCTCGCAATCCGCACCAACAACAGTGCCTCCCACCTCAACGAGGCGGTCGCGCTCGACCTGCTCGCGCGCGCGGGCCTGGCGGGACAGGCGGGTGCGTACGCCCGGGTGCGGATCGGACCGGCGGGGACCGGCGAGCAGCCGGTGCTGCGGATGCTCGTGGAGAATCCCGGGGATGCCTGGGCCGAGCGCGTGCTCGGTGGTGGCGGGCTGCTCTACAAGGCCGAGGCCGGTGGGGACTACAGCTATCGGGGGAGCGACCCCGCGGCCTACGACGGGGTGTTCGACCAGGAAGCCGGTGGCGAGGACCTCGAGCCGCTCATCGCCTTCCTCGACCTCGTCAACAACGCGAGCGAATCCGACCTGGCGACCCGTCTGCCGGAGCAACTGGACGTGGCTGCGTTCGGCACCTACCGGGCCTTCGAGGCACTCGTCGACAACTACGACGCGATCGACGGACCGGGCAACAACTCCTACCTCTGGTGGGACACGGCGGCGTCCCGGATGACGGTGATCGGGTGGGACCACAACCTCACCTTCGGCGTGAGCAATCGACCAGGTGGGGGTGGGGGCGGCGGGGTTGCGGGCGGCGGCGGGGGCGGGGGCGGCGGGGCTGGTGCGGGCGGCGGCGTGGGCCGCGGCCCCGGGCGCACCCGGACCAATGCGCTCGTCACCCGCGCCGAACGACTGGCGCAGTGGTCGGACCTGTATGCCGCGGCCACCGCCACCGTGCAGGACCTGCTCACGACGCAGGGGCCCGGCGTCCTGTCCCAATGGTCGAGCCTGCTCACCTCACAGGCGGGCGACCTCGTCCCTTCCGCGTCCGTCTCCGCGGACGCGGCCCAGATCGAGGCCTACTTCTGAGTGGTCCGCCCGCGCGTCAGGCGCACGAGTGCGGCGTCGATGCCCCAGTAGACGAGCGCCACGATCACGCCGAAGACGAGGATCTGCCCGATGGTGGCGAAGGCC
The DNA here is from genome assembly GCA_020161815.1 of Actinomycetota bacterium. Classification (GTDB taxonomy): domain Bacteria; phylum Actinomycetota; class Actinomycetes; order Actinomycetales; family Dermatophilaceae; genus Phycicoccus_A. The sequence continues at coordinate 72,112 of JAIUOP010000014.1, read as the reverse complement.
GCCCCATAGCCGTGGGTGAGGGGGTCGACGAAGGCGTAGGGGTAGGCGCCCACCACGAGGCCGCGACCGAGCATCCACAGGATCCACGCGATCGGCAGGAGCAGGGAGCCGAGCACGACCCGCCAGTTGAACCAGCCGCGCGGGCCCCAGACGAGGAACACGAGCACCGTCACGGCCGGCACCACGATGTGCTGCCACGGATTGGTCAGCCGGGACCAGCCGGTGACGACCTCCGTGGGAGCCAGCAGGACGGCATACACAATGGCCGTCACGGTGATCATGAGGAGGCTGTCCAGGCGCAGGACACGGCGCCAGTAGGAGTCGTCAGAGGGGTTGCGCCACAGCAGGAACAGCGAGATCGCGACGACGACATTGGACCACTCGGTGAAGTAGCTGACCGTGTCGGCCATCCGCGACCAGGCGCCGGCGAGGCCGTCGGGGTGCACGCCGTAGGTGTGGCCGGTGGGGGTGACCAGCTCGTAGAGGCCGAGTCCGGAGAGGGCGAGGGTGAGCAGGAAGCCGATGCCGGCGAGTGCGGCGTTGACGCCGAAGGCGGTGCGAGCACCGGCGGGGGACCTGGTGGCGTTCAGTGCTCCACCTCGGTGATGCCTTCGTACAGTCCCATCACGTTGCCGTCCGGGTCCTCGAAGAAGGCCCACCAGCTCGTGTCCGAGATCGGTGACTTGGGCATGATCACCTTGCCGCCGTTGGCCTCGACGAGCGCGAGGGTGTCGTCGATGGAGTCGGTCTCGGCGTAGGAGCGGGGCTGCGTGAAGTTCTCGTCACGCGGCGCGAGCCCACCGCCGCTGATCTTGTTCGGGGCCTGCCACATCGGGTAGTCCTCGAAGCCCGGCGGGGCCTGGATCTGCCAGCCGAAGAGTGCGCCGTAGAACGCCGAGGCGCGCGCCTTGTCCGTGACCGGGATGTCGATGTGCGTGATGTCTCCGTGGGGCATGGCGCCGACGGTACCGCCCGGGCCTGCCGCGGAGGAAGGTCTCACTCCGCCAGTCGGCGAGCCGGTATGCCGTGGAGCACCTTGGCATCGATCGCGGCGGTCAGCGTGAGGGCGGCTTGCCAGAGGGCGGTGCGCTCGAGGGAGTCGCCGGGCAGGGTGGTCGGGTCCGTGCGTGCCAGGTCGAGGATCGAGCGGTCTGCGGCGAGGGTCACGAGGCTGCGGGGGAGGGACACGGCGCAGCCCCTGGCCCGGGCGGCCAGGGCGAGGGCATCGCTGCCCCATGCGGCCGACCATGTCGTGAGCCGGGCTGGTCCCAGGGTCGCGAGGGCGCCGATCGTGGTGACGGACTCGCGGGTGAGTCGTGCGGTCCAGTGCGTTCCGATGCCTCGGATCGCGCTCACCGGCAGGGCGGCAATGAGTTCGGGGATCACTGGGTGGGTCTGCCCGCCACCGTCGGCCTCGGCGCGGGCTCGCGCTGCTGCCGGGTCGACCCGCAGGACCATCTCGGCGGCCCACGTCACGTCGTCCCACGTGCGGACACGTGCTCCGGCGGCTGGGGCTGCCACGCGCGCGACGATGCTGTCGAGGACGAGGGCTCCACCGGCGTCGAGGGCGGAGAGGGCACTGGCCACGCCCTCGTCCACCTCGCGGGCGACGAGGCCGGCCAACTCGGCGGGTGCGGTGCTCATGGTCGTGGGTGCTCCTGCTCAGAGCAGGGTGCGGAAGCGGATCTCGACCTCACCCTGGATGTCGGCGCGATCGGTCGCCGGGGTCGGCGTGTCCGTCCGTGGCGTGAGGACGTTGAGGCGCAGGTCGTGGATGGACTCGAGGATGCCGGCGCGCAGCGGGGTGGCGAAGCGGACCATGCCGACGGCAAGGGCATCGGTGGGCCGGGTCAACGTGCGGAGCACGGGCTGGGGCCCGCTGGTCATGGCCCGGGTGGGCGTGCCCGTGGCGGATCTGGCGCCCGCGGGAGTCGTCGTGGGCTGAGCGGTCGCGCGGGTCGTCGTGAAGTTCACGCGCGCCTTGAGGGTGCCGCCGTCGACGAGCACGCGGGGCACGCCTCGGCCGCGTGCCTCGCGCAGCGCCGCAAGCTGACGCGATGCGAGGTGCAGCGCCAGTGCATCGGTCACGCGCTTCACGCCGCGTGCGGTCAAGGTCTGCTTGGGCGCGGTGCCTTCGACATCGCTGCCGGTCAGCTTCACGGCGAGCTCCTCGAGCGTGCTGTCCGGGGGCACCGGTCCACCCACGATGAGGGCCGTGCCGCCCTTGCCGTCCGGGAAGGACTGGATCAGGGCGGTCGCGAGCACGTCATCGCTGATCGCGGTGGCGGCGAAGTCCTCGACCGAGAGGTCGAGCGCCTCGTCGAGGGCACGCATCCGCTCCTCCTGCGAGGTGTGCGCGGCCACGATCGAGTCGAGGGTCTCGACGATGAGGACGGCGACGAAGTCGGCGAAGCCGACACTGTGGGGATCCTGCGACATCGGAGGTCCTTTCCCGCGGCGGCAGCGCGCTTCGGCGAGCACACGGCATACGCATGGAGCGCGCTGCCACCGATCGTCAGTTCTGGGCCAGCGGGAGGTAGTCGGTGTGGAACTCGATGCGCACGCCACCCATGATCTGGATGTCGACGCCGGAGTTGCTGCCGGCCGAGGTGGTCGACGTGCTCACGGTGACCGTGTTGAAGGACGTCGACGCCGAGGCGTTGACCCACAGCGAGACGAGCTTGCCGCTGCTCGCCGAGGCGCGGGCGTCGAAGGCGGCGCGCCGGGTCAGCGAGCTGTTGGTGCGGAAGTAGTCCGAGCCGTAGGAGTGGAAGTTCAGCTTGGTCTCGATGACGCCCTTGTCGACGACGAGGCGCAGCAGGCCGAGCTTGACCATCTCCTTGAGCAGCGTGTACTTGTTCGCCGCGATCCGGATGGCGGCGGCGTCGAGCAGCTTGGTGACGCCCGTGGCGTCGAGCGCCCCGGCCTTGGCGACCTTGTTGTCGTCGGTGACGGCGGCGGCCGGCTCGACGGCGAGTGCGTCGTTGAGCGACTTGGCCTCGGCGGCGCTGAGGGTGCCGCCGCTGAAGACCTTGTTGGACTCACCGTTCGGGCCGGTGCTGCCGATGAGCGGCACGGCGGCGGTGAACAGCTGCGCGATCTCCTGCGGACCGATGTCGTCCTTGGTGTCGTTGATGTAGTCCTTGAGCGACTTGCCCAGGGCCTGGACGAGCTCGATGAACGCCTGCTGCTGGCGCAGGTCGGCGGCGATGAGCGCGTCGAAGGTGTCGGCGACCAGCTTGGTCGTGAACTCCGGGAACTTGATCTCGTCGAGCCGCGCGCCGTAGCTCATCGCGGCGTTTCCCCCATCAGCCATGGTGAATCCCTCTTCCGGTCGGTGGCTGTCCGTCGCGCGGGTCTGCGCGACACCGAGGAGGAGGGGGGGTGAGGGTCCCTTTGATACGCCCAGAGTGGATGGCCTGAGGGCTGAGGTGCACACGAAACATCCAGCCGGTCGGTGACGGTGGGAGCGTCAGGTGCGGGCGTCAGATGAGGGCCGACGACGTCGGGGCACACCCGGAATGTCTCTCGAGCCCGCGTACAGATGCTCCAGCGGGTGGGTCAGCGGGGCGTCGCTCGGGTTGGCTCCGGCAGGTCGGGGGCGCTCACTGGGAATGTCTCTTTGGCCCGCGTACAGATGCTCCAGCGGGTGGGTCAGCGGGGCTCACTGAATGTCCTTTTGGCCCGCGTACAGATGCTCCAGCGGGTGGGTCAGCGGCGTTGCCGGTGACCCACCCGCTGGAGCATCTGTACGCGAGCGAAACAAGCATCGTGCGATCCGGCGACCGGCCAGCGCCGGCGGAAGTTTGCCCCCGAACGCGTCCAGGCGCGCTGGCAAGCAAAGACCCGCGGGAGCCGGGCGGACGGATGGGCGCGACTACCCGAGGATGCCGTCGACGGCGCGGGCGATCTGGTCGCGCCCGGCGCCGGGCCACCCGCAGTAGAGGTAGCCGATCCCGTTCTCACGGTGCTCCTCCACCGCCTCACGCACCTGCGCCGCCGACCCGTCGAGCGAGAGCGAGGCCACCCGCGTGATCTCGCCCGGATCGCGCCCGACCTCGGCGCACAGCTCCGCCATCCGGGCGATCTGCTCGGCCGAGAACCCGCCGAACGAGTGCCAGAACGACGCATACCGCGCCACCAGCGGCATCGTCCGCTTCGGTCCGGCGCCCCCGATCCAGATCGGCGGGTGCGGCTGCTGCACCGGGACCGGACGCATCCGGGCACCCTCGAGCGACACCCGGCGCCCGGCATACGACACCTCCTCACCGGTGGACAGCAGCCGGATGATCTCGAGCTGGTCCTCGAGCAGGTCGAAGCGCTCGCCCGTGCCCGGGAAGTCGATGCCGAGCGCGCGATGCTCGGGCTCGAACCACGCATTGCCCAGGCCGATGTCGAGCCGCCCATGACTCGCGTGGTCGATCGTGTTGCACTGGTGGGCGAAGACCGACGGGTGCCGATAGGTCACGCCGGCAACCATGAGACCCAACCGAATTCGCGAGGTCGACGCGGCCAGCACCGCCAGCGTGCTCATCCCGTCGAAGCACTCACCCGGCCCCTCGCCATACATCGGCACGAAGTGGTCGAAGCCCCACACGCCCGTGAAGCCGAGGTCCTCGGCGAACCGCGCCCGGCTCACCACCTCGTCGAAGGGCACGCGCTGCTGGGCGATGTCGAGTCCGAACTCCATGCCTTGAGCGTATGCCGGGTGCTCACCTCCCCGGCCCCCTCACCTGCCGCGTGGGGGAGCCACCCACTCAGGGCCGGCGGGCGAGCGCACCGTCGACGCGGGCGCGGATGATCGGTCCGGGCTGGGCGCCGATGAGGGTGTCGACCACCTGCCCGCCGTCCATGAGGAGCAGCATCGGGATCGACTGCGCCTTGTAGCGGGTGGCGGTGCGAGGGGAGTCGTCGACGTTGACCTTGACCACCTTGACCTGCCCGGCCCGCTCGACGCTGAGCTGGTCGAGGACGGGCGCGATCAACCGGCACGGGCCGCACCAGGGCGCCCACAGGTCGACGACGACGAGCGCCCTGGTGTCGACGGCGGCGTCGAAGTCGGCATCCCCGGCCTCGACCAGCCAGGGCAGCGCGGTCTTGCACGAGGCGCAGCGCGGGGTGCCGTGGGCGACGACGGGCAGGCGGTTCTTGGTGCCGCAGGAGCGGCAGGCGATCACCGGCATGGTCATGAACCCACCGTAGCCGCCGGACCTTGCCCATAGAGTCCGGCGCATGAGCCTGCGCGAACGCCTCGGACACGCGACCGCGGGGTTCGGCCAGAACCTCGTCTACAACTTCATGGCCCTCTTCCTCCTCGTCTACCTCTACGAGGACCTGGGCCTGTCCAGCCGCGGCATCGCCCTGCTCACCGTCGTCCTGACCATCGTGCGCATCTGGGATGCGGTCAACGACATCCTGATCGGTCTGCTCGTGGACCGGACGCGCACCCGGTGGGGCACCTTCCGTCCCTACCCCCTCGTCACGGCCATCCCGATCGCCGTCCTCACCACCCTCCTCTTCGCCATCCCCGAGCCCGCGGACCTCTCCGGCGAGACACGCACGATCGTCCTCATCGCCGTGGCCTACCTGATCTGGGACGTCTTCTACACCGCGAGCGACGTGCCCTATTGGTCGCTCACCAGCGTCATGACCAGTGACGAGACCGAGCGCACCCGCCTCGTCGCCTGGGCCCGCACCGCCGCCAACATCGCCCTGGCGCTCATGACCCTGACCGGGCCGCAGCTGGCCAAGGCCTTCGGCTGGACGGCGACGGCCCTGGCCGTGTGCGTCATCGGCATGGGGCTGTTCACCCTCGCCTTCTTCGCCACCACCGAACGCGTCAAGCACAACCCCGAGCCGATCCCGGTGCGGCAGGCCCTGCGTCATCTCGCCGCGAACCGTCCGCTCCACCGCGTGCTGGCCTCGACGGTGCTCGGCTTCGGGTCGACCATCTTCCAGGTCGGGGGTGCCGTGCTCGCCGTCGTCGTCTTCGGCGACATCGCCCACTTCACCACCCTCGGCGCGGCCATGATCGGCGGGATGATCCTGGGCCTGCTTCTCTCCCCGGCGCTCATGCGCCGCTGGAGCCGGCGCCAGTCGCTCATCGCGTCCAACGTCGGCGCCGCCCTCGCCTACGGGATCCTCTTCCTCCTCGGCCACGGGTCGGTGCTCGTCGTCGCGGTCGGCCTCTTCGTCGTCGGCGTCACGCTCGGGGTCACCCTGGTGGCCTCGACCGCGATGATCGGCGACACCGCGGACGACACCGAGCTGCGCACCGGCGAACGCACCGACGGCTCCTGCTTCGCGGGCCTGACCTTCACGGCGAAGCTCAACACGGCCCTGGCCACCATGGTCTTCGGCTTCGCCGTCGCAGCGAGCGGCTACGAGTCCGGCGCGCCCGTCACCGAGGGCATGCGCACCCTCATCTGGGGCGCCTGCACGGTCGTCCCGGCCGCCAGCGCCCTCCTCGCGATCGTTCCATTGCTTCGGTATGCCGTGGACGAGCGCACGCTCCCGGCTCGCCTCGCGCAGTCGCGGGCGGCGCGGACGGCCCGGCCCTCGTTGTCCACGCCACACCCGGGCGCCGCCCGCGAGTGACCGCCGTAGTCTCGACGTCATGGTGGACAGCTTCTTCCCGGTCAGCGTCCCCCGCGAGGACCCGGAGGAGCTCAGGTCCCTCGAAGACGCCCAAGGCGCCCTGGCGGGGTCGGTCCGTGCCCTCCTCGACCTGACCGTCCGCACCGAGGTCGACCCGGAGGAGATGCGTGCCGTCGCCGCCGAGGTCGATGCCCTCACCGCGCGGCTCGCCGAGCGGGCCACGGACGGGCCACTCGGGCTGCAGAAGTGCTCCGACGGCCGCATCCGCGACCACGGCAACCCGGCGGTGGGCATGCGCAACCCGATCGCCCCGCCGCTGCGCCTGCGCCGCGAGCCCGACCACAACGCGCACACCGAGTTCGAGCTCGGCGCGGCCTACGAGGGACCCCCCGGGCACGTCCACGGCGGCATGGTCGCCATGGTGCTCGACCAGGTGCTGGGCGCGGTGGCGGCCTCGGCCGGCAAACCCGGGCTCACGGCATACCTCAATGTCACCTATCGGCGACCGACCCCGCTCGGCCCGCTGTCCTGCCACGGTGAAGTGGTCGAGGTCTCCGAGTGGAAGACCACAGTGCGCGGCGAGATGCGCGATCGCGAGGGCAATGTGACCGCCGAGGCCGAGGGGCTCTTCGTCGTGCCGACCTTCGCGCGTGCCCTCTTCGCGCAGCCGCAGAGCGACGCCGCCGACTATCCCGGAAGCGCGCAGTAGTCCTCAGTCCTCGAGCAACCGCTTGAGGGCGGCCATCGCGCCGGTGGTCTGGCCGGGCAGCTGGCGCTTGATCATCGGCGTGAACACCTTGCCGAAGCCCTTGGGCGTGATGGTGATCGTGTGCGTCAGGCGGGTGGTGTCGGCCTGCTCGCCCGGCGCGAGGGCGAAGTCGACGGTGACGTCCATCATCCTGTCGGTGAAGGCGTTCGTGAGGCGTCGGTTCTCCTCGCGCGCCACCACCTGGCCGGCCATCTGGCCGACCCGGCCGCCGTCCTTGTAGTGATAGGTCAGTTTCGTCCCCACGCGCGTCGGCCCGGGGGTGAGCCGGTCGAGCTTGGTGCAGCGCGCGAGCCAGGACGGCGTGACCTCGACGTGGTCGAGCACCGCGAACACCCGCTCCGGCTCGGCGTGGACGATCTCGGTGTGGCTGAACTGGGGCACGGGCGTCCTTCGGGATGGTGGCCACCCGCGGGTCGAGTGACGAGCAAGCGTATGCCGTCCGCTCACCTTCGCGTGGCCGGTTGCCTCGGGCCCAGGCTCGGGAGCATGGCGATCCAGAGCGTCGAGGACAGCCTGCGGCGGATGAAGCTCGACGTGCTCGACCTGGTCCTCGTGCACTGGCCCAACCCGAGCGTCGGCCGCTATGTCGAGGTCTTCGAAGCCCTCGTCGAGTGCCGCGAGCGCGGCCTGGTCCGCTCGATCGGGACCTCCAACTACACCGAGCGCCACCTGCGCGAGGTCATCGCGGCCACCGGTGTCACGCCGAGCATCAACCAGATCGAGCTGCACCCCTCCTTCCCGCAGGAGGAGATGCTCGCCGTCCACGAGGAGCTCGGCATCCGCACCCAGGCGTGGAGCCCGCTCGCGCGGATGGAGTCCCTGACCGGTGGCCCGATCGACGCGGCCGCGCAGGCCCACGGGGTCAGCGCCACCCAGGTCGTGCTGCGCTGGCACGTCGAGCGGGGGGTCCTGCCGCTGCCCAAGTCGAGCCAGGTCGAGCGGCAGCGCGCCAATCTCGACATCTTCGACGTCGCGCTGACCGCGGACGAGGTGGCGGCGATCACCGCCCTCGGGCGCCCGGACGGCCGCCTCTTCGACGGTGACCCGGAGACCCACGAGGAGCAGTGACCCGCGCGGGGCCGCACGTACGCGCGCCCGGGCCCGCGCCGCGGACGAGCTCCGCTCAGTCGAGCAGGCGGTCGATCCACTCGACGATGTCGGTCGTGACCTCGTCGCGGTTGGTCTCGTTGAGCATCTCGTGGCGCCCACCCGGATAGAGGGTCAACGTCACGTCGGTGACCCCGGCCCTGCGGTACTGCTCGGCCACCGCCGTCGGGCCCTTGCCGTTGTCGCCGACCGGGTCCTGGTCGCCCGAGAGGACGAGGATCGGCAGGTCGTGCGGCACCTTGGCCACGAGGGCATCGCTGTTGATCGCGCGCAGCCCCCCGAGCAGGTCGGCATAGAACCCGGCGGTGAAGACATTGCCGCACCACTCGTCGGCGATGTACTTGTCCACCTCGGCGGGGTCCCGCGACAGCCAGTCGAACTCGGTGCGGTTGGGCTTGAACGCCGCGTTGTACTGCCCGAAGGACAGCGTGTTCATCAGGCCCGAGCGGTGCCGGCGGCCACGGATCCGGCCCTGCAGCGAGGCGATGACCCCACCGACGGCACCGAGAGCGCCTGGGTCCCCGGCCGTCCCCGACAACACGAGACCGGCGAGCTCACGCCCGGCCGGCTCCGCGGCATACGCACGGGAGAGGAAGGAGCCCATGCTGTGCCCGAAGAGCACGACGGGCAGCCCCGGCTGCTCGGCCCGGATGGTCTCGGTGATGCTCACGAGGTCGCCGACCGCGGTGGCCCAGCCGTCCTTGTCGGCGAAGTAGCCCTCCTCGTCATGGGTCGAGGCGGTGCCCTTGTGACCGCGGTGGTCACCGGCATACACGGCGAAGCCGGCGGCGGTGAGCGCCTCGGCGAAGCGGCCGTAGCGGTCGGAGTGCTCGGCCATGCCGTGGGCGACCTGGACCGCCGCGCGGGGCGAGCCCTCGGGCAGCCATCGGTTGACGTGGATCGGGGTGCCGTCGGTGGCGCGGACCGCCAGGGTGGAGTGCTGCATGCCGGGAGTTTCGCACGCCGACGCCGACGAGGGCGGCAGATGTGACGGGGCACCTAGGATTCCGGCCATGGCCGAGCCCTTCGATCCCAGCGCGCTGTACTCGGCGGTGGACCTCGGTGGGGTGCTGGCCAATGGCGTGCTCGGCGGGGTGCTCGCGCGGCAGTTGAAGTTCGACCCGGTCGGCTTCGTCGTCCTCGCCGTGCTCTCCGGCCTCGGCGGCGGTGTCCTGCGCGACACCCTCCTCCAGAACGGGCCGCCCGTCGCGCTTACCAACCTCGCCTACCTCTCGACGGCTCTCATCGGCGCGCTCATCGCCTTCACCGTGGACCTGCGCGGCAAGTACGCCCGCCGCGGCCTGCTCGTCGCCGATGCCCTCGCCCTCGGCGCCTGGTCGGCCACCGGCACGTCGAAGGCCCTGTCCCTGGGCCTGCCCTGGCTCTCGGCGATCTTCCTCGGCATCGTCACCGCGGTCGGCGGCGGCATGATCCGCGACGTCGTGGTGCGCGAGGTGCCCAAGGTGTTCTATCCCGGCACCCTCTATGCCACGGTCGCGCTGCTCGCGAGCGTCGTCATGGCGGTGGCGTTCAGTGTCGGCGCGCCGACGCTGGGGATGGGGGGCTCGATCGTCGTCGCCGCCGTCGTGGCGCTCGCTTCCCGTCGCTGGGGGTGGTCGCTGCCGGACCCGACCGACCTCCGCGTCCGTATGCCGTTGCCGCGCCTCCCGTGGAGCTCGCGGACTCCCGACGTGGGCGCCGACGTGGGCCTCGACCCGGCAGCGGATCGGCCCGTGTCATGACAGGGCGCCCGGTGCACTCGATCGCCGAGCTGCAGGCGGTCATCGAGGCGACCTTCGGCGCCCGCGACGCGGCACGCGGCGTGCCCTCGACGGTGGCCTGGATCGCCGAGGAGGTCGGGGAGCTGGCGCAGGCGGTGCGCAAGGGGACGCGGGCGGAGCAGGTGCACGAGTTCGGGGACGTGTTGGCGTGGGTGGCCTCGCTCGCGAACCAGCTGGACATCGACCTCACCGAGGCGGTCCAGCGGTATGCCGCGGGCTGCCCGCGCTGCGCCGGCATCCCCTGCCACTGCCCCTGACCGCCTGGCCCTGCGCCGCTGTCTCTGACCGTCTGGCCCTGACCCGCTGCCCCCGCCTGTCTGCCCCTGCCTGTCTGCCCCTGAGCGACTCCCCGCCGCCCCGTTCTGCAGTCGAGTGGGCACCTGTTGTCGCTTCAGCGGGTGTCAGGGCGACAACGAGTGCCCACTCGACTCGTGGAGGCAGGAGTCGGGCAGGGCGCACGGCAGCGAGGGGTGCGTCACTCGCGGAGCAGGGCTCGAATTGTCTCGATCGTGTCGGCTTCGCTCGCGGCCTTGTCCGGCCGGTAGCCCTTGACGCGGGCGAAGCGCAGCGCCACGCCCCCCGGGTAGCGCGACGAGCGCTGCACCCCGTCCACAGCGATCTCGACGACGATCTCCGGCCGCAGCCACACCACGCCGGGAGTCTCGCGGACGGCATACGAGAGGAAGGTCTGGGTCTGCCAGCGGAGGAGCTCGTCGGTGAGCCCCTTGAAGGTCTTGCCCACCATGACGAACCCGCCGTCGGGGTCGCGCGCGCCGAGGTGGAGGTTGGAGAGCCAGCCGGTGCGTCGGCCGTAGCCCCACTCGGCGGCGAGGACGACGAGGTCGTAGGTGTGGACCGGCTTGACCTTGACCCAGGCCTTGCCCCGGCGTCCCGCGGCGTAGGTCGAGTCCACGCCCTTGACGAGGACACCTTCGTGCCCGGCGGCGAGGGCGTCCTCGAGGACCTGCGCGGCCTCGGTGGCGTCCTCGGTGACCGTGCCGGCGATGACGTGCGCCGAGCCCACGAGGGCGCGCAGCAGCTCGCGGCGCTCGGTGAGCGGCCGGTCGGTGACATCGACCCCGTCGAGCGCGAGCAGGTCGAAGAAGCGCGGGGCCAGGACGTCGGTCCTCTCGTCCTGGCGACCGAAGCGGCTCATCGTCTCCTGGAATGGCCGCGGCGTCCCGCCCTCGTCGAGGAGCAGGGTCTCGCCGTCGAGGATGAAGCCGTCGGCGTCGAGCCCGAGGGCGAAGGTGACGATCTCGGGCATCCGACCGGTGATGTCGGCCAGACTGCGGGTGAAGACGCGGACGTCGGCACGGTTGCGGTGCACCTGGATCCGGGCGCCATCGAGCTTGTGCTCCACCGAGGCCGGCCCGGTGATGGCCAGGGCCTCGGTGACGTCGGCGGCGGTCGAGGCGAGCATGGGCTGCACCGGGACGCCGACGGTCAGGTTGACCGCGGCCAGGGAGGCCGGGTCGCGCAGCGCCATGGCTGCCGTGCGGCCGAGGTCGCCGGTGAGCATGACGGCGCGCCGCACGTGGGCCGCCGGGAGGTCGACGGCGCTGGCGAGGGCGTCGGTGAGCACCCCGTCGAGGGCGCCGGTCCGGACGTCGCCGAGGACGGCGCCGGTGATGAGGTCACGCTCCTCCTCGGTGGCCCGTCCGAGGACCGCGGCGACCAGGCCGGCCCGGGCCGTGCTCGACCCGGCGCCCGAGAGGCCGGCGATGCTATCGAGGGTGTCGTCGACCTCGGCGACCGTGAGGGTGGCGTCCGTGGCGGCCGGCGCAGCCTCGCGGGCCGCGCCCATGGTGCGCCAGCCCAGGCCGATCCGCCCCTGGCGGGGGCGTCCCAGGAGGAGTCCGACGAGGGCCTCGACCTCCTCCGGCGAGGTCCGGCGCAGGAGGGCCGCGAGTGCCTGGACCTTGCCGCGTCGCGCGGACGTGGCCCGCAGCTCGCGCAGGGTCGCGGCCACCTCGCTGAGGGCCAGCGGCCCGGGCACCACCTCGGCCACGTCGTTCACGCGTCCGCCGTGACGTCGCGGTCGAGGACGGCGACGATGCGGAGCACGCCGGCGTCGACGAGCACCTGGAGTCCCTCGAGGACGAGGGCCTGCGAGCGCGGGTGCTCGCCCATGTCCGCGGCGATCGCGTCGTGGAGTGTGGCGACGGGCGTCGGCTCGTCCGCGCGCAGCCACAGGTTGGTCCCGAGCCGGGAGAGCCGACTCGGGACGTAGTCGTGGAGGATGACGGTCTCGCCCTCGCTCGTCACGGCGTCGTCCCAGCCGCACCGGGTGAGGACGGACTCCCAGGTCACGACGTGGGTCGGCGCCTCGGGCAGCTCTCGGACCGACTTGGGGTGGTGCTCCCACTCCGGTGACGTGGCTTCGCGCTCCGCGTCGGGGCGGGTCAGGGAGTCCACGAGGTCCACGCAGTCGGTGATCTCGGCATACCGGAGGGCGAAGGGTCCACCTCCAGTGCACAGGGCGCGGGACAGCCGCGCCAGGGGGTCCGGGAGCGCCGGCAGGGCGGAGGTCTCCGGGATCGTCGCGAGCAGGGCCTCGACGAGCGGGACCAGCTCGAACTCCGGCTCCTGGAGGTCCGGGTCGCGTCGCATGACGACGATCCCGGCCAGGGTCGGCTCTTCCGGCGTGGGGCCGAGCCCGAGGTCGTCGGGGCTCGACTCGTCCTTGCTGTGGGGGCGCGCGGTGTCCGTGATGATCGACAGCGGCTTGGGATAGGGACTGATCCGGTCGTCGGCCTCGATGACGACGGTCTCGTCGGTGACATAGCCCAGGGGGCGGCACAGGACGCCGGCCGCGGTCGTCTTGCCGGTGCCCGAGGGCGCGACGAGGGCCACGGTGCGCCCGTCGGGGCCACAGACCCCCACGGCGTGGAGCATGAGCGCCTCGCCCCGGCGGCGCAGGATCGAGGCCAGCGTGAGGGCTCGCGACACGGTGTAGGGGGCGGCCTGGGCGTCGGTCCCGATGAGGCAGCGCTCGTCGATGGTGAGTCCGGCCTCCTCGAGGACGGCGTCGGTCGGGGCGATGAGGTAGTCCCGTGGTTCCTCGTCGTGACCCGACGCCGACGGCGCGCGCTCACCGAGGACGATCGCCCGTTGCCACAGGTGGCGCAGGCTCTGGGCGACCGGTGCCGGGACCCCGATGAGCCGCACGTGCCAGCGCAGTCCGAGGATGCCGAGGACGAAGTCGTCGACCTCGGCCGCCACCGGCTCGGCTCCTGCGAGCGCCCCGACCATGTGCTCCAGTGTCCCCTAGGCTCTTGTCATGTCCCGACCGCACGTCGCCGCCCTGGTGCACGACGCGTGGAGCCGGCGGGTCTCGGGCCGGTTGCGCGAGCGCGGGTGGGGCACGCGGATCATTGCGCACCAAGGCTACGGCTCGGCCGGATTCGTGCGAGTCCTCGGTCGGGTCGTCATGGATCGCCATGGGCGCAATGGCACCGACGAGCCGCCGCGCAGGGGTGGCCCGACCCTTCGGGACCTCGAGGCGGAGAAGCGCTGGTGGCGTGACTTCATCGGCGCTCCGGCGATGCGGGTCCCGGTGAGCGTGACGATCGGGGACCGGGTGCTCGACACCCGCACCGACGACAGCGGGCTGATCGACCTCACCGTGCGCAGCCCCGGACTGCCCCCGGGCGTGCACAGCGTCCTACTGTCCTCGCCCGATGCCGACGACGTGGCCGCCGAGGTCGTCATCATCGGCGCGACGCAGCGCCTGGGGATCATCAGCGACATCGACGACACGGTGCTGTCCACCTCGCTGCCGCGCCCCCTCGTCGCCGCGTGGAACACCTTCGTCCGGGAGGAGGGCACGCGACGGGCCGTCCCCGGCATGGCCACGCTCTATCGCGAGATCCGCGCCCAGCACCCGGGGCTGCCGGTTCTCTACCTCTCCACCGGCTCCTGGAACATCGCGCCCAACCTGGCTCGCTTCCTGCGCCGCCACGGCTTCCCCTCCGGCCCGATGCTGCTCACCGACTGGGGCCCGACCAACACCGGCTGGTTCCGCTCGGGGCAGCAGCACAAGCGCAGCAGCCTGCACCGGCTCGCGCGGGAGTTCCCGCAGGTGGCGTGGATCCTCGTCGGTGACGACGGCCAGCACGACCCGAAGCTGTATGCCGAGTTCGCCGCAGCCCGTCCCCACCAGGTCAAGGCGATCGCGATCCGTCAGCTCAGCACCGGCGAGCAGGTCCTCTCCCACGGACTCCCCGTGGCCAACGACGACCTCGTCCCGGCACCGACCGAGGACCTGCCGATGCCTGTCGTGCGGGGGGCCGACGGCTACGAGCTGGCCCGACTGCTCCGGCCGATCCTCGGCCTCGGGGCTGGTCCCGGTCCGGGCCGCGGCGGCGGCCCGCGATCGGGCATGGGCACGCACGCGGGGTCCGCCGTCGACGAGCTGGACGACGTCGAGGACGAGCTCGAGGACCCGGACGAGGAGGACGAGGATGCCTGAGCTGCCCGAGGTCCAGGCCCTGGTCGACTTTCTCCAGGGGCGACTGGCCGGCCTGGCCGTCGTCGGGGTCGAGCTGGGCTCGATCTCGGTGCTCAAGACCTTCAACCCGCCACCCCAGGCCCTCTTGGGTGCCCCGGTGACGGGCGTGTCCCGGCACGGCAAGTTCGTCGACATCGACTGTGGCGGCACGCACCTGGTGTTCCACCTCGCGCGCGCCGGCTGGCTGCGCTGGTCCGATGCCCTGCCGCAGACGGTGATCCGGCCGGGCAAGTCCCCGATCGCCCTGCGGGTCAGGCTCGACGACGGCAGCGGCTTCGACCTCACCGAGGCCGGGACGAAGAAGCGGCTCGCGGCATACATCGTCCACGACGTGTCGGAGGTGCCCGGCATCGTCTCCCTCGGGCCCGACCCGCTCGCCGACGCGTTCACCGAGGCGGCGTTCGCGGACCTCCTTGCTGGACAACGGGTGCAGGTGAAGGGCCTGCTGCGCAACCAGAGCGTCATCGCGGGCATCGGCAACGCCTACTCCGACGAGATCCTCCACGTCGCCAAGCTCTCGCCCTTCGCGCTCGCGGCCAGCCTGGACGCGGAGACCGTCGCGCGCCTGTATGCCGCGTTGCGCGTCACGCTGACGCAGGCCGTCGCGGCGGCGTCGGGGAAGCCGGCGGCCGAGCTCAAGGACGCCAAGCGCGCCGGCATGCGGGTGCACGGCCGGACCGGTGAGGTGTGCCCGGAGTGCGGGGACCTCGTGCGGGAGGTGTCCTTCGCGGACTCCTCCCTGCAGTACTGCGCGACCTGCCAGACCGGCGGCAAGCCCCTCGCCGACCGTCGGACGAGCAAGTTCCTCAAGTGAGCACGTCCTTCCCGTCCGGGCCGCGGACGGGGTGAAGCCCGGGGTTCGCGCCAAGCGGACCGGCCGATGCCCTAGCGTGGCCCCGTGGGTCGACACTCAGCGGCCTCGGGTGCTTCACGCCGTGAGCGGCGCGCCGGGGCAGGATCGGGTGCCCGCGGCCGGCGACCCGCACCGCGCTGGCCGCCCAGGCGGTCCAGGGGGCCCTGGGGAAGATGAACCCGACGTCGTCGGCCAGCCTGTGGGTGTTCTCGAGCAACCAGCGGCTCGGCGGCGTCGACTACCGCGAGCTGCTGCCGATGGCCATCCTGGGCTCGGCGACCGACCCGGCGTCGCAGGCCGCCGCGATGAAGAGTGCGACCGATCGGCTGCCGACCCTGCTGCAGGGG
This sequence comes from Actinomycetota bacterium, assembly GCA_020161815.1. Classification (GTDB taxonomy): domain Bacteria; phylum Actinomycetota; class Actinomycetes; order Actinomycetales; family Dermatophilaceae; genus Phycicoccus_A. Next base: position 56,145 of record JAIUOP010000014.1, on the reverse strand, counting down.
GACACCGGCCTCTACGACACGGCAAGAACGACGACCCCACGGGCGGGATATCCGAGGACGAGCTCGTCGCGAAGCTGCAGGCGGCGCAGGACCCGGCCGCCCCGGTCCGGCTCATGCTGCTGGGCATCGGGGAGGGCCCGGACCAGGCCGTGCTCTCGCGCATCGCGACCACGACCGGCGGCACCGCCAGCGTCGCCACCGGCCCCACCCAGATCGTCGGCCTCTTCGCCGACGCGGTGTGGAGCGTGACGCCGGGGGCCTACCAGTAGGCGACGATCGGTTTCGATCGGGGACTATCCCGATGTATTGCTTTGGTCCTAGACAGCCGTAGATCGTGCGATAGCCTGCCGGCGTGGACCCGATCCGGAACCCGTACGCCCCCGGCGCCGGCCAGCGCCCCCCGGAGCTCGCCGGCCGGGACGAGCAGCTCGACGCCTTCGACATCGTCCTCGAGCGGGTGCCCCGGGGTCGGCCGGAGCGCTCGATCGTGCTCACCGGCCTGCGCGGAGTCGGCAAGACCGTCCTGCTCAACGCGCTGCGCTCGGCCGCGGTGCGGGCCGGCTGGGGCACCGGCAAGCTCGAGGCGCGCCCGGAGCAGTCGCTGCGCCGGCCCCTGGCCTCGGCCCTGCACCAGGCCGTGCGCGAGCTCGGTCAGGCCGGCGGTGGCCACGAGCACGTCCTCGGAGTGGTGAAGTCCTTCGCCCAGAAGGATTCGGCATCGACCAAGGTGCGGGACCGGTGGAACCCGGGCATCGCCGCCCCCGCTGTGCCCGGACGCGCGGACTCCGGCGACATCGAGATCGACCTCGTCGAGCTGCTCACCGATGTCGGTGGGTATGCCGCGGACACCGGTCGAGGGATCGCGGTCTTCATCGACGAGATGCAGGACCTCGGCCCGGACGACGTGTCCGCGCTGTGCGCCGCGTGCCACGAGCTCTCGCAGTCGCGACTGCCGGTCATCATCGTCGGCGCCGGCCTGCCCCACCTGCCGGCCGTGCTGTCCGCGTCGAAGTCGTACTCGGAGAGGCTGTTCCGCTATTCGCGGATCGATCGGCTGGATCGCTCGGCGGCCGACGCGGCACTGGTGGTGCCCGCGGAGGAGGAGGGTGCGGCATACGCGCCGGAGGCCCTGACGGCGATGTATGCGGCGACCGGCGGCTATCCCTACTTCCTCCAGGCCTATGGAAAGGCGGTGTGGGACAAGGCAACCGGGACCGTCATCACGGCCGAGGACGTGGCGGTGGCCGCCCCGGAGGCCGAGTCGGAGCTGGCGGTCGGCTTCTTCGGGTCACGCTACGAGCGGGCGACGCCGGGGGAGCGGGAGTACCTCAAGGCGATGGCCGAGGTTGGGGCCGGGCTGGCCGCCCGCGACCCGGGTGGCGCGCCGGACCTGGTGCCCGAGGCGGTCCCGACGGCCGAGGTCGCGCGAGTACTGGGCAAGAAGCCGCAGTCGCTCTCTCCCGCCCGGGACGCCCTGCTCAAGAAGGGCCTGATCTTCTCGGGCGAGCGGGGGCAGATCGCGTTCACCGTGCCCCACTTCGGCAAGTACCTGCGCGACCACACGTAGCGAGATCAGGCGTGTCAACGGCGAGCGATTTTGAGACTTACCCGGGAGTACGAGACGGCGTGAGACAGATCGCCGCTCCAGCGGCGGACTTTGAGACACCAGCCGCGGAGTTTGAGACAGCTTCTCCGGTCACATCCCTATCTGGCGGTTGATCGCGGTCGCATCCCGGGCAAGGAGGAGTTCTCGGAGTCGATCCGCTACTTCCGGCGTCGTATCGAGGTGACCGGCGTGGGGCTGCACCTGGGATCCCCGGTGACGGCTGCCCAGCTGCGTGACGGCGGCTTCGACGAGGTCGTCGTGGCGACGGGAGTCGAGCCGCGCGTGCCGTCGATCCCGGGTGTGGACCACCCGTCGGTCATGACCTATGCCGGCGCGAGCTGTGCTTCGGAGCCTGGCTGCAACTCGACCCGTCTTTCACTCCGAGGCTGACTTCCAGTTCGCGTTCGCGTGGGAGGCCAAGCGGCAACGGCCAGACTTGGAGGTGCGGCTCGAGACTCACCCCGAGCCAGCAGTCCGTCTCGATCTGGAGCTGATCACGCCCGCGGGAGACCGTGGGGTCGCAGTCGAACTGAAGTACATGACTCGGCTCTGGGCGGGGACGGATCGCAGCGAATCCTTCGCACTGAAGAACCATGGAGCCTCGGACCTGCGCGGCTACGACGTCGTCAAGGACATCCACCGCGTGGAACGCTTCACACTCAATCGGCCAGGGTGGACAGGGCTGGTGGTTGTCCTGACCAACGACGCCAGTTACTGGCGGCCACGCACCCACGGCCGGATCACCAATGCCGACGCCTTCCGGCTCGGCGAAGGCGCCGTTCTGGAGGGCTCTCGCGCCTAGGGGCCCAACACCGGCGGCACCTCTCGCGGCAGAGAAGCGGCACTCGACCTGCGTGGCTCATATCCGCTGACGTGGACCGACTACTCGACCGACCCACGGTTCGCGCACGCGGCCGCGCTCGGTCACGCCCTGGCCCGCACCGGGCTGGTCGTCGCCACCGGCGGTGGCCCGGGCGCGATGGAGGCCGCGAACCTCGGGGCGCTGGCCCCCACCGCCGACGCCCTCGCCGACGCCCTCGAGGCGCTCCTTGCGGTGCCGTCGTTCCGGCCCGACGTGCGCGCCTGGGCCGCCCTCGCTCTCGACGTCCGCGAGCGCCTGGGCGTGCCGCCGGCTGGGGCCGCGCCCCGCAGCATCGGCATCCCGACGTGGTTCTACGGCCACGAACCGCCGAACGTGTTCTGCGACGGCATCGCGAAGTTCTTCTCCAACGCCATCCGCGAGGACGGCCTGCTCGCCCGGTGCATCGCCGGGGTCGTGGTGCTGGAGGGCGCTGCCGACACGGTGCAGGAGGTGTTCCAGGCCGCGACCCGGTTGTACTACGGGGTCGAGCCGACGGACGGTGCGCCGCTGCCGCAGCTCGTGCTCGTGGGGCGCCGGCACTGGAGCGAGACGGTCCCGGTGTGGCCGGCACTGACCGCGCTCGCCGCCGGACGCCCGATGGCCGAGCGGGTGCACCTCGTCGACGACGTGTCCGAGGCCGCCGCGGTGCTCATGGGAGGCGCGGGTCGACCGGCACCGGGCCCTCGGCCCTCCCCCGCATCGCCATCAGCGTGAGCGGGACGACGAAGCCCATCGGCGCGAGGTAGAAGAGCTGCCACCACGGGCTCTGCCCGGCGTCGCGCAGCCGCCGCGTCCCGACGGCGAGCAGGGGGACGGTACAGAGGACGAGGACGGCGGCCCCCAGGCGTTCGTCGAGTGCGGCCAGGGCTCCCGCGACGACCAGGACGGCGAGGAACGCGAACCAGAACTCCGACCGGCTCGCGCGGCCCTCGAAGTCGCCCCACCCGGAGACCCCGCGGCGCACCGCCTCGGCGAAGGACACCTCCGGCGCCGGGGCGCCGTCGGCGGCGGGCTCGGCTCCCGGCCCGGTCAGCATCCCGGGGTCGACCTCCAGGGCGGCCGCCAGGGCGCGCGCCGTCGCGCGCCCGGGCGGGCGGCCGCCCTCGATCCGCTGGATGGTCCGCACGCTCACGCCGCTGGCGTCGGCCAGGTCCTCCTGGCTCCAGCCGCGCTGCGTCCGCAGCTCTCGAAGACTCACCCGCCCAGTCTCGCCCGGTAGGCCGGTCGGCACCACGACACTGACCCGCCACCTGCCCGCCAAGGGGCCGTCGCGAACCCCGGCCGTGGCGTCAGGGCCGGGTCAGCAGGACGATGCCGAGGCACATCTCGTCGGTGGGGCCCTCGCCCCAGACGACGTAGCGCTCCCGCTGCCCGGCGAACGAGGGCAGCACGTCGCGCAGCGACTGGTCGTGGCGGCAGCTGACGGTGATCTCGTCACCGGCAGCGACCTCCACGGGCTTCTCGAGGGGGATGCTGCCCTGGTCGTCGAAGTCCCAGTTCGCGATGTCGAGCACCCGCCGGGCCGCCGCGCTGCCCTTGGCGACGTCGACGGTGATGGCCCGCCCGAGCAGGTGCATGTGCCCGGCGACGGCCCGGATGGTGCCGGGCTCGCGGATGGTCCGGGTGCAGCTCTGCACGGGGCCGGGGGCGACCGGGCCGCAGAGCCAGTGAAGCATGTCGGCGGTCGCCCGGCGCTCGTCGAACCGGCGGGAGACGTCGGCCACCGAGACCGCCCGGCTGCACAGCCCTGCCATGCGGTTGTCGCGGCAGGGCAGCTCGACGGGGGCCGGAAGGAGCATCGTGTCGAGGGCCTTCTTGGTGCTCCCGGCCGCCTCGGACAGCCGGAGCCGGACCGTGCTCCGGTCGGTGCCGCTGCCTGCGAGGAGGTTGTAGTTGAGCCGACGGTGAACGTCTTCAGCCGGCACGCAGCGCGCACGACCCTGTCGCAGTGAGGTACCCAAGCAGGACTGCTGTCGGGATCCACAACTGCTCCGGCTCATGCGGTTCGACCACCGCTCCCGCGCGCGCCAAAGAGCGCCGGACCGGTGTGTTGTCCCGACTGACGGTGAAGAGGAGGAAGGCCACCCCCGCCTCGGCAGCGCTCTCGGCGACAGCCGCCAGCAAGGTCCGGCCGACCCCACGGCGCTGATGCGAGTCCACCACTTCGAGGGCGACGTCGGCACGGTGGGGCTTGGCGGCATACCGGATCCATCGTCCGATGCCGACCGGGCGACCATCGACCGAGGCCAGGAAGGCCTCGTGCCAGCCCTTCTCGTGTGCGGTCAGGTGGGTGACCATCGACGGTCCCAGGCGCGGGACCGGGGTGTGGAACCGGCTCAACCGGGATCGTGCCGAAAGCCCTGCGAAGACCTCGAGCAGAGGGCCGGTCTCCCCGGGTTGCAGGGATCGAATGGCCGAGTTGTTGGGCTGGGCGACGCTCATGGGCTTCCTCCTGGAGATGATGAGGAGGAGCCTTCGCGCCAGGCCTGTCGCCCGCCTGTCACGGACCTGACGCCGGCGGCGCGGACTGCACGCACCCATTGGCGCACTGAGCCGGCCGCTCGCGGTGCTCGGCCTCGGTCCCAGGACGCTCCACAGTCCCGCCGTGTGGAGCACGAGCCGATGCGATCGACTCAGAAGGGTGGGCCGTCCCAGTCCGGGAGGTGGGTGCAGATGTCGACGGTGGTGCGGCAGCCGGGGGTGGTGAGTTGGTGGTGGACGCGGCGCCGGCTGAAGGGGAGGCCGGCGATCGTGACCAGGGGTGTGCCGTTGAGTGCACGGAGCTCGGCTTGTTCGCGGGCGTGCCAGGCGGTGCCTTCGGTGCGGGTGAGGGGGCGGTCGAGGGCGTTGTGGTCGAGGAGGGCGCGGGTGTAGTGCTCGACCAAGGGTGAGTGGTCGCGGATGCCTTAGGGGTCGTCGAACTCCACGGTCCGGCTGCGCGCGGGCGCCTCTGGTGGGCTCGGCTGCTCGGGCCCTTGCTGCTCGGGTGGCTGCTGCTCGGGTGGCTGCTGGTCCGTGCCCTTCTCCTCGGCCGGCGGCTGCTCGGGGCCGGCCGGGGCGTTGAGTGGGGTGCGGGTGGTCGCGAGGTGGTCTATGGGTGCGGTGGTGTGGTGCTGCCCGTCGGGGGCCCACCAGTGGGTGGTGCCGTCGGGGTCGAGGTGGACGCGCCAGCCGGGGCGTTGCTTGAGGCGGTGGTGGCGTCGGCAGAGTGCGATGAGGTTGTCGGGGGCGGTGGGGCCGGTCGGCCAGGGGCGGACGTGGTCGAGGTCGCAGAACCGGTAGGCGATGGTGCAGCCGGGGAAGCGGCACCCTGCGTCGCGCAGGCCGATCTGTGCCCGCAGCCGGGTGCTGGGTCGGTAGCGCTCTTCGACGCCGGTGGGCTCGCCGGTGGGGGTGGTCAGTGCGGCGCCGGTGTCGGGGTGGCAGGTGATCGGTGCCGCGAGCACGGCGGAGCCGTCGGTGAGCGCGGCGGCCAACCAGCGCGCGGGGATGGTGCAGGAGCCGGTGCCGCCGAACCCGGAGAGCTCGACCACTCCCTCACCCTCACCGATCAACGGCAATGCCGGCGCGGTGGTGGGGGCGGCGATGGCGGGGTGGAGGTGGATGACGGTGGTGACCTGGCCGAGGAGGAGTTGCATGTGGGCGTCGGCGCGGGCCTGGGTGAGGGTGTCGGTGCCGCCGTCGGCGTGGATGCGGCGGGCGAGGGTGTCGATGGCGTCCCAGGCGCGGCGGGCGTCCTCGACCGGGTAGCAGCCTTCCCACGCGTCCAGGCTGGAGGACTCCACGCGCCGGGTCAGGCCCCGCCGGGCCCGTTCGCGCTCGGCACGGACCCGGGCGAGGGAGGCATCAACGCGGGTGAGGGTGGACGCGGCCCGGCGCCGCAACGGGCCCGCGCTCTCGCGCCACCCCCCGACCTGCTCGGCCCGGGCGACCAGTTCGGCGACCACGGTGGCGGCGACCGCGGCGGGGGCGTCGTCGAGCTCTTCAGCGACGACGCGGGCGCGGAACCCGTCGAGGCGACCGGCGGCCATCTCCTCAAGAAGTTGCGGGGTGCGGGTCACCAGGCTCACCGCCCGAGACAGGCGGGAGGCGGCCACGTGCACCGACACCCCGAGACGGGGCGCGACCAGCTCGGGGGCGTCCATCTCCTGGTGCCCCACCACGTGGTGGACCTCACGGGTGGTGCCGTCCTCCTCGGGGAGGAGCTCGATGGCGCCGGCCTGCGCCAGCAACTCTGCTTCACAGGCATCCAGGACATTCCTTGCCGCCTGCAGCGCGCTCACCGCGTCGAGGACCTCACCCAAACCCAACCGTCCACGACCAGCCCGCGCGGCGGCATACGCGCCCGCGGCGGCGGCGGTGAGGGGGTGGAGGTCCATACCCCACATCATACTCGAACACCTGTTCGAGACGCAAGGGTTTCACCCCAGCAAGAATCGGGAATTTGCCTGTGGGACAGGTGATTCGAACAAAACCTCGGTGACGTTGGCGCCAAGCCACGAGCCACTGACAGGATGGGCCCATGTCGGTGCTCGACCACGCCATCTGGTGGCACGTCTATCCGCTCGGCTTCGTCGGGGCGCCCATCCGACCGGACTCCGAGGTCCCTGAGGCGGCGCCCGCACCACCGACCCCGGGTGACCTCACGGCCTGGCTCGACTACGCCGTCGGCCTCGGCGCCAACGGGCTCCAGCTGGGCCCGATCTTCACCTCGACCAGCCACGGCTACGACACCACCGACCACTTGAGCATCGATCCGCGCCTGGGTGGCGACGTCATGTTCGACGCGCTCGTGGCCGGCTGTCGGGCCCGCGGCGTCCTCCTCATGCTCGACGGTGTCTTCAACCACGTCGGTGCCGCGCATCCACTCGTCCAGCGCGCCCTCGCCGAGGGCCCCGACGGGGAGCTCGCCGGCCTCTTCCGCCTCCACTGGGACGACGAGGGCGGCCGCTCCGCGGGGTGGGAGGGACACCACGACCTCGTCGAGGTCAACCACGCCGACCCCCGGGCCCTCGACCTCGTCGCCGGCATCATGGAGCACTGGCTGGGTCGCGGCATCGCCGGGTGGCGACTCGACGTCGCGTATGCCGTGCCGCTCGCCTTCTGGCGGGCGGTCACCGAACGGGTGCGGACGGCATACCCGGAGGCCGTCTTCGTCGGCGAGGTGATCCACGGCGACTACACCGCCTTCGTCACCGAGGGAGGCCTGGACTCGGTCACCGAGTACGAACTGTGGAAGGCGACGTGGAGCTCGCTCGTCGACCACAACCCGTGGGAGCTCGGCCACACCCTCGAGCGGCACGACGCGCTCATGGCGACCTTCCTGCCGATGACCTTCGTCGGAAACCACGACGTCACCCGCATCGCCACCACGGTCGGCGACGCCGGCGCGGTCGTCGCGCTCACGCTGCTCATGACCGTCGGCGGCACCCCCTCGCTCTACTACGGCGACGAGCAGGCCTTCCGCGGCGAGAAGACCGAGCGCCTCGGCGGTGACGACGAGGTGCGGCCCGCGTTCCCTCCGGCCCCCGACTCCCTCATGGCGGAGGGCTGGTGGATGTATCGCGTGCACCAGGAGCTGATTGCGTTGCGCCGCAGGCATTCCTGGCTCCAGCGGGCACGCACGACAGTGCTCGCCAAGGAGGGCACCACGATTCGCTACGAGTCGACCGGGCCAGGGCCGGACGAGCGCATCACCGTGACTCTCGACCTGGGCACGCACCCGTCGGCCAAGGTCGAAGGCCCCACCGGCGAGCAGCTCTTCGCCCATCCCGGTGCCTGAGCCGAGACGACCTCATCACGAACTAGAGCACGTCAGGGTCCAGTCCGGTCGTGAGACCGTCGTGGGCGGCGACCAGGTCGAGCAGGTGCGCGACCTTGGGCAGCTCGCGCGTCATGAAGTACTCCGCCGCGGCCCGCTTGCCCGCGTGGAGCGCGTCGTCACCCTCGCGGGCCACCAGCCACTGCTCGACCCACAGCCACGCGATGACGAGGTGCCCCATGGCCTCGAGGTATGCCGTGGCCTCGGCCATCACCCGCGCCCCGCCTTCCGGGTCGCTCGCCGTCACCCCGCCGACCGAGCCGCTCACCTCGACGAGGCGAGAGGTCATCGCGAGGAGGTCAGCGGCATACCGCTGGCCCACGCTGACCACGGACTCGGGGCCGGCGACCGCCTGCGCCCGCTCGGCGGTGGCGGTGATCCGCGTGACGAGCATCCCGAGGGCGCGCCCGCCGTCGAGGAGCACCTTGCGGCCGAGCAGGTCCAGGCCCTGGATGCCGTGCGTGCCCTCGTGGATGGCGTTGAGCCGGTTGTCGCGGTAGTGCTGCTCGACGCTGTGGTCGCGCGTGTATCCCGCCCCACCCAGCACCTGGATGGCGAGCGAGTTCGCCTCGAGGCACCACTGGGCCGGCCAGCTCTTGGCGATCGGCGTGAGCAGGCCGGTGAGGGCGGCGGCCTCCGCGGCGGCCTCGCCGTCGAGCGAGTGCGCGTCGTCGATGAGCCGCGAGCAGTAGAACATGAGCGCCAGCGCGCCCTCGACGTAGGACTTCTGGGCGAGGAGCATCCGCCGGACATCGGGGTGCTCGGTGATCGGCACCTGCGGGTCGGCCGGCGACTGGCCCGCCCGGCGACCCTGCAGGCGCGCGCGGGCGTAGGCGAGGGACTCGAGGTAGCCGGCGTAGCCCACGGCCGTGCCGGCGATGCCGACCCCGAGCCGGGCCTCGTTCATCATCGAGAACATGATCGGCAGGCCCTGGCCGACCGAGCCGACGAGGTGACCGACCGCGCCGGGCGCGCCTCCCGGTGTGTGGGCGCCGTCGCCGAGGACCGGGGCGGTGTTGACGGTGCCCCGTGAGCCCATCTTGTGGTTGATGCCGGCGAGGACGACGTCATTGCGCTCACCGAGCGAACCGTTCTGTGCGACAAGGTACTTCGGCACGATGAACAGCGAGATGCCCCTCGTGCCCGGGGCGGCGTCGGGCGTGCGGGCGAGGACGAGGTGGACGATGTTCTCGCTCAGCTCGTGGTCGCCGCCGGAGATCCATATCTTGCGCCCGAAGAGTCGGTACGTCCCGTCGTCCTGCGGGATCGCGCGGGTCTGGAGGTCGGCGAGGTTGGAGCCGGCGTCCGGCTCGGAGAGGGCCATCGTCCCGGTGAAGCGGCCTTCGGCCAGCGGCTCGGCGAAGAGGCGACGCTGCTCGTCGGTGCCGTGGGTGCGGATGAGGTTGCCCGCCGCCATGCTCAGCAGCGAGTAGGCCGCCGTCGCCGTGTTCGCCGCGTGGAACCACGCCATGCACGCCGACCCGATCGAGAGTGGCAGGCCGCCACCGCCGTCCTCCTCGGGCAGGCCGGCCATGAGGAAGCCGGCGTCGGCGAAGGCCCGGACTGCGGTGCCGACCTCGGGGATGAGGGTGACGCTCGTGCCGTCGAAGCGCGGCTCCTGCAGGTCGTTGGCGCGGTGGTGGGGGGCGTACTTCTCACGGGCCAGGGTCTCGGCGAGCTCGAGCACGGACGCGAAGGTCTCCCGCGAGTGGGATGCGAAGGCCGGACGCTCGAGCAGCTCCTGCGTCCGCAGCCAGTCGAAGAGGAGGAAGTCGACGTCCCGGGCCGAGAGGATGCTCACCGTCATACCCGTTAGTTTGATGGACATGAGCCGCGTCGCCCCTGCTGCCCCCTCGGGTCGGCTCTCGGTCGCGCTGGGCACCCTCGAGCCGCTCTTCCGTCGGCTGGACCGGCTGGCCGGTGGCCGCCATGCAGCCCACCGGATCCCGGAGGCGACGCTGTTCTACTTCCGGTGGCGGGCTCGCCTCGGCTGGTGGTGGGCCTACTCGCGCCTGTCGCTGTTCGCGATCGTCTTCCCGGTCGTCGCGATCGCGACCTGCCTCGTCCCGGGCCTGTATCCCTGGTGGATGGTCATCGAGCAGGTCGCCTTCAGCGCCGTCCTGCTCCTCATCCGGTGGATCCTCACCCGCCCCGTCGTCAAGGCGGCCTACCGGCGACCCGGTCAGGCGGTCTCGTCGGAGGCGCCGGAGCCGGGCTGAACCGTCCACGACGGCGGCTCGTCACCGCCGGCCTCCTCGTCCGCCTCGGCGTCGGCGAAGGTGGCATGCACCTTGCCGGCGGCGTGGTGGGACGGCGCGTACACGGCATACACCTTGAGGTCCTCCTCGCCGGTGTTGACGACGTCGTGCCACGTGCCGGCCGGGACCTGGATGCTCCAGCCGTCGCCGACCTCCTGGGAGAACGGCAGGTCGTCCTCGGCCGGGCCCATGACGCAGCGGCCCTGACCGGCGTCGATGCGCAGGAACTGGTCGGTCTCCGGGTGCACCTCGAGCCCGATCGACTCACCGGGTGCGATCGACATGAGCGTCACCTGGAGGTACTTCCCGGTCCACGCCACCGTGCGGTAGTTCTCGTTCTCGACCGTCGCTGTCTCGATGTCGAAGGCATTGGGCTGGGGGCCGTTGTCGGTGATCTCCATGCCAGTGAGTATGCCGTGCGCTCGCCTGCGCGGGGAGGTTGCCGCCGCTCCTAGGCTGGGCTCCATGACACGCGTGCGTTGGGGGATCGCCGGTCCGGGCAAGCAGGCGGCGGCCATGGACGCCGACTTCGGCAGGGTCACCACGGGCGAGCTCGTCGCCGTCGGGTCCCGTTCCCAGGAGCGGGCCGACGAGTTCGCCGGGGCCCACGGCATACCGCGGGCCCACGGCTCGTATGCCGACCTGGCGGCCGATCCCGGCGTCGACGCGATCTACATCGCGACCCCGCACCCGCAGCACACCGACATCGCCCTCGAGGCGATCGCCGCCGGCAAGGCGATCCTCGTCGAGAAGGCCTTCACCGCCTCCGTCGAGGACACCGAGCGGATCATCGAGGCCGCGCGCACCGCCGGGGTGTTCGCGATGGAGGCGATGTGGACGCGCTTCAACCCGGGGGTGGTCCGCCTCCGCGAGCTCATCGCCCAGGGGGCGATCGGTGAGGTGCGTGGCGTCCACGGTGACCTCACGGCCTTCCGGGAGTTCGTGCCCACCGACCGGCTCTTCGACCCCGCGCTCGGGGGCGGCGCCGTGCTCGACCTCGGGGTCTACGTCCTGTCCTTCGCGCAGCACCTCCTCGGCGTGCCGGACGTCGTCCATGCCGTCGGAGGCACCTTCGCCACCGGGGTGGAGAGCGACTTCTCGGTCCTGCTCGGCTACGCCGACGGCCGCTCGGCCACCCTCTCCGGCGGCTTCACGACCTACGGACCCGGGCGGATGATGGTCCTGGGCACGCAGGGCTGGATCGACCTGCACCCCCGCTTCCACCGGGCCCCCGCGCTGACCGTGTGGCGGGGCCGTGAGCGCATCGCCGACGAGGAGTTCGCCTTCGGCTTCGAGCACGAGGTCGACCACGTGGGGGAGTGCCTCGCGGCCGGCCTGAGCGAGAGCCCGGTCATGCCGCTGGCGGACACGCTCGCCGTGCAGCGGCTCATGGCCGACGTGCTCTCCCGGGTGCGAGGCCGCTGACCCCGCACTAGCGTGGGCGGGGCCGTCGAGATCGTCGGTGATGCAGGAGGCCGTCGGGGGCGGCCAGCGCCATGACTGACCGCCCCGTCCCGTCGACCCGAGCCAGAGAGAGCCGTTCGTGCCCGCTGACGCACCGCCCGTGGTGGCCCCGCACCGGGGGCTGCGGCGTGCGCTGGCACCCTTCCGGCACGCGGCCTACCGGCGGCTCGCGGTCGCCCTCGTCTTCTCGACCTTCGCCAGTGGGGTCTGGGCGGTCGCCATCGTCTGGGACGTCATCCGGATCGGCGGCGGACCGGGTCAGCTCTCCGTCGTCGCGGCCGCCGGCACCCTCGGCGTGCTCATCCCGGCCCTGCTCGGTGGGGTCGTCGCCGACCGGGTCCCCCAGAAGCTGGTGCTGCTCTGCGTGGCCGGTGCCGAGACGGTGGGGATGGCGCTCGCCGCGGTCCTGGCCGCCGGCGATCGCACCGGGGTGGTGTCGCTGGCCGCGATCAGCTTCGTGCTCGGCGTGGCGATGGCCTTCTACTACCCGGCCTACTCGGCCTGGCTGCCCGCCCTGGTCCCGGCCGAGGAGCTCCAGGCCGTCAACGGCTTCGAGGGCATGGTGCGCCCCGGCGTCCACCAGGCGATCGGCCCGGCCGTCGCGGGAGCAGTGGTCGCCGCACTCAACCCGGCGGCGGCCATGACGGTCGCGGCCGTGGCCTCCGGGCTCGGGCTGCTGGCCCTGACGAGCGTGCCCCGGACCGCGCTGCGGCGCGCCGTCGACGGCGGGCACACGGTCTCGGCGGTCTTCCGCGACCTGCGCGAGGCCGTCCGCTACCTCTTCAGGACGCCCTGGCTGCTCGCCACGCTGCTCTTCGCCTCGCTCATGATCCTGGTGATGATGGGCCCGCTCGAGGTCCTCATCCCCTTCCTCATCAAGGACACGCTCGGCGGCGGAGCCCGCGACCACTCCTACGTCCTCGCTGCCTTCGGCGTCGGGGGCGCCGCCGGGTCCTTCGCCATGGCGGCCCGCCGCATGCCGCGGCGCTACCTCAGCGTGATGATCCTGCTCTGGGGCCTGGCCTGCCTGCCCTTCGCCCTCATCGCCACGACCCGGCACATCGCCGTGCTCGTCGGGTGCGGCCTCGTCATGGGCGTGATGTTCGGGGCGCCCCAGGTCATCTGGGGCACGCTGCTCCAGCGCCGCGTGCCGCCTGAGCTCCTCGGCCGCGTGTCCTCGCTCGACTTCTTCGTCTCGATCTCGCTCATGCCGGCCTCGATGGCGCTCGCCGGCCCGGTGAGCCACGCGATCGGGCTGCGCAACACCTTCCTCATCGCCGCCTTCGCGCCCCCGGTCTTCGCCGTGGCCGCCGTGCTGCTGGCCCGGCTGCCGGCCGACGAGGTGGCCCACCCCCTCGACGACGTGGCTGGCCCGGCCCAGGCCCGAGCGGCGTCTGCCTAGACCGCCGGCGTGTCCGCGGACAGCCAGGTGACGCCGCGGTAATCGAAGCCCTCGCAGGCCGCCCGCAACGAGCCGAAGACGGTCGACTCGTTGCGCACGAAGAGCCCGTCGCTGGTGTCGTGCCCGGAGGCGATGACGGTGGTCGACGCGCCGGGGCGCCGGACCAGGGTCGTCGGCAGCTCCGCCGTGTTCGAGGCACCCTCGGTGAGGAAGAGGACGATGTCCGCCGGTCGCGGCGCCGGGCGTGCGGTCGCGTGGATCACGAAGCGGCGGATCTCGCGCAGCGGCAAGTGCACGGCGACGTCGAGCTGGGCTGCGCCGAAGCCACGCTGGCGCCGCTTGGCCTGCCAGCGCTTCGAGGTCGCCGTCACGAACTCCACCGCGCCTGAGTGCTTCTCGTAGACCGCACCCAGGGTCACCGCCAGGCCGCTCGGCAGCGCCAGCCGCCCGCGCAGGATGCCCTGGGTGTCGGGGTCCGGCGTGAAGACCGCCGTGGGCCTGACCTCGACGCCGAGGCGGTGGTGCGTGCTCTGCGCCGAGGACGCGAGGCCACGCGGCTGCATCGGGGGCACGGGCGTGCCCGCCGCACTGGGAGCGACCGGGCGCCGCACCGCAGGGGTGAGGTCCAGCCCATTGCTCGGCCGGTCGAACCGCTCCGAGAGGAAGGCCTGCTGCAGCCGCAGCTCCCGGTCGTCGTGCTCGGCCTCCGCGCGGGCGACGTCCCGTGTCACCTGGTGGAGCAGGCGCAGCTGCTCGACGATCAACCGGTGCCCTTCCGCGCTCTGGGCGGCCGAGCCGCTGTTGCGGTAGGCCACGAGGGTGTCCGGGAGGTAGCGCTGGAGGATCTGCCCCAGCGTCGGGCTCAGCTCGTGCCCGCTCGGCGGTGCGGCATCGGCGACGGCCCGCGCCAGCAGGACCGCCTCGACCGGCAGGGTCCCGTCGAGCTCGTGGACCAGCCGGACCGCCTCGTGGCCGGCCCGGCGCGGCGGCACCAGGCTCGCGCGGGGCGCGTCGAGGTATGCCGTGAGCTCCGGTGCGCTCCAGCCCGCCGGGTCCACCCGTGGTCGCCGGCGCAGGCCCTCGCCGACACCGACGGCGGCCCGGCCAAGTGCCGTGGAGGTGACCAGGGGCACGGCCGAGCGCACCACCTCGCGGGGGCTGCGCGGCATACGGGCTCCTGGGCGGGAGAGAGGGGTCGGACGCCGGACCCAACGCCCGACGACCGTCCATCATGCCCGACTCCGGCGGGCACTACCCTTGGTGCGGGCGCTCACGACCGAGCGCCGAAGACAGGGGAGGACGACGACGATGAGTGCACCTGCCGGGTGGTACCCGCAGCCCGATGGCCGCCAGCGCTACTGGGACGGGGCCCAGTGGACCGAGCACTTCCACGGTGAGGCCACGCCCGAGGTGCCCTCGGCCGGCGAGGCATCCACGCCGTCGGCCACCGAGGTGCCCGCCGGCGCCCAGGGCTATGGCCAGGGCGACGGCCAGCCGTCCGCTGTCGAGACGACCTATGGCCAGCCCGCCTACGGTCAGCCCGCCTATGGCCAGCCGGGGCAGGCCGGCGCCTACGGCACGCCCCCGGCGAGCACCGGCAAGAGCGGGCTCGGCAAGGGCTGCCTGATCGCCGGCATCATCGGCCTGGTCATCCTCGCCCTGATCGCCGTCCTCGGCGTCATGCTCTTCAACAGGGCCAAGGACGAGGTCGACAAGATCACGACCGCCACGAGCAGCGCGGCGCCGAGCAGCGACCCCGGGCTCCCCTCGCTCGAGCCGGCCTCGCCGTCTCCCGACGAGTCGTCGTCACCGCTCGTGCTGTCCGCGGCGATCGGCAAGGGCTTCGCGCTCGACACCGTCACGGTCGCCGACGGCTGGACCGTCACCAAGATGGACTTCCTCGACATGTACACCATCGACGGCATGACCGCGGTGACGCCGCCGACCGAGGAGTACGTGCTCTTCGACCTCGAGTTCATGAACGGCGAGGAGGTCATCGACACGAGCATGTGCTCGGCCGAGACCGGCAAGACCGAGATCTCCTGCCTGCCGCTGACCAAGGACATCTCCGCCGCGACCGAGGTCCGCGCCAAGAACTCGTTCTGAGCGCGTCGCTGGGCCTGTCCAGCGGCGGCGAGCCTGTCCAGCGGCGGCGCGTCAGCCGCCGCGGGGGAGATTGGCCAGCGTCGCGACGAGCTCCTCGACCCGCAGGTCCTCGGCGTCGGGTGAGAACCCGAGCCGGGTGACGACCAGGTCGGCGGACGGCACGACATAGAGCCGCTGCCCGTCGTGCCCCTGGGCCCAGTAGGTGTCCGCGGGGAGCGTGGGCACGAGCAGGCTGCCATCGGGCAGGGTGTTCGAGCGCCAGCCCAGGGCGTAGGCCTCGTCGTCGGTCCGGTCGACCGCGGTGACCTTCGTCGTCGTCGCCATCCAGTCGGTCGGCAACAGCTGCTGCCCGTCCCACTGACCGTTCTGCAGTGCGAACTGCCCGAGCGCCGTCCAGTCCCGAGGGGTGGCCCACAGGTAGGAGCTGCACACCGGCAGGCCGGTGCCGTCCGGCTCGAGCACGGCCGAGGTGAGGCCGAGCGGCTCGAAGAGCAGACGACGGGGAAAGTCCGCCGGCGACTGCTCGGCGCCGCCCGCTCGCTGCTGGAGGACCGAGCAGAGCAGGTTCGTGGAGCCGGAGGAGTACTGCTGGACCGTCCCCGGGGCGTGGGCGGCGGGCTGGTCGGCGACGTAGCCGGCCATGCTGCCCTCGGTGTAGAGCATTGTCGTGATCGGGGTGCCGAGGTCGTAGGTCTCGTCCCACTCCAGGCCGCTCGTCATGCGCAGCAGGTCCTCGACGGTGATGTCCTTGCGCTGGTCCGTCCAGCTGGGCTGCAACGCCTTGTCCTCCAGGGTCACCTTGCCCTCCTTGACGAGGACGCCGGTGAGCAGGCTGGCCACGCTCTTGGTCATCGACCACCCGAGCTGCGGGGTGTGCTCATCGAAGCCGTCGGCATACCTCTCTGCGACGAGGTGACCGCCACGGGCCACGACGATGCCGCGGGTGCCGAGGGCCTTCTTGGTCGCCGGGTCCAGGTCGTCGCCGAAGGCCCGGTCCACCGCCGCCTGGACATCGGCATCCGCGGTCGGGGCGGGTGCGGCCGTGAACGGGTTCGCGCCGGCCGGGATGGCCGTCACCTGGCCGTACTCGCCCTTCTCCTTGCCGATGACGCAGCCCAAGCCCGGTGTGTACCACGCCTTCTGCTCGGCCAAGAGGCCGAAGACCGACGTCGTGGCCACGCCCCCGTCGGTGCCGAGCTTCTCCACCGAGGTCCGCAGGTAGGGCACGAGCGGGTTCGGCGGGAGGTCGGCGTCGGGGTCGGTCCGCCCGGCGACGAAGGTGACGGCGCAGGCGTTGTGGGCGGCATACCCGGTGCCGGTGAGGAGCAGCGGACGGGCGTACCAGTAGGCCCCGACGAGGGCGAGCAGCACGAGCGCCAGCAGGCCACCGAGGACCCGTCGGACGATGCGGCCGCGACGGCGTGGGCGAGGGAGAGCCTCCATGGAGGCGGAACCTACCCTGTGGTCGGCGCGAGGGCGAGGGCCGCGGCCAGGGCGATCATGACCACCCCGATGGCCACACCGATGACCTGCCAGACACGCGGTCGAGCCAGCCATGGAGCCAGCCGAGCGCCGACCCAGGCGAGCGCGGGGAACCACAGGGTGCTGGCGGTCACCGCCCCGGCCGCGAACAGCCACCGGGTCTCGCCGAAGGAGGTGCTGATGATGCCGAGCATCACCACGGTGTCGAGGTAGACGTGGGGGTTGAGGAAGGTCAGGGCCAAGGCCGTGAGGATGACGTTGCGCCCCGAGGCCGACGCCGCGGCCTGCAGGCCTTGCGGGTGCCGGGCCTCCCACAGCGTCCGCAGGCCGAACCAGAGCAGGTATGCCGCACCCACCCACCGCAGGACGGCGAGGACATCGGGGTGGGCCTTGACGACCGCGCCGGCCCCGGCGGTGCCGAGCGCGATGAGCGCGGCGTCGGCCAGCATGGCGATGGCGACGACGGGCACGACGTGCCGACGCAGGATCCCCTGCCGGAGCACGAAGGCGTTCTGGGCCCCGATGGCCACGATGAGGGAGAGGCCGGTGAGGAACCCGGCGAGGTAGGTGGTCGGCACGTCCCCATCCTGACCGAACCCGATGGTTGAAGAGAAACAACAGGATCTAACGGATCATTAGAGTTGCTTCATGCAGCTCGACCAACTGCGAGCCCTCGCCGCCGTCGTCGACGCCGGGACCTTCGACGAGGCCGCCGGGCGGCTCGGCGTCACCCCGTCGGCCGTGAGCCAGCGGATCAGGGCCCTCGAGGCATCCGTCGGCGGCGTGCTCGTCACGCGCCGCCAACCCTGCATGCCCACCGAGGCGGGGGAGCCGATCGTCCGCCTCGCGCGCCAGGTCGTCGCCCTCGAGGCCGAGACCCTGCGGGAGCTGGGTGCACGCACCGATCCCATTCCACTGCCCGTGGCGGTGAACGCCGACTCCCTGGCCACCTGGTTCGGCGCGGTGCTCGAGGCGGCGGCCGACTGGCCCGATGTCTCGCTCCGCCTCCACGTCGAGGACCAGGAGCACACGAGCGCCCTGCTCCGTTCTGGTGCCGTCGTCGCGGCGCTCACCACCGACCCCCAACCGGTCACCGGGTGCGCCGTGGAGCCCCTCGGGGTCATGCGCTACCTCCCGGTCGCCCACCCCGACCTCGTGGCCCGCCATCGCGCTGCGCGCGGGGCGGTGGACTGGGCCCGGCTCCCGGTGCTGCGCTTCAACGCCAAGGACGCGATGCAGTCCGATGTCCTCACCTCGCTCGCGCCGGGTGCCGACCCGCCCTGGTCCCAGGTGCCCGACTCCACCGCCTTCGCGCATGCCGTGCGCGCCGGCCTCGGCTGGGGGATGCTGCCCGAGGCGCAGGTCGGCGCCGCCCTCGACACCGGTGAGCTCGTCCGTCTCCATCGGCGCGAGCACCGCGACGTCGTGCTCCACTGGCAGCGGTGGCGGGTGGGCTCCCCGCCCCTGGACCGCCTCACCGACACCGTGCGCTACCTCGCCAGGCAGCTCCGTCCGGCCGCCTCGAGGGCCAGCAGGGCCTCCTTGGCAGCGGGCCCACCGGCGTAGCCGCCGATCCCGCCACTGCTCGGCAGCACCCGGTGGCAGGGCAGGACCAGGCACAGCGGGTTTGCCCCGAGCGCCGTCCCGACCGCTCGGGCGGCTCCCGCGTGGTCGATGGCGCGGGCCAGCGCCCCATAGGTCGTTCGTTCCCCGTATGCCGTCCGCCCCAATCCCGCGAGCACCTTGCGTTGGAAGGGGCTCGCCAGCGTCAGCTCCACCGGCAGGTCGAAGCGTCGCCGCCGACCGGTGAGGTACTCGTCGACCTGACGGCGGGCCGCGTCGAGGGGACGTTCGTGGCGCAGGACCCGCGGGCTCACTGCCCCGGCCACACGCCGAAGGAGGGCGTCCTCGGCAGCCGTGTCGACGGCATACGCACAGAGCACGAGGCGACCCCCGGCGGAGGCGAGGAGGAGGCGGCCCACGGAGGTGGGGTGCACGGCGTACGAGACGTCGGACTCCGGGAGGACCGGCGGGGTGAGCGGGGGATCGAAGGCGAAGGGGGAGCTCATCGGGACTCCTCGGGGAGGGTGAGGCGAAGGGTGGCGAGGCCGTCGCTGACGAGGCGGCGGCTCATTGCGGGAGAGGTGTCGAGCACGTGAGCAATGGCGCGGTGGTCGAGGTCGGTGACGTACTTCAGGGCGATCGCGGCGCGCTGTCGTTCGGGCAGGCCCGCGACGGCGGCCCACAGCTCGGGCCGAGGATCGGCGGCCGCGCTGGTGACGGGTGCCTCGGCGAGCAGGCCCGGTTTCTCGACCGGCACCGTCCGCCGGGCAGCCCGGTGGACGTCCATGGCGCAATTGCGAGTGATCGTGAGCAGCCAAGCCCGCAGGTTGCGGGTGCTCGTCAGCCCCGGATAGGCCGCCAGCGCCCTGGTCCATGCCTGCTGGGCGACGTCGTCACCGTGGCTCGGTCCGGCCAGGGCGTGGGCAAGCCGCGCGACGTCACGCCAGTGCGCGTCCACGAGCTGCTGGAAGGGAGGAAGGTCCACGATGGGTCAACGGTAGGACGCCCCGCGATGTGAGCGCCTCGCCTGCTGTGGAGCCCACTGCGGAGCCCGGGCCGGCAGCAACTCGACCCGCCCGCCGCCACGGATTACAGTGCGGCCTTGTGACGAGCGTCGATCCCCTGACCCAGGTCCAGGCGATCCGCGTCCCCCCCAGCACCGAGTCCGTCCCCAAGGTTCGTCGCACGATCGTCGACGACCTCACCGAGCGCGGGCTGTCCGAGGAGACCATCGACGAGGTCGAGCTCGTCGTCACCGAGCTGCTCACCAACGCCATCCGGCACGCGCCGCCCCTCGCCGACGGCACGCTGCGCGTGCGCTGGAAGGTGCGCTTCGAGGTCGTCGAGGTCGAGGTCACCGACGGTGGGGGGCCGACCGAGCCGCGCCCGGCGCCGCGTGCGGTGTGGGCACCCTCTGGTCGGGGCCTGCGGATCGTGCGTGCCCTCGCGCACGAGTGGGGCGTGACCGAGGACCGCGGCAGCCGCACCGTCTGGGCCACCATGGGCGGGCCCTCGCGGCGCCGCGCCACCTGAGTCTGGAAGAGTTGGCCCATGGGTAAGGCTTCGCGTCGTCCACGATCCACTGCCGGCTCCGCGGCGGGCAGGGCCGGCAAGTCCGGCAAGGTCGCTCCCGCGCCCTATGTCGCCCGCCCCTTCGCGGGCCTGGGCAATGAGCCGGACTGGGTGGCGATCCGCGAGATCCTCCCGGCCGCCACCGCGACCGTGCGCCTCGACCCGAGCGTCGCGGGGGCCGGCCCCGCCGATGCCTCGGGGGAGAACTCCTCCGACGAGGTGACCATCGCGACCGTGCTGCCGATGGCCTGGCCGGGGCTGCACCGCGCCGACGGCACCGTCCTCGTCGCGACCCAGTCCGGCAGCTCGAGCGGGGACGCCTCCCGCGACCTCGCCGCCGCCGTCCTCGCGACCCGGGCGCTGCCGGCCGGGACGCCGCTGACGCAGGTGCCGGCCGTCACGGCCGCCACGCCCCGTCTCCAGGACCTCCTCGCTCCCGGCCAGGAGCTCGAGGTCACCCTCCACGACGGGTTCGAGTTCTGGGTCGGCGACGGAGAGCTCGACGCCGACGCCAAGGCCTCCCTGGAGCGCGCGAACGCCTCGATCGTCCCGATGGTCCGCCTCCGCGGCGCGGACTCGGCCTACCACGTCGCCTATGGCGACCGGGCCTTCATCCGGGTCGTCCTCGCCGAGGACGAGGACCCCGCCACCGATGCACTTGCCCGCCTTCACGCCGCCGGCGCGGACGCCCTCGGCGAGGGCACCCGCCTCCTCGGGGCCTTCCGGGCCTGTGGGGCGCTCGTCCCCGTCATCGAGGTCGACCCCGCAGCCGAGCCGACCGCCCACGAGGAGGCGCTCGCCGCCTGGTCGAACCGGTATGCCGAGGCGGCCGCCTCGAGAACCCCTCTCACCTCCGAGGAGCGCAGGGCCCGCAACGGCCTCCTCGGGCGCCAGGTCACCCTGCGCTGAGGCCCCCGTGTCCACCCCGACGACGCCGAGCGCCCCTGAGGGCCGGGCCGACGCGTCCGTGGCGGCCCGACCGGTCGCCGCGGTCATCCCGTGCAAGGACGAGGCCGACCGGATCGCCGCGACCGTTCGCGCCGTGCGCGCCATCCCGGGGGTCGACCTCGTGGTCGTCGTCGACGACGGCTCGACGGACGAGACCTCGGGCCGCGCCCATGACGCCGGAGCACACGTCATCCGGCACAGCGTCAACGCCGGCAAGGCGGCGGCCCTCGTCACCGGCGTGCGGTTCGTCCGCGAGACCGAGGGCAACGCGGGTGGGGCGGGTCGCCACCACTACCTCTTCGTCGACGGCGACCTCCAGGAGTCGGCCGCTGAGGTCGGGGTGCTCGTCCCCGACGTGCGCTCGGGCGCGGCCGACATGACGATCGCCACCCTGCCGCCCCAGAAGTCAGCCGGTGGGGGTCGCGGGCTCGTCGTGCGGCTCGCGCGGGACGGCATCCGCGAGCTCACCGGATTCCAGGCCCGCCAACCCCTCTCCGGCATGCGCTGCCTGACGGCGGAGGCCTACGACGCGGCCAGCCCGCTCGCCCCC
Source organism: Actinomycetota bacterium (assembly GCA_020161815.1). GTDB lineage: Bacteria > Actinomycetota > Actinomycetes > Actinomycetales > Dermatophilaceae > Phycicoccus_A. Next base: position 34,511 of record JAIUOP010000014.1, on the reverse strand, counting down.
GGCTGGGGTGTCGAGGTGGGCCTCACCGTCGACATCCTCCGGGCCGGGCTCACCGTGCTCGAGGTGCCGTGCGAGCTCCACCACAGGGTCACCGGATCGGACTGGCGCGGGCAGGTGCACCGCGCCAAGCAGTACCGCGACGTCCTGCGTGCCCTGCGCGCCCGCGGGCTGCGGGTGCGCACCGCCACCCGTGCCGCGCGCGGCTCCTGAGCCCGGCTCCCGACCCGCCGAGCCCCGTGCGACGCCCAGCCCCGACGACGTGGCACCGCGTCCTCGTGATCCTCGCGCTGGTCCCGATGCTCGCGGTCGCGCTCGCCGCCCCCAACGCCGCCAAGCCCGACCTCCGCTCCGGCTGGCCGCTGGACCAGCTCCTGCCCTGGGCCCCCACGCCCCTCCAGGTCACCTGGCTGCTCTGGGGTGCCGTGGGCGTCGGGGTCCTGGCGGTCGCCGTCGGCCTCCTCGGACCGATCCCACCCGTCGGCCGGGCCACACCGCTCGCCCTGGCGGCCGTGGGCCTGCTGGCCGCCCCGACCGGGTCCGGCGACCACCTCAACTACGCGGCATACGGCCGGATCCTCCTCGCCGGGGGTGACCCCTGGGTCGCGGACCCGTCCGGCTGGGCCGGTGGCGCCGACCCGATCACCTCGGCGGTCGAGGACCCCTGGCGCCACCAACCCAGCGTCTACGGGCCGGTGGCCACGGCGCTCCACGCGGCCGCCGCGTGGGTGGGCGGCGACCGGCTGCGCCTCGTCGTCCTCGCCTGGCAGCTCGTCGTCGTCGCCGCCTGGCTCGCGGTGCGCTGGGGCCTGCGCACCCTCGTGCCGCCGGAGCACCACGGCCGCATCGACGTGCTCTGGACCCTCAACCCGCTCCTGCTCTGGGCCGGCCTCCTCGGCGCGCACGTCGACACGGTCGCCACCGCCCTCGTCGTCCTCGCCCTCGTGGCGATCGCTCGGTGGGCGCCCGTCCCGGGAGCCATGGCGGCCGGGTTGGCCATCGGTCTGGCCGCCGGGACGAAGTTCACGTATGCCGTGGCCGGGCTCGCGCTCCTCCTCGCCTGGGGCTGGCGCACGGCCCTCCGGCGCGGCCCAGCACTCGCGGCCAGTGCCGCCGCGACCCTTGCGCTCGTCCACCTGGGCACCGGGCCGCACGTCTATGAGCAGCTGGACCGGGCTCGGCACGCGGTGGGATTCGCCTCCCCATGGCGGCTGCTGCTCGTCGAGCTCAAGCCCTCCCTGGGGGAGGCCGGCACGCGGGCCGTCGTCACCGTGGGGGCAGCGGTGCTGGCGGTGCTCCTGGCGGCCGTCCTCGCCTGGGCCACCCGACCCGTGGGCAGTGCGCCAGGGGACGCTCGATCGGTGAGGGCTGGGGGCGAGGACCCCCGGGCGGTCGCGCTGCGGGCGGCCTGGTGGATCGCGGTGCTGGCCGGCGCCTACAGCCTCGCCGCGCCCTACACCCTGCCGTGGTACGACCTGCTGCCCTGGGCCATGCTCCCGGCCGTCGCGGTCGGAGTCCTCGACGGCGTGCTCCTGGTCCGCCTGGCCCTCATCACGGCGGCCTACGTCCCGGGCCGGGTGGCCGGGATGACACCGGAGGCGGTCACGCTGACGATGGGGGTGCGGCGAGGGCTCGTGCCCCAACTGCAACTGGTGGTCTGGCTCGCCACGATCGCGTGGGTTCTCGTCGCGAAGGCGCAGCAGCGTCGCCTCGCTCGGTGACCGGGCCGCGGGTGCGCGGCGTGCAGCGGCGGCGGCCGTGAGGCGCCCCACTGTCCAGGGGGAAGCCTCGCTCAGTGCAGGCGACGACCGGTGCGGCTGCGGGCGAGCACCCGCGCCTCGTCACTGAGGGTCGTGACCGCGACCGCCACGATGAGTGGCACCGCGACGGTGGCCCCGACGGCGGGGATCGCCGTGCCGGAGTCGTTGATGAGGAAGCCGATGGTCAGCGTGATGACGAGGGCGATGAGTCCGGCGCGCAGCGTCGGCAGCGTCTGGAAGGAGCGCTGGAGCGCACGCGACCCCCAGCTCGTCGGGCGGGCCAGGACGTAGATGACGAAGAGCAGCGCCGCCGGGACGAGCAGGGTCAGGGGCGCATTGCCGGTGAGGATCGTCCAGTTCTGCAGCGCCTTGCGCTTGACGATGTCGAGCGCCCCTCCGTCGATCATCGCCTGGATGAAGCGGCCCAGATGGCTGCGCTCGGCCGGTGCCCGCAACCAGTCGAGGAGGGCGACGGCGAAGAAGAGGGCTGCACTGCCCAGGCCGATCGCCAGGACCCGCTTCCAGGTCATCGCGATGCCGAGGATGGACAGAGTGAGGAAGGCGAAGCCGGGGATGGCCGCGGGCGGCCCCCCTCCGTCGGCACCCCAGAAGGGCGCCCCGTCCACGAGCACCGTCGCGGCCCCGATGAGGACGACGAGGGCGGCGGCCAGTCGCGGCCCACGCGCTCGCACGAGCAGGGAGGACAGGGCGGTGGCCAGGAGGAGCGCCGCGGTGACGAAGATCGCGAAGGTCACGTTGCCCATGCCGTAGAACCTTCCGGCGACGACCGGCTGCAGCCCCATGAGCGAGGACAGCTGGAGGCGGGATCCGGTCATGACGTCGAGTGCGAGGACGGCCACGGTCACGGCGGAGACCACGAGCATCGGACCCCACGCGGTGCGCCCCCACGGTCCGGCCAGGGCCAGGGCGGCGATGAGGGCCACGAAGAGGCCGACGGCAGCCACGACCGACAGCATGGGCACCGAGAAGCGCCACCACGGGATGAGATTGGCCAGGAAGGTCGACGCAGGGACACTCGCCGCGCTCACGGCGAGCACCCGCACCCAGCGCAGCACCTGCAAGCGTGAGCTCTCCGAGCCGAGCTTGCCGCGCCAGAGCAGGAGGACGAGGAGGTAGACCACGAGCTGGCCATAGGCGAAGGTGTTGAAGAAGGGCGGCACGAGGGCGTGCACCTTGTGGCTCGCCTGGTCGTAGTCGACGAGGTGGGTCAGGCGCGCCTGGGTGGCCTCGACCGTGTTGCCGTCGGCGGGCGCGAAGGACAGGGGCGCCCCGCCCAGGGTGTCCGGGACGGTGAGGCCCTGGTTGGCCAGCAGCGTGACGGTGATGTCCTGGGCCTGCACCAGCCCGGGCTGACGGGTCGAGGAGGACCTCAGCTCACCCGCACCGAAGTGCGGGCCGCGGGCGACGACCAGGCGAAGTCGCTCCTGCACCCCGGCGTCCGCGAGGCTGGCCACCACCACGTCGGCTCCACCCGGTGCGGCCGCGGCGACCAGGCCGATCCGGTCGTCGATCTCGGTCAGCTGCTGCGCGTGCGAGCCGCTCGGCGCGCTCTCCCCGGCAGCGACGTCGTCGCGGAGCGCGCCCACGTCGACGATGCTGATCGGGCACGAGTTGAGGTCGCGCAGGACGGTGTCGGCGCTCCATGACGTCCATCGGCCCACCGTGCCGTCGGCCCGCGCCGCAGCCAGACCGGCCCCCGGGCCGATTGCACTGATGCACTGCCCGCCCTTGGCCGCGGCCTCACCCAGGGTGCCCAGCCGGGAGTCGAAGTTGGCCGTGGCCGCCGCGGCGAGGTAGCCCTCCCAGCCGGGCACCGCGAGGGTGCCGTCGGCGGCCGGAGCGGGCACGGCCGGCAGGTCGGGGCAGGGCGCGGAGGACGAAGAGGACCCGTCGGCCCGGTCCGCAGCCGCCCGGCCACCGGCGGACAGGCCGAGCCAGCCGTCGACCGGGCAGGTGTTGCGCATGACCGACCGGATCGACATCGCGCCGGCGGACCCGTCGCGCAGGAGGGCCCAGAGGTTCGGGGTGGCCTTCTCGGAGACATCCGACCACGAGAGGCCGCCGGTGCCGATGACGACGGTGGCCACCGGCGGGAGCTGCCTCGGCGTCGCCGTGGGAGCCGTCGCACTCGCCGCCGCGCCCCAGCCCACGAGGAGGGCGACGAGGACGGCGAGGACCGGGACCACACGACGAGGCACCCCCCAAGGCTACGGAAGCGGACGGCATACCCCGAAAATGGACGGGTGGCGCAGACGAGCACTTCGACGAGCGGGGGACCACGGCCGGCCCTGGTGTGGCCGCTCGCGGCGGCCCTGCTCGCCCTCGCCGCGGCCCCGGTCGTGCTGCGCTACCTCGTCTTCTGGCCGCTCGACCAGTGGCAGGTCGACGTCGAGGTCTACCGCCAGGCCGGGGTCTCGATCCTCACCGGTCGGCCCGTCTATGCCGCCCTGACCGAGGCCCCCCAGCTCCTGCCGTTCACCTATCCGCCGTTCGCCGCCGTCCTGGCCATCCCGCTCGCCCTCGTGCCCTTCGGCGTGGCCGGCTGGCTCTGGACCGTTGCCCAGGTGCTCGCCGTCACGGCGACCGTGGCCCTCTCGGCGCACCGGCTGCTGCCCCGGACCGGGCGGTGGTGGCCGGTCGCACTGGCCGGCCTCACCGCGCCCATCCTGTGGCTGCACCCGGTCGCCGACGGGATCCGGTTCGGTCAGGTCAACGCCTTCCTCGTCCTGCTCTGCCTGGCCGACCTCCGTCGGCCGCGGCCGACCCTGTTGCGCCGCGTCCCTGCGGGAGTCCTCGTCGGCCTGGCCCTGGCGATCAAGCTCACCCCCGGGGTGTTCGTCGTCCACTACCTCGTCTGCCGGCGGTGGAAGGAGGCCGCGACCGCGATCGGGACCGCGGCGGCCGCGACCCTGGCGACCTGGGTGCTCCTGCCGTCGGCGTCCTTCGCCTTCTGGGGCGGTGCCCTCGAGGACCCCTCCCGCCTGGGCCCGAACGCCGGCACGTCCAACCAGTCGATCCGTGGGGTGCTGCTTCGCCTGGGCCCCGACGGCGCGGCGGGCACGGTCCTCTGGCTCACCCTGGTGCTGCTCGTCTCCGGGGGCGGCTTCTGGCTGGCCCGTCGGTGCTGGCGCGCCGGCGAGTCGGTGGCGGAGGTCGGTGTCGTCGGGCTCCTCGCGTGTCTGGTCTCGCCGGTCGCCTGGGTCCACCACTACCACTGGGTCGTGCCGGTGGTCTTCGCCCTCCTCGGGGCCGGACCGTGGCGTGGGCGGGGCCGCCGAGGGCTGTATGCCGCGGGGCTGGTCACCGCGTGGTTCCTCTGCCGCCTCCCGTGGTGGGGGATCGCGTGGATCGACCGGGGATGGCCGCGGGTCCCCGGAAGGCTGCTCCAGAACGCCGATCCGCTCGGTGCCCTGCTCGCCCTGGGCCTGCTCTGGTGGGTGCTGCGCCCGGGGTCAGCCGCCGATGACGCCGGTGAGCTGGAGCACCGACAGGGCGGCGAGCAGCAGGCACACCACGCCACCCACGCGCCGTAGCGTCGACAGCCGCATCCGCGTGAGCAGCGCGCGCCCGAGGACGGCGCCCAGGCCGGAGACGGTGGCCAGCGCGAGGAAGGCGCCGAGGAAGACCGACACCGGGTCGTGGTACTTCAGCACCAGCGAGGCCGTGAGGATCTGGGACAGGTCGCCCCACTCGGCGAGGAAGAGAATGCCGAAGCACATCGTCACGACGTGCCAGCCCTTGGCCTGCCGGCTCGCCTTGGCCGCGAACTCCTCCTCGGTCTCGGCCTCCTCGGCGTCGGCCTGACCGGCCCCGCGAAGCAGCAGGATGCCCCCGACCAGGAACATGAGGGTGGCGAAGACCTCGATGGGCGTCTTCGGCAGCTTGGTGAGGACACCGCCGATGGCGACCGCGACGAGCGTCTGCACGAAGAAGGCGGCGGCCACGCCGATCCACACGAGCAGGGGGCGGAAGCGCGTGGCCATCACGAGGGTGGCGATGAAGGTCTTGTCCGGCAGTTCGACGAGGAAGATCAGGCCGAAGACGACGGCGATCGTCGAGAGGTCGAGCACGAGGGACAGTATGCCGTCCGGGCGGAGTCCCGGACGCGTGGGCACCGTGGGGAGCCCACGGCATACCCTGTGGGTCGTGCTGGGCGTCAACGGGACCGAGGGAGCGCTGCTCCTCCTGGTTCTCGTCGTGCCCCTGCTCGTGGGGCTCGCACTCCTCGTCCTCGTCCTGCGGCAGCAGCGGCGCCTGCGGGAGCGGATCGCCCACCTCGAGGCCCAGCGGCCGATCGGACAGGGCGACCTCGCGGCCCTGCGGGCGGACATCGCCCAGGCGCTGCGGCACGTCGCGGTCGTCCGCTACGACGCCTTCTCCGACATGGGGGGCCGGCTCTCCTTCAGCGCGGCCGTCGTCGACGACGAGGGCGATGGCCTGGTCATCTCCTCGATCCACGCGCGAGGGGAGTCCCGCACCTACGCCAAGGGCGTGGTCCGCGGCGCCGCCGACACCACGCTCACTCCAGAGGAGCAGCAGGCGCTGGCCGCTGCCCGCACCGGTCGCGACGACGCATGAAGGGTTCGCCATGACGCCCCAGGGATACGGCTACTTCGGACCGCCGGGCACCTTCACCCAGATGGCCCTGCAGGCCTGGGGGCCGGCGGCGGGAGGCGAGCACACGGCATACGACTCGGTGGACTCCACCCTGGCCGCGGTGCGGTCGGGCGAGGTCGAGGCCGGCATGGTGCCGATCGAGAACTCGGTCGAGGGCGGGGTCACGGCCACGCTCGACAACCTCGCCACGGGCGACCCGCTCGTCGTCATCGGTGAGGTGCTCGTGCCGATCACCTTCGTCCTCGCCGCGCGGGCCGGGACCCGGCTGGAGGACGTGACGGCGATCGGCACCCACAGCCACGCCTGGGCGCAGGTGCGGCGCTGGGTGCGCGACCACCGCCCCGGCGCGACCTATGTGCCCACCCTGTCGACGGCGTCGGCGGCCGCCGGGCTCGCCGAGGGGCCGCAGGCCTACCAAGCGGCCGTGTGTGCGCCGGTCGCCGCCGAGCGGGACGGGCTGACGGTGCTGGCGCACGACATCGGTGACATCAAGAGTGCGGTCACCCGCTTCGTGCTCATCGCCCGGCCGGGTGCACTGCCGGCGCCCACCGGTGCGGACAAGACGACCGTCGTGCTCTTCCAGCGCTCGGACCACAGTGGTGGCCTGCTCGAGCTGCTCGAGCAGTTCGCCACGCGCGGCATCAACATGACGCGGTTGGAGTCGCGCCCGACGAAGGACTCGATGGGGTCCTACTGCTTCTCGATCGACCTCGAGGGGCATGTCCTCGACGAGCGGATCGGCGAGGCGCTCATGGGGCTGAAGCGGGTGTGTGCCGACGTGGTCTTCCTCGGGTCGTACCCGCGGGCCGACGGCCAGGAGGCCACGATCGCGCCCCGCAACAGCGACGCCGACTTTGCGGCCGCGCGGGACTGGCTCAACGCTATTCGTCACTCCGTATGAGTCCCCACCCGGCTTGCATGAGGAGTTAGGTAAGGCTTACCTTTCTAACTGTGTTCCTCGCCAATGCCCTCGTCGGGCTGCGTGAAGGCCTCGAGGCCGCCCTCGTCGTCGTCATCCTCGTCGCCTTCCTCGTCAAGACCCGGCGCACCTGGGCTCTGAAGTACGTCTGGGTCGGCGTCGGCGTGGCGATTGCGCTGTCGGTGCTCCTGGGGGCCGCCCTCACCTTCGGGACGCGGGAGCTCACCTTCGAGGCGCAGGAACTGATCGGCGGGATCGCGAGCATCATCGCCGTCGGCTTCGTCACGGTCATGGTCTTCTGGATGAAGTCGGCCGCCCGCAGCCTCAGTGGCGAACTCAAGGGCCAACTCGACCGCGCCCTCGACCTGGGCCCGCTCGCGATCGCGCTCGTCGGCTTCCTTGCCGTCGGTCGTGAGGGTCTGGAGACCGCGGTCTTCTTCTACGCCACCGCGCAGAGCGCCGGCGCCGGCAACAATGTCCCGCTCCTGGGCTGGGTCGTCGGCATCGGCGGCGCGATCGTCCTCGGCCTGCTGATCTATCGCGGCGCCCTGCGGATCAACCTCACGACGTTCTTCCGGTGGACCGGTATCTTCCTCATCCTGGTCGCGGCGGGCATCCTCGCCTACGGCTTCCACGACCTGCAGGAGGCCGGCGTCGTCCCCGGTCTGAGCACCCTCGCGTTCGACGTCTCCCACGTCATCGCACCGGACTCGTGGTACGGCACCCTCCTGAAGGGCATCTTCAACTTCTCGCCTCGCACCACGGTCCTCGAGGCCGCCGTCTGGCTCCTCTATGTCGCCATCGTGCTCCCACTCTTCCTCCGCGGTCCGAAGACCGCCGACCCGGTGGCGGCCACCCCCGCGCCCGCGGCCGAGGCCAACGCCCCCGCCTGACCCAGCCCCACGGCATGCCGCCAACGGGGACCACCCCCAAGGAGAACCTCCGCATGCGCACCCGCGCCACCACCGTCCTGCTCGCGCCCCTCCTCGTCGTGGCGCTCGGCGCCTGCACCCAGGCCAAGTCCGCCGGGGGCTCGGCCATCACCGTCGACGCCTCCGATGACGCCTGCACCATGTCAACAAGCACCACGACGACGGGGGATCGCGAGTTCAGGATCACCAACACGGGGACCAAGGTCACCGAGTTCTACGTCCTCACCGAGGACGGCATGGTGGTCTCCGAGGTCGAGAACCTCACGCCGGGGATGACCCGCTCACTCCATGTGACGCTGAAGAGGCCGGGAGCCTACAAGGGCAACTGCAAGCCGGGCATGGTCGGCGACGGGATCGATGCCGCGCTGGCGGTGACCGGTGACACCATCACCACGGACACCGACCCCAAGCTCGAGGCGGCGGCCGGGGAGTACCAGGCGTGGGTGTCCGCCCAGGCTGACGAACTCCTCATCCGCACAGCGGAATTCGTCGCTGCGGTGAAGGCCAAGGACGTGGCGCAGGCCAAGAGCCTGTATGCCGTGGCGCGGGCCCCGTGGGAGCGGATCGAGCCGGTCGCCGAGTCGTTCGGGGACCTCGACCCCGCGATCGACGGCCGCGAGGACGTGATCGCGGAGGGTCTGGAGTTCACCGGCTTCCACCGACTGGAGAAGGACCTGTGGGTCGACGGCCTCCAGGCCGACAGCGATGCGATCGCCGACCGGCTGCTCGCCGACGTGACCACCATCGTCGAGAAGTCCAAGGCCGCAGACCTCGACGGCCTCAAGATCGCCAATGGCGCCAAGGAACTCCTCGACGAGATGGCGACCGGCAAGATCACCGGCGAGGAGGACCGCTACAGCCACACCGACCTCCACGACTTCGCCGCCAACTGGGAGGGCTCGAAGAAGGGCATGGAGGTTCTCAAGCCGATCCTCACCGACCGCAACCAGGACCTCGTCGCGGACTACAACCAGGCCGCCACCACCCTCGACGGGCTCATCGCGGCGCAGCGGGAGGGCGAGGGCTACCGCCTCTACACCGACGTCCCGCAGGCCGAGATCAAGGCCCTGTCCGACGCGCTGACTGCGGTCGGGGAGCAGGTCGGCAGGGTCGGCGCCGCGCTGGCCACCCAGTGACCGAGCGCGAGGCGCAGGCGACTGGACGCGGTGCGGCGAGCCGCCGGGCCGTGCTGAGCACGGGTGTCGGCGCCGGGCTCGCGGCGGCCACGGCCGGAGCGGTGTATGCCGGGAGCCGGGCGGGCGCTGCGGCCTCCGGTTCCAGCGGGGCCGACTCCATGGCTGCACCGGCAGGCGAGGACATGTCCGCGGCCGTCCCGTTCCGCGGCGTCCACCAGGCCGGGATCGTCACCCCGGCGCAGGACCGGATGCACTCGTCGCCCTGGACGTCGTGCCGGGCACGACGCGCGAAGAGCTCACGGCTCTGCTCCGCGCCTGGACCAAGGCCACGGAGCGAATGACGCTCGGGGCCGAGGCGGCGCCCGGTGGTGTCGCGGGGGGCAATCCGCTCGCGGCACCGGCCGACACCGGTGAGGCGATGGGCCTGCCCGCCTCGGGCCTGACGGTGACGATCGGCTTCGGCCCTTCCCTCTTCGACGATCGCTTCGGTTTGGCTGACCGGCGTCCGGAGGCGTTGATCGAGTTGCCCGCCTTTCGCGGGGACGCGCTGCGCCCAGAACGCTCCGGTGGGGACATGGCGCTCCAGGCATGCGCCCATGACCCCCAGGTCGCGGTCCATGCGATCCGCAACCTCGTGCGCATCGGAGCAGGCAGGGTCTCGGTGCGCTGGAGCCAACTGGGCTTCGGCCGCACCTCATCGACATCGACCTCCCAGGCAACGCCGCGGAACCTCTTCGGCTACAAGGACGGCACCAACAATCTCAAGGCCGAGGAGCCTGAGTTGCTCGAGCGGCACGTGTGGGTTCAGCCCGACGACGTGCCCGGCGCCGCTGCGTGGCTGGCCGGCGGGTCCTACTTGGTGGCGCGCCGGATCCGGATGCACATCGAGGTGTGGGACCGCACCTCCCTGCAGGAGCAGGACGCGACCTTCGGCCGACGCAAGCTCAAGGGTGAGCCGATGGGCGGATCGGAGGAGTTCGACGAGCCGGACTTCGCCGCGCTCGGCAGCGATGGTGAGCCGGCGATCCCGCGCGACAGCCATGTCTTCCTGGCCCACGCAAGCCAGCTGGACGGCATACGGATCCTGCGTCGGGGCTACAACTTCACCGACGGGACCGACGGACTCGGGCGCCTCGACGCGGGCCTGTTCTTCATTGCGTTCATGCGCGATGCGCACGCGCAGTTCGTGCCGATGCAGCGGGCGCTCGCGGCCAAGGATCGCCTGAACGAATACATCGTCCATGACGGCTCGGCGCTCTTTGCCTGCCCGCCCGGTATCGATGCCGACGACCCGAGCGACGTCTGGGGGCGTGCCCTCTTCACCTGACCGGGAGGACCGTGGCCCCTAGTGTTGCTTCCGTGACCAAGGTCCAGATGCGGCTCTCGCGCCTGTTCAACCCGCGCTGGCAGCGCTGGGTGCGCTTCGACATCGAGGGCTTGGAACACCTGCCGCGCACCGGTGCGGCGATCCTCGCGGGCAACCACCGTTCGTACTTCGACTTCTTCGTCCTGGCCCAGCTGGTGCGGCGTGGTGGCCGCCCGATCCGCATGATGGCCAAGAAGGAGATCTTCGACGCCCCCGTGGTCGGGCGGGTCTGCCACGCGATGGGAGGCATCCCCGTCGAACGCAACTCCGCGCGTGCCTTGGACGCGTATGCCGCGGCCATCGAGGCGCTGCGGGCTGGCGAGCTCGTCGGCATGATGCCGCAGGGCACGATCCCGCGCGGCGTGGCCTTCCACGACCCGGTGCTCAAGGGCAAGACGGGGGTGGCGCGGATCGCGGCCGAGACCGGGGCCCCGGTGATCCCCTTCGGTCTGTGGGGGACCGACGTGCTGTGGCCGCGGGAGTCGAAGGTGCCACGCCTGGGACGGTGGCGCGATCCGGTCACCGTGCGGGTGCGCATCGGGCCACCGGTCGTCCTGGCCGGCGGCGGCGCGGTCGCGGACACGGCCGCGATCATGGCGGCAATCATGGACCTGCTGCCGAACGCCGCCCCGGCCACCGAGGTCACCTGACCTTGAGCACCCCGTGGGCGCCCTTCTCGGCGTCCGCCATCGCGTGCGTGACGAAGGGGTAGTGGCCGGGCTCGGGCAGCGCCAGCTCGACGAATCCGCCCTGCGCCGCGCCGAGGGAGAGCACCTGGCTGCCGCCGCCGCGCCCGCCGAAGGCGTCAGTGCCGGCCCGGAGCAGGTAGCCACCCTCCGACCACACGGTGTCGAACTGTCCACCGACGACGTGGAAGTCGATCCCGCGGTTCGGTCCGGCGGCCAGCACCCACACGCGCACCCGCTCGCCGACGGCTGCCGTGAGGGGTCGCGCGTCGTACTGGTTCGCGATGCCGTTGAAGGTCACCGCGTCCGGGCGGTCCACGGCGGCGGCGTCCGCGTCGACCTCGCGCGGCTCGCCGGTGCCCGGCCCGTCGACGTGGACCTCGGACTGGACGAGGACGTAGCTGCGGGACACCGCGGGCAGGCCGTCGGGCTCGATGACGACGGCGCCGTGCATGCCGGCGGCGATGTGCGCCGACATCGGCATCGTCGAGCAGTGGTACATCCAGATCCCGGCCCGCGCCGCGGTGAAGCGGTAGGTGAGGGACTCGCCCGGTGGCACCGTGCGCATCACCTCGTCGGGGGCTCGCTCGCCGGCGTGGAAGTCGATCGAGTGCCCCATGCTCCCCTTGTTGACGAGCGTCACGACGAAGGTGTCGCCGATCCGGCCGTGGAGGGTCGGCCCGGGCACCTGCCCGTTGTAGGTCCATCGCTCCTGGCGGATGCCGGGGGCGACCTCGAGCACGGTCTCCTCGACGGTCAGGGTGACCTCGTGGGTCGTGCCGGCCGGTGTCGTCAGCGGCGGCAGGGTCGCGTCGACGGCCCGGAAGCCGGGAGCGGGCTGCTGCCCCAGCCGGATGCCGGCATCGCCCTGCGGTGCCGCCGCGTCGCCGGGTGCGGGGGCCGCGCCAACGCCCGAGGCCGCCGGCTCGCCGCCCTCGACGACGACCTGGAGCACCATTCCCATCTGGCGGTGACCGACGATCGTGCACCAGCCCTCGCCCGAGGCGCCGACGACACCGACGTCGAGGGTCGCGCGCTGGCCCGGCATGACCCGGTGCGTCTTGAGGCTCGCTGAGAAGGCGAGGTCGTGGGGTGAGCGGTCGTCCCTGTTGACGAGCTCGATGACGAGGCGGTTGCCGGCCGGGACGGTGACCGACGCGGGGGAGTAGCTCATGTCGTGCGCCTCGACGGTGACCGTCGTCGTCTCGCCGGTCGGGGTGACCGAGCCTGCGAGGGGGGCCGCCGGGTCGGCCGGTGCTGCCACCGACGACCCCGCCGCGGTGACGAAGCCCGCCGCCGCCGGGTCCAAGGCGATGCCGACCGAGGTGGCGAGCAGCAGGGTCGCGAGCCCGCCGACGAGCTGCCCCGAGGAGAAGACGCGCGGCTCGGGCCCGATCCGCGCGGGTCGGTGCCCGGCCTCGGCCGCCGCGGCGACCCCCTCGACGAGGGAACGCCGCGCGGCGACGGCCGCCCGCACCGCCGCGAGCATGAGCGGGATGAAGGCCACGAGCGCGACGAGCACGAGCGTGGAGACGATGACCCGCACGACGCTCGGCACCGGCAGGAGGCACAGCGCGAGCCCGAGGTTGACGACGACGAGCCGCCACACGGCATACCGGTCGAACCATGCGGAGCCCGCGCGCACGACCGACGGGCCGCCGCCGAGGACGGACGGCACGAGGTGCGAGAGCGCGCCGGTGAGCAGCTGCGCCGCGAAGCCCACGACGACGACCGCCGTCACGCGCCCGTAGGTCTCCCCGACGCGCGCCCAGCTCGGCGCCGCCACGAGGGTGGTCACGACGAGGGCGAGGCCGGCGAGGGCCCAGCCGAGGGCGGCGGTCACCGACCACGTCGCGAAGTGGCGTGGCGGGGCCTGGCGGGCGGGGCGCCACAGTGCCCGCCCCCACCACCCGACTCCGAGGACGTATGCCGCGAGCCCGGCCAGGGCGACCGCCTCGAGCCCCAGCGTGGCCCCGGTGGCCACGACCACGATCCCCAGGAGGAGCAGCGGAAGGGCCTGCCGCGCAAGGGTTTCGGCGCGGTCGTCCATGCGGGTGCGGAGCATCGTCGGCCAGAGGGTGACGAGGGTCCCGGTGACGGTGAGACCGACCCAGCCCAGGAGCATCGTCATCGTGTGGGCGAGCAGCAGCCGACCCTGGGTCTCGTCGTCGAGCCCGCGCGCGAGGAGGACCCCGAAGGTCGCGCCGACGGGGACGAGGGCAGCCGCCGCGAGGTAGTAGCGCACGGTGACCCGGAAGCGGCCGGGCAGGGCGCGTCGCAGCCGGACCCGGAGCATCGCGCCGTGCCACCCGACGGCCGCGGAGAAGAGCACCGCCCCGGTGAGCGTCACCGGCCACAGCGTCGTCGGTACCCCGATGAGCACGAGGGTGACCCCGACGATGTTGAGCGAGAGCCGGATCGACTGCCGCCGTCGGTCGTCGAGGCTGGTCGGGGTCTTGAGCAGGGCCTGGGTGAAGTGGGTCGACCACACGAGGATCGAGTGGGTGAGCGCTCCGAGCAGGACCAGGTGCACCATGAGCCAGCGCGAGCCGGGGACGAAGGGGTGCCCCAGCGTGAGCAGCGCCGCGAGGGCGAGCCAGACGACGCCGGGGCGGTCACGCAGGGCCCACACGCCGCGGGTCCCGGTGGGTCGTGCGCCGGTCGGCTTCCCCGGGCGGGGCGGGCTGGAGACGCTCATGCGAGGGCCCTGTCGTGTGGGCGCGCCGGGGCGCGAGATGGCGCGGGCGGTGGTCCGAGCGCGGCCGACAGGGCGGCCGTGACGGGCAGGAGCAGGAGGGCGAGGACCGTCCCGACGCCACCGGCCCGCCACAGCACGTCCGCCCCCAGCGCGTCCCCGGCCACGCGGGCCAGGAGGGAGACGTGGAGCGCCACGAGGGGGAGCCAGAGGACGGGGCGGTAGGGGAGCGGGCGGCGGACGACCGCGGGGAGGATGACGGGCGCGTGCGCCAGGACCATGCTCATCGCGAACCCGAGGAAGACGCCGTGGACGACGACGTCATAGGCGGGTCGGGAGGTCGGCGGCCCGACGACGGCCCAAGTGGCCGCGGCCACGGCCAGCCAGCCCCAGCCGGTGAGCATCGCGGCGGCGCTGAAGCGCGGCAGCCCCGTCGACCGAATCGTGCGCCGGGCGACGTCATGGCGGACCAGCCAGGCACAGAGCCCGACGAGGACGAGCGCCACAAGGCGCGACCCCACGGCGGGCTGGAGGAGGGCGGCCAGGGCGGCGACGGCATACGCCCCGGCGACGAGGAGCAGGGTGGTGTCGGCGCGACGCCCGAGGGAGAGACGCGCGAGTTCGACCCGCTCGGCGGCGATCGTGAGGACGACGAACCCGACGAGGAGGGGGAGGACGGCCGCGACCTCGAGGCGGGTCCAGAGCACCGCGGCCGCGAGGCCGTGCGCGACGGCGAGCACCTCGACGGCCACCGCCCCGTCCCGCTGGCGCCGCCACAACATCGCCGCGACACCGAGGAAGACGACGAGGCCGTCGACGAGGAGGACCTGGCCGAGCAGTCGCGCCCCGGCAACGAGCGCGAGGGCGCCGGCGCCGAGGAGGGCGGGCGCGGCATACGCCCAAGGGGTGCGCAGGGCGACGGCGCGCTCGAGGGCGACCAGCGTGCCGAGGAAGCCGAGCACCATGAGGACCCCGTGCACCCCGGGCAGGTGGGACGCGCCGAAGGGCGCCCGGACCTCGAGGAGGAGCAGGCCGGCGTCCAGGCCGGCGAGGAGCGCGACGCCGGCCGGGAGCAGCAGCCACGACCTCCGGTGCACGTCAGGCGTCCGGGGTGAGCGCGGTGACCCGCTCCCACTCGGGCCCGGCGAAGGCGATCGCCGCCGCCGGGAAGAGGGAGTTGTCCTCGCGGTCGATGTGGTGGCGGAGCAGATGCTCGTAGGCGGCCCACGCCGCCTCCCGGGCGGCCGGGTCCGGTGCCGTGACGACCCCGTCGAGGAGCTCCTCGAGGCGAACGTGCTCCCGGCACAGCTGGTGGACGTGCTCGGTGAAGTCCGGGTCCTCAGCGAGGACGGTGAAGATGCCGGCCTCCTCGGCGACCGAGTGCGGCCCGAAGAGGGCGCGCACCCGGTCCGCGGCGGCGTGCAGGGCCTGCGGGTCTCCGTCGCGGCAGGCGGCGTGGAGGGCACCCGAGGCGTTGACGATCTCGGTGTGCTCGCGCATGAAGCGCCCGATGACCTCGACGCTCTCGCAGCCGCAGTAGGAGCACATCGCGCAGGTCAGGCGCGGGTGAGACGCAGGCGCCAGGTTTCGGGGCCCTCGTCGAGGTAGGTCACGGCGATCGTGCCCTGCTCGCGCTCGGCGATCTGGGCGAGGAGTGGCTTGGGGTCGTGCGGGGCGACGAGGACGAGCGAGCGGCCCGACGGGATCGCCGAGAGCGCGCCGAAGACCGTTGCGTGGCGGATCGCGTGGGGGATGGCGCGCACGTCGAGCTCGGGCGCCGACTCGTCGTGGGCGTGGCCGCAGCCGCAGCCGCCGGAGGGCTTCTCGGTGAGGGGAATCTGGTGGACCATGGGGGCCTCCGTCTCGGGTGGGTGGTCCCTGTGCCGCCATTATTTATTACAGTGGGAGCCGTGACAAATTCGATGCCTGCGGGTGGTGCCCTGGGGCCCGTCGCCACGCCGACGGTGCCCCGGTCGCTCACCGGCACGCGCCGCGACGTCCTCGAGGCGCTCGCCGAGCGCGCCGAGGGGTCGAGCAGCGCGGGCGGTGGCGCCGGGGTGGACGACCTCGCCCGTGCCCTGGGTGTCCACCCGAACTCCGTGCGCGGTGCGCTCGCCAGCCTCGCCGACGATGGTCTCGTCCACGTCGTGACCGAGACCCCCGCGGGACGTGGGCGACCCGCGCACCGGTATGCCGCGTCCGCCGCCGCCCGCTCGATGCTCGCCGTAGTGCGCGCCGGGTCGGAGGGCGGTGGCGACTACCGGATGCTCGCCGAGGCCTTCGCGAGCCACCTCTCCCGCCGCCGCGGCGCCGCCGCGCAGGCCCGGGAGGTCGGAGCGCTGTGGGGGAGTCGTCTCGTCGAGGGCTCCGCCCGAGGGCGGCGGGCGCGCTCGGCGACCGCGGTGCGCACGCGGGTCCTCGGCCTGCTCGCGGACCTCGGCTTCGGTCCCGCGGAGGCGGCGACGGAGAGTCGGTGCTGCTGCGGACCTGCCCGATCCTCGCCTCGGCGAGCGCCAACCCCGAGGTCATCTGCTCGGTCCACCTCGGCCTCGTCGAGGGAGCGCGGGAGGCCCTGGGCGCAGAGTCGGTCGAGGTCGCGGGGGACGTGACGCTCGAGCCGTTCGCGCTGCCGGGAGCCTGCCGGCTGCGGCTGCCGGTCTGAGGAGCGGGCTCCGCGGGCGTCGGGTGACGGCGACCCGAGGCGGCCGGCGAGTCAGTCGATGAGCGTGGGGGTCGCCGGCACGGCCGTCGAGACCCGCACGACGAGGCTGCGCGGCTCGACCTCGATGAGCGCGTGCCGGGCCTCGCCGATGACGTCGCCGTCGATCTCGACCTTCTGCGGGTCCTCGACGGTGACCTCGAGGGTGCGCGCGGTCCACCGGTCGAGCTGGGCGTGGCTCTCGGGCTTGCGCGCGAGGATGTGGGTCGCCGCCCCGGCGAGGCCGTAGATGCCCTTGGCGGTGATGGCGACGACGTTGAGCTCGCCGTCGTCGACGACGGCATCGGGCATGAGCTGGATGCCCCCGGTGAGGCGTCCACAGTTGCCCGCGAGGATGGTCCGGGCCTTGCACGTGACCGGCGCCCCGCCGTCCATGACGAGGGTGGTCGTGAAGCGCGGCCGGAAGATGTGCTTGGCCCCCTGGGCGAAGTAGGCCGCGACGCCCACCCGTGCCTTGAACTCCTCGCTCGTCGCCTCCATGACGTGCGCGTCGAAACCGATGCCGGCCATGACGAGGAAGGCCTGGCGCTCCGGTCCGGGGTTCGGGCTGCCGGCGCCCTCGCCCGGCTCCTCGTCCGGCTTGTCGTGGCCCTCAGTCGGGGGTACGTCAGTCGGGTCGAGCGTGATCCAGCCGACGTCGATGTGCCGGTTGCGTCCCCCGGTCGCGACGACCACGGCGTCCTCGATCGAGTCCATCGGCACCAACAGGTTCCGCGCGAGCAGGTTCCCGGTTCCGGCGGGCAGCAGGCCCATGGGGGTCGTGCTGCCGGTGAGGGCCTGCGCCACGGCGCGCACGGTCCCGTCGCCGCCCATGGCACAGACCAGGTCGACGCCCTCGGACAGCGCGGCCCGGGTCTGGCCGAGCCCGGGGTCCTCTGCCGTGGTCTCCATGACGAGTGGCTCCTGCCAGTCCTGAGCCGTCATGGCGGCGTCGAGGCGCGCGCGGAGGGCCTCCATCGACTCGATCTTCGTCGGGTTGACGATGACCGCGGCGCGCTTCTTCGGCGGTGGGGGCTCCTCGACCTGGCGGAAGGCGTCACGCGGTGGTCGGGCCTTGGCATGCCGCCCGGACTCCGCCCTTCGGTCGGAGCGGATGGCCAGGGCGACGGTGATGAGCAGGGCGATCGCGATGATCCCGACGACGATCGCGAGGACCTTCAGCCACTCCTGCTCCACGCGGGCACGCTATCGCACGCCGGCCTCGCAGCAGGGCCATCCCCGGCTCGGCCGTACTCTTCGGTTCATGAGCGCGATCGTCCCCGATGACAAGGACTGGACCTGGACCCTCGAGCGGGCGTGTCCGGACTGCGGCTTCGAGGCCTCGACCGTCGTGGCCGAGCTCCTGCCGGGATCGGTCGAGGTGCTGACTAGTCCGTGGGCGCAGGTCCTCACCCGACCCGATGTGCGCGAGCGACCCGAGCCGGCCACCTGGTCGCCGTTGGAGTACGCCGCCCACGTCCGCGACGTCTGTCGCCTCTTCGCCGACCGCACCCGCCTCATGCTCGACGAGGACAGCCCCACCTTCACGAACTGGGACCAGGACCTCACCGCGATCGAGGACGACTACGCCGGCCAGGACCCCGCCACCGTCGCCACCGAGGTCGCCGAGGCGGCGCAGTCGTATGCCGCGGTGCTGGCTTCCGTCGAGGGTGCGGCCTGGGAGTGCACCGGCGTCCGCTCCAACGGCTCTCGCTTCACCGTGCTCACCCTGAGCCAGTATGGCCTGCACGACCTGGCCCATCACCTCTGGGACGTACGCTCCGACCCCTCCTGACCGAGGACTCCACGCTCTCCGGTGCTCCCGGGGCTCCCCGGGCTCCGCAGGGCTCCTCTCGTCACCAACCGTACGTCAGCGTTCACGCACGCTCAGCCGCTCCGCGATCGCGGGCACGTCATCCAGAGCTCCCGTCGCCACCTCGATGATGAGGTCGTAGGCCTCGTCATTGGTCAGTGTCAGGCGCCAACCATTGACACCGAAGAAGGCGATGGCGGCGGCTAGGGCAAGTCGCTTGTTGCCGTCGACAAGGGCGTGGTTGCGGGCGATCGAATGCACGAGCGCTGCCACCTTGAGGCCGAGAGTGGGGTAGGCGTCCGCACCGAAGACAGTCGTGCGCGGACGCGACACCGCTGATTCCAGGAGGCCGATGTCCCTCACCTCGACCTGTCCCAGGGTCACCTCAGCGACGCGGAGGATGTCCTCCAGCGTCAGGTGGCGGATGCTCACTGGCCCAGCCGCTCGAGCGCGTCCGCATAGCGCGGGAGCTCAGTGGCCAGCACCTCCTCCAGGGACTCGCGCCGATCAGCGCGGTCGATGTAGTCGCGGATCGCACTCTTGGCGACGTCCTGCATCGAACGACCCTCGCGCTCGGCACGGTCGCGCAGTTGCCGAGTCTCGTCCTCGGACAGTCGAAGGGTCATGGCCACTCCTCCATGGTATCGCTGGTGATACCACCGACGATAGGGTGGTCTGGCGGCATCAGCATCCGGATATCCACAGGCCCTGCCAGCGCCGCGCGGCGCGGGGTGGCACACTTCGCGGGGTGCCCTCGACCACTCACCTGCTCGGCTTCGTGGTCGCGGCCGTCATCATCGTGCTCATCCCCGGGCCGAGCCTGCTCTTCACCATTGGTCGAGCCCTCGCCGCGGGCCGTCGCGCCGCCCTGCTCACCGTCGTCGGCAACGCGGCCGGCCTGCTCACCCAGATCGCCGGGTTGGCGCTGGGACTGGGGCCGGTGCTGGCGGCCAGCCCCACGGCATACCTGGTGTTGAAAGTGGTGGGAGCGGGCTACCTGGCCTACCTCGGCGCCCGCACGATCGTCCAGCGGCGAGCGGCCGCCGCCGCGCTCGAGACCGACCTGCCGCCGGGCACGCCCTCGTTGCACGCGCTGCGGGACGGCTACCTCGTGGGCCTTACCAACCCCAAGACGATCGTCTTCTTCGCGGCGCTGCTGCCGCAGTTCGTTGACCGCGCAGCCGGGCGCATCGGGCTCCAGATGCTGATCCTCGGGATGGTCTTCGCCGTGATCGCGATCATCAGCGACGGCGCCTTCGCGCTCGCGGCGGGCACGGCGCGCGCCTGGTTCGCGCGCTCGCCCGGGCGGCTGGCGGCCATGAGTGCGATCGGTGGCGCGATGATGATCGTCCTCGCCGTCACCCTCCTCCTCGCCTGACCGGCCGCGCTTCGCACAAACCCGGGGGAAGGGCACGCGCGGGATTCGTAGACTTGGCCCGTGATCGACATCAAGCTCCTGCGCGACAACCCCGACCTCGTCAAGGCGAGCCAGCGCGTCCGTGGTGAGGACGAGTCGGTCGTCGACCAGATCCTCGCCGCCGACGAGTCGCGCCGCGCCAGCCTCACCGAGTTCGAGCAGGCCCGCGCCGAGCAGAAGGCGATCGGCAAGGACGTCGCCCGCGCCCAGGGCGAGGAGAAGCAGGCCATCCTCGGGCGCGTCAAGGACCTGGCCGCCCGCGTCAAGGAGCTCGACGCCGCCGCCGGGGCCGCCCAGGCCGAGCTCGACACCCTCATGACGCGCATCGGCAATGTCGTCGAGGAGGGCGTGCCCGCCGGCGGTGAGGACGACTTCGTCGTGCTCGAGACGGTCGGCACCCCACGGGACTTTGCCGCCGAGGGCTTCGAGCCCAAGGACCACCTCGAGCTCGCGCAAGGCCTCGACGCGATCGACATGGACCGTGGTGCCAAGGTCGCCGGCGCCCGCTTCTACTTCCTCAAGGGCGTGGGCGCGCGCCTGGAGATGGCGATGCTCCACCTCGCGATGCAGCGCGCCATCGCGGCCGGCTTCACCCCCATGATCACCCCGACCCTGGTCAACCGCGCGACCATGGCCGGCGCCGGCTTCATCGACAACCACCTCGACGAGGTCTACCACCTGCCCGCCGACGACCTCTTCCTCACCGGCACCTCGGAGGTCGCGCTCGCCGGCTACCACGCGGGCGAGATCGTCGACTTCTCCGCCGGCCCGATCCGCTATGCCGGTCAGTCCAGCTGCTATCGCCGCGAGGCCGGGTCCTATGGCAAGGACACCCGAGGCATCATCCGCGTGCACCAGTTCAACAAGATCGAGATGTTCGTCTACTGCCGCCCCGAGGACGCGCAGGAGCAGCACCGCGCCTTGCTCGCGATGGAGCGGGAGATGATCGACCTCATGGAGCTGCCCTACCGCGTCATCGACGTCGCCGCCGGTGACCTCGGCGGCCCGGCCGCGCGCAAGTTCGACTGCGAGGCGTGGGTGCCGACGCAGGGCAAGTATCGCGAGATCACCTCGACCTCGAACTGCACGACCTTCCAGGCGCGCCGGTTGAACACCCGCTTCAAGAGGGAGTCGGCGACGGGCACGGGCAACGAGATCGCCGCCACCCTCAACGGCACGCTGTCGACCACCCGCTGGCTCGTCGCGATCCTCGAGAACCACCAGCAGGCCGACGGGTCAGTGGTCGTCCCCGAGGCGCTGCGCGCCGGCGTCGGTCTCGACGTCCTCCGCCCCGCCCGCTGATTCGAGGTATGACCGCCCGGACATCCGCGCGGTAATACCTCGAATCGGGGGAGGGGGACGGGGGAGGGGGCTTCCACCTCGCGGGGGATCCGGGGCCGCACCCTCCGTCCCTAGGCTGAGTTCCATGGTCGCCATCGGTATGCCGGGTGCTCACCCCGCGCAGGACCCCGCCGCGCCCGCTCGGCGCGGGTGGGGCGCCCGGATCGGTGACTTCTTCGGCCTGTCCTCCTCGTGGACCAGGCCGCGGCCGCCGCTGGAGCGGCGCGACCTGGTCCTCGTGGCCGCGGTCATGGGCGTCGGGCTCTTCGCCCTCGAGCTGGTCCGCAGCGTCGGCGCCTTCGAGGACACCACGGCCCCGGTGTGGGGGCAGTGGCTGGCGGTGGCGAGCGGCGCACTGCTGCTGCTGTGGCGGCGCCGCCACCCCCTCACCGTCGGGATCCTCGCGGCCACGCACATGTTCGTCGTCGGCGTCACGATGCCGATGGTCATGGGGCAGATGACCCTGCAGGTGGCCTACTTCATCGCCTTGTTCTCGGCTGTGGCGTGGGCTCGCGACCGGCGCCTCATGCTGCTCGTGGTGAGCGGCATCGTGCTCTTCATGGCGGGGTGGTTGCTGTGGCAGTTCACCCTCGGCAGCGGGGTCCAGGAGATCCTCGACTCGATCAAGGGTCGTCGGCGGTGGGGCGCCTTCTCGCCGGTGACCGCCGGGGTCCTGCTGACCTTCCTCATCAACCTGATCTTCTTCGGCGGCGCCATCGGAGGCGGCCAGTTCTCGTGGCGGAGCGCGCGCCAGCGTGCCCGCCTGGCCGAGCAGGCCGAGACCATCACCTCGCAGAGTGCAGCCCTGCAGCGCCAGGCCGTGCTCGACGAGCGGCTGCGGATCGCCCGTGAGCTCCACGACGTCGTCGGCCACCACGTCTCGGTCATCGGGGTGCAGGCCGGTGCCGCTCGTCGGGTCCTCACCAAGGACCCGACGACCGCAACGGGTGCCCTGGAGGCGATCGAGGCGAGCTCTCGCGATGCGGTGAACCAGATGCGTGGCCTGCTGGGCACCCTGCGCGACATCGAGGGCTCCATGCCCGTGGACGGGTCCGCGGAGGCCGGCCACCGCGCCCCCGAACCGCACATACCCGACCTGCCGACCCTGGTCGCGGCCCGCCGGGCTGCCGGCCTCGACGTGAGCTACGACCTCGTCGAGTCCCCGGAGGGTGCTGCCGAGGCGCTGCCGGGACCGGTGTCCCTGACCGTCTTCCGCATCGCGCAGGAGGCGCTCGCCAACGTCGCCCGGCACTCGACGGCGACCCGAGCCAGCCTGGTCGTCCGGGTCCGGACCGAGGGCCCCTCCCCGCACGCCGAGGTCGAGGTGCTCGATGCCGGGCGACCACGGCCGGGCACCTCGGGCTCCGGCCTGGGCCAGCTCGGCATCCGCGAGCGGGCCCAGTCCCTGGGAGCCCTGGTCGACATCGGCCCGAGGGCCACCGGGGGATACCGTGTCAGGGTCCGGATTCCATTGGGGGAGAGCCATGTCCGACACGGAGAATGAATCGCGACCGATCCGGGTGCTCATCGTCGACGACCAGCAGCTGGTCCGCTCCGGCTTCGCGATGATGCTCTCGGTCGAGGACGACATCGACGTCGTGGGCGAGGTCGCCGACGGCAGCCGAGCCCTGGAGCTCGCCCGCCTGCACCGTCCCGACCTCATCCTCATGGACGTGCAGATGCCGGTCATGGACGGCATCGAGGCCACGCGCGTCGTCGTCGACGAGGCACTGGCCAAGGTCGTCATCCTCACCACCTTCGACCGCGACGACTACCTCTTCGACGCCCTGCGCGCCGGCGCCTCCGGCTTCCTGCTCAAGAACGCCGGGCCCGAGCAGCTCCTCGAGGCGATCCGGGCCGTCGCCGACGGCCACGCCCTGCTCGCCCCCGAGGTGACCCGCCGCGTCATCGCCGCCATGACCGCCGGTGCCGCCACCACCGACGGGCCCACCCACGGCGAGCCCGGCTCCGGGAACGGAGCACACGGCATACGGACTCCTGCCGGTGAGCACCTCACCGAGCGCGAGGCCGAGGTGCTCACCCTCGTGGCCCGCGGCCTGTCCAACGCCGAGATCGCGCGCGAGCTCTTCCTCGGCGAGGCGACGATCAAGACCCACGTCTCGAACTGCCTGTCCAAGCTCCAGGTGCGCGACCGCGTCCAGCTCGTCGTCTATGCCTTCGAGCACGGCCTGACCAGCTGAGCTCCCTCCCCCCGGGG
Source organism: Actinomycetota bacterium (assembly GCA_020161815.1). GTDB lineage: Bacteria > Actinomycetota > Actinomycetes > Actinomycetales > Dermatophilaceae > Phycicoccus_A. Next base: position 10,895 of record JAIUOP010000014.1, on the reverse strand, counting down.
GAGGAGGCCGCGGTTCACCCTCACGACTGATCCGTATGCCGTGCCGCTCACCTAGCGTCGTGGTCATGATCGAGGTGCAGGGACTGAGCAGGCGGTTCGGGGACGTGGTGGCCGTCGACGACGTGTCGTTCGCGGTGCACGACGGCCTGATGACCGGGTTCGTCGGTGGCAACGGCGCCGGCAAGACGACGACGATGCGAATGATCATGGGGCTGCTCGCGCTCGACGGCGGCCGCGTCACCTGGGACGGGCGGCCGATCACCGCGGCCGACCGCCGGGCCGTGGGCTACATGCCCGAGGAGCGGGGGCTCTACCCCAAGCAGCGGATCCTCGACCAGCTCGTCTACCTCGGTGAGCTGGCCGGCATGTCGGCGGATGCGGCGAAGCAGGCCGTCATGGAGCACCTCGAGCGCTTCGGCCTGGCCGACCGGGCCGGCGACAAGGTGGAGAAGCTCTCCCTGGGCAACCAGCAGCGGGTGCAGATCACCGCCGCCCTCATGACCAACCCGGCCGCCCTCATCCTCGACGAGCCGTTCTCCGGCCTGGACCCGGCGGCGGTCGACTCGATGGCCGACCTGCTCCGTGAGCACCAGGCCCGCGGCATCCCGATCCTCTTCTCCTCGCACCAGCTCGACCTCGTCGAGCGGCTCTGCGACCGGCTCGTCATCCTCGCCGGCGGCCGGGTCGTCGCCGACGGTCGCGCCGACGACCTGCGGCACCAGGGCCCGGCGCGACACCGCCTGGTGCTCGACGGTGACGCCGGCTGGGTCCGGGACCTCCCCGGTGTCCACGTCCATGACGTCGACGGCAGCACCGCGCTCCTCGAGATCGGTGACGAGGTCCCCGGAGCCGACCAGGCCCTGCTGGCCGAGGCGATGCGCCGTGGCCGGGTGCTCGAGTTCTCCCGCATCGTGCCGCCGCTGTCCGAGATCTACCGTGAGGTGACCGCATGAACTCCGTGACCCCGTCGACGACCGGTTCCTCGAGTGGTTCCGCGAGCCGTGCCGCGAGCGCGCCCGACCGCGACCTGCAGGCGCCGGCCTGGGTGATCGTCGCCCGGCGCGAGATCCTGGCCAAGCTGATGGAGAAGTCGTTCATCTTCTCCACCGTCATCACCGTCGCCATCATCGGCGCGTTCATGGGCATCTCGAGCTACCTCGACGCCAAGGCGACGACCTACACCCTCGTCACCACCTCTGCGGCAGCCCACGACACCGCCGCCCGGCTCGGCCCGAAGATCTCCGCCGTCGACGACAAGGTGCGCGTCACCACCCGCGAGGTGGCGGACGAGGCCGCCGCCACGGCGCTCGTGCGGGACGAGGACGACACGGTCTGGTTCCACGAGGGACCCAACGGCTGGACCGTGACGGCACGCGACGAGGTCCCCTCCGCGCTCGTGGCCTCGGCCGAGGCCGCGATCCGCACGGACACCCTGGAGCGCAATGCCGCAGCCGCCGGGACCACGGTGTCCCAGCTGACCCAGGGGTCCGCCCTCGGCGTGGACATCCTCAACGGGGATGCCGAGCGGCAGGGCTTCGCCAAGGCCGTCGCCTTCGTCCTCGCCTTCCTCTTCTACATGGCCTCGCTCGGCTTCGGGATGATGCTCGCCGGGAGTGTGGTGGAGGAGAAGGCGAGCCGGATCGTCGAGATCATCACGACTCGGATCCCGGTGCGCCAGTTGCTCGCCGGCAAGGTACTGGGCAATGTCGTCCTCGCGCTGGGCCAGATGGGCCTCTACCTCGGGATCGGGCTCATCGGGCTCACCTTCACGCCCGACAAGTCCTACCTCTCCTCGGTCTCCCAGGGCATCGGCTGGTTCCTCGCCTTCTTCCTCGTCGGCTTCCTCCTCCTCGCCTGCCTCTGGGCGGTCGCGGGCTCCCTGGCCTCGCGTAGCGAGGACCTGCAGCAGACCGCCATGCCGTTGTCGATGATGCTCATGCTCGTGTGGTTCTCGCTCTTCCTCGCCAAGGGCACGGTCGCCACGGTGCTCTCCTTCGTCCCCCTCTTCTCGGCGGTGCTCATGCCGATGCGGATCCTCCAGGGGGGCGTGCCGGTGTGGCAGCCCCTCGTCGCCCTCGCCCTGAGCATCCTCGCCGCCGGTGCGGTCGTGCTCGTCGCGGAGCGGCTCTATCGCCGGGCGCTCCTCCAGACGCAGGGTCGGCTCTCGATCCGTCAGGCCTGGGCCGCCGCCGAGTGACGGCTGTCCTCCCCTTCCCCCGATTCGAGGTATTACCGCGCGGGTACCCGCGCCGTAATACCTCGAATCGGGGGAGCTGAAGGGGAGCCGATAGCGTTCTGGCGTGAACGCGTTCGTCCCCCACCTGATCGCCCTGGACATCGACGGCACGACCATCGACCACGGCGGCCGGATGACCGAGGCCGTCCGGGACGCCGTGCGCGCGGTCGCCGACGCCGGCCACCACGTCGTCATCGCGACCGGCCGGGCGATCGTGGGAACCCAGCCGATCCTCTCCGCGCTCTCGCTCGCCCACGGGTATGCCGTGTGCTCCAACGGGGCGGTCACCATCGCCCTCGATCCGGTGAGCCCCGGTGGCTACGAGGTGCTCGAGGCCGTCACCTTCGACCCGGGGCCGGCGCTCGAGCTGCTCCACGGGTCGTGGCCCGACGCGGTCGTCGCGGTCGAGGAGCTCGGCGTGGGCTTCAAGGTGAGCGCGCCCTTCCCCGAGGGTGAGCTCGAGGGGCAGGTCGTCGTCGTGCCGTGGGAGGAGCTGTCGGCGACTCCGGTCACCCGTCTCACCCTGCGCAGCCCGACGGCCTCGACCGAGGACTTCGTCCACCTCGCCGAGCGGATCGGCCTGCACGGGTTCAACTACGGCGTGGGCTACACCGCCTGGCTCGACATCAACCCCGAAGGGGTGTCGAAAGCCAGTGCGCTGGAGCAGATCCGGCGCCAGCTGCGGGTCGAGCCGATGCACACCGTCGCCGTCGGTGACCAGCGCAACGACCTCGAGATGCTCCAGTGGGCGGCTCGCGGCGTGGCCATGGGCAATGCGCCGGACGAGGTCAAGGCCGTCGCCGACGAGGTCACCCTCGATGTCGTTGATGACGGATTGGTGCCGGTCCTGCGATCCTTGCTGCCGTGACGGCGATTCGGGGGGCGCTCGGCGATGCCACGTCGGTGGTGCGCCACGGACTGGTCCTGTTGCGGCAGTACTGGCCGACCCTGCTCACGATCTTCCTCTTCGGGCAGGCCGTGCGGGCAGCGGCCCTGTGGGCGGCGATGAAGACGACCACGTGGTCGGGCTTGGCCGGCTTCCTCCTCGTGCCGATCGCTCCACTCGCGGTCGTCTCGGCGCTGATCCTCGCCCTGCGCGTGCTCGCGCCGTCGTTGCGTTGGGCCAACTTCCAGGCTCCACCGACCGACGAGGTCGTCGAGGGCGAGGGCGGCGCTGGTGGCGGTGGCACCACGCCGGCGCAGCAGCGCACGCGTCGCCGGGGCCTGGTCGAGGACCGCCTCGCCCTGCTGTCCGCGACGCTCATCCCGTTCTTCGCGGTCTACGCCGCCCAGGGCTACCTCAAGGAGGACACCCGGCAGTTCCTCAACGAGACCGCGGCCGACGAGTTCAAGAACAACGCCGACTTCTGGCTCGGTGGCGGCTCGCTCAACCTCCAGCGGGTGCTCATCCCCGAGGGCTGGCTCTTCTGGGCGACCGTGGCCCTGGCCTTCGCGCTGCGATGGGGCATCGACCGCCTCGGCCTGCCCCGACGGCACATGGGGTGGGGCTGGCTCGCGGCCTACATCGAGGTCGCCTGGGTGGCGCTCTTCGCCCGGGTCATCGCGAACAAGTTCGGTGAATGGGTCGACTGGCTGAAGAACCGCCAGGCCGCGGTGAGCACCCAGAGCGCCTACGAGGGCGCCACCTCCAGCCTGGGGACCGTCGGGGACGCCATCGACAAGGTCGTCGGCTTCGTCACCTCGGCCATCGGGCAGGCCGACGCGATCATCATCGTCCCGATGGCCTGGCTGACCGTCGGGGCCGTCGTCTACGGACGCTCCTTGTCACAACGCCGGGCCGAGTCCGCCAGCGAGTCGACCAGCGCCTGGGCGAAGCGGATCGAGAAGGTGCCCGGTCCGGTCCGGCGCGTCGGTGCCGAGGTCTTCGCCGGACCGATCGACCGCTTCAAGGGCTTGGCCGGTGCCCTGCGCACCTTCGCCCGCGCCGGGCTCGCACCGATGCTCCTGTTCTGCCTCGTCTTCGTCCTCGCCTCCCAGGTCGAGACCGGCGTCGCGTGGCTCCTCACGCGCGCCGTCGGGCCGCTCGAGCCGAGCCTGGCCGAGATCCTCACGCCGTATGCCGCACTGCTCACCCGGGGCGCCTACACCGTGGTGACGGTCGCGCTCCTGGCGGCAGCGATCGACCGGATCCTCCGTCCGGACCCCGCCGAGCAGGACGAGGTTGCGGCCCCAGAGTCGGTCCCGGCCTGACGTCCGGGTCCGGCCCCGAACAATCTTGGGTCGTGTGAGTCTCGACGCGCTCTGCCGCGTCGAGAGTCACACGACTCGGCCGTCTACGAGGTAGGCGTCAGGGGCACGTCGATGACCGTCGGAAGGTCCCACCAGATGCGGACCTTCGCCGGGACGGCATCGCTGGGCAGGATGATGTCGGCGACCGTGTCCCATCGGGGTGGTCGCGGGCGCTCGGTGTCCAGCGCCGAGGTGCTCGCGTCGGTGGAGGTCGTCGGCGAGGGAGAGGCGTCCTTGTCGGTGAAGGCAAAGCTGGGCCCCTCCTCGTCCGGGTTGAGGCAGGCGCTCAGCTTGAGCTCCGCGGGCGTGACGTGCATGGAGTCGTACTGGTAGCGCCGACCCTGGGTGTCCTCGATCTCGACGACGCAGCCCCTGAGCACCTGGTCCGGCTCCGCGGCCAGGGTCATCGACACGCGCCACAGCGTGGTGCCCTTGGGTCCCTCACCGGGCACGTCCTCGCCGTCCCAGTCGCGGATCACGTCGGTGCGCTCGACACCGGTGATCGTCACGTCCACGTCCCGCTGGTGGCGACCCAGGCGGTCGAGCCACTCCTGCGAGAGGTGGACCTTCTCCCCGACCGCTCCGGTCGTCACATCGCTGGCGACATAGGGCAGCCAGAAGTGCACGAGCCGGCTGCTCGAGGCCGCAACGGCCACGAGTAGGGCCACCGGGAGCAGGATCAGCCCCCACCGGTTGCGCCGTAGCCAGGTCATGGCGCCCCCAGGGTGGCGTTGGGGACCTGGATCGGCGTGGTGCTGGCCGCCCATCCCTTCATGGTGGCCTCGTCCAGGCGCAGGGGCACGACGGCCTGGTCGTCGAATCGCTCGTCGAAGTCGGTCCACCGCAGCACCAGCTCAGCGCCGGGGATGGCGCGGGCCGGGAGCTCGATGACGACCTGGCAGCGCATCGGCACCCCGGCAATGGTCCCCTTGCAGGTCGAGGTGCCCCGGCCCAGGTCCCACACGTGGCCGCCGGCGTCGCGCACGGCGGCATAGCTGATGCCCGACTCCCGCCGACTCGGCAGCAGGTCGATGTCCGCGGCCAGCCACACACCCGTGGTGCGCTTGCCCTCGATGACCCCGGCCCACTCGGTCGAGCCGGTGACCTCGCGGACGGTGACCTCACCGACCCGCAGGTGCGCTGCCTCGCCGATCGCTGCGTGGCGCTCGACGGGGGCCTCGATGACCGCCTCGGCGTCGGGCAGGCGGTCGGTGACGACCCGACCCACGGCGAGCGCGGCCAGCACCAGGGCCCCGGCGCCGAGGCTGCGCCCCCGCCCGGCGAACCACTCGCCCACTCGCCCCCTCATGACGCGCCCTCGGTCGCGGGCCGCACCCAGCCGGGCTTGACCGTGACCGGCAGGCGCAGGTGCGCCATCGGCGCGGGATCGAGCCAGCCCTCGTAGTCGTCGAGCACGCGCTGGCGCCACGTGAACCCCTGCACCTGCACGTCGACACTGCTCGGTGCACCGGCGCCCTGGCGGCGCCAGATCCACGCCACCTCGTATTTCAGCTCGGGCACGAGCGAGGTCATGAGCGTCGAGTCCTGCACGGCGTACACCATGGGTTGGGCCTTGAGTGCCTCGGCGGCGGGGAGGTAGTCCTCGATCATGAGGCCCTTCTCGAGCCCGTCGACACCGCTGAGCCGGACCGCGTCCCGCAGCTCGGAGTTGGTGAGGGTGGTGCTGGACGTGCTGCGGGCCGTGCCGAAGACGAGGAGGTAGTAGCCGTCCTCAATCTCGCTGAAGTTCTGGCCCGGCCGGGTCGTCGCACTGACCCGGGTGATGGAGACGTCGATCGGCCCGGTGGGGACCACCTGCTCGGCCTTGACCAGCCCGAGCTGGGGCCGCGCCGCCTCGTCCAAGCCGCCGAAGGGCGCGGTCAGGGCCAGGCCGAGTGCGCCGATCCACGCGGCGAGCTGCTTGAGCGGGCGCCCCCTGAGCCACGCGAGTGCACGCCTGAGGCCGCCCTGCGCCAGTGCACGCACGTCGCCACCCGGCCCTCCCGCCTGGGTCCCGCTGCTCCCCACGGGCACAGCATAGGGACGCGGCGTCCCCCGACTGTCATGCTGGTGCCGCCATGACCGACCTGCACATCACCTCCGCGACCAACCCCCGCCTCAAGGCGCTCGTGCGGTTGCGTCGTCGCCGGGCACGCGACGAGGCGGGCGTCACCCTCGCGGAGGGCTTCGAGGAGCTCGAGCTCGCCGTGGCGGCCGGCGTCCGTCCCCGCACCCTCTTCCACTGCCGCGAGCTCATGCTCGACCCCGAGCGCCAGGAGCGCCTGGTCGACGAGCTGCGCGCCCGGGGGGTGGAGACGATCTCCCTGTCGCGGGCAGCCTTCGAGAAGGTCGCCTACCGCGAGGGCCCGGACGGCTTCCTTGCCGTCCTCCCCGCCCTGGGGGTCACCCTCGAAGAGCTCGACCTCCCGGACCGGCCCTTCCTCCTCGTCGCCGAAGGCATCGAGAAGCCCGGCAACCTCGGCGCCATGCTCCGCTCGGCCGAGGCCGCCGGCGCCGACGCGGTCATCGCCGTCGACCCGGTCACCGACTGGGGCAACCCGAACGTCGTCCGGGGCAGCAAGGGCGCGGTGTATGCCGTGCCCGTTGCCTCGACCACGCTGGGAGCCCTCCTGCCGTGGTTGGCGGCACGCGGCATACGCCTCATCGCCACCACCCCCGACACCGAGGTGCTGCACACGCAGGCCGACCTCACGGGGGGCGTCGCGATCGCCGTGGGCACCGAGAAGTACGGCCTCACCGACGCCTTCCTCGCCGGTGCGGATGCCGCCGTGCGCATTCCGATGGCGGGGCAGATCAACTCCCTCAACGCGGGCGTGGCGGCGGCGATCGTGCTCTTCGAGGCGGTCCGGCAGCGCCAGTCCTGACCCCTCGGAGGCCGCCGGTTCGATGTAAACGGTTGCGCCTCCCGGGGGCCGCCCCTGTGGTCAAGAGCACCCTCAACGGTGTGTAACCATGGTCGGCATGCGAGTTGATCACGTGGTCTACGCCGCCGAGCAGGACGGCGCGCGCGCCACCGCAGCGCGACTGGGCGCGCGGCTCGGGGTGGAGCCGGTCAACGGAGGGGTCCACCCGCGCTTCGGCACCCGCAACGTCATCCTCCCGCTCGCCGACGAGCGCTACGTCGAGGTCGTCGAGGTCCTCGACCACCCCGCCTCCGACAAGGCCCCCTTCGGGCAGGTCGTCCGCGCCCGTTCCGAGGCCGGCGGCGGCTGGCTCGGCTGGGTCATCGAGGTCAAGGACATGAGCGCCCACGAGGAGCGCCTCGGCCGCAAGGCCGTCTCCGGCAACCGGCACCGCCCCGACGGGGTCGAGCTCCGGTGGCAGCAGCTCGGCGTCAGGGGCCTGCAGGCCGACCCGCAGCTGCCCTTCTTCGTCATGTGGGATGCCGACAGCCCGCACCCCTCGAAGCTGGTCTCCGAGTCGGTCGTGCTGTCGACGCTGACGATCGCCGGTGACCCGCAGCGGGTCCGCGAGTGGATCGGCCTCCAGGACGGCGAGAAGGTCAGCCCGTCGATCGGCCTGAACTTCGTGGCGCCGCACGGCACCCCGGGCCTGCTCTCGGTGTCCTTCAACACCCCGACCGGTCAGGTCACCATCTGAGCCCTCCCGGCTCTCCCGCCGGTATGCCGTCCGCTCACCGGCCGTAGCGGCGCAACCTCAGGCTGTTGCTCACCACGAGCACGCTCGACAGCGCCATCGCGCCCCCGGCGATCATCGGGTTGAGCAGGCCGGCCATCGCGAGCGGGATCGCGGCGGTGTTGTAGCCGAAGGCCCACGCGAGGTTCTGCTTGATGATCCGCAGCGTCGCCCGTGACAGGCCGATGCCCTGGGCGATCGCGGCGACCTCGCTGCGCATGAGCACCAGGTCCGCGCTCGCCGCGGCGACGTCGGTGCCGCTGCCCATCGCGATCCCGAGGTCGGCCTGCGCCAGCGCGGCCGCATCGTTGACCCCGTCGCCGACCATGGCGACCGTGCGGCCCTGTCGCTGGAGCCGCTCCACCATGGCGTGCTTGTCCTCGGGCCGGACCTCGGCCACGACCCGCTCGGCCGGGATGCCGACCTCGCGCGCCACGGCCCGGGCCGTGCTCTCCTGGTCACCGGTGAGCAGGTATGCCGTGAGCCCGAGGTCCCGCAGCTCGCCCACCGAGCGCTGGGCGTCGGGCCGGACGGTGTCGGCGACGCTGAGGACGGCATACGCGGTGTCTTCCCAACCCACCCACACGCTGGAGCCGGTGGGATGGGCGGTGAGCTCCTCGGGGACGGTGCCGAAGAGCGCGCGGCGACCGACGAGCACCTCTGTGCCGCCCACGGCGGCGCGGGCGCCCGCGCCGGTGAGGGCCTGGAAGCCCGAGGCCGTGGGGATCTCGAGCCCACGGCTGCGGGCCCCCTCGACGATGGCGCGCGCGATCGGGTGCTCGCTGCCGGCCTCGACGGCGGCCGCGGCGCGCAGGGCGGCCGACGGGTCGAGGCGGCCGTGCGTCGTCACGTCCGCGAGCGACATGGCGCCGGTCGTGAGCGTGCCGGTCTTGTCGAGCACGATCGTGTCGATGGTGCGGGTGTCCTCGAGCACCTGCGGGCCCTTGATGAGGACGCCCAGCTGGGCGCCGCGGCCGGTGCCGACGAGGATCGCGGTCGGCGTGGCCAGGCCGAGGGCGCAGGGGCAGGCGATGATGAGGACCGAGATCGCGACCGCCAGGGCGCGCGCCGGGTCGCCGGTGCCGATCCACCAGCCGATGAAGGTCAGGAGTGCCAGCGCCAGGACGATCGGCACGAAGATCGCCGAGATCCGGTCGGCGAGGCGCTCGATGCCGGCCTTGCCGGTCTGCGCGTTCTCGACGAGGCGGGCGATGCCGGCGAGCGTGGTCTCGCTGCCGACGCGGGTCGCCTCGACGACCAGCCGGCCCTGACCGTTGATGGTGCCGCCGGTGACCTCGTCGCCGGGAGTGACGTCGACGGGCAGGGACTCGCCGGTGACGAGGCTGGCATCGATGGCCGAGTGGCCGTCGAGGATCCGGCCGTCGGTGGCGACCTTCTCACCGGGTCGCACGACGAAGTGGTCGCCGGCGTGGAGCGCCTCGATGGGGATGCGCACCTCGGTCGTGGCCTTGGTGGTCGGGTCGATGCGCTGGACGGCTACGTCCTTCGCGCCGAGGTTGAGCAGGGTCGTGAGCGCCTCCTTGCCCTGGGCCTTGGCGCGGGCCTCGAGCCAGCGGCCGATGAGCAGGAAGGTCGTGACGACGGCGGCGACCTCGAAGTAGAGGTGGGCTCCCTCGCCACTCATGTCGGACATGTCGGTCATCGCGGTGCCGGTGAGGACGGCGACGGTCGACCACAGGTATGCCGAGAGGGTGCCGACCGAGACGAGGGTGTCCATCGTCGAGGCGAAGTGGCGGGCGTTGATCGCGGCGGCCCGGTGGAAGGGCCACGCCGCCCAGAGCACGACGGGGGTGCTGAGCAGGAACTGGATCCACGCATTGCCCGGCACGTGGATGCCCGGGACCATCGCGAGGACGAACACCGGGAGGGTGAGGACGAGGCTGACCAGGGCGCGGCGCTTGAGCGCCTCTGCGGGTGCGACGTCATGGCTCAGGTGGTCATGAGTGTCGACATCATCGGGGGTCACCTCGGGTGCCTTCTCCTCGATGACCTCGGCGCCGTAGCCCAGGCCGCGCACGGTGGAGAGCAGCTGCTCGACGGTGACTGGTCCGGAGTAGGACACGTGGGCCTTCTCCAGGGGCAGGTTGACCGAGGCCTCGACGCCGTCGAGCTTGTTGAGCTTGCGCTCGATGCGCGAGGAGCAGGAGGCGCAGGTCATGCCGGTGATGGTCAGGTCGACGCCGGTCGGGGTGCTGGTGCCGGTCGGGACACCGGGGTGGCTGGAGGCGGTGGTCGGGAGGTCGGTGCTCATGTCAGCTCCGGACGAGTCGGGTGATGGCGTCCGCCGCCTCGCGGACCTTGGTCTGGGCGGCCTCGTCGCTCTCACGGGCGGCGTCGACGACGCAGTGACCGATGTGGTCCTCGAGCAGGCCCAGGCTCACGGCCTGGAGGGCCTTGGTGATCGCGCTGACCTGGGTGAGGACGTCGATGCAGTAGGTGTCCTCGTCGACCATGCGCTGGATGCCGCGGACCTGGCCCTCGATGCGGCGCAGCCGCTTGAGGTAGTCCTCCTTGGTGCCCGTGTAGCCGGCCATCGGGTGCTCCTGTCGTCGTTCAGCGCTGACAACAGCATACCCCCAGAGGGTATTCTCTCAGAGTCTCGAGCTAGGGCCTGTTATGAAAGTCGTTTCAGCCAGTGATCGATGCTGGCGACGTGGACGGTGGCGGCGAAGCGGACGGCGAGTTTGTCGTAGCGGGTGGCGAATCCCCGATGGTGCTTGAGGTGGCTGAA
>JAIUOP010000013.1 GCA_020161815.1 Actinomycetota bacterium | reverse complement strand
CCACGGACCGTGGCGAGGCAGACGACGTCGTGTCGGGCAGATCCCATGACCGTCAGCGGGCAGTTCTCATGACCGCCAGCGGGCAGCTTCGTGGCCGTCTCCGGGCAGTTTCTCGTGGCCGCCGACACTGCTGCTCATCAAGCTCCTGGGCGTGAAGTCCATCCGCGATGTGCAGAACCAGCGCGATCAGTTGCTTGTTGTCAGGCTTGGAGCGCACCCGAGGTTCGGCCGAGATGCGTCGGCCCGTGCTCGTCACCCGGTAGTGCCTCATACCCGCCAGGTGAACTTGCCTGGCCCTCAGCGTCACGGGCGGCGCGGCGCTCCTTGCGGCGGGCTGCGCTGAGCCGGAGGTAGATGCCGAAGCCGTGGAAGAGGAAGCGGAAGCCCTCGCAGATCCCGATCAGAACGAAGAGGTGGAGCCACTCCGGGCTTCCGTTGTCGATCAGAACGGTGCAGCCGTAGGCGGCACCGAAGTAGGCGACCCCGACGAGCATGGCCCACAGGCCCCACTTCGGGTCGCGCTGGGTGCGGAACCGATCGAGCAGGATGGTCGAGGGTATCCAAGGCCGCAGCACCCTGAAAAGGATGACGACTGCGATGAAGATGAGCCAGATCATGGCCAAGTCCTCCCGAAGCGGCGACGCTTCCTATGGGATGGACTTACCGGGGCGGCTTCCCCGGTTCGTCTGCCACCTGCCTGGGGCTGGTGACGACTAGCTGAACATTGATGTCGCCTACCTCGATTTTAGCGCCTCTCAACCGTTGTGGGAAGTGCACCATTGCCTGACGACGACGCGCACCGTCGCCGGCTGGCTGCACACGGACGCGGGGCCGGAACCTGGGAGTAGGGTTTCGGCCCCGCAAGCGGTGCGATGCTCAGGTGATCTCGCCGGTCTCGGGGTTGAGGTTGGCGTAGAAGTCGTGTTCGAGTTGGCGGCGGCGCTCGACGTCGGCGATGACGTAGGCCACGAAGTCCTCGTCGCGGTCGATGATCGGGGTGTCTTCGATCGGTTCGGCCTCGTCCTCGCCGGGCCAGACGGTCTGGCGCGTGGGCCGGTCGCGGTCGAGGCGGGTTCCGCACGCTGCTACCCAGTCGCGCAGCCGCTGCCGGGCGTCCGCGAAGTCTCGGTGCCAGCCGATCGGCGCGCTGCCGTTCTGCTGCGGGTCGAACGCGCACAGCCAATGGGTGTGAAGCGCCGAGAGTTCCCAGTGCAGCTCGGGGTGACGGTGCCACATAGGGGGCACCACCGACGACGGCAGCCCGTAGGTCGTGCGAAGCCAGTTCACCCACTGGTTCAGTTCCAACCATGCGGCCTCGGCGTCGTCGGCGGTCAGCAGGTTCCAGTTGATCGGGCCGGGCGGTTCGTCGAGCATCGGCCCTGCCGCCCCGACCCGGTTTGTGGTGCCGTGGTCGATCTCGGGTTCCGGCTCGTCCTGCTCGGGTACGAAGTCCTCGTCGTCGTTCATGGCGTCGCCCTTGCTTCAGTGAGACATGACGGCAGGCTCGCGCTGCTGCGCGGGCCGGTCGTCACGTTCGAACGCCTGGCTGCGGTCGAGACCCGGAGCCTCACGCTGCGGTGCCTCCTGCTGCGGCGCACGGTCGACGGTGTAGGGCGTCCACATCATGTCGTGGCCGATCTTCGTGGCCACGAACTCTTCGCGCTCGTTGCCGTTCTGATCGGTGAACTCCCGCACGTATCCCTGCGCGACGAAGCGGTCGTCCTGCTGGAACTTCTGGCTCGCTTCCTCAGCGGTCTTGCGGAAGAGCACCATGTCGTGGAACGTGGTGCCGGTCTTGACGAATGAATCCTCGCCGTCACGACGGAAGTGCTCGACGCCCACGCGGGCGTACAGCCGTGGCACACCGCTCTGACCGTAGGTGAGTCTCGGCTCGGAGTCGATGTACCCCACCAGGGCCTGGCGCGGTCGGAGCTTCGCCCGTTCCTGCCTCTGCTCGTTCTGCTCGTACATCAGCTTGCCTCCTACCTCGCGGTGCCCCGCCAGTAGGCGGCGCTGCTTGTGTGTGGCGGCAAGGTGCACGAAGCGGCCCGCGAGCCTTAGAACCCTCGCGCGGGCGTCTCCCGCGCCCACGGCTGAGCCGACGAACCAGCCCCGCTGGATACGGGGGTACGTTCCGGGTTCGGGCGGACGCCGAGTGCGGGCCGGTGTGCTCGCACGGTCTCGACGTTCAGCCCGCTTGGTGGGTTCTCCGGCGCGGGTTCGGGTTGTGCTGCGTGGTCGATGTCTTCTTGCATCGCGGCCAGCTGGGTCTCGATTCGGGCGAGGTCTTTCTCCGCGTCGGCGAGGGCCTGGGCGTGGCGGAACGGCTGGCCGATGCGCTGCTCGGCGTCGTCGCGTTCGGTCTCGGCGCTGGCGAGGTCGCTGCGGGCTTGCTCGAGTAGCGAGGGGATGCCGGATGCGCGGTTCTCGATGCGTTGGATGAGTCCGACGCCGCCGTCGAGGAACGACTGGCGGGTCATGATGAACCCGCTGCGCGGCACCCCGTCGAGCCGGATGTTCACCACGGGGTCGGCCCCGAGTGCCGGGCTAGTCGAGACGATCACGTCGAAGCCGCTGATCTGGCCGATGACGCCGTAGTCGCGGGAGGCGTAGCGCGGTGCCCACTTCAGGTCGGAGTCGTGCGCCCAGGCCGCGAGTGCGTGAGCGGCCTCGGCTCGGGAGGTGTAGGTGCTGCCGCGTAGTTCGATGTGGAACTTGTCGCCGGAGGTATCGGTGACGCGCGGCAGCACCGCTTCGAGGGCTTCGATGTCGGCTGCGGCACTTCGCGCATGGTCGCTGGCGCGGTCGCGGGCGTGGAAGAGCATCGACTCGTTGCGGTGATAGGCGCGTTCGAGGCGGCGGAGCCTGCTGACCTCGGTGTGCACGGTGGAGTGCTCCAGCAGGAGCGGGTTGCCGCTGGAGATGGCCTTGGCTTCGGCGGCTGACAGGGCGGATGAGTCGATTTCCTCGATCTCGCGGGAGTCGAGGTTGCCGCGCATGAGTTGCGCGATGAACGTGGCTTTGCGCTCGACACCCTGCCACATATAGGAGTCGAATGACCGTTCGGTGACGAACCGGACGATGCCGATCTCGGCGTTCTGGTTGCCTTGGCGCAGGATGCGGCCCTCGCGCTGGGCGATGTCGCTGGGTCGCCACGGACAGTCCAGGTGATACAGCGCGACGGCCCGGTTCTGGACGTTCGTGCCGACGCCCATCTTCTGCGTGGAACCCATCAGCACCGCGACGTGCCCGGCACGCGCGGCAGCGAATAACCTGGCTTTGTCCACGTCGGTCTTGGCTTCGTGCATGTACCGGATGGACTCGGGCGGCATCCCGCGCGCGACGAGTTGCGCCCGCAGTTCGTCGTAGGCGTTCCACTGGGTCGGGTTCGGGGTTCCGATGTCGGAGAACACCAGCTGCAACGCACCCCGCACCGACGACTCCTGCCCGGTGATCGGGTCGAGGTAGGTGTTGTCTTTCGTCTGCTCCCAGACCCGGTGGATGCTGTCGGCGGCAAGATCGACCTTGGTCGGCCCAGAGGGGTCGCGCGGCACGATCATACGAATGTCGAGCGCGGCCTTGCGCCCATCGGTGCTGATCGTGAGCATGTTGTCTTCGCTCGGCGACACCGACCGGGAGGCGACCTTTTCGGCGCGTCTACCAAGGGTCTCGATGAACTGCTCCAGCTCGACCGTGGGCTGAACAGCGACCGTGGCCGGTGCCCGCCTGCCATCGTCACGCTCGGCGATCTCGGGGGTGGGTAGTTGCAGATCCTCGGCGGTCTTCACATCGGCGAAGATCGACCAGAGTTTCAACATCTCGGGCACGTTCTGGAACTTGGCGAACCGAGTCTTCATGCGGAACGTGTTGTTGCCGGTCGGGGCCATCTCCATCTGCGTAACCGTCTGCCCGAACGTCGCCGCCCACGCATCGAATGCGCCGATACCGGCGGCGTCGAGCAAGTCCGGGCGCAGGTACTTCTGCATCACGAACGCCTCGGTCACGCTGTTCGAGATCGGCGTCGCGGTCGCCCCGGTGACGACCCGTTCGCGGCCTTGGGAGCGCAGGTATTCGAGCTTCATGTGCAGATCGGAGGCGCGGTTGGAACCCTCGATCGCGGCGTCTTGGATGTTCGAGTCGGTGGCGAGGTTCTTGTACATGTGCATTTCGTCCACGACTACGTAGTCGATGCCGGTGTCCTCGAAGCACACCCCGGCATCCCGGCTGGTGTCGATGCGTGCTTTGACCTTGTTCTCCAGCTGGAGCAGCTTGCGCTGGATGCGCTTGACGCTCATCGCGTTCTCGCCCGTCGCGGTGGCGAGCACTTCCCGCATGTCGTCGACCTGGGCTTGGATGTACGCCTGCTGGGTCTCGGTGCGCAGCGGAATCTTCTCGAACGCGCCCTGCGTCATGAGCACGCCATCCCACTCGTTCGCCGAGGCCCGTGCGACGAACAGGCGGCGCTTGTCGGCGGTGAGGTCTTTGCTGGACGCGGCGAGAATCCGGGCCTGCGGATAGATTTGCAGCCATTCGCGGGAGAACTGTTCGAGCATGTGATTCGGAATCACGAGCACGGGCTTGTCGATCAGCCCCATGCGGCGCATCTCCATGACGCCCATGATCATTTCCGCCGTCTTGCCCGCCCCGACCTCGTGGAACAACCCGGCAGAGGGTTCGGCGATCATGCGCGCGACGGCGGAGCGCTGGTGCGGGCGCGGGGTGAAGTTCTCTGCCAGCCCCGGCAGGCTCAGGTACTCGCCCGCGTCGGTGTAGTCGCGCAGCACGATGGAGTTGAAGCGCCGGTTGTACTCGGCCACGAGCGTGCGGGCACGCTCCGGGTCTTCAAACACCCACTCGGCGAACCGCTCTTGTAGGGCGTCGGCTTTCTCCTGCGCGGCGGTGGTCTCCAAGGGGTTGAGCACCCGACGCTTCTTGCCGTCGACGTCCTCGATCTCGTCGTAGACGAGCAGGGTCTTCTGCTCCATGATCGCCTGGGCGATGTCGGGTGCGGGGCGACGCTCTGTGCCCCACTCGCTGGTGGCCAGCAGCCCTTGGCGGCCTCCCCGCACTTCCCACATGCCCGGCAGCGGGTTCTCCACGTTCACGTCGCGGGTGCGCAGCAGCTCGTTCAAGAACTGCGCGTGCACGTCGGCGCTAATCCACACCGCGCCCATGCGGGCGCTGATCTCTTCCACGCCGAGCGCTTCGGGTACGACCTCGGTGAGCGCGTCTACGTTCGCCTGAAACGCCGGGTCGTCGGCGGCGCGCTCGGTGGCGTGCTCCAGCTTCACGCGCACGTCGCCGGAGAGATACGCGGGGGCGTGGATGAGTTCGTCGGTGAGCGGGTCGGTGAACACCAGCCCGGTCAACGACTGCCGGGCTTCGGTCTCGTCCATGCCGAGCATGTCGGCGATCAGCGGCAGGTCAATCCTGCCGGTGCGGTCGAGGCTGACCGCTATCGCATCGGCAGGGGTGTCCACGCCTTGGGGTTCGGTGCGCGGGGAGACGACGCGGCGCGTCATGATCGCCGCCGGGGTTGCCGTCTGGTCGGTGTCGTCGAACTGCTCCAGGGCGAGCACGAGCGCCCCGAACGGGTCGGAGCGCAGCAGCCTGATCGCGGTCGGCACCTTGCGCGCATAGGTGTCTTCCCCGGCATCGTTGGTGCGTCCGGTGCGGTGCAGCGTGTAACGGTTCAGCGCCTTGTACCTGCCGACGTAACGGCGGTAGTCGCGGTACAGGCCCTCGCG
The DNA here is from genome assembly GCA_020161815.1 of Actinomycetota bacterium. GTDB lineage: Bacteria > Actinomycetota > Actinomycetes > Actinomycetales > Dermatophilaceae > Phycicoccus_A. The sequence continues at coordinate 81,536 of JAIUOP010000013.1, read as the reverse complement.
TGCCGCGTTGATCTCGTCGGTGTCATCGACGGTCGCGGCCTCCAGGTCGAGCAGCCGGTGCGCCGCGTCGCGCAACCCCAGCAGGGCGCGCAGTTCCGGCCCCGCCGACTTCGGCACCTCCAACGGTTCGACGGAGCCTTGGACGACGGTGCCGAACCCGGTGTCGGTGGCGACGATGCTGCCATCCCACAACTGCGGCGGCGACGGCACGCGCGCGGCCTGCCGCGCCTGATGCTCCGCCGTGGGCGCGGTGAACGCCAGGTCTCGGCGGCGGGCTGTGAACGTGATCTGGTCGAGCACATCGCCCAGGTCGGTTTCGAGCCGGTCGAGGTCGCCGTCGACCGTGACCGCTGGCCTGCCGTACATGCCCTGCCGGATGCTCAGGGTGCCGAGCACATGCTCGGGATAGTGATCGAAGTAGGCATTGATCTTCGCGGCCTGCCCGTCCAGGCTGATCGGGGTGACCGTCTCCCACAGATCATCTGCCGGGGACTGCCCGTCATCGCGTCGGCGCAGGATGAGCAGATCGGTCACCACGTCGGTGCCCGCCGTGCGCCGGTGCGCCCCGGCGGGGAGCCTGACCGCGCCCACAAGATCGGCGAGCATCGCCATTTCCCGGCGCGCGCCGGGGTTCTGCGCGTCCATCGTGTACTGCGACGTGAGCACCGCGACCATCCCACCGGGCCGGGTCAGCCGCAAGCTCTTGAGGATGAAGTGGTTGTGCATCGAGAGCCGGGTCGGGTTATGCACCGGGTCGTGCAAGGTCACGTCGGAGAACGGCACGTTCCCGATCGCCGCATCGAACGAGGCTTCGGGCAGTCGGGTGTCAGCGAACGACTCGCCGCGCACCTCGGCGTGCGGGTACAGGGCGCGGCTGATCGCCGCGGTCACCGGGTCGAGTTCCACCCCGGTCATGCGCGCCCGTTCGGGTGCCATGCCGAGGAACGTGCCCAGCCCGGAGCCGGGTTCCAGCACCCTGCCGCCGTCGAAGCCGAGCGCGGTCATCGCCCGCCACATCTGCCGCACGATCAACGGGTCGGTGTAGTGCGCGTTGATCGTCGTGCGCGCAGCGGCATCCCACTCGTCCGGGGTCAGCAGGCTCCGCAGCTGCACCCGCTCCGTACTCCAGTCCTGCTTGGACTCGTCGAATACCTCCGGCACCGCGCCCCAGCTCGACCAGCGCGCGAGCGTCTGCTGCTCATCAATGGTCGCCGGGCGCTCTTGCGCGACCAGCAGCCGGGCGGTTTCGATGGCGGCGATGTTCGCCCGGAAGCGCGCTTTCGCGCCCGACGGGGCGAGGTCGTCGTGCGTGGCGGGCACGAACCGCGCCACTGGCGCGGCAGACGCGGGCTCCGGGCCGGTCTCGGGGGTTAGTGGACTTCGCGCAGGAAGCGGATCGTCGCCGCTTCGGCCAGCAGGCTCTGGTGCTCTTCCAGATACCGCCTCGGGATCTCCGCCTCGACCAGGCCCTCCAAGAACCAAGTCGGCACGGCCCAGTCTTTCGCTTTCTGCTCCAGATCGACCGTCGAGGGCATCAGGTCGGGGGCGTCCTGCATCCGCTCGGCCCACATGATGAGGTTCTCGTCGTTCGGCGTGGTCTGGTTCCACTCCTGCCGGGCCTCGTCCAGCGGCAGGCTCGGGTCGCTGACCCAAGCGAGTTGCTGCATCACGACCTCCTCCGCTATCCGTAGCGCCGTCATCCGGTGTGCCATGTCCTTGAGATAAGTCTCCCTCGAAGAGGACGTCTTGGCCAGCAGCAACGGGCGGTTCGCCTCGATCTGCCGCGCCAGCTCGGTGATCTGGCCCTGCGCCTGCTGGCCCAGCTCGGTGAAGAACCGAGCCGGGTCGTCCAGGCTCTGGAACCGCTCGGGCGCGTGGGTCTTCCAGTGCCGCATCGCCTGCGCCCCGTACTTGTTCATGGTCTGCTCCCTCCACCCCGGTCGCGGTTTCGGCCGCGTCGGTGATCTGCTCGTCGGCGGTCTGCTCGTCCAGCCCCCACAGGTCGAACTCGAGCTGACCGGGCGGCGCTTTCCGGCTCCTGCGGGCCATCGGTCATCACCTCCACACCTGTGCCGTCGTTGCTGCCACCGCCGACCGCAGCTCGCGGCTACGGATCAGCGGTCGGTGAGATAGGTGTGGCTCAGGAGCCATTCGCGCCTCGTTCCAGCAGCGCCTCGATCTCGACCCGATCGGCCTTCAGCCGCTCGCCGTCGTCGCGCTTCGTCCACGGGCGCAGATCGGTGATGATCGGCGGGGCCGAGCGCAGCAGCGTGACCGCCGTGCCGAACGGGAGGGTGCGGATGCGCTCGGGCGGCATGATCGCTATGCGCCTGACCGAGCGTTGATTCGACCGGGTGCCGTGGTCGCCCAAGGTCACACTGTCGGTGAACTCGTCGCGCTCCCCGATCAGGGCGGAGAGGTCTTGCAGATCACGGGAGTTGGATGCGCCGCCGAGGATGACTTTGGTGATCGCCGCATCCCAGATCGCGTTGGCCTGATTCTCGCTCCACCGATCCCGCGCCTGGGCGAGGCTCTGGAGCACCGGCATCGCGGTGATGCCCGTTCCGCCTCCCTCCGACATGAGCGTCGGCAGGCTCGGCAGCGGGCTGAGGTTGGCGATCTCATCCAAGGCGAGCAGCAGGGGCGGGTCGAGACGCGCGCCGGGTGAGCGTGCCGCCACGCGACGGGCAGCCTCGACGAGGTCTTCCACGAACGCCGCCACGAGCGCGGCACTCGCACCCGCGCCCGCGCCGGTGGCGAGCAGATAGAGGGTGCCGCGCGAGAGGATAAACTTCTCCGGGTCGAACTCCTCGCCCTCGCCCGGCGAGACCGCATCGAGCACGCGCGGGTCGGCCAGGGCGCTCAGCGACAGTGACACGCCCTGCCAGATCGAGTCGCGCGTCCTCGGGTCGGCGTCGATCATCGCCTCCAGCGACTCGGCCCAGCCGCCCGCCGCCAGCGGGCTGTTCGTCAAGATCGCCACCGCGTCGGCGGCGGCCGTCGGGTCGAGCGTCCACCGGAACAACTCCGATGGTGGCCGGTGGTCGATCGCGGCCGCGTGCAGCAGGGCTTGCAACGCCGAGCGCGTCTTGCCCTCCCAGAACCCGCCGCCCTCCACACCGCCAGAGGACAGGCCGGTGGCCGAGGCGAGGCCGGTCGCGCGGATCATCGCCGTCAGCGGATCTTCGCACCCCCTGATCGGCGACCAGCGCAGCCCGGCCGGGATGCCCTCGGCCAGATGCTGCGGGTCGAACACCGCCGTCGGGCCGATGCGCTGTCTTGCGCGCAGGCTCGCGGTGAGGTTGTCCGGGCGTGTCGAGGTTGCGACCACGCCGCCGGGGGCATCCAAGATCGACGGCACGACGATCTGGAGAGATTTCCCGCTTCGCGGCGGGCCGATGACCAGCAGGGAGTCTTCCACGCTCGCCCACACGTCAAGCCCATGCGAGGTACCGATCCGGTAGCCAACGTCGGACGGTGCGGGGTGCTCCAGCGAGGGACGGAGATTGCCCGCCCGCGCGAGCAGCGCCTTGGTGGAGGCGGCCTGAGCGACGTCCTGTTTTGTTGCCGTTCCGGGCAGTCGGTGCGGGTCTTGCGCGCTCTTGTGTGACTGGCGGCGCAGGAGTGTCCAGACCCAGGTGATCGCCGCCCCCAGCAGGCCGATCAGGACGACCGCGACGATCCAGTAGGCGACGACGTTCAGGCCCTCGGCGTCCAGCGCGGTCGCCGGGTCGCCAGGGTTGAACAGCACGCCGACTCCGGCGGCGGGGCCGGCTCCGGGTTGGGCGGTGCCGGTGAGGAACGCGGCGACCGACCCGGCCGCGCGCAACAGCAGCGCGAGCGCGAACACGCCGATCAGCCCGATCATGGCGGCGTTGGTCAGCTCGTCACCGAACGAGCCGGTCTGCCTGCCCGGTGCCGGGCTGCTCATGACAGGCTCCGCACGACCAAGGTGCCCGACACCCAGCCGATGAGTACGACCTCATCGCCAGGGTCGAGTTGATCGTGGGCCAGGTCGATGAGGGCGCGGGCGGTGCCGGTCGGGGCGGCGTCGGTGTGCCGGATGATGCGGCACACGGCAACGTCCTCGCCGGGCACGAAGCCCTCCCCGGTGACTTCCAGCAGCCGGGGCACGTCGGCCGGGGCGGGTTCGGGCGGTGCCGATGCCGGGGAGTTCTTGCGGGCGGTGGCGGTGATGATGTCGGTGAATGTGGAGCCATCGGCTTCGGTGACCTCGACCCGTGCCGGGATCATCCGGTCGGCGGTGACCTGATCGACAATCTGCGCGAACGAGCTGCGCCGCCATACGCCCTCGCCGAACGGAGGAGTGAGGGGTTCCCCATTGACGGTGGCGCTCATCGTGCCGTCGTCGTGCACGGTCAGGCGGATCAGCGGCATCGACACCGGCGCGGGAGCAGAGGCGTGAGCAGGCGGTTTTCTCATACCGCCAGGTACGCACCGTCACCCGGAACAGGGGGTCAGCGCCTCAGCGGGGGTCGATGTTGTTGAGCGTTCCGCTGTCGTATCCGACGAACACCAGGGCTTCCCACCGAGCCGGGAAGTCGGCGGCAGTGATGGTCGCTTGTACCTCGCCGTACTGGTTGGCTTCGGTGCTACGGAGCAGGACGGCGACACCGACGGTCTCGCCAGGCTCGAACATGCGCCCTTCGATGTCGTAAGGCGGAGTCGGGCGAAGAGTGAACGCGGATGCTGAATGCTGTGTCATACCCGTCAGGTGCACCGGCAGACGCACCGTGCGGTCACGAACCTCTGGTGCCGGGAGCCAGACCCCTTGCCCGGAACCCTGTTTCGAAGAGTTCCAACTCGGCGGGGTGTAGTTGCGCCTGAACGATGAAGCTGCGTTCTTTGATGCTCCACAGTCCCTGCCCGACGCCGAGCGAGGGCAGCAGCTTGCGCTCGGTGGTCGTCAGGCCGAGGGCCTTGGCGGTGACGCCCAGCTGGTCGGATTCTTGCCGGTAGATCACGCGCGTCTCGGCGTTCGCCAGCAGGCTGTTGGCGAGCGACCGCATGGCGCTACCGGAGTCGCCGACGTTCTCCAGATCGGTCAGCTTGTGGAAGATCAAGGCGTTGGCGATGCCGTAATGCCGGGCGAGCCGCCAGTGCGCGTCCATCCGTCTGAGCAACGACGGCTGCGACATCAGACGCCACGCCTCGTCATAGATCACCCACCGCTGACCGCCTGCCGGGTCGAGCAGCGCCGACTCCATCCACGCCGAGCAGCACGTCATCAACGCGCTGATGAGCGTGCTGTTCTCGGTCACGCGGCTCAGGTCGAGGCTCATCATCGGCAGCGTCGGATCGAACTGTACCGTCGAGGGGCCGTCGAACAACCCCGCCAAATCGCCCGCGACCAACCGCCTCAGAGCGTGGCCGACGATGCGGCCGTCCTCCGCCAGCCGTCCGTCGGCGTCGTGGGACGGGGTGAGGATGCGCTCGACGACCATCGGCAGAATCGGTACCGCGTTCTCCCGCACGGTCGCGGTCAGCGCGGTGTCGATCGCGGTGTGCTCAAGCGGGGTCAGCGGGCGCGTAAGCACGACCTCTGCCAGCGCGCCGATGAGGTCGCGGCGGCGTGCAGCGACGGTGCTCTCCCACTCCGCGTCGGTGAAGTTGGAGGGTCGATAGCCCTCGTCCAAAGGGTTGAGCCGGTTCGCCATGCCGTGCCCGAGCGCGATAGCCCTGCCGCCGACCGCCTCGGCGACCGCCGTATGTTCCCCTTTCGGGTCGCCCGGCACGTACACGCGCCGCCCGAACGGGAGGCTGCGGGTGTAGAGCGACTTCACCAGTGAGGACTTACCGGAGCCGACGATCCCGGCGATGATGAGGTTCGGTGCGGTGATGACGCCGTTGGCGTAGAGCACCCACGGGTCGTACACGAACGAGCCGCCGCTGTAGAGATCCTGGCCGACGAACACTCCGCTACTGCCGAGGCCGCCCTCGGCGACGAACGGATACGCGCCCGACAAGGTGGCGCTCGTGTCTTGATGCCGGGGCAGACGGAAACGGCCCGGCGTGCGCAGCATCGACGCGCCGGGCTCGCCTGCGGCGGGCAGATACTGGCGTGCCGCGCGCTCGGCTTTCTCGGCCTCCGCTTTGGCCTTGGCCTCGTCCATCCACTGCTGACGCTGCTCGCGGTGCAGCTGGTTCGCGGCCTGGCGTCGCTGCTTGCGGTAGCGTCGTCGCTCTTTCGCTGGGGCGACCAGCACCGAGGCGTGCAGTTTCTCATCATCGCGGGGGCTCATCGCTCCAGCCCTCGGTTGCGCTTGACCTCCGCGATCCGGTCAGGGGTGAACCATGAACCGTCGCCGCGCACCCGGTTCCGGCGCTCATCGAGCGCCCGCCGCGCGGCCTCGGCATTGGCCGCGTCCTGCGCAGGCCCGGTGTGCTGCGGGCCGTCACCCGCTGTCGTCGCGTCGGCGGGAGGGATGTAAGCGCGGTACAGCCCGGCGTGCCCGAGGGCGAGACTGTAGATCAGGGCGTAGTCGTCGTCATCGACTCGTTGGGAGTTCAGGTCGGTGGGCGGTTCGTCGTAGACGTGTCCGTTGGCGAGCGCGGCGTTGGTGGTCTCGTCCCCGTAGTCGTAGCCGCGCAGCTGGCTCAGCGCGTCATCGAGGTCGCCCCGATCTACGAGGTCGAGCACCTGCTCGGCTTCGTCGCCCTGCAAGAACACCACCGTCACCCATTGCCGTTGCGGTCGCTGCCAGGCGATGCGGCCCAGGTGCCCGGACGCCTGATCCAGCGAAGACTCCAAGGCGCTGGCGTGCTGAGCGGCCTGCCGGAGCGCGTCGGCGGCGGCCCAGGCGTCGGCCGCGCCGAGATTGCGGTCGCCGTCGTCATGCGCGGCGCGGCCTTGATAGGTGAGGCTGGCCCCGGCCATCTGGATCAGCGACTGTTCGAACGAGCGTGCCGAGCCGAGCAGTTCCCCGACGATGCCGTAGAGCCGGTCTGGGTCGTCGATGCGGATGGTGGCGTGCGCGAGACCGCGCAACGCTTGGCGGGCTTCCTCCGCGTCGGCGGTCGGGTCGTTGAACGTAGGCATGTCGGGCCTCCAGATGAATCGGTGCGGGTGGCTTCGAGGTGCGCCGGACGGCTCAGACCTTGCGGCACAGCGGCAGCGCGGCGGCGGTGAACGCTTGCGCCTGCTGGCCGACCAACACACGCGTCTCGCACGAGGCTTGGACGGCGGCCTGCTCGATAGCGGCGACGGCCGCTTCCAGTTCCTCGAGCGAGTCGGCCGACACGGAGATCAGACCCGTGTAGCGCAGCACCCCGTGCCCGGCGGTGAGGTCTGCCTCCTGCTGGAGCACGTCGTGGTACTCAGCGGTTTGCGAAGCGTCTTCGATCTGCCCGATGCGGGCGCGCTGGGCCGCGTCACTGATGTACTCCGTTTTCTTGCGGCGAATGTCGCGCGCGGCCTGATCGGTGCGCAACGGGGTACAGATCAACGAGAACGCACGGTGGATACCACTGGACAGCAACACGGGTGAGAGGAACCCCGGATGCACCATCGAGCGCGGCCACTCCGAAATCCAGACGACGGTGTGATAGGCCGAGTCGCTGCGCAGATGCCCCCACGACTCGGTGACCGCGACCGGCCCGGCGGTGGCGAGGTCGTGCCCGAGGTCGCCGTGGCGTTCCAGCGTCGCGGCGATAGCCGGGTCATACGCCGAGCGCAGGATGACCGCGATCTGCCCCGTGCTGAGCCAGCCCTTGCTCGTCAGGTCTGCCGAGCGCAGCGCCGCCAACAGGGTGCCCATCTCCTGACGCAGCACGTTCGCCGCGCCCTTGATGCCACCGCCAGCGGTGCGAATCTGGCGGGCGGCGGCGCGCATGTCCAGGCTCAGGCTGAGCGTGGTCGCGTGACGTTCCCCGGCAGGCCCGGCCCGGTCGATCAGCTCCTGATAGGTCGTCGCCGCCCACGAGCCGTCAGCGGTGCCGTGCGCGGCCCACCACTCGGCCAAGCCCTGCCCGGAGTCCGGCAGGGTGCGCTCGAGCACTTGCAGGGTGGCGATGCGCCCGGAGCGGCACACGGTCGCCAGCACCCGGCCCCACGCGGTCACGCGGCGTTCCTGCTCGCCGGGGTCGAGCAGCACGAACGCGGGATGGGTGATCATGGTGACGACGGTGAGGGTTCCGGCGGTCGGGTCGTGCACCATCCCAGCCCCGGTCTCGGGGTCGGTGTACTCCCGCAGCCGGGCCATGTCGCCGGGCAGCGCGAGCGTTCCCGCCGGGCGCGGGGTGACGATTCTGCGCCGGTAGGCCAGTTGCCCACCGGTCTTGCGCCACAGCCACCAGCAGGCCACCGGCAACCACTCCACGAGCGGGCGGCCCGCAACCGGAATCCAGGTGATCGCAGCAGCGAGCACCCAGACGGGCGCGGTGATGAGGAACAGGACACCGCCACCGCCGTAGAACGCGGCCACGAGACTCGCCCCGCCGACACCGAGGGTAATCAGCTGGCTCAGCGACAGGCCGAGCAGGATGCCGCGTCTGGTGAGACGGGAGAACTTCACGGGCACCAGCTCGCCGCCGCGCTCGTGGGCCGTTTCAGTGCTGGGCATGGCGGGTCACTCCTTGGTCGGCTTCGGTGGCGGGGAACTGCTGGGGGTCTTCGGCAGTGGTTGCGAGGGCGGCGGCGCGTGCGGGGTGACCGGGGCCGACCCCGACTGCTCGGCACCGCTCGCGGCGTGGTCGGCTTGATCGGCGAGCGCCTGCCCTGCTTTCGGCCCGGCGGTTGCTGCTGCTTTGACCACGGCGGCACCGGCCACGACCCCGGCAGCGATCGGGCCTGCCGCCGCCGCACCGCCACCTGCGGCTCCGGCAGAACCACTGCCTGCGCCAGCACCGCCAGCTGAGGACGGCGGTGGCGTGGGCTTCGCCTTGGGGCCACCACCGGCACCGCCGCTTCCGCTGCTGGCTTTCTTGTCGCCGCCGTCGCCTTTCCCGTCGAGGACTTGCTTCGGGTCGCCGCCCTGCGGCTTGCCCGGTGTCGGCACGGGGCGGTTGAGTGCGCTCTTGGCCTCTTGCTCGCTGCCCATTGAGTTGTAGAGGTCGAAGCCGATGAACGACAGGAACCGGTACGTCATGTACGGGGCGAACCCGGCCAGTGCCATCAGCACGACCCCGGCGAGCGGGTCGGCGATGTTCGACAGGTCGGCGTCGATCGGGGCCGACACCTGGGTCACCGCGACCAGCAGAATGACGACCAGCACGAGCTTGGAGAGCACCAAGGCGACCACGAACATCGCCCATTTGGAAATCCAGCCGCGCGTGGCATCCCACGAGGCACCGGAGAACGCGAACGGGGCCAGAACCACCGCGACCAGCAGGAGCGCCTTGCGGATGAGCAGCGACAGCCACACGATCGCGGCGGCGGCAATGGCCAGGGCTGCGAGGAAGATGGTCAGAATCGCCCCGACGCCGGGAGCACCCACGTTCAGCGCGGTCAGCCCGGCGACCAGCAGGGCGATCTTGTCGCCCATCGTGGCGGTGGTTTCGCCTGCGGCTTGGATGATGCCGACCGAGAGTTGATCGACGATCTCCAGCAGCAGAGCCGTGAGCGTGATGACCACAAAGGAACCGAGCACGCTCTTGGCCAGGCCCAGGGCTGCGCGGGAGAGGGCTGCGGGTTCTCGGCGAATCATGCCGGTGATGAGTTGCAGACAGAAGAACAGCAACATGACGAACACGGCGATGCCGAAGATCAGGTTGTAGACGCCCACGTACTCGCCGCTGGTGACGTCGACCAGCGTGGTCGAGTCGAAGACCGTCCACACGGCCTCGAAGAGCCAGCCGGCGGCCGCACCCATCGCGCTGGCGAGCCAGTCGAATGGTGCCGAGATCAGCGTCGCGGCGGCTTCACCGGCAACGTCGCAGACGGTAGAGATGACGGGGATATCGCACACGCCCATCACGAGCCTCCTAGTGGTTCGGAGTAGATGGGCGGGTCAGACGGCTTGGCCGACGCCCCAGAAGAAGTTGATGAGGGTCACGCTCGCGCCACAGACGACGGCGGCACCGCACGAGATCAACACGCCGATCTTGCCCCGACCGGCCAGATGCGGATTGCTGGAGTTCGAGCCGTAGGCCCAGATGATCGCGCTGACGATCAGCGCCAGAACACTGAGAATCAGGCCCACGGTCATGACTGCGCCGACGATGATGCGCAGCTGCTCGATGCCCGGCAAGCCGCTGGAGTTAGGGTCGATGTCGATCACGGCAGTTCTCCTTTTCGAGAGGACGGATGGTTCTGCCGTCAGGTGCTCGCCGCTGCCACGCACACGAAAAAGCGCCCACCCCCGGAGGGGCGGGCGCTCAGAAGCCAGGGCGGGTCAGAGTTGCTGGCCGACGCCGAGCAGCCAGTTCATCCAGGCGACACCGGCACCGGCGAGGATTGCGCCGCCGAGGGAGACCAGCACTCCGACGCGGCCTTTGGCGGCGGCGGAATAGTTGCCGGTGCTCGATGAGACCGCCCAGATGATCGCCGAGACGATCAGCATCAGCACGGCGATGATGAGGGCGAACATCAGTAGCGCTCCGACGACCTCTCGTAGATCGCTGATACCGGCCAGTCCGTCGAAGTCGGGAAACACGTCCATGACGCACCCCGCTACTTCACCGTGACGTGCAGGTGGTCGTAGTGCCCACCCGTCACGTTGTCGGGGTCGTGCATCCCGCCGCCGTTGTACGGACGCCAGCCCTCCGCATCGCGCGAGAGCGACCAGATCTTGCCCTGCCAGATCAGGTACTCGACGCCGAGCGCTTCGGCGTGGGTCTGCATCCACTCGGTGACCTGCCAGCCGTAGTCGAGTTGCTCGGCGGTCGGGTACTGGCCGATCGCGTTGCCGAACGTCAGATCGCACGCCCTGCCGAGAGGATGCTCCGAAGTGGTGCCGGGGCGGGGCGAGTAGCAGCCCCACCCGATGTCGGGGAACTGCGCGAGAGTCTGCTCGTACAGGTGCAGCATCCGCGCGGTGATCTGCCCGTTCGAGGTCGGGTCGTCAACCATCCGGTTCGGGTCATCACCGTCGAACGGGGCCGGGTCACCGGCGGTTCCGGTGCTGCTCCTGCAGCCGTTCGGAGGCCCGACCTCGGCTTCGGGGAGGTCGGCGGCGTCGTGCTGATTCAGCCATGCGGCAGGGTCGATGAACTCGCCATTGGTGCCGCCGTCACGAACCTCGAAATGCAGATGCGGCCCCGTCGACATGCCGCTGCTCCCGACGTCGGCTATGTGCTGCCCGGCGCGTACTTGATCGCCCACCGAGACGTGGATGCCGTGCTGCCAGCTGTGCGCATAGGCGGTAGCGACCGTGCGCCCGTCAATGCGGTGCTCGATGACGACCAGGCCCCCGTAGCCACCGGAGAACTCCGCGACGGTCACCGTGCCCGACGCGGCGGCGAGGATGGGCGTGCCGTCCGGGGCGGCGAAGTCCGCGCCGGTGTGGAAGCTGTCTTCGCCGGTGATCGGGTGGACACGCGGCCCGAACGGGTCGGTGGCGACCCAGGTTCCCTCCGGCAGCGGGAACACGACCCGCGCGGTCTCCGCAATCTCGGATGCGACCGTGACCGGCTGCGCCCCGGCGCTGATCGTGGTCGGGCCACCGGAGCCGGTGAGCGTGCCCAGGATGGTGAGCGCGACCGGCTCGTAGTTGTTGTACCTATCCGGGTAGGCCGACACTTCAACGCTTTGCGCGGCCTCACCCTTGCCCATCTGCTGCCAACCGGGAATGTCGAGCAGGCCACGCGGACTTGGGTAGTTGGGGCCGTCCGGCCCGCCGTAGAACGCCCGCGCTTGATACGTGGAGTCCATGAGTTCGGCAACCGTTCCCCACCCCGACTGCGGGCGCATCTGGAACAGGCCGAGCGAGTCATGATCGCCGCCGTTGCCGTCGTTTGGGTAGTCGGCGCTCTCGGGGTACGCAGAGGTGTTCGACAGCATCCGCAGGCTGGATTCGGTCAGTGCGGCCATGAGCGCGATCTGGATGCCGTCGCGCCCCACCCCGTCGATGCCGGAACCGATCTCGATGATGGTGGCCGCGTGCGTGAGTTGCTGCCGATTGAGTGTGATGGTCTCGCCGTTCGCGGTGGTCGCGGTCAACGAGTCAGGGATGTTCCCCACGGTGATGCCGGAGCCGTCGATGGTGCACTCGGCGTTCGCGGCGGGGTTCATCAGCACGCCGATCGCCAGCAGGCCCATGAATGGGCCGAGCAGAAGCAGCAGGGCGAGGGCGATGACTGCTTTCTTCATCGTCATGGCCTTTCGTCTCAGCGCAGCGGCTGGTCGAGAATCGACAGGCGCAGCAGGTAGCAGGACGGCACCGCACCCGCATCGGGCGCGCTGGTCTCGCTCTGGCTGCCGCTCGGCGGGTCGTCGGGTGGGCAGGCGAGGAAGATCGTGAACGCCACCGGGTGCTCGGATGTCACGGGTTCCTCGTTCCAGATGCCCTCGCGGTGCCGGGTGCCCTCGATCGTGATCGCGGTCGCACCGACCGGGAGTTGTCCGGGCCGAGCTTGCTCGACCGCTTGCGCCCACTGCTCGGGAACGTAGGCGTCGGTGATGGTCAAGTGCTGGGTCGTGCTGTACTGGCGCAGATCGACCCAGGCGTCACGCGACGGCAGGTAGGCGGCGATGTCAGAGGCCAGGCCCGCCTGCTCGTTCCCGGTCGGGTCGCCCACGTCCAGCAGCACGGCGGTGTAGTCCAGCGGCAGGAACCCGCTGGTGGTATCCCAGGTGAACAGCGCGTGCGCGGCATCGCGCGCGAACTCGTCCGGGTCGGTCGACGGGGTGATGTAGGGCAGGCGCGGAGTCGGCTGATCGGGGTCAATGCGAATCGGCGTCGGTGGCCCATCGGGTGACGGGTCGGCGTCGTTCGGGCCGGTCACCAGCCCGTAGACACCGATCGCGGCCAGGACGAGGAACGCGACCCCGGCGCAGACAAAGGAGATCAGTCGGCGGCGGGCGCGGGCGGGGTCATCGGGAGTCGTCTTCATGACCCCCAGGTGCGCCACCGCGCACCCGATCAGGGTCAGAGCGCTCGGAGGTGCCTACGCGGATTGCTCAGCACCTGTCGCGCCGTGCGCAGCTCGTCTGCGAACGCGCTGGTGCCGTCAGCGGTCGCCAGGAACGAGGCGATCTGCTCATCGTTGAGTTCGTTCGCCAGTACTTCGGCGTCGTAGTGCGTCCACCAGTCGGCAAGCTCGCTCCAGGTGGCGACGAACGCGCGCACCGGCCACCGTGCAGGCTCGGTCTCACCCGTGGAGGTGACCGGTGCGGGGTTGGTCTGCGCCGCCTGCGCGCGGGCGACGGCTTCTTGTGCGAGCGCTTCCAGATCGGTGGTCTCGCTTGCGGCTTCGGTGACGGCGGCGCGGATGCGCTCGAAGCCGGGATGCACCGGGGCACCGGCGTCGATGCGTTCGAGTTCGGCAGCGGCGTCGCCGCGCACCGTGGCGGGCAGGTCGGGGTCGTCGGTGACTTGCCGCAGGTAGTCGATCTTGTCGAGCGTCTTGTACGACGCGCCGCCGGGAATCATCGCGGCGGCTTGCTCGCTGGCGCGGCCCACCGGAAAGGACGGTGCGGGAAACTTTCCCGCACCGTCCTTTCCGGGCTGGTTCTCCGCGCTGAACCGTGTCGCGGCTTGCCTGCGTGAAGCGTCCTCGGCCATGAGGGTCTTCAGCTCGCGGTAGAGCGCAGCCGCCTCGACCGGGGTGAGGTCTTTGTGGAGCATGTTGTCGTCTTGCTCGGCCAGCAGGTGGCCGAGCCTGCCCGTGATGCCCGAGCGCACCCACACGTTCACCGTGCGCCAGCCGAGCAGCTTGATCGCGGCCAGCCGTCTCGCGCCGCACACCAGTACCCCGTCGATGGTGACCGTCAGCGGTTGCAGGAGGCCGTCGCGGGCGATGGACTCGGCCAGCGCGGTCAGGTCGCCCAGGTCGGTGCGGTGCCGGTTGCCGACGATGATGGACTCGACGGTGCGGTCGAGTTCGATGTGCCCGGTGTGCCTGCTCATGACCGGCCTCCGCGTTTCGGGGCAGCGAGCGAGATCATCAGCACGAGATCGTCGTCGCGCAGCAGCGCGCGCAGGCTCTCGCCGATCAGCAGCCGGAGCAGGATGCCGCGCCCGGCAGCGGTCGCGGCGTAGGCGGGGCTGGGATGCCCGAGTAGAGCTTTCAGCAGCGCTGTCCACGCGGTGCTGTTCACGTCGAGCAGGGCGCGGGCGTGCTTGTCGCGGCGCAGCGCTTCGTAGGCGCTCTGGCGGCTGCCTGCTCGGGCGAGCGCTTGGCAGATGTGCTCGACCCCGGCGCGGGCGACATGCGGGGGCCAGCCCAGCAGCGTGAACAGTGCGATGGCGTCTTCGACCGCTGAGCCTGCCGAGCAGCACGCCGTCGTGCTTGCCGGTTCGTCGGCGCCGGTTGGGTCTGGGTCGGTGATGTGGAACGCCGAGTGGTAGTCCGTCAGCGGGTTCTCCCGATCTGACAGCCGCTCGGCGTCGTGGAACGCGGAGATGTGCGGACGCCGGGCTTGATGCACCGAACACAACAGGCCCTGCCCGCGTTCCTCGGCGATGCAGGTGATGCGCACGGCGTGCGTCACCACGCCCCACGGGTCGTTCGCGGTGCGCGCGGCCTTGGTGCGCATCACATCGAACGCGGCACTGGCTGCTTCCCACGGGTCGAGGCCGTGCTTGCGGGCCAGCGCCCCGTACTTGTCGGCGGCGTAGGCCATTAGGTCGGCGGCCACCGGGTCGCACTGCCACGCGCCGGGGCCGCCCTCGTGCAGTCGGTTCAGCAGGGCACGCAAGCCCTCGCTGCGGGTGAAGTCTTCCGGTTCACGGAAGCTCGTGCGGGTCGTCATGATTGCACCTCCTGGCGGCAAGGTGCACAGGGCTGGCCGTCGCGTCGGGGGCGGTCGGGCGGTCGTTGTCGAGTCATCGCTACTCACCGCTTCACGACTTCCCGACCGCAGCCCTCGTCGGCGCGTGGTGTCGGGCACCGTGCCCGAACGCCGACAGCGGCGACAGCCGCCTTGCCCGGTCACCGAGGTTCCGCAGCCCAGCCACGAGTGGTTCGCGGGCCTTACGTGACATCTCGACTTCCATGTCGATGCCCCGCCCGGCCAGCGATGCCGTGTTGCGGGCGATCAGATCGGTGGGCCGCACCCACTCGATACCGCGCGCCCGGTGTTCCTCGAGTTTCTGCTCGACCTCTGCTGCCTCAGCTGCATCGGTCATCTCGTCAGTCGCGGCGGTCTCGACCGTGGTGTCCTTGCGCTTGGTCACGTCGGCGGCGGCAACCGCCTCGGGCACCTGCCGAACCTCGCTGCGGTCTTCTGGCATCCCCGGTTCGGGCACATCCTCGACGCGCCAGTCGTCGTATCCTCGTGCCTGCTCTCGCGGGTCAATGTTCATGATGTTGTCTCCATCTCTGTTGTGATTTCCGGTTCCTCGACCGGCGGGGTAAACCAACGGCCCACCGTCGAGGCGTGCACGCCGAGCTCATCGGCGATGGACTTGTTCGACCAGCCGGCCTCGCGCAGCCGAGCGGCACGGTCACGCCTCCCCAGCACCGGCTCGGCGTCCGGCGCTGCTTCGGACTCGATCGCAGCCAAGGGTTCGGTCGCAGCGGGTAGCTCGGACGGTGCCTGCGGCGTGCTCAGCGGCGCGGCGGTCGAGCGCGTGAGGACGACGGTGAGGTGCGTGCTGGCGAGCAGCACCAGCGGCGGAACGGCAGCGACCGTCGCGGCGAGCATGGCGGGCACGCTGGCATCGGCAGCGACGATCGCGTGCAGCGCGTTCGCAGCCACCGACACGAGTGCCCCGCAGATCAGCAGCGCCCACGGATACCAGGCACCTCGGCGACCATCGAGCGCGACAACCGCGATGGTGGAGACCACGATCAAGCCGTCCACGAGCAAAGGCCAGATCCACGCCTGCCCGGGTGCGATACCCGACCGGGCCGCGAGGTCGGCCAGAGCCATGAACGAGAGCCAGAACGCGCCGATACCGATCAGCACAGTGCCGGTCGCAGCGGTCACGACCGCCCAACCCCATGCCGCTCGTTGCACGCTCATCACAGCCCCCGACCACTCACCGAGACCGGCGGCTCATTGTGGGCGAACCCGGAATCCGTCTGGCGTACCGGGGCGCGACGGCGCGGCCCGTAGGTGCTGACGTGGCGATACGCCGAGCCGACTGTTCGGGTGATCTCGTGCTCGCCCAGCCCGGACTGGCCCGCTGCCGGGCCGAGCGCGTCGAGCGCTTCGCGGGGCGAGTGGCCGTGCTCGGCCATGCGACACGCGGCCTTGAACAACCCCAGGTTGCGTTCGCCCTCGGGTCTGCGAGCCACCTGCAAGGCGAGCCGGGCAACGTCCAGCGGCCAGCCGCCCGGTGGTTCCGGCGCGGGCACGTACTTCGGGCGCGGGTCGAGGAAGTCGCGCAGCCGCTGCGCCGCCAGCGGCACCACCAGCCCTCCGGCAACGGCCTCGACTCGGTATGAAGTCGGGTGACCGTCGATCGCGCGCTGCGAGGGAGGCACGATGATGTAGCCGCCGTCACCCCGAAAGTCGATACCCGCCCGGCCCACTTGCCATGACCGCTGCTCGCGCCCAGCGTCCGCAGGGTAGTACAGATGCCTGCCGCCAGTGGGCGTGGTCACGACCGCCAACGGCTCCGGCAGCAGCCCGGAGCGTGCGGCGCGTCCGAACGCGGCGTACCCGTCGACCTTGTGTACGTCAACGTCGACGACGACCACACCCGAGGCTGCGCCGGTTGGGATGGCAAGGTTCGCGCGAGGCCGCTGCCGCCACCACGCCTCCACTTGCCCGGCGTCGGTGATCGCCTCGTGGAAACCGCGCTCGGGAATCGGACGCTTCCCGCCTGGCGCGCACGGGAACACCGGCACATCGAGACGGGCCAGCTCGCGCGCGACGAGTGGCAGCGGCACACTCTCGCCGAGCCGGTAGAAGATCGCAGCGACCGCCGAGGCCCGACGCGCGATCAAATCGTGCGCCGCGCGAGCGTCGCGTACCTCAGCCATCGCCAGGCCTCCCTTCCGCCGGATGCCACCCGCCAGTGGGTGGCCGTACGACCGTGAGGTGCGTCGGGAGGTTCAGGAAGACGAGACGGACAAGGAATCGAGACTGTGACCGTCAGGCTTCATGAAGAACCCGACGAGTCTGTACCGGACTACCAGGCAAAACCGGCCCGGAACGGGCGAGCGCCGATAGTCTCGATAATGCGGCTCAGGGTTGGGTGATCGAGTACACCGCTCAGGCGGTGAACGCCCGCCGCATCTGCCTGTAGTAGCCCGGTGTGACGCCCACGTACTCGCGGAAGAGTCGGGTCGCGTGACTGCGGGAGTGCCAGCCCACGCGCTGTATCGCGGCGGCGACGGTGAGGTCGGTCTCTCGCAAGTATTTTGCCAGAAGCTCCGCCCGAATCATCGTCAAGAACGCCAACGGTGTCTTGCCGTATGCCTCGATGAACACGCTGCTCAACCGCGAGGGCGAAAGGTGAACCTCAGCAGCGAGGTCGTCGAGCGACCACCGCTGCTCCGGTCGCTCGCGCAGCAGCTGCGCGACGTGGCGAACCTCAGCCCGCAAGGGGGCGAAGCGTCGATCACGAGGGAGGGCGGGCCGGATATGCGCACGCTGAGATGCTGAGAGGCGCACAGGCGAGACCTTGATGTAGGGGGCGATCACGTAGGCGATCTGGAACCACAGCGCCTGCATCCGCAGGTAGTGCCGCACGGGGTGCCCGTCGACGCTGAGCCGCACCATCTCATCGAGCCACGGCATCAGCATCCCCGCCCGGTCTTCGCCGAGGCGCAAGATCTGCGCCGGCTCGGTGTAGATCGTCTCGGCGAACCCTTGCGCGTCGAGCCGGTCATCGAGGAATGCCGCGTATTGCCAGCGCAGTTGGTCAAGCAGGAAGTCGGTGTCAGCATAGATCGTCGTGACCGTGATGTGCCCCTCGGGTTCTGACCCGCAGAGCACGTTCGCGCCCAGCATCACCACGTCACCGGCCTTGACCGGCTGTTGCCCGAACTCGGAGAACAGGCAGGCCGAGCCATCGCGCACGATGATGAACTTCACACAGTCATACGCCACCGGCAGCACAGGGCGATGCATAGTTCGAGTTCGCGCCACCAAAGGCGCGTATGGTCCGGCCTGAGGCTCGGACGAACGCGCTCGTCGAAGTTCTGATGCCCTCACGTATGCGGACTGATGACGGAGATCGACCCTATCTGTTTTGTGGTCTACAAGGCATCCAGCGGACGTCCCGCCTCAGCCTGTCTCATGCGTCCCGCGGTCAGCGCGATCACGGCGAGCAGAGGGGGAAGCACTCCCGCAACCACGAAGATCACCGGCACTGGGACGAGTAGAGATAGTGGGCCTGCAATAGCTATGGAAACGGGCATGAAGGCGATCGAGACGAAGAAGTCAAGGCTTGCGACGCGACCGATCATGTCGAGGGGAACGAGCCGTTGCAGCAGGGTTCCCCAGATCACGACCCCGGCCCCTGTGGCGGCTCCGACGATGAACAGGGCCGCAAGCATCACGATCAGACTGTCGGCTATTCCTATTGCCACGAGGGGTAAAGTGCCGCCGCCCCAGCAGGCGATCATGAACGTGAGGTAGCGGCGCGGGAGTCTCAGCGATGACACGACCAACGAGCCGACAGCTCCGCCGATGCCGAATGCGGCCAGCAGGAAGCCAAAGGTCGCTTCGGCGTCCTCGAATCGGTCGCGGGTCAGGAACGGCAGGAGCACTTCGATCGGCCCCTGAATGATGAGCGCGAGCGAGGAACCGAAGATCAGTGTCCACAGTAGCCAGCGGGTGCCGACCACATAGCGAATGCCCGCACGGAGATCGCCCCACATGCTGGTTCGATCCTCTGGCGCTACCGGTTCGTCCAGATGTTCACGGCGGCTGAGGAACAGGGTGATGATGAACGCGACCGTGTACGAGGCCGCAACGATCACCGCTCCGATGGCGGGGAAGAACAAGCCGACGACGATTCCGCCGAGTGCAGGTCCGAGGCCCTGCCCGAGGGTCGGCCGGAGCGCACCTTCGAGGCCGTTCGCGGCGAGAAGCTGCTCAGGTGGAAGCACCTGGGGCAGATAAGAGCTGTAAGCCGGGTAGAAGAACGCGCTTCCGGCACCCATCGCGAACGAAGCGACGGCGACGTGCCATAGTTCGATAGTCCCAGTCAGCGACAGGGCAGCC
The DNA here is from genome assembly GCA_020161815.1 of Actinomycetota bacterium. Lineage (GTDB taxonomy): Bacteria > Actinomycetota > Actinomycetes > Actinomycetales > Dermatophilaceae > Phycicoccus_A. The sequence continues at coordinate 62,293 of JAIUOP010000013.1, read as the reverse complement.
ACCGCGGACATGATCGCGGCGGTGCCGCCTTGCACGGTGATGATGATGCGGCGCTTGGAGAAACGGTCGGCGATAACTCCTCCAAGCATGGAGAACACGAACAGGCCCAGGCTCATCCCGGTTGCCACCGCTGAGAGCGCTAGCGGACTGTCGTTCAACGCGATCACCTGGAAGACCATCACGATCGTCCACACGCCGGTGCCGAAGACCTCGATGCCGACAGCGGCGAACAGGAGGCGGTAGTCGCGCGTCGCAAGAGGCCGAATGGAGCGCAGCAGGTTCAGCTTCTTCTCGGTCATACCGGCACCGCGCTTCCGGCCATCGCCGACAGGTCGATGCTCGGCCAGTCGGCCACATCACGCAGGAGTTGCCGGTCGTGAGAAGAGATGACGACGGCCGCTTGGGTTGCCCCCAGCGCTTCGGTGAGTTCGTCGACGAGGGCGATGGAGAGATGGTTCGTCGGTTCGTCCAAGAGCAGGACATGGGGGCGCGCGGCGAGTACCAGCGCCAGATCGAGACGTCGTTGTTGCCCCATCGACAACTCGCCCACCCGCTTGCTCAGCTCTCGCGGTTTCAGGAGGCCGAGCTGCGACACCCCAACCGCATCCGAGGACGGCACGATCCCGGCAGCAACGAGCGCATCGAGGTACGTTTCGTAGACCTCGCTCGCTCGTCGTTCGGGCGGCAGGTCGGACTCCTGGCGAAGAAACCCCAGGCGCGTCGTGCGGGGTTTGCGCACCACGCCGGTGTCTGGCGCAAGGTCTCCGCCAGCAACTTTGAGCAGGGTGGATTTTCCTGTTCCGTTTGGGCCGGTCACGACGAGCCTGCCGCGGTGCGACAGTGAGAACGACACTGGACTGCGAAGCCGTTCAGTGACGCTGACGTTCTCGACGCTTAGCAGCGCCGCGCCGGTTCGGGTGCGCAGTTCGGGGAAGCGGAACACCTGGGGCGGCTCGGGCACGGTGATCGCGTGCGCTTCGAGTGCCTCTCGGCGTCGGTGGACGTTCTGCACGAGGCCACCGGCTCTCGTGGCGCGCCCGTGCTTGTTAGTGCCCTTCTCCGGGCGCCATCCTGAGACGAGCCGGTTCTGGGCGGCGCTGAGGCTGTCTTGCAGCCGCGCACGCTCGGCCTGCTGCTTGTCGTACTCCTGTTCCCAGCGCTCCCGCTCGGCTAGTCGTCCTTCCCTGTAGCCCAAGTAGCCATTCCCGTACACGCGCAGCCGCTCGTCCGGAGTCGGATCGAGATCGACGATGGTCTCGGCGAAGTCCGATAGGAGTGCCCGGTCATGGCTCACGACCACGACACCGCCGTTGCGGGATCGGAGCTGGGCGGTGAGGAACTCCAGCCCGCTGCGGTCGAGATGGTTTGTGGGCTCATCGAGCAGCAGGAAGTCGTCGTCAGCGCCCAGAAGACAGGCCAGGCGCACGCGGTAGCGTTGTCCGACTGACAACTCCGCGAGCGGCCTAGTCGTGTCGGTTTCTGCGCCGAGTGCTTCGAGGGCGACCTGCACGCGCCGCTCGGCATCCCAGGCATCAACTGTTTCGGCATGCTCCAGTGCGGCTGCGTACTCCGCTGCGGTGGCGTCGGTGCCATCGGCGAGCGCGTGACTGGCAACGTCCAGTCTCGCCAATGCCGCAAGGGGTTCGGCGATTGCGTCTGCGACGGCTTCTCCCACGGTGCGCTGGTCGGAGGCATCCATCTCCTGCTCCGCTACGCCGATCGTGCCGATGCGCTGCACCGTTCCGCTGTCGGGGGCGAGCGTGCCCGCGAGCACATGCAGGAGGGTCGATTTGCCTCGTCCGTTCTCGCCGACGATCGCGACGCGCGAAACAGGGGTGAGGGTGAGGTCCACATGATTGAGAACCGGGGTGGCGCCTCGCATGACTGAGACGTCGGAGGCGATGAGTTGCGCGCGACCGCGCGCGGGAAGACGGTGAGTAGCGGTGTGCATTTGAGTCCTTCACAAAGGCGCACCATGAGCCAGCAAGTCCGGCCAATGGGGTACGCGAAATGACGGCGACCCGAGAAGGGTCAGGAGGAGTGGCTTCCGCAGGCTCGGAGAGACTCAACGAGCGCGGTCAACCGCTTCAGCCGTCACAGGAAGTACAAATGCATGGAGACAGTATACCTCACGCGCTGCTTGCCGGACGTCACCCCCTCTTTGGCGGCCTCTGAAGTGTGCGCACGAGCGGGTCGGAGCACGCCATGCTGGTTTGCCGGTTCGCAGCACGTGCTGAGTCCGACAGCGTGAGTCGCGTTGGATATGGAGGCATCTGCTTTACGTGCCAGACTCCCCACACGTCTGGCACTAAGAGTGCGAGCCGCGCGCTGCGCGCGCACCTGACCCCCGAGATCGCCCCTCCCGTGACGGTCTCGGGGAGGGGCCGTCGTGGTGATGACCATCCGGGTCATGTCGTCCGGCAAGGGCTACGAGTACCTGCTGAAATCGGTCGTTGTCGGCGACGGCGACCGCGAGATGAGCAGCCCGCTGACCCGGTACTACACCGAGTCCGGCTGCCCGCCCGGAACCTGGGTCGGCACCGGACTGATGAGCCTCGACGACGGGCGCACCCCGGCATTGGCCGAGGGCGACACGGTGACCGAGGAACACCTAGCCCGACTGCTCGGTGACGGCATCCACCCGATCACCGGCGGCAAGCTCGGCAAGAGGTTCCCCTCGCTGCAACCCCCACGCGAGCGGATTGCGGCGCGCATTGCACGCCTCGACCCCGACTTGCGAGGCGAGACACGGGCCGACGCCGTGCAGCGCATCCGTGAGGAAGAGGTTGCGAAGAAGCCGCGCACCGCCGTTGCAGGGTTCGACCTGACGTTCTCCCCACCGAAGTCGGTCAGCGCGATCTGGGGCGTGGCCGACGCGGGCACGCAAGCCCTGATTGCGCAGGCGCATCACGCCGCAATGCGCGACACCATCGCGTTGCTGGAACAGCGGGTCGCTGCAACCCGCGTCGGCGCGGGCGGCATCGCGCAGATGCCGATCGTGGGCGTGATCGCCACCGCGTTCGACCACTACGACTCCCGAGCCGCCGACCCTCAACTACACACGCACGTCGTGGTGTCGAACAAGGTGCAGGGCGTAGATGGGCGCTGGCGCACCCTCGACTCCCGCCGACTGCACAAGGCCGCTGTCGCTCTCTCGGAGTCGTACAACGCCTTTCTCACCGATCACACCGCGCGGCTGCTCGGCGTGACGTGGGTGCCCGTCGACCGGGGCAAAGACCGCAACACCGGGTGGGAGATCGAGGGCGTATCTGCGGCGCTGATCGCGGCATTCTCCCGCCGCACCACCGGCGGTAGCGACGGCGGAGAGGGCATCGAGCAGGTCAAGAACCGACTGATCGAGCAGTACGTCGCAGCGCACGGCAGACAACCGCCAGCGGCGACGATTGCGAAGCTCCGGCAGCAGGCAACCTTGGAGACGCGACCCGAGAAGGAACTGCGCTCCCTGGCGGAGCTGACCGCCGACTGGCGTGCGCGTGCCGAGGTCGTGCTCGGCGAGGACGCTCCCACCTGGGCGCAGCACCTGCTCGACCGGGGTGCGACCGAGGCCCGGCTGCGTGCGGACGATCTCGGGCTGGAGCAGATCGAGGATCTCGCCGCCGTGGTGTTGATGGAGGTAGCGAACCGGCGCGCAACCTGGGGGCGATGGAACCTGCACGCCGAGACGATGCGGCAGATCATGGGCGTTCGGTTCGCAACCACCGACGACCGTCTCCAGGTGCTCGATCAGATCGTCGCGCACGCCGAAGCCGAATCGCTGCGGCTCACCCCCGACTACGACCGCGCCTTACCCGCCCACTACGTCGAGAGCGAGGGCGACAGGTTCCAGCCGGTCGATCAGATCGCGTACTCCAGTCAAGACATCCTCGACGCCGAGCAGCGCCTACTCGCGCACAGCCAGCGCACCGGCGGGCCAGCATTGACGGCGCGGCTCGTCGCGCGGCATACCTCTCGCAAGATCAGGGGCGTCCGGCTCGACCCCGATCAGGCCGTCGCTATTACCCGCATCGCCCGTTCCGGTCTGAGCCTCGATCTGCTGGTCGGCCCCGCTGGTTCCGGCAAGACCACCGCGCTACGCGCCCTGCACCGGGCATGGACAGCCGCGCACGGACGCGACTCGGTGATCGGCCTCGCACCGTCGGCGGCCGCCGCCGAAGTGCTCGGCGACTCCCTCGGCGTGCGAGCGGAGAACACCGCGAAGTTCCTCTACGAACACCATCATGGACGCTGGAACCTTCAAGCCGGGCAGCTCGTGCTCGTGGACGAGTCCTCCCTCGCCGGAACGCTCGCGCTCGATCGCATCACCGAGCACGCCGCCAAGGTCGGAGCCAAGATCGTCCTCATCGGCGATTGGGCGCAACTCTCGGCGGTGGAAACGGGCGGGGCGTTCGGGATGCTCGTCCGGCACCGGCAGAGCGTGCCCGAACTCACCGATGTGCGCCGCTTCGCCAACGAGTGGGAGAAGACCGCCAGCCTCGGCCTGCGACACGGGAACACGGACGCTCTCGACGAGTACCAGGAGCGGGGCAGGGTGGCGGGCGGTGATGCCGAGACGATGCTCGATGCGATCTACGAGGCTTGGCGCAGCGACCGCGACGAGGGCTTGCGCACGCTGATGATCGCGGGCACCGGCGAGATGGTCGCCCAGCTCAACGAGCGCGCTCGCGCCGATCTGGTCGAGGCTGGGCGGGTTGAGGCCGACGGCCTGCGTCTGCACGACGGCACCACCGCAGGCGTCGGCGATCTCGTCGTCACCCGGCTCAACGACCGCCGCCTCGCCACCGGCAGGTCGTGGGTCAAGAACGGCGACCGCTGGCAAGTCACGCACCGCTACGACGACGGCTCGTTGGCCGTGCGCCGGTTGGGGCGCGGCGACCAGCCGCATGGCAAGGCTCTCGTGTTGCCTGCGAAGTACGTGCGCGAGGAAGTCGAGCTCGGCTACGCTTCCACGGTTCACCGCGCCCAAGGAGCCAGCGTCGATACCGCGCACGCGCTCGTCGATCCCGAAACGGCGTCGCGGGAGTTGTTCTACGTGGCGATGACGCGAGGTAAGCACCGTAACTACGCCTATGTGATCGTGCCCGACCCGCACGAGGTCGAGCCGCACCTCGACCAGCCGAAGCCGCTGACCCTGACAGAACGGCTCGCCAAGGTGCTCGCGCGCAGCGACGCCGACCTATCCGCGACCGAAACCCTGACGCTCGAGGTAGACCGTCACGCCTCGCTGTCCACGCTGCTCGCCGAGTACGACGTGCTCGCCCGCGAAGCGCAGATCGACCGCTGGGCGGCGCTGCTCGACATAGCACCGTTCCCCGAGAACGTGGCCGACGACGTATTCACCAGCCCCTACTACGAGCACTTGGAGAGCGCACTCGCACGCCACGAGGCAGCTGGGCATGTTGCGGCGGCGGCGCTCACCGCGCTCGCGCCGAGGCTCACGCCTGGCGAAGACCAGGCCGATCCCGCCGCGCAGCTCGCCTCCGTGCTCGACCAAGCCACCCAGCAACTTCGGTCCGGCAAACGAGCCAGGGCGCGAGTCGCTGGACTCATCCCGACGCCTGCCGCACCGATCGCCGACGACATGCAGACCGCCCTCACCGAGCGGCAGACGCTCATCGAGACCGCCGCGCGCCAACTCCTGCACGACGCCCAAGAAGCGGGAGCCGCGTGGGTGGCGCGGCTCGGGCAGCCAAGTTCACGACTCGAAGCGCGAGAGCGGTGGGACGCACACGCCGCCACCGTCGCGCTGTACCGATACCGCTACGACATCACCAGCCCGTCACCGCTCGGCGACGCCAAGGCGATCACGACCGCAGACCAAGCAGCCGAGTATCGCGCAGCCACTACCGCTCTTCGCCGGGTCGAAATGCTCGGGAAGCGGCACGAGGGCACTTCTTCCCGCAGCTTGCCGCAGCGGTTCGACCGTGGACCTCACCTATGAACACAGGCGGACGCTCAATCGCGAGCGTTCCGTAACTCCAGACGGCACGCTCTCGCTGCCAGGGCCTCGGAGATCCGAAGACCCGACTTCTCTGGGCCGTGCGTTGACTCCTCATCATCAGTCGGGCTTCGCAGCTGCGGCACACGTGGACGGATGCCCAGTGAACCCAAGCCTGACCGATAATCTTGACATGGCGGCACCGGCCGCTCTCGCATGCTGACAGGAGGCAAACATCGATGCTGATGACCTCCAACTGGCGTGACTGGTACCACCTCCGACACCAGCAAGGTTGCCTGGTGTCTGGGGCTCAGTTCGAGGACTACGTCACCCGCATCCTTGCGCGCTTCCACGACGACTTCACGAACCCGGCACCATCAGGCACGCTCGGCGACGGCGGGTGCGATGGCCTGGCGGACGCGGGAAAGATCCTGTACGCGTGTTACGGACAACGGCCAGCGCGGAACGCTGAACGTGAACTTCAGGCCAAGCTCGTATCAGACTTCACCCGGGGGCGAGACTCGTGGGCCACGTTCCTGACGTGGCGGTTTGTTACTAATGCCCCGGTTGGACCAGAAACTCTGAAGTCGTTCACCTCACTCCAACAGCAGCATGACGAGGGAACGCAACGGCCGCTCACAATGAGGATTTGGCAACCAGCGAACCTCTGGACTGAGGTCGTGAGCACCCTTACGCCGCAAGTCCTAGACGAGTTGTACCCAGGCGCTCCGGGCATCGAGAATCTTGAGTTGGTTGACCTGCTACCGCTCTTGGATGCGATCGGGCAGTCGGACGATGGCGTGGACGTTGCCGCGTCGGTCCTTCCAGTTCCGGCGAACAAGATGGACTTCAACAACCTACCCCTCGGTTCACGGCTGGAGTTCAACAGCGGTCGACTCATGGCTCCTCGCATTGAGAAGTGGTACGCGGACGCATCTGATCCGGCTCTGTCGGACGCGCACGGCGAACGTTTCAGGGCGATCTACCTGGCTGCCCGCGAAGTGACGACAGAGCCCGTCGAGATCCTTGAACGGATCTATGTCGCCGTGGCCGGGGCTAACTTCAGGATGGATGCTAAGCGAGCGAACGCCGCCTACGCCGTGGTGTCCTACTTCTTCGACTCGTGTCACATCTTCGAGACCCCGCCAGCAACTCTGGGGAGCGCTCATGCTGCTGCCAACTAAGGGCGTCTCGGCCGAAAGGGCGATCATTACGGTCGGCGCTGATGTGCTGGAGTACCTTCAAACGCCGAAGTCGGTTACTGCTCTCTGGGAGCAATACATGGCTCACGACCGTGAAGGCGGTGACCTCGATCACATCACCTTCGACTGGTTCTCACTCGCTTTGGCCTCTCTCTTTGCGATCAATCTCGTGGAGTGGACGCCCTCCGGGCATCTGAGGAGAGCTCGTGTTTCTTAGCTCCCTCGGCTCCTCAGACAGCCGGTTCAAGTCTCTTGAGTTCACCAGTGGCCTCAACATCCTCGTCGCGGATCGTACGGAGTCGTCCGCACAAGGCGATAGCCGAAACAGCGTCGGTAAGACGAGTTTCATCAAGATCATGCGTTACGTCATGGGAGGCGACTTGCCCCCCGAGTTCAAGGCCCCTGAACTTGCAAGTCACTCTTTCTACGTCAAGCTCGTCCTGCCTTCCCCCGATGGCGCGGCTGAAGAGGAAGTCACGGTCACTCGGCCGGTTTCGCCAACAACTCGAGTGCAAATCAGCGGATGGTCGGTCGTCACGGAGCGCCAGCCGATCCCAGTGGAGGAATGGCGAGCGCTACAGGCGGAGCACCTGTTCCGCATCCCAGATGACACGGCGCGGCCGACGCCAGGACAGCTTTGGGGGCAGCTGGTTCGGACCTTCTTCGGCACTCCGACCAAGGTCTACCAGGTCGAGGCGGATTGGGAATCAGGCGTTCGGATTGGACACCTACTGGGTCTGTCGCCTGAGATCCTCGCCAAGTCGGGAGAACTTGATCAGCTGACGAAGCAGGGAAAGGCCATTCGCAAGGCGGTCAAAGAAGGCGCCCTCACGCACCTCACCCTCGATGAGCCAAAGTTGCGCGCCCAGCTCGCAAACGTCCGCCGACAGCGAGATCGCGCACAAGAGTCGCTAAGCAAGTTCAAAGTCGATGAGCAATACGCTGATCATCAGCGCGAGGCGGACGGACTCACCGCATCCATTCAGCGCCTCAATGACGAAGGGCTCGCGCTTCAGCGCAGATGCCGCGAACTAGAGACCGCTCTGCGAGACGAAGTCGACCCCGCTGAGGATGCGGCCCTGAAGGCGAAGCTGACGCGCGTCTACAACGAACTCGGCGTCGTGTTACCCGATCTTGTTGGACGGCGATTTGATGAAGTATCTGAGTTTCATCACTCTGTCGTCCGCAACCGACGCAGCTTCCTTCAGCAAGAGTTGGAGGCCGCATCCGCGCGCCTAGAGGCCATTGATGCTGAACGACGAACTCGCGACGCCGAACGCTCTGGGATTCTGCGTCTACTGAGCGAAACTGTTGCGCTCGACACTTTCCTAGCTGTTCAGCGAGATTTGGCGAAGTTGGAGGCCGACGTCGCCGACCTAGAACGCCGCGTCGAGGCGGCGGCATCGATTAGCCAGATCAACGACAGGGTGAAGCTCAAGACCGCAGAGCTAGTAACGTCCGTTCGCGCAGAGTTGCACGAACGGTCGAGTTCTCTCGACGCGTCGATCGCCCTGTTCGATGAGTTGGGCTCGGAGATATACACCGACCGCGAAGCCACTCTTCTGGTTGCTCCTACGGAGAAGGGCATCTTAAAGGTCACTCCGCAAGTCTCAGGCGACGCGAGTACCGGTGTGCGCAGCGTCGAGACGTTCATGTTCGACACGACCTGCTTGATTACTGCGATCAAGAACAGCCGCGCGCCTCGCATCCTGATCCACGACAGCCACTTGTTCGATGCAATCGATGGTCGTCAGATCGCATCGTGCCTCAACATCGGTGCTCGGCTGGCTGAACAGCACAGATTCCAGTACATCGTGACGCTCAACTCAGACTTCATCGACCTGGTTGAAGCCCAGAGCGACGGGGCTTTTGATGCTGAGCCGTACATCGTGTCGCCACGACTCACCGACGCAACCGACGACGGTGGGCTCTTCGGATTCCGCTTCAGCTAGGCCCTAGAACGGTGCCTCGCCGCGTGTCGCCCACGGGTTCGAGGGCGACAGCGGCAAGGCTCCCTCGGGCAGCGGGAGGCTCGCAACGACGTAGAGGTTCAAGATGTCGTCGCGGTCCATGAACATGATCTGACTGCGCTTGCTGGCGTCGAGAGCGTTGCCGAGCCAGTTGCGGGCGGCCTTGGTGATCTCCCCGCCCGCCACGATGAAGGCGTGGTCGACCAAGACCCGGCGGTTGGTCTCGGGATCGAAGATCTCGTGTGCCAGCATCATGAGCGCTTGATTGTGGATCTCGGCCATGTTGGCATTACCGGCCTTGGTGACGCCTGAGGCGTCGAGCTTGCCTTTCTTCGCCTGGATGCCAAAGTAGAGAATGTGCTGGGTCGGCAAGGTGTAGCGCATCCAGATGTCTTTGCCGTACTCCAGCGCCTTGTCCTTGTGGCCGGCTGCCGTGATGCGGTGGTAGCCAAGCTGCCTGAACAGCGGGAGCAGCACCTCCTCGATGAGATCATCCTCGCTGCACTGGTCGAGGTAGGCCGTCAAGAGCTGCCGCCGCTCCAGTTCGGCCTTGCTGAAGGGGCGGTGCGGATTGGCGGCAAGGACAGTGACGGTCTGGGTGCCGACGTGGCGGAGGTAGCAGTGGTTGTCTTCGCCGTAGAACGCCTCGAAACCTTCGCGGCCGAGTACCTCGTTGAGTTGTGCCAGCGCACGAGGACGGTCGGGGCCTTCGTTCAGCCGATCGGCTGGACTCATGAGTTGGTCGATGAGACGACAGAAGACCGCAGGAGGATGACCGGGGCCGTCGTGCGGTTCGGCCAGCATCTCCTCCAGAACGTCAGCAACCCAACGATGGCGAGTTGAGCCATCGTGCTGGTAGTCGGTGTCCAGCTCCTGGAAGAACTCAGTGATGTACATGCTGGAGCGATACGGGAAGTACCTGGCTTCGTCCTCGTTCGCGGGATCGTCACGGCCTACATTGCCGACGACGAGTTCGCCGAGGGATTCGAGATTGCGACGACGGAACTTCACAAGTCTATTGTCGCAGGGAGCGTCGACGGCCACCGGCCCCGTCGAGAGCATGCTCCGAGCGAACCGGCGTATGGCGACGGCATCACTTGGTGACCGAAGACGGGAGCGTCGGCCTTAACTACGCCGTCAAGCCTCGTGGCAGACGTCAGAGCAAGTCCTTCGTGTATGTCCACACCGTCATGCGGTGGATGCCGAACCGGCGCGAGATGGACACTACGCTTTCGCCGTTGGCTCGGGCAGTTCGGATTGCGTCCAGTTCCCTCGCCGTCAGGGGTGTTCTAGCTCGTCTCCTTGGGGTTCTGACCACCCCAAGCTCACACTCTGATGGCACCAACGGCGTGTCGCCAACGCCGAGCTTCGCCTGATTCCACGCGGAACGGAGCCTCTCGAACCGCTGCCAGGTGTTCGGTTTGAGTCCGGCCGCGTCCACCCATCCGACAAGGCCGGCTCACGCCGGCCTTCGTCGTCTCAGTGGACCTGTGTGGCCCCACCCTCAGCTCCACCCTGTGCGCGTCGAGTGGGCAGAAGATGTCGGGTCCGGGACGATCCACGCGACATCACGTGCCCACTCGATGAGGACGTCAGGCGGGCCAGATGCCTGACGAGCCGCGGCGGTGCGAACCGACGAGATGGGTGTCGACCATCCCGATCGCCTCCATGAGCGCGAACATCGTCGTCGGACCGACGAAGACGAAGCCCTTGCGCTTGAGCCCCTTGGCCAGGGCCTCCGACTCGGGTGAGCGGGTCGGGATTTCCCCGATCGTCGCCGGCCGCGGCGTGCGCTCGGGACGGAAGGACCAGATGTATGCCGAGAGGTCGCCTTCGGGGTCATCCCTCAGTGCCAGCGTGGCGCGGGCGTTGGTGATTGCCGCGCGAACCTTGGCCAGGTTGCGCACGATCCCCGCGTCAGCCATCAGGCGCTCGACGTCGCGCGCGCCGTAGGCCGCCACGACGTCGGGGGAGAAGCCGCCGAAGGCTGCCCGGAAGGCCGGACGCTTCCGCAGGATCGTGGTCCACGACAGGCCCGACTGGAAGGCCTCGAGCGTGAGCCGCTCGAAGACACCCTGCTCGTCCCGCACCGGCATGCCCCACTCGGTGTCGTAGTACGCGCGCAGCAACGGATCGACCGCCGCCCACACAGGCCGCGCGAGCCCGTCGTCTCCCACCACGAGCCCGTCATCCGTCGACTTCGCGTCCACCCGTCGCAGCATAGGTGTGCCCTGTGATGTATTCACTCTGTATTGAAAAGTATCTATCATGCCTGCATGACAGTTCTCGTGCAGATTCGCGACGTCGACCCCGACGTGAGGGACGAGCTGAAAGCCAGAGCCAGCAAGGTCGGAATGTCTCTGAACGCCTACCTCAAGGACGTGCTCACGCAGGCCGCCTCCGCACCCACCCGGGAGAGTGTGATTTCGCGCATCGAGGCTCGGACCGAGCGCTCCGCCGTATCCGCGACTGGCCTCATTCGTGCTGAGCGGGATGCGCGGAGCTCCCATGAGTGAGGTCGTCCTCGATGCGTCGGTGGTCACCGACCTCCTCATCGGGGTAGGCCAGGTGGACCGCCTCGTCGAGATGTCGGCACAGCGTTGGCACGCGCCGGCTCACCTGGACGTCGAGGTCACGTCAGCGCTGCGTGGCCTCGTCCTGGGTGGACACCTGAGCCCATCCCGCGCCGTGGACGCCCTCATCGATCTCGCAGATCTGGACATCAGACGGTGGCCGATGGACCTGGCCAGTGCGCGCAGGGTCTTGGCGCTGCGCGACACCATGACCGCCTACGACGCGGCCTACGTCGTGTGCGCCGAGGGTGTCGACGGTTCGCTGGTGACGCGCGATCGCCGCCTCGCCCGCGCCTGCGCTGACCTGGTCGACACCGTCGTCCTCTGAGGGCCGTTCAGCGCTTGAGGGTGATCAGGGGGATCTGGGGGTCGGCGCCGAGGCGGACCGGCGGGCCCCAGGTGCCGGCGCCGCGGCTGGTGATCACCCGTATGCCGTTCACGCTCGCCTCACCGTCGATCATCGGCTGCTGACCCAGGACGAGTTGCCGGAACGGCCAGAGCTGGCCCCCGTGGGTGTGGCCGCTGACCTGCAGGTCGACGAGGGACGCATCCAGCTTCAGGGCCGCCCGCGGCTGGTGCGCCATGAGGAGGGTGAAGTCCTCCGGCGCGACCTGCGCCACGGCCGCGTCGTAGTCCGGCGCGAAGTCGCCCACCCCGGACCAGTCGTGCACGCCCGCCACACGCAGGGAGGCCCCGTCGCGGGTCACCACAGTGGAGGCGTTGTCGAGCACCGTGATCCCGAGCTCACGCCAGGCCTGCTCCCACTGCGGGATCGTGCCGGAGTACATCTCGTGGTTGCCGGTGACCGCGAAGACCCCCATGGGCGCCGACAGGTCGGCCAAGGGCGCCAGCTCCTGGGCATAGCGCCAGTCCGGACCGTCGATGAGGTCACCCGCGAGCAGCACGATGTCGGGCTGGGCGGCGTTGACCCGCTCCACGACCTTCCGCGTGAAGGCTGCCGAGAGCACCGGCCCGGCATGCAGGTCGGTGACCACGGCAACCCTCGTGCCCGACAGGGAGGCCGGCAGGTCTGGTGAGCGGACGGCATACGGCGTGATCACCGGGTCCTCGGCGCGCGCGAGGCCGAAGCCGGTCACGGCAAAGGCGCCGACGAGCACGGCCGGCACGCCGACGCGGTGGACCCGTGCCGAGAACTCTCGTCGCGGCCCGCCGCGGAAGAGGCCCACGACGGCGGTGACCAGCCAGAGCAGGAGGAGGCCGAGCAGGAGGTACAACGCCAGGGCCAGCCAGGTCGCTCCGAGCCACACGAACGGCCGGGCCGCCCTCGGCGACAGGAAGGTCGGGCCGGCCCCGAACTGGAGGAAGGAGGCCCCGGTGAGCAGCACCAGCACGGTGGGCACGACCCAGCGCACCCAGCGGGCACGCCAGCGCGGCGCCCACGCGAGCCGGTGCGACAGCAGCACCAGCCCGCCCCCGAGCACGACGAGGACGACGAGCAGGAAACCCACGAGCGAGCAGCCTCAGGGGCGCGGGGCGGCCAGCGCGGCCACGACGTCCTTCTCGAGGTCCTCGGGCTTGGTGGTCGGCGCATAGCGCTCGATGACCTGACCGTCGCGCCCGATGAGGAACTTGGTGAAGTTCCACTTGATCCGGCCGCCGAGCAGGCCGGACTTCTCCGACTTCAGCCAGCTGAAGAGCGGGTGCTCGTCGTCGCCGTTGACGTCGACCTTCTCGAACATCGGGAAGCTCACGCCGTAGTTGAGCTGGCAGAACTCCTCGATCTCGTCGGCCGAGCCCGGCTCCTGCGCCCCGAACTGGTTGCAGGGGAACCCGAGCACGACGAAACCCTCGTCCTTGTGGGCCTTGTAGAGCTCCTCGAGGCCGGCGTACTGCGGCGTGAAACCGCACTTGGAGGCGGTGTTGACCACGAGCACGACCTGCCCGGCATAGTCGGCGAGCGAGCGATCGGCGCCGGTGAGGGTGGCGGCGTGGAAGTCGGAGAGGTTCTTCGTCATGAGCGCATGGTGTCATGGCCCGCCGACAAGCCCTGACTACGCTGATTTCGTGACCCCAGCCCTCGACGTCGACGTCCTCATCGTCGGCGCGGGCATCTCCGGCATCGACATGGCCTGCCGGGTGCGCGAGCTGCTGCCCCACCACACGGTCGCGATCCTCGAGGGCCGTGACGCCAGCGGCGGGACCTGGGACCTCTTCCGCTACCCCGGGGTGCGCTCGGACTCCGACATGTACACCCTGGCCTTCCCGTTCCGCGCGTGGACGGCCGAGCAGTCGATCGCCGACGGCGCCGCGATCCTGGGCTACCTGCGCGACACCGCGCGTGAGCACGGCATCGACACCGCGATCCACTACGGCCAGCGGGTCGTGGCGGCCTCGTGGTCGACGCCCGACCAGGCCTGGACGGTGCGAGCCGACACCGACGCCGGCCCGGTCGAGCACCGCGCCCGCTTCCTCTACCTCGCGACCGGCTACTACGACTACGACTCGGGTCACGTCGTGGACTTCCCCGGCCAGGCGGACTTCACCGGCCCGATCGTCCACCCCCAGTTCTGGCCGGACGACCTCGACGTCACCGGGCGGCGCATCGTCGTCATCGGCTCGGGCGCGACGGCGGTCACGCTCGTCCCGGCGCTCGTCGCCGCGGGAGCCGAGCACGTCACGATGCTCCAGCGCAGCCCGACCTACATGGCCTCGCTCGCCGGCACCCGCGACGCCATGACGCGCACCGCCTTCCGGGTCCTGCCCGACCGGGCCGCCCACCGGGCCATCCGCGCGCGCAACATCGGCGTCTCGATGGGTCTCTACCAAGCCACCCGCCGCTTCCCGCGGGCCGCCCGCTCGCTGCTCACCAAGGGCGTGGCCAAGGCCCTCCCACCCGGGTATGCCGTGGAGCGGCATTTCGCGCCCCGCTACGACCCGTGGGACGAGCGCCTGTGCGTCGTCCCGGACGACGACCTCTTCGCCGTCCTGTCGACCGGGCAGGCGAGCATCGTCACCGACACCATCGACACCTTCACGGCCACCGGCATCCGCACGAGCTCGGGCGAGGAGCTCCCCGCCGATGTCATCGTCACGGCGACGGGCCTGCAGATCGTCGTGGCGGGGAAGATCGCCCTCGACGTCGACGGTGAGCCGAGGTCGGCGAGCGAGGGCTATGCCTACAAGGGCGTCATGCTCTCGGACCTGCCGAACCTCGCGTGGTGCGTCGGCTACACGAACGCATCGTGGACCCTGCGTGCCGACCTCACCGCCAGGTGGGTGTGCCGCCTGCTCGCCCACCTGAGGGACGAGGGCTTCTCGAGCGTGACGCCGCGGCACCGTGGCGCCGGGGGAGAGGGCCGGCCGATCATGGACCTCACCGCGGGCTACGTGCAGCGCGCTGCGTCCCTCTTGCCCAAGCAGGGGACTGCGGCACCGTGGGTGGTCCGGCAGAACTACCTGCACGACCTGATCGCGCTGCGCGGACGTCACTTCGACGACGGCCACCTCGAGTTCCGCCGATCCGGAAGCCCCCGCACCGCCCGCAGATAGGCTCCGACCATGTGCGACACCCTCGTCTCCCTCACGGAGGACGGGGTGATCTTCGGCAAGAACAGTGATCGTGACGCCAACGAGGCCCAGGCCCTGCGTTTCCACCCCGCGGCCGACCACGCGCCGGGGGCGACGCTGCGCTGCACGTGGAGCACGATCCCGCAGGTGCCCCACACGTATGCCGTGGTGCTGAGCCAGCCGTGGTGGATGTGGGGCGCCGAGATGGGCGCCAACGAGCACGGCGTCGTCATCGGGAACGAGGCCGTCTTCACGCGGTCCGCTCCGCGGACGACCACCGGGACCGAGCTGCTCGGCATGGACCTGGTGCGGCTCGCGCTCGAGCGCTCGCGCACCGCGGACGAGGCGCTCTCCACCCTCGTCGCCCTCCTCGAGCGGCACGGGCAGGGAGGTGCCTGCAGCTGGGAGAACCGCCGCTTCACCTACGACAACTCCTTCCTCATCGCCGACCAGCATGGCGCGCACGTCCTGGAGAGCGCCGGTCACGCCTGGGCCAGTGAGGTGGTCTCGGGTCGGGCCCGCTCGATCTCCAACGGCTTCTCGATCCCGGCCTTCGCCCGCCACTATGCCGACCGCACCCGCGAGCAGGTGGGGCGTGCCGTGCAGCGTCGCCAGCGCACCGAGCGGGCGGCCCGGGCGGCCCGCCACCCCGGCGAGGTGATGGCGGCCCTGCGGGAGCACGAGTTCGCTGCGCCCCGGTTCAACGCGGTCACCGGGGCCCTCGGGGCACCCTGCGTGCATGCCGGGGGCGCCGTCGTCTCGACCCAGACGACGGCCTCCTGGGTCAGCGACCTCCGGGGCGCGCCCCAGCACTGGGCGACCGGCAGCTCCGCTCCGTGCACCTCGACCTTCCTGCCCTTCACGGTCGAGGACCGGGTGGCCGAGCTGGCGCCGCGAGAGGAGTCGCGACCGCTGCGCAATGTCTTCGACGCCGACCACCGGTGGTGGCGCCACGAGCTGCTCCACCGCCTGACCTTGCGCGACCACTCCGCCTCGACCGCCCGGTTCCGTGCCGAGCGCGACGCCTTCGAGGCAGCCTGGCTCTCCGTCCCCGCCGCCGACCTCCCGGGCCCGGGGGAGGCCCAGGCCGTCATCGACGAGGCGGAGGCGCGCTGGCTCGCGGACCTGCGTGCCGCCGACCTGCCCGACCGTCGCCCGAGCTGGCTGCGGGCCCTCTGGTGGCGCCTTGATGGCGCTGCCCACCTGCCCAGGACCAAGGAGCACCCATGACGGTCCTCGTCGTCGGGGCCGGCCTCGCCGGCCTCGCCTGTGCCCGTTCCCTCCTCGGTCACGGCCACGAGGTCCTGGTCCTCGAGGCCCGGGACCGGGTGGGTGGGCGCCTCGAGGGCGGCCAGCTCGCCGACGGCACCCCGATCGAGCTCGGGGGGCAATGGATCGGCCCGACCCAGAACCGCATGTACGACCTCGTCGCCGAGCTGGGCCTGGAGACCTTCCGCACCTGGAACGACGAGGGCAGGACCCTCATCGACCTCGGCGGCAAGCAGTCCCGGATGAAGCCCGCCAAGGGCGCCGTCCCGCGCCTGGGGCCCTTCGTGCTCGCCGACCTCGCCCAGGGCCTGGCGCGGTTCGCCAAGGCCGCCGGGCGGATCGACCTCGACCGGCCGTGGGAGAGCCCTGGTGCTGCCGAGCTCGACGGCCAGACCTTCGCCACCTGGATCAAGCGGACGCTGCGCACCGACACCGGCCGCGCCTACTTCCAGACCGCCTGCGAGGCCGTCTTCGCCGCCGACCCCCGCGACCTCTCCCTCCTCCACGCGCTCTTCTATGCGCACAGCGGCACCGACCTGGAGACGCTGCTCTCCACCGACCGCGGCGCCCAGCAGGACCGGATCGTCGGCGGGTCGGTGCGGATCGCCGAGGAGCTCGCCGCGGGGCTCGGTGACCGGGTCCGCCTGTCCAGCCCGGTGCGCGCGATCACGCAGGGGGAGCACGGGGTGCGACTGACACTGCGCGACGGTGGGGAGGTCGAGGGGAGCCACGTCGTCGTCACCCTCCCGCCGACCCTCGCCGGTCGCCTCGACCACACCCCGCCGCTGCCGTCCTGGCGTGACCAGCTCACCCAGCGCCTCCCGGCCGGCTCGGTAGTCAAGGTGTATGCCGCGTACCCCGAACCCTTCTGGCGCGCCGACGGCCTCAACGGGCAGGCCGCGAGCGACACCGGTCCGGTCAAGGTCACCTTCGACAACTCCCCGCCGTCGGGCAGGCCCGGTGTCCTCATGGGCTTCCTCGAGGGCGCCGACGCCCGGGAGTGGGTGCGCCGGGAGGCGGGGGAGCGGCGCGAGGCCGTCCTCGCCTGCTTCGCCCGCTACTTCGGTCCACGCGCGCTCACCCCGACCGAGTACGTCGAGCGCGACTGGACCGCCGAGGAGTTCACCCGCGGCTGCTACGGCGCCCACTTCACCCCCGGCGTCTGGACCGCCTACGGCCACGCCCTGCGGGAGCCGGTCGGGCGTATCCGCTGGGCCGGGGCCGAGTGCTCCCCGGTCTGGAATGGCTACATGGAGGGCGCGGTGCGCTCCGGGGAGTCGGTCGCGCACGACCTGCGCACCCTCTTCGGCGGTGCCGGGTGAGCCTCCTCGTCCTTCTCTGGGCCGCGTACGCGGTGGCCGCGGTGGCCGACTGGTGGGCCATCGCCGCGGGTCGTCGAGCCGTCGAGGTCATCGCCAAGCCCGCCGCCATGGTGGCGCTCATCGGTGTCGTGCTGGCCTCCGACCTCACCGGCCCGACCCGCACCTGGCTGCTCGTGGCCCCCGCCCTGTGCCTCGTCGTCGACGTCATGTTCCTCGGCGACAGCGAGCCCGCCTTCCGCGGCGGCCTGGCCGCTTTCCTCCTGGGACACCTGGCGTATGCCGTCCTCTTCCTCCACCTCGGCGTCGCTGTCTCGTGGTGGCTGGCCGGGGCCGTGCTCACCCTGGCGCTGCTGCTCCCGGTCGGGGGCCGGTCGCGGTCATGGTGACCTACCTGGTCGCCCAGGCGCTGCTGGTGGCCGGAACCACCCTGCTGCCATGACTCGCGCCGACCTCCTCGCCCGCTACGACCGCGAACTGCGGGCGGAAGCCGAGTTCAGGGATGCCGACGAGGTGACCCGGATCGGACCGCTGTGGTGCGCGACCTTCCCGGCGCGCGGCCGCGGCTTCATCTCCTACGCCGCCCTGGGTCCCGAGGACGACGTCGAGGCCCTCATCGCGGGGGCGGTCGCGCACTACGCCGCCGACGAGCGCGTCCAGCGGTTCGAGTGGAAGACCCGCGGCCATGACGCCGTGCCACACCTGCTGGATCGCCTCGCGGCCCATGGCTTCGTCATCGAGGAGGTCGAAACGGTGATGGCCGGTCCGGCCGAGCAGGTCGCCGAGGTCGCAGGACGCGACGGCCTGCCGGAGGGCTACCGGATCGAGCAGGCCACCACCGAGGCAACGGTCCGGGAGGCCGAAGCCCTCGCCGGCCTCGTCTTCGGCGACACCGCGGACCAGTCCGCCGGCCTCGCCGACGAGCTCGTGGCCAGGATGCAGGCCGAACCCGACTCCTTCGAGATGTGGCTGGTCCGTGGCCCCTCCGGCGAGGTCGTCTGCTCGGGCCGGGTCGACTTCGTGGACGGCACCGAGTTCGCCGGGCTGTGGGGTGGGGCCTGCCACGTCGACCACCGGGGCAAGGGTCTCTATCGCGCCCTCACGGCAGCGCGCGCCCGATCGGCCCTGGCCCGCGGGAAGCGGGTCCTGCAGTCGGACTGCACGGAGCACTCGCGTCCCATCCTCGAGCGCGCCGGGCTGGTCCCGATCACGACGAGCACCCCGGCGATCTGGCATCGCTCGGCCGCCCCAGCCCACGCCTGAGTCCGGCCCGGGGCGCGGACGCGGGTTCGGGGGAGCACCCCCGGCCCGGATATCCTCGGGCGTGCGTGTGATGCCCCCATGGACGAGGAACCGATGAGCCAGACCCCCTACCGCTACACCGCCGAGCTCGCCGGGCAGATCGAAGTTGCCTGGCAGGACCGGTGGGAGGAGGAGGGCACCTTCCGTGCCCCCAACCCGGCCGGTCCCTGGGCCGACCCCGCGGGGGTTGCGGCGCACCCCGGTGGCAGCCTGCTCGTCCTCGACATGTTCCCCTACCCCAGCGGCAAGGGCCTGCACATCGGCCACCCGCTGGGCTACATCGCGACCGACACCTACAGCCGGTTCAACCGGATGCTCGGCAAGAACGTCCTCTACGCCCTGGGCTACGACGCCTTCGGCCTGCCGGCCGAGCAGTATGCCGTGCAGACCGGCCAGCACCCGCGCAAGACGACCGAGGACAACATCGAGGTCATGGCCCGCCAGCTCAAGCGGCTGGGCATGAGCCACGACGACCGGCGCGCCATCCGCACGATCGACCCGGACTACTACCAGTGGACCCAGTGGATCTTCCTGCAGATCTTCAACTCCTGGTACGACACCGAGGCGATCCGCCCCGACGGCGGTCACGGTCGCGCGCGTCCGATCAGCGAGCTCGTCGAGGAGTTCGCGCAGGGTCACCGTGACGTCCCCGGCGGCCTGCGGTGGGAGGACCTGTCCGACCATCAACGCGCCGACATCCTCGACGGCTACCGCCTCGCCTACACCTCGCACGCCCCGGTCAACTGGGCGCCCGGGCTGGGGACCGTCCTGGCCAACGAGGAGGTCACGAGCGAGGGCCGCTCCGAGCGCGGCAACTTCCCGGTCTTCAAGAAGGACCTGCGGCAGTGGATGATGCGCATCACCGCGTATGCCGACCGGCTCGCCGACGACCTCGACCGCGTGGACTGGCCCGAGAAGGTCAAGATCATGCAGCGCAACTGGATCGGGCGCAGCCAGGGTGCCCGGGTGCGCTTCCCGATCGCCGAGGAGGGCGCGAGCTACACGCCGGTCGACCCCTCGATCGAGGTCTTCACCACGCGCCCGGACACCCTCTTCGGAGCCACCTTCATGGTGCTCGCCCCGGAGCACCCGCTGGTGGACACCCTTGTCCCACAGGGTGGTTGGCCCGAGGGGACGAAGCCGGCGTGGACGGGTGGCGCGGCGACCCCGGAAGCCGCCGTCACGGCATACCGGCTTGCGGCCTCCCGCAAGACCGACCTGGAGCGCCAGGCCGACAGCAAGGACAAGACCGGCGTCTTCACCGGCGGGTATGCCGTCAACCCCACCAATGGCGCGCGGATCCCGGTGTTCATCTCCGACTACGTCCTCATGGGGTACGGCACCGGCGCCATCATGGCGGTGCCCGGCGGGGACCAGCGGGACTGGGACTTCGCGGTCGCCTTCGACCTGCCGATCATCCGCACGACCGAGCCGCCGGCCGACCACGACATGGCCACCGCGTATGCCGGTGAGGGAGCGGCGATCAACAGCGAGAACGCCGAGCTCGAGCTCAACGGGCTGGGAGTCGAGGACGCCAAGGCCACGATGATCGAGTGGCTCCAGCGCAAGGGCTGGGGCGAGGGCACGGTCAACTACAAGCTGCGCGACTGGCTCTTCTCGCGCCAGCGCTACTGGGGAGAGCCCTTCCCGGTCGTCTTCGACGAGCAGGGCGTCGCCCACGCACTGCCGGAGTCGATGCTGCCGCTGGAGCTGCCCGACGTCCCGGACTACAGCCCGAAGACCTTTGACCCCGAGGACAACTCGAGTGAGCCCGAGGCGCCACTCGCGCGGGCGACCGACTGGGTCCACGTCGAGCTCGACCTCGGCGACGGGCGTGGTCTGCGCCGCTTCCGCCGCGAGACCAACACCATGCCCAACTGGGCGGGGTCCTGCTGGTACTACCTGCGCTACCTCGACCCGGCCAACCACGACGCGCTCGTCGACCCGGCCAACGAGTCCTACTGGGTGGGCCCGCGCGACGAGGCCGTCGCCGGTGCGCCCCCGGGCACCCGTGACCCCGGTGGTGTCGACCTCTACATCGGTGGCGTCGAGCACGCCGTGCTCCACCTGCTCTATGCCCGCTTCTGGCACAAGGTCCTTTACGACCTGGGGCACCTGAGCAGCGACGAGCCGTTCCGGAAGTACTTCTCCCAGGGCTACATCCAGGCCCCGGCCTACACCGACGAGCGCGGGCAGTACGTCGAGGCCAGCGAGGTCGTGGAGTCGGTCGGCCCCGACGGCCAGCCCGTCTTCACCTGGCAGGGCGAGGTCGTCCACCGCGAGTTCGGCAAGGTCGGCAAGTCCTTGAAGAACATGATCAGCCCCGACGACATGTACCAGCAGTACGGCGCCGACACCCTGCGCCTGTACGAAATGGGCATGGGCCCGCTCGAGCAGTCCAAGCCGTGGGAGACCCGCGCCGTCGTCGGCTCGCACCGCTTCCTGCAGCGGTTGTGGCGCACCGTCGTCGACGAGGAGACCGGCGAGATCCGGGTCACGGACGAGGAGCCCTCGACCGAGCTGCTGCGCGTCCTGCACAAGACGATCGCCGCGGTCCGCGAGGACTACGCCACGCTCGGCTTCAACACGGCCATCGCGCGGTTGACCGAGCTCAACAACGCGGTCACCAAGCTGGAGGCCGGTGCCCCGCGCAGCGTCGTCGAGCAGCTGATCCTCATGACCAGCCCGCTCGCCCCGCACATCTGCGAGGAGCTGTGGTCCCGACTGGGGCACGAGGGCTCACTGGCCTTCGAAGATTTCCCGGTCGCCGACCCGGCCCTGCTCGTCGAGGACTCGGTCACCTGCGTCGTGCAGATCCGTGGCAAGGTCCGCGACCGCCTCGAGGTGCCCGCGGACATCACCGAGGAGGCCCTGCGCGAGCAGGCGCTCGCCCTGCCGAAGGTCCAGGAGGCGATCAGCGGGGGAGTGCGCACGGTCATCGTGCGGGCGCCCAAGCTGGTCAACATCGTCCCGGCCTGACGTCGGCCCGGCAGCTCAGCTCAGGCCAGCCACTGCCACGGCGGGCCGAGCCAGAGCAGCCCGCTGAAGACGGCCGCGAGCCCGACGAGGGCGAGTGCCGCGGCCGGGATCGGTTGGCGCACAGCCCAACGGACGAGCCGCTCCAGCACGCCTGCCGGGCGGTCGGTGCGCAGGCGCCACGTGTCGGGGAGCAGGCCGGCCCGCTCGGCGTGCCGCTCGAAGGGCACGGTGAGGAAGGGCAGGATCGCCGACCCCAGACCGAGGGCCAGCTCGCGCACCGGCCAGCGCCGGTCGATGGCGACGAGGACCGTGACGAGGGTGTAGCCGAGGAAGACGAAGCCGTGGATCCCGCCACCGAGGC
Organism: Actinomycetota bacterium; assembly: GCA_020161815.1. Lineage (GTDB taxonomy): Bacteria > Actinomycetota > Actinomycetes > Actinomycetales > Dermatophilaceae > Phycicoccus_A. The sequence goes on along the minus strand of JAIUOP010000013.1, from coordinate 39,834 downwards.
GGACGCGGAGGTCGCCCAGGCCGAGGAGGTACTTCCCGGCCATTCCCGCGAGCAGCAGGGCCCAGGTCACCATCTCGGCGGCGGCGAGCGTGCGATAGAGGCGAGCGGGGTGGGAGAGCATCGATCCATCCTGTCACGCGGCCCTTTCGGTCCGGGATGTGGACTCCGTATGCCGTCCGCTCACCGCCCGCTGCTAGCCTGCCTTCCGTAGGTCATGAGTGCCAGTGACAAGCCCCGGCTCGCTGGCCGGCAACCCTCCTCCGCGGTGGGGTGCCCCGGGTGAAGACCTGGTCGGCGTCCCTTCGGCGTCGGCAAGCGCGGGCACCCGGAGCACTCCGAGGGCCCACCGGCCCTCCGGGAGTCCCGATGTCCACCGCCTCCAGCCTCGAGTTCCGCCGCAGCCCGATCGCGCTCGCCGAGCTGCCGGTCGTCGGCGCCGGCGAGCTCATCCCCACCGTCCACGGCGAGTGGGTCGACTACGCCAACTTCGACCACGGCGCCTCCACGCCGGCGCTGGTCTCGGTGGCCGCCGCCGTCGAGCGAGCGAGCCTGACCTACAGCAGCGTCCACCGCGGCAAGGGCTGGAACTCCCGGGTCTCCAGCGCCCTCTACGAAGCCGCCCGCGAGGAGGTGGCGTCCTTCGTCGGGGCTCGGGAGGGGGACCAGGTCGTCTTCACCCGCAACACGACCGACTCCTTCAACCTGCTCGCGCGCGCCCTGCCGCGGGACACCACGGTCATCGTCTTCGAGACCGAGCACCACGCGACCCTGCTGCCCTGGGACGCCCGCAGGACCCTGCGCCTCCCGGTGCCGGCCTCCGTCAAGGATGCCGAGGCCCTGCTGCGGACCGGTCTCAAGGAGACCGCGGCGGTGAAGGGTCCCCGCCTCGTCGTCCTCAACGGCGCCTCGAACGTCACCGGCGAGTACTGGCCGCTCGAGCGCCTGGTGCCGATCGCCAGGGCGGCCGGGGCCCGTGTCGCCCTCGATGCCGCGCAGCTGGCCCCGCACCGGCGCCTGGACCTGGCCGCCCTCGACGTCGACTGGGTCGCCTTCTCCGGCCACAAGCTCTACGCCCCCTACGGTGCCGGGGTCCTCGCCGGCCGCGCCGACTGGCTTGACGCCGCCGCTCCCTACCTCGCCGGGGGTGGCGCGACGCAGGCCGTCACCCCCGCGGGCACCCGGTGGCAGACCGGCCCGGCCCGCCACGAGGCCGGCAGCCCCAACGTCCTCGGTGTCGTCGCTCTCGCCGCGGCCTGTGCCGCGCTCCGCGAGCACGCCGGCGCCGTGCACGCCCACGAAGAGGCCCTGGCGCAGCGGCTGCGCGACGGCCTGGCCGCGATCCCGGGCGTCGAGACGTACTCGATCTTCGGCCCGGCCCACGACCGCGCCCCCGTCGTCACCTTCACCATCGACGGCCTCGACTCCGGACTGGTCTCGGCGGCCCTGTCGGCCGAGCACGGCATCGGCGTGCGCGACGGCAAGTTCTGCGCGCACCTGCTCGTCGACTCCCTCCTCGAGGAGTCCGGCACCGACGCGACGACCGCGGTGCGCGTGAGCGCCGGGCTCGCGACGACCGACGAGCACGTCGAGCGACTGCTCGCCGCGGTGGCGAGCCTGGCCAGCGGGGGCCCGCGCGCGGCATACGAGCACGACGCCGGGCACGGCTGGGTCGTGCGCGACGACCCGCGCGATCTCACGGTGACCCTGCCCTGGTGACCGGTAGCCTGCAGCGGTGAGTGTCGCCCTCGTCACCGACTCCACCGCCTACCTGCCCGAGGACCTCCGGGCCGCCGGCGGCATCCGGGTCGTGCCGCTCCACGTCGTCGTCGGTGGCAAGGAGCACTACGAGGGCCTCGACATCACGACCGGAGATGTCGCCGCCGCGCTGCGCTCGTTCACGCCGGTGACGACCTCACGACCCTCTCCGCGCGCCTTCCTCACGGCCTACACCGCAGCGGCCGAGGCGGGTGCCACGCACGTCGTCTCCACCCACATCTCCGGCGACCTCTCCGCCACGATCGCCGGGGCCGAGCTCGCCGCCTCGGAGTCACCCGTCCCGGTCACCGTCATCGACTCGCAGTCCCTGGGTATGGCGATGGGGTATGCCGTGAGCTCCGGTGCCGCTCTGGCCGCCGGTGGGGCGTCGGCCGAGGAGGTCGCCGCCCACGTGCGGGCGCGATGTGCGTCGGCGCGGGTGGACTTCTATGTCGACACCCTGGAGTACCTCCGTCGGGGTGGGCGGATTGGCAAGGCGAGCGCGCTCATGGGGTCGGCGCTCGCGATCAAGCCGATCCTCGGCCTCGAGGGCGGGTCGATCGTGCCGCTGGAGAAGGTGCGCACGGCGTCGCGGGCCATCGCCCGGCTGGAGGAGCGCGCGGGGGAGCGCATTGCTGACGCGATGGCGGCGGGTCACGGCGTCGATGTGGCTGTGCAACACCTGGATTCGGCCGAGCGCGCGGAGGCATTAGCGGCGCGGCTGACGGCCCGGGTCGGCGATGCGGGGGAGGTGCGCGTCGTCGAGCTGGGCGCCGTCGTCGGGGCGCACGTGGGGCCGGGGACCTTGGCGATCGCCGTCTGTCCCGGGGCTCCGGCAGGGTCGCCGTGAACGGTCCGGACCGGGACCTGGTGCTGGCGCTCGTCGTGCTGGTCGTCGGGACCGTGGGACTGAGCTTCCTCGTCGGCGCGCTCAGCCCAGCCACCTGGATCGCGCGTGCCTTCGGCAAGGACGTCAGCCACAGCGGGTCTGGCAACCCCGGGGCCACCAATGCCGGACGGGTGCTCGGGGTGAAGTGGGGCGTCCTCGTGGGCGTGCTCGACGTGCTCAAGGGGTTCGTGCCCTGCTGGCTCGCACTTCGGGCGGGGGGACCGGCGCTCGCCGCGCTGGCTGCCGTGGCGGTCGTCCTCGGCCACATGTTCAGTCCCTTCCTGCGCGGACGCGGCGGCAAGGGGGTCGCGACGACGCTCGGGGCCCTGCTGGCCGTCACGCCGTGGGTGGCGCTCGTAGCGCTCGTCGCCTTTGCCGTGTTCGTCGGGATGACCCGGCGGGTGGGGGAGGCCTCGGTGGGGACCTGCGTGGTCCTGGTGCTCGCCGGTGCGCTGGCCCTGGCGGGGGTGATCGACCGGGTGGGTGGGCTGCGCCTGGTGGATCCGCCCTGGCTGGGGCTGTACGTCATCGCCCTCGGGCTGCTCGTGCTGGCCCGGCACCGGCGCAACATCGAGGCGGGCTGGCGGCGTCGGAGGGCGTTCCCCCGTCCCTGATGCCCCGGTCCGGAGCGCGGCCGTTGTCCACATCGGGGGCCGCCCGACCCGTGTCGTCCACAGGGGCTCCTCGGGCCACGTCGTGCGGCGAGGACCCTTCCTAGCGTCGAGGGATGCGCCTGCGTCGAGCCCCCGACCCGGTCTCGGACCGGGTGTGGGCTCGACTCACCCCGCGTGACGGCGGGATGGCTCCAGAGCCCGAGCCGCGCGGGCCCGAGCCGCGCGGGCCCGAGCCGCCCGAGCCCCCCTGGATCCCGGAGCGGCCCGAGGTCGGCGCAGCGTCCCGTCGAGGCGGCCGGGCTGAGGGCCGCCGCGAGGGCTCGTCCGACGAGGTGCGCCGATTCAGGGTCGAGGTGCCTGGACGACTTCGCGGAGCGGAGTGGGTGGTGAGTCATCGCGCGGCGCTCGGGATGGCTCTGGTCCTCGTCGTCGCCCTGGCGGTGTTCGGACTGCGGCTGGCCTGGGCGGGCGCCGCCGACGCGCCACGGCTCATCCGCCCCCAGGCCTCGACCGGTGCGTCGCGTGCCGGAGCCTCGCCCGGTCCCTCGACGACACCCGATGCCGGCCCGGGCGGCGTCTCGAGCACGGTGGGCACGACGCCGGGGCCGCTGCACGGGGCAGCGGGGGTCGGGGTCGACGGCGTGGTCGTCGTGGACGTGACCGGCCAGGTGGTCCGTCCGGGCCTGGTCAGGCTGCCCGCCGGGTCCCGGGTGGCTGACGCGCTTGCCGCCGTCGGCGGAGCGACGCCGGAGGCCGATCTCGGGGCCATCAACCAGGCTCGGCTGCTGCTCGACGGTGAGCAGATCCGTGTGCCGCGTCCCGGGGAGGTCGTGGCGGGGGTCGGCTCGGTCGGTGCCGGTGGTGGCGGGGTCACGTCCGGGGTGACCGGCGGCGTTGGTGGTCCCGGTGGCGGGGCAGCCGGCGCCCTCGTCTCCCTCAACCGCGCGGATGTGGCGGCCTTCGACACCCTGCCCGGCGTTGGGCCAGTCCTCGCGCAGCGCATCGTCGACTGGCGCACGGCCCACGGTCGCTTCACGGCCGTCGACGAACTCGGTGAGGTCACCGGCATCGGCGACAAGTTGCTCGCCCAGCTCCGCCCGCTGGTGACGCTGTGACCCGCCCGGGGCCACCAGCGCAGACCCGTGCCGAGCCACCGGCGGATGCTCGCCTGCTCGGCGCCTCCTGCGGCGCATGGGCCGCCCTGGCCGTGACCCTCTCGTGGAGCGCCTCCTCGCGGCTGGTGCTGTGTGCGCTCCTCCTCACCGGCGCGGCCATCGGCGGCTGGGCCCTCGCGCACCGACGGGCGCGCCGTCAGGCGAGCCGTCGCGGTCGCCATGGCGGACCCGAGCGCCTGCCTGCGGTGGGTCTGCTCGTCCTCGGCGCGGTGCTGCTCCTCCAGGCCAGTGCCACCGCCCATGACCTGCTCCAGCACCTGGGTCCCCTCGACGACCTCACCGACGAGGGAGCCACAGTCACCCTCGTCGGCCGGGTGAGCACCGAGCCGCGGCGCATCACGTCGCGCTTCGGCAGCGAGGAGGTGCTGGTCAGCCTTGACGTGGTCGAGGTCGGCGGTCGCGGGAGCCAGCACCCGGCGCACGCCACCGTCACTCTCCGGGGCGACGCGGAGCTGGCCAAAGTGCAGTGGTGGTCGACCATCCAGGTGACCGGGCGCCTGCGTCCTCCGCCGGCGCCGGGCCCGGCGCTCGCGGACCTACGCGTGCGGGGTTCGCCGACGACGCTGGCCCGGCCCGGCCTGGTGGCCCGGGGCGCCGAGCAGCTCCGCGCGGGGCTGCGCGGCGCGTCCTCCGGGTTGCCGGCCGACGCCCGAGGGCTCCTGCCGGGCCTGGTCATCGGGGACACCAGCGGGCTACCGCCCGACCTCGACGCCGCCATGCGCGCCACCGGGATGACCCACCTGACCGCTGTCTCCGGCTCGAACGTCGCTGTCGTGATTGCACTCACCCTCGGGTTGTGTGCCCTGGTCGGGGTGCCGCGGCGGGCGCGCCCGTGGGTGGCCCTGCTCGTGCTCGCCGGCTTCGTCGTGCTGGCCCGGCCCGAGCCCAGCGTGCTGCGTGCCGCGGCCATGGGTGCCATCGGGGTGATCGGCCTGAGCCGACAGCATCGCGCCGTGGGCCTGCCGGTGCTCGGCGGTGCAGTGATCGCGGTCCTCGTCGTCGACCCGTGGCTGGCCCGGTCCTACGGCTTCGCGCTGTCCACGCTGGCCGCTCTCGGCCTCCTGCTCTTCGCCGGGCCATGGGGTGAGGCAATGGCGGGGTGGCTGAGCGCGCGGACGTGGTTGAGCACGCGGACGTGGTCGCGCAGGCGGTCCTCGTCGGCGGGCACCCAGCCGCGCCCGGTCCGCCGTCTCCACCTGATGGGGTCAGCGCTGGCGGTGCCGCTCGCGGCGCAGGTCGCGTGTGGACCGGTCATCGTGCTGCTCCAGGGGTCGGTGTCGGTGGTCGGTGTGCTGGCCAACCTGCTCGCGGCGCCACTCGTGCCCGTGGCCACGATCGGCGGAGTCGCCTGCGCCGGCGTCGCCGTGGTCTCCCCGACGGCGGCGGGGTGGCTTGCCTGGCTGCCCGGTCTGCCGACCCTGGGCATCGCCCGGGTGAGCCGGGTCCTCTCCGCGGTCCCCGGCGGTTCCATTCCGTGGCCGGACGACGCCCGGGGAGCGGTGCTGCTCGCGGTGCTGACCGTGCTGACCCTGCTGCTGGGCCGCTCCGTGGTCCTCGCCGTCGCGGCCCACCCGGTGATCGCGCTGGCAGCGGTGGCCCTCAGCGTCGCCGCGCTCCTGCCCACGCGAGTGGCGACCTGGCCCGCGCCGGGATGGCGCGTCGTGGCCTGTGATGTCGGCCAGGGCGACGCCCTCGTGCTGCGGTCAGGCCCGGGCCGGGCAGTCGTCGTCGACGCCGGACCCGACCCGGCCCTGGTCGACGGGTGCCTGGACCGGCTCGATGTCACGGTCGTCGACGCACTGGTGCTCACCCACTTCCACGCCGACCACGTCGACGGTGTCAGTGGTGTCGGCCAGGGCCGCGACGTGCGCGCACTGCTCACCACCGCGGTGGCCGAGCCACCGGAGCAGGTCGACGCCGTGGATCGGTGGGCTCGGACGCGAGGGCTGGCCCGCCACCCGGTCGTGGAGGGCGAGCTGCTGCATCTGGGTGAGCTGTCGGCCACCGTCTGGGGTCCGGTCCGCCGGATCGAGGCGGGGTCGGTGCCGAACAACTCCTCGGTGGTGCTGGCCGTCGAGACCGGAGGGGCTCGTGCGCTGCTCCTGGGTGACATCGAGCGTGAGGCCGGGCGGGCCCTGCTCGGTGAGCTGCGTCGGCGCCCCGACTTCGCCGCGCAGGCGCGATCCTTCGACCTGGTCAAGGCTCCCCACCACGGCAGCGCGAACGTCGACCCGGACTTCCTCGCCGCTGTCCGCGCGCCGGCGGCGGTGATCAGCGTGGGAGCGGACAACGACTACGGGCACCCGGCGCCGTCACTGCTCGCCCTGCTCCGTCAGCAGGGCTACGCGACCTTCCGCACCGATCGCGATGGTGACATCGCCCTGGTCAGCGATGCCTCGGGGGTCGGCATCGCGGTGCGCGACCGATGACGGTCAGCGGTGGCCGCTCCGCACCGGCTTCGGCTGGGCCGCAGCGCTTTCCAGCAGGGCGTCCAGGGTCGCGCGCACCGCGGGCACACGCGAGAGGTCCGGGGTCGTGACGGCCTCGATGCGGCGCAGCGACGAGGGCGTGATCGGGAGGGTGACGACGTCCTCGTGGTGGACGGTGCGCAGGATGAGGTCCGGCACGAGGGCGATGCCCAGCCCCTCGGCGATCAGGCCCATGACCGCGACGTAGTCCTCGGTCTCGTAGGCGACATCGGGCGCGAAGCCGGCCGTCCGGCACACCTGCAGGAGGTGTCCGCGGCAGCGAGGGCACCCGGCGATCCAGGTGTCGTCCGCGAGCGAGGCGAGGTCGGCGACCTTGGCCTTGCTCACGGCGAGCGGGTGGTCCTTGGGGACGACGAGCTTGACGTCGTCGTCGATGAGCGGGGTGACCTCGAAGCCCTCGACGTCCTCCTCACCGCGCGCGAGGTCGACATCGGCATAGGTGAAGGCGACTGCGATGTCGCAGGTCCCGGCGCGCAGGGCGGCCAGCGACTGCGGGGGCTCGGCCTCGGTGAAGGTGATCGAGACATCGGGATAGGTCCGCTTCACCAAGGCCAAGGCCTTGGGCACGAGCGTTGCCGACGCTGACGGGAAGGCCATCAGCCGCACCCGGCCCGAGCGCAGCCCGGCGATCGCGGCGACCTCCTCCTCGGCGGCGTCGAGGGCGGCGAGGACCGGCCCGGCGTGGCGGGCGAGCACGAGCCCGGCCTCGGTGAGCCGGACCGACCGCCCGATGCGCTCGACGAGCACGGTGCCGGTGCGTTCCTCGAGCCGGCGCACCATCTGGGAGATCGCCGGCTGGGAGTAGCCCAGGGAGTGGGCGGCCGCCGTGAAGCTGCCCTCGTCGGCGATGGCGCGCATGACGCGCAGGCCGGCAGTGTCGATCATGAGGTCCAGCCTATAACTGGACATTATCCAAAGGCGAGGTTTCATCGATCTCACCTATGGACGTGTATGCCGTCCGCTCACCGATACTTGGACGCGTGCCCGATCCCGTGTTCACCGCGCTCGCCGAGACGCTGCACGCCCACCCGGGCACGCTCGTGCTCACCGGGGCGGGCATCTCCACCGAGAGTGGCATCCCCGACTACCGCGGGCCGGACGGCACGCGCCGGGTGCAGCCGATGGAGCACGGCGAGTTCGTCGCCACCAGTGCTGCGCGACAGCGCTATTGGGCTCGAAGCTTCGTCGGGTGGGGCCGGTTCACCCAGGCCGAGCCCAATGTCGGCCATGAGGCGCTCGCCCGGCTGCAGCGTGCCGGCCGGGTCGGTGCCGTCATCACCCAGAACGTCGACGGCCTGCACCAGCGCGCCGGCACCCGAGAGGTCATCGAGCTGCACGGCTCGCTCGCCGAGGTGACGTGCCTGGCCTGCGGCGCGCGGATCGACCGGGACTTCCTCCAGGCCCTCATGGCGGAGGCGAACCCCGGTTTCGCCGCCCTGGCGACCGGGACGGCACCGGACGGATCGCAGGTGACCAGCCAGATCCGGCCCGACGGGGACATCGTCCTCGCCGATGCCGTCGTCGAGGGCTTCGTCCAGCCGGTCTGTCCGTACTGCGGCAGCGACCGCGTCAAACCCGATGTCGTCTTCTTCGGCGGCAGCGTGCCCAAGGAGCGCGTCGAGCGGTGCTTTGCGCTCACCGATGCGGCGCCGGCCCTGCTCGTGCTCGGCACCTCGTTGCAGGTGATGAGCGGCCTGCGGTTCGTGCGGCGGGCCGCGAGCCACGGCATACCGGTCCTGGCGATCACGCGCGGACCGGTGCGGGGGCAGGAGCTGGTGACCCACCACCTCGATGCCCCCTTGGGGAGCAGCCTTGCGGCACTGGCGAATTGGAGCTCAAACCATGGCTGAGCTCGTCATCCGTGACGTCGCGCCGAGCGACATCGAGGCCCTCGCGCAGATCTATGACCACTACATCGCCACCTCGACCGCGCTCTTCCTCGACGAGCTCGTCGGGCACGAGGTCATCAGCGCCAAGGTCCGCCAGCTCGCGGCGCCCGACCGGTTCCTCGTGGCCGAGCGTGACGGGGCCGTCCTGGGCTACGCCGCCTCGGGCGCCTACCGGCCACGACCGCTCTACGACGTGCGCGAGCTCTCGGTCTACCTCGCGCCGCAGGCCGCTGGCCAGGGCGTCGGGCGGGCGTTGTATGCCGCGCTCATCGACGCCCTCGACCGAGCCGGCGTGCACAGCCTCGTCGGCGTCGTCGCCCTGCCGAACCCGGCCAGCGAGGCGCTGCACCGCTCGCTCGGCTTCGACCACGTGGGGACGATGCGCGAGCTCGGGCGGAAGTTCGGCCGGCGGATCGACTGCTCCTACTGGCAGCGGATCAACCCCCTGCCGCACTGAGGGCCCGGGCGAGTAGCGTTGCGGCCCATGGGAGCGATCGGCACCGGGGTCTTCGAGAACGACGACGCACTGGACTTCCTCGGGGACCTCGAGGAGCTGGATCCGCCGGCCCGCACCGAGCGGGTCCTCGGGGCGCTGGACGAAGTGCTCCTCAACCCCGGCTACGTCGAGGCGCCGGAGATGTCCGAGGCCCTGGCGGCCGCGGGCGCGGTCGGTGCCTCGCTCAATCCCGCAGCGGCGCAGGCCGAGCCCTATCGGCCGGAGTGGCTCGTCGGCGGTGCGGTGCCGCTGACCGACGGGGTCGTCGAGAAGTCACGCCAGGTGCTGCGCCGGGCCGTGCGCTCGACCGACAACGAGTGGCGCGAGCTCTGGGTCGAGGCCGAGCTCCTCAGCGACGTCACCGCCGCCTGCCAGCGCGTGCTCACCTGGCTCGGCGACCGCGACGACTGACCCCAAGGGACCGATCAGATCCGGCGCAGCACCGCGGTGACCTTGCCCAGGATCGTCGCGTGGTCGCCGTCGATCGGGCTGAAGTCGGGGTTGTGGGGGAGCAGCCAGACCTTGCCGTCCTTGCGCTTGAAGGTCTTGACCGTCGCCTCGTTGTCGAGCATCGCCGCCACGATGTCGCCGTTGTCGGCCGTCGGCTGCTGGCGGACGACGACCCAGTCGCCGTCGCAGATGGCGGCGTCGATCATCGACTCACCGGTGACCTTGAGCAGGAACAGGGTGCCCTCGCCGACGATCTGCTTGGGGAGGGGGAAGACGTCCTCGACGACCTCCTCGGCGGTGATCGGCACGCCCGCGGCGATCTGGCCGACCACCGGGACGTAGGAGGCCTCGGGGCGGGAGTCGTGCAGGCCGGTCTCGTCGTGGACGGCGTCGGGGTCGGCTGAGGAGACGCTCGGGCCGCGGTAGCCGGGCGCGCCGGGGGCATCGGGGGAGACGACCTCGATGGCGCGGGGCCGGTTGGGATCGCGACGCAGGAAGCCCTTGCGCTCCAGCGAGGCGAGCTGGTGCGCGACCGAGCTCGGCGAGGTCAGGCCGACGGCGTCGCCGATCTCCCGGATGCTCGGGGGATAGCCCCGCCGGTCAACCGAGTTGCGGATCACCTCGAGGACCTTGCGCTGGCGCGTCGTGAGGCCACCCTCCGCGGTGTCGCGGTCGGGCAGCTCGTGGATGTTGTCCTCGCTGTTGCGCCCACTCGCCATGGTCTCTCCTCGTTTCCGCAGGTCAGGAGGCCTGTCAGTGCTCCCTGTCAGTCTTTTCCCGTGGCCCCGAACCTACCGGGTGACCACATCGGTTTCAAACAATTGTTCGAGCGTGTCTTGCACTTTCTCGAACAAGCGTGCTAGACATCGTACAGACGTACTATCGAACAGACTTTCGGGAGGCAGACATGAGCGCAGTGACCTGGGACGAGGTGGCCCTCACCGGTTCGTCGAGCCGTATGCCGCAGCGCCGCCACCTTGCGCTCGTCCCCCCGGCCCCCGAGGTGGCCGCCGCGACGACGGGGTTCCGGCTCACCCGGCGCGGCCGCCTCGCCCTCACGATGCTCGTGCTCGCCCTCGTTTCCGTGGTCACGCTGCTCGGCGTGCGTTCGGCGACTGCCACCCCGGCCACCGCTGCGAGCATGCCGGCCTCGACGATCACGGTCGCTGCGGGGGAAACCCTGTCCGGGATCGCCGCGCGTGAACTGCCCGGCGTGGCCGACGGGGTGGCTCGTCTGCAGATCGCGAACAACCTGGACAGCTCGGCCATCAGCGCCGGAGCCACCCTCGTCATCCCCGCGCACTGAGTCCCTCGACCCGACTCAGCCACCGGAGCCCCTCGACCCGGCTCCGGAGCGAAGGGCGTCACCACTCCCCGGGCAGGGGTGTGTGGTGACGCCCTTCGTGCTGTGGGCCATCGAGCGTGCTCTCGGTGACCAGGCCGGGGACCGCGTCGAAAAGGACCGGGACGGCGTCGATCGGGCGGGGCCGACGTCCGATCAGGCCGGGACGGCGTCGATCGGGCGGGGCAGACGTTCGATCAGGCCGGGACGGCGTCGACGGTGAGGCTGGCGTCGCGCTTGAGGAAGCGTCCGAACGCGGCCGCCGCGTCCTCGAGGGCCTGCACCTGCTCCGGTGCGAGGGCGACTTCTGGACGGACCTGCACGTCGACGCGGTCAGCGGTGACGGTGCGGCGCCAGAGTCCGACGTCCACGCCCGCGATGAGGACGGTGCCACCGCCGGACTGGCTGACCAGCCGGGTCCGGTCCAGGTGCTTTGCGCTTTGGGGGAAGCCGGTCCGGGCATAGGTCAGGGTCGCCTCGTCGAAGGTGGACAGGAGCAGGGCGCCGGGGCATCGGGAGGTGCGGGCCGGGGCGCTCGGGTCGTACCAGAGGGGTGCGCCGTCCAGCTCGACACGCGTCAGCTGTCCGCCGGACTCGAGGTCGGCCAGGGCCGGCCGGACCTGGCCGAGGGTGAGTGTGCTCCAGCGGGTCAGGTCCCGATCATCGGCCGGGCCGTGTCCGGCCATGAAGCGGTGGACGAGGCGGCGCACCGCCTCCTGAGCGTCGCGCCCCGGGAGGTCGTCGTCGGGGGAGGGTGTGATCGCCTAGTCAACGAGGACGTAGGTGTGCTCGGCGCCGGACGATCCGGCCGGTGGACCGCCGCAGATGAGTGCGGTGACCTGCCTGCCAGGCCGGAGAGCACCTTCGGGCCGGTCAGGGCCTGGATCCACCGCAGGTCCTCGACCACGACGAAGTGCCAGGTCGGGCGCAGGATGTGGGTGCGCGTGAAGGCGCCGGTCGCCTGCTCGGCCAGCCCCGCGGCATACGTGGGGGTGCGCGTGCGCAACCCGAGCGAAAGGTGCGCCAGCGGCGCGTCCTGGCTCTGGACGCCGGTGAGGAGCCGGACGGCGTCCACGGCCCGCGGCAGCGGGGCGCCGGTGAGGCGTTGGGTCGCCAGCCGGCGGCGCAGGACCCACGCGTGGTCCACGCGTGCGGTCACGGGCGTCAGGCGCTGTGGCGACCGCGGTAGGTCGTGGTCATGCCGACGCGATGACGTCCCACGTGGGCGCGACGTGGCGTCAGGGCGCTGGCGAGGGAGGCCCAGAACGAGCGACGGGCACCCCGGTGGCGGCCGGCCGGGTAGGCCGGAATCGCGCGAACGTGGCGCTGACCGGGCAGCGCCAGACCCGACACCGAGTGCGTTGCCGGTGTCGTCTCCCAGGACGAGGCGAGGGCCATGCGCACAAGAGTGACGCTCGTGACCCGTGTGACGTGGGAGGTCAACGTTGCCGGGCGTGTCGGGAGCCCCGGCTCCCGCGGTGTCAGAAGGTGTGGCGCATGACCAGGCGCGGCATCCTGCTCGCGACCGCCCCGGTCTCGGCGATCACCTCGAAGCCGGCCGCCTCGAACATCGCCCTGGTCCCCACGAAGGCCATCGTCAGGTCCATGCGTGTGCCGCCCGGGTCGACCGGATAGGCCTCGACCGCCGGCGCCCCGTGCCTCCTGGCGTGGGCCAGGGCTCCCTCGAGCATGTGGTGCACGACGCCCTTGCGTCGGTGCCCGCCACGCACGACCAGGCAGATGATGCTCCACACGTCGACGTCGTCGACGCGCGTGATGAGCTCGCTCGCCTCTAGCTTGGGGATCGCGGTCCTCGGGCTGATCGAGCACCAGCCCACCGGTGTGCCGTCCGCGTAGGTCACGGCGCCGGGTCGGGTTCGCTGCGCCGCCACCGCGCGCATGGCGTGCTCTCGCGGGGTCGGCCCGTCCCCGCCGAGCTCCCGGATCCGTGCGGCGCCGAGGCGGTGCGAGAGGCACCAGCAGTGGTTCTCGCGGCGGTTCGGGTTGACCACGTCCGCGAAGTCCTCGAAGCGCTCAGGGGTCAACGGGTGGGTCTCCCAGGACGTCATGGCACCCACCCTTGCAGGGCGGGGGTCAGGTGTCACCGCACCACAACTTGTGGTGCCTCAGCAGTCACATGGGCACCACAAGTGGTGTTGCGACACGCCGAACGAGGCCGCCACGCCGAGACGTGTCGCCGCCGAAACCGCCCCTGACCTGCGCAAACGCGACGCCGCGAAATCCGTCCCCCGTCGGGCTTGCGTCCCGGGTCACATTGGCGCAAGATTGCCACTACATCTAGTGGTTACACCGATGTAGTTCATCTACATGTTGTGCACACGAAATCATCGTTCTGCACAGGTTGTTGACACCGGAGAGCACAGGAAGTCCACGCACCCGTCCACAGGCGGGCACCCACACGAGCGCGAGGAGGCGAGCGAACACCATGCACTGCCCGTTCTGCCGCCACACCGACTCCCGGGTCATGGACAGCCGCGCGACCGACGACGGCGCGAGCATTCGCCGCCGCCGCCAGTGCCCGGAGTGCGGCAAGCGCTTCACGACCGTGGAGACCGCGGCCCTGTCGGTGGTCAAGCGCTCCGGCGCGACCGAGCCGTTCAGCCGCGCCAAGGTCCTCGTCGGCGTGCGCAAGGCCTGCCAGGGCCGGCCGGTCACCGAGGACGACCTGGCCCTGCTCGCCCAGCGGGTCGAGGAGGCCATCCGGGCCCAGGGCAGCGCCGAGGTCGACGCCCACGAGGTCGGCCTGGCCGTGCTCGAGCCGTTGCGCGAGCTCGACGAGGTCGCCTACCTCCGGTTCGCCAGCGTCTATCAGGCCTTCGACTCGCTCGAGGACTTCGAGGCCGCCATCACGCTGCTGCGGGCCGAGCGGCCCGCGACGGCGGAGGAGCCCACACCCCGCACCTGACCACGGCGTATGCCGCGGGCTCACCTCCCCAGGGGAGCACACGGCATACGCCATCACGCACGACCCGACCCCACTGTCAGGGGTCGCCGATTGACTTGGACAACGAAGCACCAACGAGAGGGAGCAGGACATGACGGAGACCGTCGGCGCACGATCGGGGGCCCGCAAGAACGGCGCCAAGGGCAAGGGTGTGAGCGTCTCTCGCATCTTCACCACCCCCGGTGTCCACCCGTACGACGAGGTGACGTGGGAGAAGCGCGACGTCGTCCAGCAGAACTGGAAGACGGGGGAGACGATCTTCGACCAGCGCGGGGTGGAGTTCCCCGAGTTCTGGAGCGTCAACGCCTCCACGATCGTCACGACCAAGTACTTCCGCGGCGCCGTCGGCACGCCGGAGCGTGAGTCGAGCCTGCGCCAGCTCATCGACCGCGTCGTGCTCACCTACGTCAAGGCCGGCAAGGACCACGGCTACTTCGGCTCCGACGAGGACGCGACCCTCTTCGAGCACGAGCTGACCTATGCCCTGCTCCACCAGGTCTTCAGCTTCAACTCGCCCGTGTGGTTCAACGTCGGCACCAAGAGCCCGCAGCAGGTCAGCGCCTGCTTCATCCTCTCCGTCGACGACTCGATGGACTCGATCCTCAACTGGTACAGGGAGGAGGGGAAGATCTTCCAGGGCGGCTCCGGCGCCGGTCTGAACCTCTCCCGCATCCGTGCCTCCAAGGAGCTGCTGAGCAGCGGCGGCACCGCCTCGGGCCCAGTGTCCTTCATGCGCGGCGCCGACGCCTCCGCGGGCACGATCAAGTCCGGTGGCGCGACCCGCCGTGCGGCCAAGATGGTCGTCCTGGACGTCGACCACCCCGACATCGTCGAGTTCGTCGAGACCAAGGCGCGCGAGGAGGACAAGATCCGCGCGCTGCGTGACGCCGGCTTCGACATGGACCTCGGCGGCAAGGACATCGTGTCCGTGCAATACCAGAACGCCAACAACTCGGTGCGCGTCAACGACGAGTTCATGCGCGCCGTCGAGGAGGGCAAGGAGTTCGGCCTGCGCGCCCGCCAGACCGGCGAGGTCATCGAGACCGTCGACGCCCGCGAGCTCATGCGCAAGATCGCCGAGGCCGCGTGGGAGTGCGCCGACCCCGGCATCCAGTACGACGACACGATCAACGACTGGCACACCAACCCCGAGACCGGCCGGATCACCGCGTCCAACCCGTGCTCGGAGTACATGTCGCTCGACAACTCCTCGTGCAACCTCGCCTCGCTCAACCTGCTGAAGTTCCTCCGCGAGGACGACACCTTCGACGCCGCGACCTTCCAGGCCGTCGTCGAGCTCGTCATCACGGCGATGGACATCTCGATCTGCTTCGCCGACTTCCCGACCGAGTCGATCGGCAAGACCACGGTCGACTACCGCCAGCTCGGCATCGGCTACGCCAACCTCGGCGCGCTCCTCATGGCGACCGGTCATGGCTACGACTCCGACGGTGGTCGGGCGCTCGCCGCGGCGATCACCTCGCTGCTCACCGGCGCCGCCTACAAGCGGTCCGCGGAGCTCGCCGGGGTCGTCGGTGCGTATGCCGGGTACGCCCGCAACGCTGACGCCCACAAGCGGGTCATGCGCAAGCACGCCGCCGCCAACGACGCGGTGCGCACGCTCGGCGTCATGGACAAGGACATCCACCGCGCCGCCACCAAGGCGTGGGACGAGGTCGTCAAGCTCGGGGAGAAGAACGGCTACCGCAACGCCCAGGCGTCGGTGCTCGCCCCGACCGGGACCATCGGCTTCATGATGGACTGCGACACCACGGGCATCGAGCCGGACTTCTCGCTGGTGAAGTTCAAGAAGCTCGTCGGTGGCGGCTCGATGCAGATCGTCAACCTCACCATCCCGCGTGCGCTGAAGAAGCTCGGCTACACGCAGGAGACCATCGAGGCGATCGTCGAGTACATCGCGGACAAGGGCCACGTCATCGACGCCCCCGGCCTGAAGCCCGAGCACTACGAGGTCTTCGACACCGCGATGGGTGCGCGCGCCATCTCCCCGATGGGCCACGTGCGGATGATGGCGGCGACCCAGCCGTTCCTCTCCGGCGCCATCTCCAAGACGGTCAACCTGCCCGAGACCGCCACGGTCGAGGAGATCGAGGACGTCTACATCCAGGGCTGGAAGCTCGGCCTGAAGGCGCTCGCGGTCTACCGCGACAACTGCAAGGTCGGCCAGCCGCTCTCCGATGGTGGCTCGACCGCCAAGGACGCGGCGGCAGACAAGGCCGGCGCGGCAGTGGCCGAGGCGGAGAAGCAGATCGTCGAGAAGGTCGTCTACCGGCCGACCCGCGAGCGGCTGCCGAAGCGTCGCACCTCGCAGACCACCTCCTTCCAGGTCGGCGGAGCCGAGGGCTACCTCACGGCGGGCTCCTACGACGATGGTCGCCTCGGTGAGGTCTTCCTCAAGTTCGGCAAGCAGGGCTCCACGCTCGCCGGTGTCATGGACGCCTTCTCGATCGTCACCTCGGTCGCGCTGCAGTACGGCGTGCCGCTGGAGACCTTCGTCGAGAAGTTCACCAACATGCGCTTCGAGCCGGCCGGCATGACCGACGACCCGGACGTGCGGATGGCCCAGTCGCTCATGGACTACGTCTTCCGTCGCCTGGCGCTGGACCACCTCGACTTCGAGACCCGCTCGTTCTACGGCATCCACACCGCCGACGAGCGTGCCCACCAGCTCGAGACCGGGTCCTACGACATGTCGAGCGTCGACGAGAACGACGCCGACGCCGTCGAGGAGGAGATCGAGTCCTACGCCACCGGCATCGGTGCCCAGGCCCCGAAGAAGTCCGCCGAGCCCAAGCAGGAAGCCCCCCACAAGGCTGCCGGCGAGAAGCTCGACGCGACCGCCGTCCACTCCGGCGCCGGTGCGGCCTCTGCTCGTGAGGTCTCCGCGGAGATCCACTCCTCGGCCGACCTGCTCGCCATGTTCGGCGACAAGAAGGCCGCGGACGCCCCGATGTGCATGACCTGCGGCACGAAGATGCGCCCCGCCGGCTCCTGCTACGTCTGCGAAGGCTGTGGCAGCACCTCCGGCTGCAGCTGATGACGCTTGTGACCGGTCAGCCGGTTGGATAGACGAAGGGCCTGGAGCTGAGTCGCTCCAGGCCCTTCGCCGTATCGCATTTCGGCATCGTCCTTCGCCATGGCAGCCAGGGCCGGTGAGCCTGGCTGCCCCACGAGACCTTAGGTTGACCGCACCATGTCGGCGGCCGCGAGGTAGCCGCACATGAGTGCGCGCGCCACCAGGTCCACGGATTCGTCCGGCGGGAGGAAGGTGTCGGCGTGCAGGGGCACGGTTGGCTCAGTGCCCACAAAGAGCATGATCGACGGGACCACCTCGCCATAGAACGAGAAGTCGTCGGAGCCGACGGACCGCAAGGTCGCTGAGACGGCGAGGTTTTGCTTGGCCAATTGTTGGGTCGTTGCCTCGACGAGTGCGGGGTCGTTCTCCAAGACCGGCTCGCCGTGGACGAACGTCACCTCTGCAGTGCACGCGTGCGCCGCCGCGACACTCTGTGCGACATCAACGACGCGGGAGTGCAGCAACTCCCGCGTTGCCGTGGCCAATGCGCGAATCGTCCCCCGGGCTCGAGCCGTGCCGGGCACGACGTTCGCACTCGTGCCCGCTTCAAGGGCGGATACCCCCACCACCGCGGGCGACATGGGGTCAACCGCCCGACTCACAATGCTCTGCAAAGCGACCACGATGGCGGCCATCGCCAACACCGGATCCCGCGTCATGTGGGGGTACGCCGCGTGGCCTGACTGGCCATGCACCTCGATGATGAACTCGTCGGAGGACGCATTGACCCCGCCAGGCACACACGCGACGACACCGACGTCCAGCGAGGGTTGGAGATGGGCCCCGATCATTGCGGCGCAGTTCTCGCGGACCAGCAGCTCACTCTCGACGATGTCCTGCGCACCGGATGGGTAGGTCTCTTCCCGTGGCTGGAGCACCGCGAGGAGCGGAGTGGCGCCGGGGGTGGCGCGGACCGCCCGCGCCACGGCGACCAGCGCGGCGAGGTGGACATCGTGGCCGCACGCATGCATGACGCCTGGGCGCGTTGATGCGAAGGACGCGCCAGTCCGCTCCGTGACAGGCAGTGCGTCGAGCTCTCCACGCACCCCGACGGCTGCGCCATCGCGGCCGATCCGCACGATGGCACCCGTCTCGGCGGCTTTGGTCACGGATGAGCCGTGCGGCAGGGCTGCCAGGACGATGTCTCGGGTCGCGGCTTCGTCGCCGGAGAGGTCGGGCAGCGCGTGGAGCCGGTGGCGAAGTTCCCGCGCCGCCGCCATCTCGGTGTGGAGCGCATTCCATAGAGCGGCTGTATCGAGCGCCATGTTCAGGCTCCCTCGATTCGATACACGCGCAGCGCGTTGTCCCGCCCGGTCATCGTCGCGACGCGGATGGCGTCATCGACTGACCACAGCCCATCATTCACGAAGCTGGTCAGTGCCCGCGCCATCCCACGCCTCCAGAGGGTTGCTCCGAGATAGTGCAACTCCGGCGGTCCCCAGGCATCTGAGCTGTAGAGCACCTTGGAGAACGGCGCCAGCTCGAGGCTCTCGCGAACGATCAGGTCCGAGGCTGCGCCCGTGTAGTTGATGGCCAACCCTACGTCGAAGTAGACGTGAGGGAAGACCTGCGCGAGGTATCCGGCATTCCTGTGGTACGGATAGCAATGCAGCAGAAGCACATTCGTTCCAGAGCCTTGAATCAGTCGGAGCCAGCGCGTTAGGAGCAGCGGGTCGCAGCGGTGCAACTCGACGTCCGAGTCGCCGTACCCTGTGTGGAGTTGTAGAGGTAGCCCGGTGTCGACCCCTGCCCAGAGGAGCATTCGCAAGAGGGTCGGATCGGTGACCTTGACCTCGCCACCCGCAGTGATGGATCGCAGCCACGCGCCCGCCGCCGCCGTGACCTCGGCCTCGGTAGGCCGCGCCGGGTCGAAGTCGAAGCCGTAGCGGTAGGCGACGATGCTTTTCAGGCCCACAGCCTCCCGCGTGCGGCTGGCGAGTTCGGATGTGAATCGTGACGCGAGATCGCTCGCATTCGCGCCCTTTGCCACGGACTCGAGGACCGACTCCAGGCGCACGACTTCGCTGACGCGGCCCACCCCTTGAGCGGTAAGCGCGGTCGGGTCGAGGATGGCGTCGCCCTTGTATCCCGTTTCAAGTAGCCAATGTCCTGTGTGCGTTGCCCCCATCAGGATGCGGGTGAGTTCGTTGGGGGTATGCCGACTGCGCCCGTCCCAGTAGTCGTCCATCGGCGCGTGGGCTGGGATGCCAAGTAATGGAGCGCACAGTGCCCTAATGGCGAAGCCCACTTGGGAGTCGGAGTGCACCGTCGCCGCAGGCGCGGGCTCATTGGACTCGGTGATGAGCACCTCGAACTCGTCTCGCGTGATTGCGGTTCGGAGAGGGCCGTGGACATGATGATCGACGAGAGCGATACCAGCCAACGCGTCCGTGATGGTTGCGCTGACCCCCTCGTCGGGAGACTGGCCGAGTCCGGGGATGCGTGGACGGTCAGTAGACATCAGCGATCCTCCGGCACCGCCCGGCCGGGTCGAGATGAGCTACTGCAGCTTGTTCGGCGCGCTTGACGGCCAGATGCGTCTCGAGGAGATCCGGAGCGAACCACCGGGCGACGACCGCGTCCTGCTCGAGGGACTCGAGTGCGGCGTCGAGGTCGGCGGGCAATGGCGGCACACCTTCGAGCTCGGCCTCCGTGACGGTCTCCGGCCAAACCACCGGAAACTCGTCGGTGGAGTTGAGACCCTCGATGCCTGCCCGGATGAGCGACCCCAGGGCGAGGTACGGATTGGCAGTGGCGTCGGCTGCGCGGTACTCGAGGTTGAGCTGTTGCGCGGGATGGCCACCGCCCACCGTGGTTGTCGGGCAGATGCGCAACAGCGCCTCGCGGTTGCGTTCGGCAAGGAAGATCCCGCCGGCGCTCCAGCGGTGCGGCGTGAGTCGCAGGAAGGAGATGGGACTTGGGGCCGTTATCGCAGTCAGTGCCCTCGCGTGGCGCAGGATGCCGCCTGCGAAGCGTTGGCCAAGTTCTGATAGAGATCCCGGGCGGGAGGCGTCGTAGAGGACTGGTTCCCCAGTCTCGGCGTCACGCAACGACACATGGATGTGCACGCCATTACCGCTGCCGTCCGGATCCATGAGGGGGGCGAAGGTGGCCCGGCGCCCATGGCGGATCGCCAGATCTCGGACGAGATCCTTGAGCAGCACTGCCCGGTCGGCTGCGACCAGCCCAGGACTGGGTGCCATGGTGATCTCGAACTGGTTGTCGCCGTACTCGGGCAACCAGGTTTCGGGCTGAAGCCCGACGCGGTTGAGGAGTTCGACGAGCTCAGAGCCGAAAGGCTCGATCTCGCGGAATCGCTGGAACGAGAACGGTGCCGTCGGCGCGAGCCCGTCGATCATGAACTCATGCTCAAAGGAGGCCGTGACGTCTAAACCGTGCTGGGCAAGGAGGTCGTCGAGTGCGTTCTTCGCGAAGGTCCGCGGGTCGCATTCCCAGGGTGTGCCATCGGGCAAGGTCTGATCGGCGAGGTAAACGTGTACGCCCGGCCGACCGTGTCCCGCGGGGATCTGGATACGCGTGGTGGTGTCGGGCATCAACCGTAGGTCGCCGGTCGAGCCGAACGGGTTGTCCGAGATGGGCCCGAAGCAGGTGAGGGCGAGGTCGGCGGGAACCCAGCCGACGCCCTTGCGCAGGACGCTGTCGTGCTCGCTGTCTGGGACAGCCCGACCCCGTGTGAGGCCCGCGACATCGTTCGTCGCGATGAAGACGGTCGAATCGGTCATGGCGTTCCTACCACCCTTGGTAGGGGGCAACGACGGCATCGTCGACCGCCCCGTCGGCGACATCGGCGATTGCCGTGTCGATGATGTCCAGTCCTCGCGCGAGCTCATCCTCGGAAATCACGAGCGGAGGTGTCAGTTCCAGGACGTTTGAGCCTGGTCCGACGTAATACACGACAGCGCCCAATTCCCAGGCACGGTAGGCAACCTTCGCCGTGGTCTTGGCATCGATGAGTTCGATGCCGCCGACCAGGCCCAAGGAACGAACCGCGAGCACCTCGGGTCGTCCCTTCCGAAGGGTGCCGAGCCGACCGGTCAGCCAGTGCCCAAGGACTGAGGCTCGATCGGGAAGGCTTTCTTCCGCAAGGGTGCGCAGCACCGCGCGTCCGGCGGCAGCGCACACGGGATTCCCGGCTGTGGTGAGAAGTGACGAGCTTGTCGCCGCGTTCATGACCTGTGCGGGGCCAATCGCGGCCGAAAGGGGGAGTCCCCCTCCCAGTCCCTTGCCGAAGGTCACGATGTCCGGCACAGCGCCGTCAGCACGGAAAGCGTGCAGAAACCCGGTGCGCCCAAGCCCAACTTTGACCTCGTCAACAACGAGCAGGGTGCTGTGGGCGTGGCAGAGGTCGGACAGCTGGCGCAGCGCACCGTGCTCAGGGATGACGACCCCGCCGTCACTGAGAATGGGCTCGACCAGAACTGCGGCGACGTCGTTGTGTGCGAGTTCTTCGGCGACTCGGTCGAGGTCGAGGTATGGAACCAGCGTCAGACCGTCCGCGCCGGCGATCCCACTCGAAACATAGATACCCGAGACGTGCTGTGCGGGGCCGAGGCCGCCGTGGTAGGACCCCTCGAAGGAAATGAGGCGCGGCCGATCACTTGCCGCGCGCACCGAGCGAAGAGCGGCGGCATTCGCATCAGAGCCGGCGTGGCCCAGGTACACGCGACTGTCCTCGATCTCTGGCACCAAGGCTCGCAAGTCTTCGGCAAGCGCGAGCGCCTCGGGATTGGTGCTGGAGAGCAAGGAGGCGCCCGCCATCCGGCCTACCGCGTCGGAGACTGCTTCCACGACGTTCGGGTGGGCATACCCCACCCCCGCGGCCCCCCACGACCCAGAGAGGTCAACGAGTTCACGGCCATCGACCTCTGTCAGGAGGGCGCCCCGGCCGGAGACGGGAGCCGCGGGGAAGAACCTCAGGTGTTGCGCGGTGGCTACGGAGGCGAGGTCCGCGGCATACAGGTCTCCGGCCGAGGGGGCGATCACTGGTCGGCCTCGACCATCTCGTCGACGTCACTGCCCGTGTTGGTGAGCTCGCGGGTCAGTCGCTGACCAATCCGGCTGGTCAGCCCCGGCGCGGCGAAGATGACAATCACGCCGATCAGACACCAGACCCCTGCGATCCACGGGAAATAGGAGTAGGGCGCTTCCTGTCCGGTGGACTGCTTGTAGAAGACGAAGAGCAGGTAGAGGATCCCGACCGTCGGGAAGATGGCCTCCCACATCCGGATCGGGCCGCGGCGCTTGAGGATAAAGACGATGACGCCTACCCCGACCACCGCATAGGCGACGAGGATGCAGAGCACACCGAGGGTGGCGAACCAGTAGTAGGCGTCGAAGGCGCCCACACCCGATAGCCAGACGATGATGTCGGCCACGAGGGTGACGCCAACAGCGGCAATGAGCGCTTGACGTGGAACGCCGGTGCGCTCGTCGACGGCTGCCAGACGCTTCGGTCCAAAGCCGTCCCGCGCGAGGGCGTAGACCATGCGAGAAGCGGCTGCAGACGATGACAGTGAACTCGCGAACGCGGATGCGACCGCTGTGAAGGCCACGATCAGGCCGAACCACGTGCCGATGAAGTGGTCAGACAGGGTTGAGAGCGGGGACTCAGCCTCGGAGAAGGCCTTGACGCCTGCCTCGTCGGTCCCGAAGCCGATGGTCTCGGTGAACATCATCAGGACGTACAGGAGACCGGTCAGGATGACGCTGCCCACGAGCGCGCGGGGGATGTTGCGCTTGGGGTCGTCGGTCTCCTCGCCAAGGGACGCGCAGGCCTCAAAGCCAGCCCATGAGAGGAACGCGAAGACGGTGGCCGTCATGATGGCGCCCCAGGTCGTGCCTCCGCTGGTGAACGTGGACAGGTCGAACTGTGCGGGTCCACCGCCCTTGGATCCGTGGCCGGTGCCGGTGATGGAGCCACCCACGATCACGAGAGCCAGAACCAGCATGGCCAGGATGCCCAAGCCCTCGATCGCCAGGAGGGTGCGGGCGGTGATCCTGGTGTCGCGGACGTTGAGGATGCTGATGCCGATGGCGGTAAGGATGGCGAAGATGATCCAGGGGCCGCCGTCGTGGACGCCGAGTTGTTGCAAGAAGGCGTTGGCGAAGACGCCAGCTGCGGCGTTGGTGCAGATGAGGAAGAAGATGTATGTGCCGAGGAGTGCGAAGCCTCCGAAGAACCCGGCCCGAGGTCCGATGGTGGCGCCGGCGAGGGCGTACACGGAACCGGCGTGGTTGAAGTGCTGAGTCAGCCGCCAAAAGCCGTAGCCGACGAGCCCGACGCCGATGAGTCCCAGGACGAAGACGAGGGGGACGGCTTTGCCTGCAGTGGCAGCCACACCCGGTCCATTGAGACCCATGGCCAAGGTCGGGCCCATGAGGCCGACCGACAGTGCGAGTGCTTCCCAGAGCTTGAGCTTGCGTGGAGTCTGCTTGGCCATGGTGTGCCCGATCCGTGAGGGCCGCGTCCTTGCGGCAGTCCAGGAGGAATGGGGCTATGAAACAGAAATATCAGTATGCCGTCAAGAGGCAGTTCATGAATCAAATGTTCCAGGTTGCGGATGTGCGAGGGAGTCGGCCAGAGTCATCCGGTCCTGAGCCCGCCCACCGAGTTCGGCCAGCACACCGGCGACCAGAGTCTCAACGGCTGCCGTCGCCGGAACGAGAGAGTCGAACGGGCTTGGGCTTTCGACGCGAACTGGCAGTACGACATCGGCGCTGGCGGCGATGGGTGAGAGCCAAGGATCGGTCATGAGCAGGATCTGCGCGCCCTGGGAGCGTGCGTGAAGGGCTAGTTCGATGACATCGGGCTGATAGCGCCGGAAGTCGAAGACCACGCAGACGTCTCGTCGCCCGACATCGAGCATGAAGCCGGCGCGCCGGTCCGGGGGCTCGGTGAGGACGCGCGTGTCCGGCCGCATCTGGCGCAGGTGCAGGTCCAAGTACGTGGCAAGGATCTCGGAGAAGCGGCCACCGAAGGACCAGATGCGCTTCTTGCGATCTGCGAGAAGGCCGACGGCGCGGCTGAGTTCCGCTTCTGGGAGGTCGGTAAAGGTGCGCACCAATTCGTCAGTGAAGATGCGCCCCGAGACCTCGCG
Source organism: Actinomycetota bacterium (assembly GCA_020161815.1). GTDB lineage: Bacteria > Actinomycetota > Actinomycetes > Actinomycetales > Dermatophilaceae > Phycicoccus_A. Next base: position 15,555 of record JAIUOP010000013.1, on the reverse strand, counting down.
TAGATCCTTTGCGGTGGCTCGTGCGGGAAGGGTCAGAGGCGAGGCAGTCCGCTCGCGTTGCAACTCTTCGCGCAGGATGCGCTGAAATTCGCGGTATCCCTTGAATCCGAGGCGCGCGACAAACCGCACCACTGTGGGGGCGCTGACTCCGGCCTGGCTGGCCAGGCCTGCGGCCGTGTCCAGGCCGGCACTCGGGTAGGCGGCAAGTAGTGCCCGAGCGACCTTCAGCTCTGAACTCGATAAGTCCGGCATGGCGGCTCGGACCACATCGGCCACCGTGTGATTCGGCTCCTGAGACTCGGTCACGACTCAACCCCTTTCGTCAGGGCCTGAATCTAGCTGCGTGTGAATCTGCCACGTAATGGACATGGGGCGCTCGCCCTCGTGCGACTGGTACTCCATAGGGCCGTAGAACCGGTAGGCGGCGCCGCTTCCGAAGGGCGTCACCTTGTGGTCGCGGCAGAAGAGCAGAATGTGCGATTCCAACGCCTTGTGGTTGATGTACCGCTGGCCGGTCTTCGAGGCGACGGTCGTCGTCGACTGCGACTCCCAGTGGAACAACGTCGGTGAGATGAAGTAGTCGCGGTACATCGTCGACGGTGAGTAGTCCTCTTCCGACTTGTGCAGCGTGACGAAGAAGGCGTCGGTGTGCAGCCGTTCCGACCAGAGCACCCCTTCGCGGAAGCTGTTCGGCTTACGGCCGTCGATTGACACGTACTGGAGCGCGCCGACGGCCTCCTCCCGGGTGTAGCTCGCGTCGACGCGCAGAGGCAGATGGGCGAGCGCCCCAGGCAGAGGCCTTGCAACGTGTTCGGCTCGAGCCAGCCCCAACGCGATCACCTGGCGAAGGTCGTCCCGCACGTTTCGTTCAGATCTAAGCGAAGCCAGCCCTGCGGCATACGAATCGAAACCGCCGCCATCGGTCCACAGCGAAAAGAACAGCATGCGGCCGAATGCCTTCTCGACCGCAGACCAGGCGGACGATTCATAAGAAGGCGCATCGTCAGCGAGCCAGCGGGTGTAGGCAGCGGCTCGCTCGGGATCGTCGATATGCGCGAAGGCCCGCACGCGCTTGAGCAGATCCTTCTCGTTCGGCCCGGGGTCGGAGACACGAAGTCCAGCGTCACGCCGCAGCTGCGTCCAGGAGCGGTCTGCGCGCACGACATCGTGCAGTTCCACGCCGGACTCCCGAAGGAACTGCGCCAAGTCCGGCGTGGGGTGCGAGCGCAACTCCCGGACGATCTGTGCCTTCGTGGACACCACCTGCGCCTTGAGGTTTGCCAGGACTGCGGCCTGTGACTGGCGATCGAGCACGATCTGAGTGCCACCTGGCAGGAAGGGGAACCCCTTCTCCACCTGTCGCTTCAGACCCTCTCGAGTTGCGCCGGTGATGGCTTGGAACCGCCGATCAAAACGGAACTCGACCCGCTGGTTGCCCACGAAGTCCAACACCGTGCAGACCGGCTTGTCGTCGGCGAGCCGCAAGCCACGCCCGAGTTGCTGCAGGAAGATCGTTGGGCTCTCCGTTGGGCGCAGGAAGAGCACCGTGTCAACGGAAGGGACATCGACGCCTTCGTTGAACATGTCCACCGTGAAGACGATGGTGATCGTGCCCGCCGCCAACTCGCGCAGCGCTTGATCGCGGTCGTACGACCCCTCGCGTGAGTCCACTGCCACCGCGGGCAGGCCGGCGTCGGTGAACACACGCGCCATATAGCGGGCGTGGTCGATGCTCACGCAGAAGCCCAAGGCTCGCATGGCCGTCGGGTCGGCGATCTTGTCGCGGATCGCGGATAGGACGATGCGAGCGCGGGCATCGTTGCCGGTGTACAGATGACTGAGGCCTTGCACGTCGTAGGCGCCATTGCGCCAGCCCACCGATGCCACGTCGACCCCGTCGGCAATGCCGAAGTAGTGGAAGGGGGTGAGTAGGTCCTCTTCAAGCGCATCCCACAGCCGCACTTCTGCGGCCGTGTGACCGTCGAAGAAGTCACGGACATCGATGCCGTCGCCACGCTCTGGGGTGGCCGTGAGCCCAAGCAACTCCTTCGGCGCCAGATGCGCAAGCAAGCGTCGATACGACGACGCCGCCCCGTGGTGGAACTCATCGATGACCACCACATCGAAGGAGTCCGCGGGGATGGTGGCGACGCCGAAGGACGCGAGGCTTTGCACCGATGCGAACACGTGCTGCCACTTGTCAGGTCGCTGCCCTTCGAAGAACACCTCGCCAAAGTGGGCGTCTCCCAGCACTTCTCGATAGGTGCGCAGTGACTGCTGCAAAATCTCGCGGCGATGAGCGACGAAAAGAAGTGAGGGTCTGTGCCCCGACCTCTGGGTGAGACGCTTGTAATCGAGGGCTGCCACAACGGTTTTGCCCGTGCCGGTGGCCGATACGACGAGGTTGCGATGGCGACCGTGTACCTGACGCTCGACGTCGAGCCGCTCAAGGATCATCTCCTGGTGAGGGAACGGCCTGACCTCCAGGCCTGAGAGCTCGATGCGGTTGCTTTCAGCAGATCGCTCACCGCGCCTGGCTCTCGCCAAAGCATCCTCGAGCTCCGTACCGTTCAGGTCGGGGGAGTACGGCCGGTAGTGGGGGCTGTTCCAATAGCGATCGAAGGTCGCGCGGAAGGTGCGCAGCAGCCCGGGTGTGGCAACCTCGGCCAGGCGTACGTTCCACTCGACCCCGTCGAGCATCGCCGTCTGCGTGAGATTGCTTGATCCGACGTATGCCGTGTGAAAGCCGCTGTTGCGGTGGAAGAGCCAGGCCTTGGCGTGAAGTCGGGTCCGCACGGCGTTGAACTCGATGCGCACCTCGGCGCCGTAGTCGTTGATGAGTCGGTCGAGCGCCAGTTTCTGCGTGCCGCCGAGGTAGGTCGTGGTGATGACCCTGAAAGGCACTCCCCGTTCCTTGAGGGCGCGCAACTCAGCGTCGAGGACCCGCAAGCCCGGCCACATGATGAAGGCGCAGAGCAGGTCCACTCGATCGGCGCTCGCCAACTCGGCCTTAACCTCCGGCCCGAGCTTCGGCTCGTCCTCCGCGTTGGTCAGCAGCGCCGCTTCCGCCAGGGGAGTGGCGGGGCGGATCGAGGTCAGTCCTGTCGGCCTCCCGGGCCCTGAGGGAAGACCGATGCCCAGGAGTCGCCGCGGTCCGTCGGGGAGCAGGTCGAGGGTCTGGTCGGTCAGCGAGATCAGGGCGTTGACCAACTCGAGTCGTCGCTGGGGATCTCGGGTGCCTGAGAGGGCTCGCTCCACCGCTCGGGCGACGTGACGGGAGAGCAGCGTGGGCTGCTCGGCTTCATCGATCGTGGACTGCCGCACCTCATGTTCGACCAGCAGCGACAGCCGGTCGAGGAGGTGACGAGTGATGAGCTCCTCGTATAACCCCTCCGCGAGGCTCTCCTCCGACATGGTGCCCAGCTAACCAGGTGTCGCCCAGGGATCGGGGATCGAGAGAAGTCCATCCGGTGGAGCAGGGCCGATGGTCATCGCGCGAGGCGGTCGAGTGACCGTCGACTACGCGTGGCTAGGACTGTCGCAGGAGCAGGGGCTCGAGCTGGCGCGCATGATCTTGGTGCGCATAGAGGCGGAACTCGCCCAAGGCTGATGCTGACCGCGCGGACAATGGGCTCGTGTCCAAAGTGCTCATGCTCGGCGTCGGATCGCGCGGCGACGTCCAGCCGCTCGCGGTGCTGGCGGGCGCCCTCGCCCAGCGCGGCATCGACGCCCGCGTCGTCGCCCTTGCCGAATATGCCTCCGTCGCAGCGGATCTCGGCGCAGGCTTCGAACCCTTCCCCGGCGAGCTCGCCGACGCACTGAACCGCACCTGGTTCGTCGAGCAGCTTGCGAAGCAGCCCCTCGGCCAACTCGCCATGCTCCGTCGCTGGGTCGCCACCCTGGCCCCCGGGATCGCCGACACCCTCGACAAGCTCGTCGAGCCGGGGGACACCCTCATCGCCGGCACCCTCGCACGAGGCGCAGCAACCGCCTTCGCCCTCGTCCGGCAGGCCCGCGTCGCCACCATCGTCTACACCGGCCAAGCGCCGACGCTTCACCCCGACTCGCACTTCTACGGCCACTGGCTCACCGGCTTCCGGCCCTACGACCGCTGGGGCGTCGACGTCAACTGGCGCATGGCGACGCACGGCGGCAGCCCACTCACCAGCGCCGTCGCCCACCGCCTTGGCCTGCCCGCTCCCAGCGCTCGGGCCGCGACGCAGGCCGCCGATGCCCATGCCGTCATCGTCGCTGCGAGCCCGACCCTCGTCCCCCCAGCGCCCGACTGGCCACGCTTCGTCCACCAGACCGGCTACCTCGCGCCACCGCCGACCCCGGACCCGACCGACGCGGCACTGACGGCGTTCACGGAAGGCGGGCCCGCGGCATACGTCGGATTTGGAAGTCTCGCAACGTTTTCCACCACCGACGAGCTCACCCTCATCCACGACGCGGCGCGGCTCAGCGGCATACCCGTGGTCACCTCGGCACCCCCCGGAGTCCGCCCGGGGCCACTTAGCGATCACCTGTATGCCGTGGGCTCGGTCCCGCACGCATGGCTCTTCCCGCGGATGGCCGGCATCGTCCACCACGGGGGAGCGGGCACCACGCACGAGGCGCTGCGATCCGGTGTGCCGTCCGTGGCCCTCCCGTGGGGAGTGGACCAGCCTTACCACGGGCGGCGGTTGCACGCCCTGGGCGTTGGGCCGGAACCCGTGGCGCTGCAGAAGGTGACGGCACGCCGCCTCGCTGACCTGCTCGCGGAACTGACCGGGCCGGGCGCCGAGGGCTATCAGCGCCGAGCCCGCGAGGTGGCGGAGCAGGTGCGGGGACAGGACGGCGTGGGTGCGACCATCGGGACTCTCGAGAGGTGCGGACTGCTGCCCTTGTGACAGATGACAAGGGGAGGGTTGTCAGTGGTCGGTGATATGGCGAATTTGACTGTCCTGCAGTGAAATTGGTGCACACAGGGGCTTGTGCTGGTGATCGAACAAGCGTACGATTTGACCATGACGACGCCCGCGACCTCGACGCCCTCGGTGGAGGGCCCAGTGGCGCGCGTCGAGCACTTCCTCGACTGGCTCGGCAGCGTCGATGGTGACGCCATGACCGATCGCTCACGCTTGGAGCTGATCGCCGCGCTCGAGCGGGTCAAGGGCGCAGCGGCGGGGGCGCAGGCCAAGGTCACGGTCGCCTTTGCCGAGTCGCAGCGTGACGAGCATGTCGCTCGCGGGGGCAAGGCGGCTGAGGCCTCGCGCAGCATCGGGGCCCAAGTGGCGCTGGCGCGCAAGGATTCCCCGACGTTGGGCGACCGCCATGTGGGTCTGGCCCGAGCCCTCGTGACCGAGCTGCCCGGCACCTTGCGGGCGCTGGCGGCTGGCGAGGTGTCCGAGTTCCGCGCCACCATCGTGGCTCGTGAGACCGCGACCCTGTCGCCGGAGGATCGCGCGATCGCCGATGAGCGACTGGCCGCGGACCTGCCCCGACTCGGCACGAGGGCGATCGCGGGCGCGGCACGCCGGCTCGCGGCCGAGCTCGATGCCGCCAGCGTGGTGCAGCAGCACGAGCGCGCCGTCGCCGCGCGTCGCGTGAGTGTGCGACCGGCGCCGGCGGGGATGGCCTACCTGACGTTCCTGGCCCCGCTCAAGGACGCTGTCGCTGCGTATGCCGCCGCGGGGCGACTCGCCGACTCGGCTCTCGCCGGTGACGGGGTCGCGCCTGCAGACCGGTCGCGGGGGCAGCTCATGGTCGACCTGGCCCTCGACCGCATCCTCGGACGGGGCGACGAGCAGGACGTCGCTGTGGAGATCCAGCTCGTGATGACCGACGCTGCGCTGTTCGGGGACCCGACCGTGGATCGTGCGGCCACCGAGCCGGCGTTGATCTCGGGGTTCGGCCCAATCCCCGCCAGCCTGGCGCGGTCCATGGTCCGCGATGCTGACAAGGCGTGGGTCCGACGGCTCTTCACCAGCCCCGAGTCGCGTCACTTGGTCGCCATGGACTCCAAGCGCCGCCTCTTCGACGGCAGCCTGCGCCACCTGTTGATCCTGCGCGACCAGACCTGTCGCACACCGTGGTGCGAGGCCCCGATCCGACACGTCGACCATGCCCAGCGTGCCCGTGAGGGCGGTCCCACCTCCGCGGCCAACGGCGACGGACTGTGTGCGCGGTGCAACCTGACCAAGGAAGCTCCCGGGTGGCAGACAGAGGTCGTCGCCACCGGGTTGGATCCGAGCGGGCAGCGTCCCCACGAGATCACGCTCACCACTCCGACGGGACTGTCCTACCAGTCGACCGCGCCACCCCTGCTCGGGTGGGGATCATCGCCACCACCGAAGGATTCGGCGTTCGAGCGTCACTTGGTCTCGCTGCTGCAGGCAGCCTGAGTTCAGTCGGGGCGGTGTCGCGGCGCCCAGGTACTTGGGTGAGCACGCGGCATACGTCACACCCCTCCCCGGCCACCCGGGTCGGGGGAGGAAGGATGGGTGCGTGAGCACTTGGGCCGAGCGAGGACTGCACGAATGGCGGGCGACCCCGCGGCGTCATGACGACGGGAGCCCGAGCCGGGCAATCGTCCTTGGCGGTGGCGGCGCGACCGGCATCGCCTGGCTCGGCGGACTGATCGCCGGGTTGCGGGAGCACGGGATCGACCTGCGCGAGGCCGACACCGTCATCGGCACCAGCGCCGGGTCGGTCGTCGGTGCGCACCTGCGGCTCGACACCTCCGAGGGCAGCGGTGGGATGGCGCCGATGTCCACCGAGCCGATCAAGGACCTCGGGCGCGCGGGCGGGGGAGCCGGCCTGACGCTGATCCGAGCCCTCGTGCACCCCAGCCGTGCCGGATCGAGGGCCCTCATCGGTCGGATCTCGACGGGCGCGCGGACCGGGTCGGAGGAGGGATTCGTCGAGCTCATCGCCGGGACGCTCAAGGGCGTGCCGTGGCCGGAGAGGCCGCTGCTCGTCACCGCGATCGACGTCGAGGACGGGACGGCGATGGTGTTCGGCAAGGACAGCGGAGTGCCTCTCGAGCGGGCGCTGGCGGCGAGCTGCTCGGTGCCGGGCACGTTCCCACCGGTGACCATCGGTGGGCGGCGCTACATGGACGGGGGAGTGCGCAGCGTCGCCAACGTGGACCTCGCGGCTGGTCATGACCGGGTCCTGGTGCTCGCGCCGATCCCGTTGTCGTTCAGGCCTGCTGACGCCCCGGCTCGTCAGGCACGTGCCCTTCGACCGAACGCTCGCACGCTGGTGATCGCCCCGGACGGGGCCACGAGGCGCGTCATCGGCTACAAGTTCCTCGACATGACGCGCACCGGGGCGGCGATGGAGGCCGGTCACGCCCAGGCCCAGCGGGAGGCGGAGCGCATCGCCCGCACCTGGCAGGGCTGAGGCGGGAAGCGCCAGCGCCAGCGCCTGCACCTGCGCCAGTGCGGCCGGCGCTCTGCCTCAGGATCCCGGCGGGACGACCAGCTTCGCGATCACGGCGCCGACCGCCGCCTTGGCCTCCTCCGGCGTGGCCTTGAGGTCAGCGCCCACCTGTACCTTGAAGGTGCCCAAGGAGAACGCCTCGGTGTAGCCGTGGCTCCAGCTCGTCTCCGAGTTCTGCTCCTGCGTCGCGAAACCCACGCCGCCGTCGCCACTCTCGGTCGCCACCCCAGCGCCGAGCACCATGGGGATGTCCCTGGCCTGTGGGTTGGACGACTTGGGCACGACGAACGTGTAGTCACTCGCACACGCCGCCGCGGCATCGCGCTGCTGCTGCACCGCGGCCCGAGCGCTGGCCGCGTCCTGGACCACCTCCACCACGATCGTGACCTCGGCCATCGCGGAGGGATCTCCCTTGGCTGCGATCAGGAAGACGTCGCCGTTGCCGCCGGAGATGAAGGCCGGACCCCGCTGGCACGGGTTGCCATGGCCATAGCCCGACGTGGGGAACAGGTTCTTGCCCTCGAGCTGAGCGCGACTGGCGAGCAGGGGTGCGGCGGCTGGGTTGGTCGTGGTGGTCAGGTCGGGCAGCTGGGCCAAGGCAGCCATCTCGCCGGCGCGGGCCATGCAGAGGGTCAGTCCCTCGTGGGTGCCGCCCTGGGCATCCCCGGCCGCGAGGTCATCCGCGTGGCACAGCACGAGCAGGTGGTCGACGCGGCCGTGGAGCGAGAGTTGTTGACGGTCGCCCTTGGTGCCGGTGACGCGCGCGCCGGGACCGGCAAAGGGGGCGGACAACGGTTCTGGCTGGCCGGTTTCCGCCCAGCCGTCACTGTCGCCGGTGCACGAGGCGGCTGCCGCGAGGGCTGCGTCAACGGCCGGGATCTCCGCATCCGTCAGCGGCCACGCCGCCCAGGCGTTGGACCGCACAAAGGGCGAGTCCGGGTTGGAGTAGTCCTCTTCGCCGGCCTGCGTGAACCACCCCATGGACGAGGTGAAGTTCACCGAACCACACGGCGTGAAGGCCTCTGTGTCGCCGGTCCTGACGACGGAGTACGACGGTTGGTACATGCCGTAGGCCGCGGCCCTGGCGTCCCCCAACCCGATCACGCGCGTCGGTGAAGGAGAGGGAGTGGGTGACGCCGGAGGACTGTCATTCGTCGCCACCCCCAACGACGGAGGTGTCGCCGAGCAACCCGCCAGGGCGAGGGCGATTGCACTGAGGAGGGCTGGGATTCTTCGCATTTGTGGAGTCTGCCCAGATCGCGACAGGCGGCCGCCACGTTATGCACAGGGCGCCCCTCCAGCCCGCCGCCTGTGGAAACTTGACTCTCCCTTTACCTGCGTTTCCTTATGGTGGTGTGCGGACGCAGCACTCTGGGGAGAGGGCCTTTTCGTGAAGCGATCTTTCATCGCGTATGCCGTGGCGCTCGTTGCGCTCTCGGCCTCCTTGGCGGGGTGCAACGGGGGAGGGGATCCGACGCCGTCACCCACGGTGACGTCGAGCTCGCCGAGTGCTTCGCCGTCAGCGTCCGCGAGCCCGAGCTCGTCGCCGAGCCCGTCGGTGTCGATTCCGGCCGAGGCGATGCAGCAGACCCCCGAGGGCGCCGTGGCCTTCGTGAAGTTCTACTTCGATCAGGTCAACGCCGCGTGGTCATTGCCTGACGCAACACTGCTGCCGCCGTTGGCCGATGAGGTGTGTGGTACGTGCGACAACTATGAGAGCACCGCGTCGCAGCTCCTCAGCTCGGGGACACGCTCGGCGACGCCGACGCTTGAGCTGCTCGATGTGCGAGCGATAGACGGAGCGCCTCTGGGTCAGGTCTTTGTAGCGTTCACGATCCATCAGTTGGGGGCAAAGGTCGTCAACGCTGAGGGAGCAACCGTGTCCGAGTCCCCCGAGAAGAACCTTCCGACGGACGCCACGGTCATATGGACGGAGGGATCATGGCGCATGTACGCCATCGCGCGCGCGTCCTGATGGCTTCAGCTGTCACCTCCCTGATGTTCCTCGGCGGTGCCCAAGATGCCTTAGCTCGTCCGAGGACCGAGTCGTCAGCAACTCCTCCTCCAGTGACGGACTTGGGGGCGCAGTACGTCGCCAATGACGAGATCCGCACACGAGGTGGCATGAGCAAGTCCGCAGTTCAGAACCTGGCGGCGCAGAGGCCGGGTTCGTTGCTGGCTGCTCCGGAGTTTGCAGGCCCTTGGTTCACCTTCGCTACAACCTCGAGGTGCAACGATGCGCCGCCAGGCCCGCGATCGACCGACAACTTCTGCGACCGCGCGACCATCCCCTGTGAGGGCAACACCGATCCCGAGGGCCTGGGTCCGGCGGTGAACATTTGGGCTGCTCGCGTGGACCAAGCCGACAATCCGGTCGATTTGGCCGGAAACCAGATTCCAGCGCCAGTCTGGGTCCTTCGCGGCTACACCTGCTTCCCCAATTACGTCCCGGGAGCGGCACCCACCCTGACGATGGCACAGGTCATCGAGCAGTTCCGTGACACAGCGTTTGCGAAGGCGACAGCGGCGGTGCAGCCGGTGAAGGGCACCACGCTGGTGAACCTGCCCACGTATTACGAGCTGCAGTGGCCGGTGGAGGGGTTCCAGCCGGACGAGGTCGACACCACCACGCTCGTGGGGCATCGGGTGCAGATCAAGCCGACATTCCAGTCGGCGACCTATGTCTACGGCGACGGCACCACCTCCGGTCCGGTCGCAACGCTGGGCGGGCCGTACCCGATCGGTGATGTCGTCCACACCTACGGCCAGCCGGCCGACGTGCAGGTGCGGATCGACGTGACCTATGGCGGTCAGTTCAGCGTCGACGGCGGGGACTGGATCGACATCCCCGGCACCGCCACGGTCGAGGGCACACCTTTCGCCCTGCGCGTCGCCGAGGCCCGCGCCCAGCTCGTCACCCGCTGACGAGACCTCGGATCGCCCACCTCTGCAGGGGTGACCCGGTAGCTGCGCCGGGACTTTGCGCGACGGCGTGGCCAGAGACGCCCTCAGGCAAGAAGTCGACCGCACAAGGTGACCCTCGCCCGGGAGTTGGTGCCACAGCGCGTCGCCACGCGCCCTGAGGCAAACTTCCGCCCGGCGGCAGCCTGTCTCGTGTGCGGCCGCCTCGCGAGGCCGACCCCATCGACCCGTATGCGTGGTCATCCGTACGCGAGCTCAACCAACACCATGGAGTTCGCCCCGGCGCCTACTCGCCGCCCGCCGGCCAACCACCGCAAGATCTTCGCCGCCCTGCACGCCCACGGCCCTCTTTACCAATCCCTTACCAAGCCAGACCTGCGATCCTCAGTCGAACTTTCCTAGGGTCGAGAGATGGCGCCCACACCGAGGGCGCCAATTCCACATCTGAAGGAGACGACGACATGCGAGTGCAACGACGCGCTGCATCCACCGCCGCCTTGGCCATCTCCGGTCTGGTCACCGCAACCCTCGCGGCCGGCCCGGCGCAGGCCAGCCCCAACCCCAACAGCCCTGAGAAGCTGGTGGCGGCCGTCAAGGCCGACAAGGTCCAGAAGCACCTCCAAGCCTTCCAGGCCATCGCGGACGCCAACGACGGCAACCGTGGCGCCGGGACCAGCGGCTACGAGGCGAGCGCCGCCTACGTCGAGCAACAGCTCCGCACGGCGGGCTACACGCCCAAGCGGCAGTACTTCGACTTCTTCTACGAGGAGGTCCACGCGACCTCCCTCACGGTGGACGGTCAAGCGGTCGAGAACCACCCGATGAGCTACAGCCAGGGCACCGGCCCCGGCGGCGTCACCGGCACGCTCGCGGCACCCGCCGTCAGCAACCTCGGGTGCGACGCCACGGCATACGGCACCGGCGCCGACCTCACCGGCAAGATCGCCCTCGTCAGCCGAGGGACCTGCTCGTTCGCACTCAAGGCGGCCGCGGCATACGACGTCGGTGCCGAGGCGGTCATCGTCTACAACAACGCCCCGGGCGCGCTCAACGGCACCCTCGGCGGGGTCGACCCCGAGACGGCTCCGGCCACCGGCGTGACCCAGGCCCTCGGCCAGGAGCTGCTCGCGAAGATGGCCAACGGCCCGGTCAGCGCGACCTTCATCCTGGACAAGACGATGGAGGTCCGCCAGACGTTCAACGTCATTGCCGAGACCACGACCGGTCGCGACGACAACGTCGTCATGATCGGTGCCCACCTCGACGGGGTCCACAACGGCCCCGGTATCAATGACAACGGCTCCGGCAGCGCGGCCATCCTCGAGACCGCGCTCCAGCTCGGCAAGGCCAACAAGGTCAACAACACCGTGCGCTTCGCCTGGTGGGGTGCCGAGGAGCTCGGCCTGCTCGGCTCGGAGCACTACGTCTACGACCTCGCCGACAACAACCCGGCCGAGCTCGCCAAGATCGCGACCTACCTCAACTTCGACATGGTCGGCTCGCCGAACTACATCATCGGCGTCTACGACGCGGACCAGTCGACCTACGAGGCGCCGGTTGACGTCCCGGACGGCTCGATCGCAACGGAGAAGATCTTCACCGACTACTTCGAGAAGGCCGGTCAGCCCTGGGTCGACACCGCGTTCTCGGGTCGCTCAGACTACGCGGCCTTCATCGAGCACGGCATCGCGTCCTCCGGCCTGTTCACCGGCGCCGACGGCAGCAAGACAGCCAAGGAGGTCGCCATGTTCGGTGGCGCCGAGGGCATCCAGTACGACCCGAACTACCACACCCCCGCTGACGACCTGAGCAACGTCAGCATGGAGGCCCTGGGCATCATGACCGGCGCGATCGCCCACGCGACCGGCACGCTGGCCTACGACACCTCGATGGTCAACGGCAAGACCTCGGCCGGCAAGTCCGGCACGGTCAAGCCGGGCAACCCGACCCCCGGCACCCCGCGGGGCACGGGCGTCGGCCACGGTCACGAGGCCGCCTGACCTCACCCCAGGACGGCCGTATGCCGTCCGCTCACCACAGCGCCCTCGGCTCACCTCGAGCCGGGGGCGCCTGTGCGAGAACAGGATCGATGTCTAGGCCACGATCGTGAGCACCTGTGCCACGATGATCTTGGTGACCATCGCGACGGGGTAGACCAGCGCATAGCCCAGGGCCACGCGCTCGTCGAAGCGCGACGTCGAGTTGGCGAAGGCGAGGATCGCCGGCTGGGTCTGCGAGCCGGAGATGAAGCCGGCCAGGCGCGGCCCACCGGCCCCGAGGAAGCGTCGCGCGATGACGAGCAGGACCACGGCGTGCACGGCCGAGACGACGGCCCCAGCCAGGATGATCTTCAGGCCAAGGGGGGTGCGGATCGCGTGGAGGAAGGCCGACCCAGCGCGCCCACCGGCATACGCCAGGAAGAGCAGCAGCCCGAGCTGGGTGAGGACCTCGGCGGCCTGGTGGGGGAGGGTCCACACGACCCGGCCGGAGCGCTGGAGCCGGCCCAGCACCAGCCCGACGAGCAGCGGACCCGCCGCCGAGCCGAGGGTGATCGCTCCCAACCCGGGCACGAGGATCGGGAGCGCCCCGAGTGCCAGGCCCAGGGCCAGGCCCAGGGCCAACCCGAGCGGGTTGAGATCGGCCGAGCCGTGCTCGGAGTCGCCGAGGTACTTCGCGACGTCGTTCATCCGCTCCCGCGGTGCCGCGACGCGGATCCGGTCGCCGGCCTGGAGGACGAAGCCGTCGGTGGCCAGGAAGTCGTGGTCGGCACGGCGCACGCGCGTCGGGCGTGCCTCGAAGCGGCCCCAGAGGTTCAGGTCGGCGACGGTGCGACCGAAGAAGCGCTTCTCCGACAACACGATCCGGCGGAAGTCCACGTCGTGGCGCTCCTCGTCGAGCCGCAGCCCCGAGCGCCGACCGAGCTGCTTGATGACGTGCTCGACGGCCTGCTGCGGCCCCACGGCGAGGACCCGGTCCCCGGGGCGCAGCACGGTGTCCCCGTGGGACATGTCGATCTCGCCGTCCCCGACCTGGTGCCGCGAGAAGAGGACGCGGCCGTACGGGGTCCAGGTGAGCTCGCTGACCGACAGCACGTTCTCGTGGGTCACCTTGATCGTCGCGTTGACGATCGGCTCGGGACCGGTCTGGTCGCCCGGCTCGGTCGACGGCTGCCGGATGCCCCATGCAGCGGCGGCGAGGAGGAAGACGACACCGAGCACATAGGTCATCGAGTACGCGACGGTTGGCTCGGGGGCACCGCCGAGCCGCTCGATCGCGGCGGCGAGGGCGGGAGTGTTGGTGTTGGCGCCGGCATACAGGCCTGCGACGGTGCCCGCGTCGAAACCGAAGGCCCGCCCGAGGAGGGCGGAGAGGATGCCGACGCCGACGAGGGTGCCGAAGACCATGGCGACGGGCCGGGCTCCCGACTTCAGCGAGGAGAAGAAGGACGGACCGGCCACCAGGCCCACGCTGTAGGCGAAGAGGGCCAGGCCGAGCGTCCCGACGACCTCGGGCAGGGCGAGGTCCTCGTGCCAGGCCGAGAAGGCCAGCGCGGTGAAGAGCACCGCCGCGGGCCCGATGGAGATGCCGCGGATCTTGACCTGGCCGACGGCCGTGCCCACAGCCAGGACGATGAAGAGGAGAAGCACCGCATGCTCGGCGAGGAACGCACTCACGAGCCCAAGCCTAGGCAGTGTGCGTAAGCGTTTCCACTTGCCCTTGCCTCAGTTGCCGTCCCCTGCCTCCACGCTGGCTCGTCACCGGAACGAGACCGACGCAGACCCCCTTTCCGCCGGACGGTGTGTGAGGGTGCCGGGACGCCGACCTCCACGGCGCACTCTCGTACAGGGATGGGTGACGTGTTCGGACTCGGTGGACTCATCGCGGCCAAGAAGGCTGCGGCACTGGCGCACTGGGCTGTGCTCCCGTTCAAGGGCAAGACGCTGGTGGCCGTGGGTGCTGCCGTCGCGATCCCGATGTCCGCGACCCAGGGCGTGATCGCTCTCTCCAGCGCCTCAGGCGGTCCGGAGACCGGCACCGTCGTCCGGGTGGTCGATGGTGACACGGTGCGCATCACGGTCGCCGGGCAGGAGCGCAAGGTCCGGTTGCTCAACATCGATGCCCCAGAGACGGTGCATCCGAGTCAACCGGTGGCCTGCCTGGGGCCCCAGGCTGCCGACGCCCTGAGCCAGCTGCTCCCGGTCGGGAGCAAGGTGCACCTGGAGTACGACCTCCGTCGGACCGACAGGTACGGCCGAGACCTGGCCGTGGTGAACCGACCCGGTCAGGAGCTGGTCAACGTCACGATGGTGGCCACCGGGCTGGCGGTGCCCTACGACGACCGGGACAACCGCACGTTCTATCCACGCATCCTCGCGGCTGCCGAGTCCGCGACCGCTCGCGGCGTGGGCCTCTACGGGACGGAGGCCTCCTGCACGATGGCGTCCGAGGTGGCCGCACTCGAGCAACAGGCGGAGGGTCTGCGCGAGCAGGCGAAGGCCGTGGCCGACGTGGACATCGACACGGTCGATCGGAAGGCGGCCGGCCTCACGGCGGCCGCGGCCGCGTTGCTGACCAAGCTGGCCAGCACCAGCGGCTTCGAGTATGCGGGCCTGCCGGCGAGGGTGGTCGAGGGCCACCGCGACTCGGTGGGCTCTGTCACTCTGCTCGCGCAGAGGGCCCGCGCGTCCATGTCGACGCAGCGGGAGAGCATCGCGGCTGCGGCCAAGGCCGCTGCAGAGGCTCAGGCCAAGGCCGAGGCGGAGGCTGCAGCAGCAGCCCAACGCGCGGCGGACGAGGCCGCAGCTGCCGCCCAGGCCGCTGCCGCGGCCGATGCGGCGCAGCGCGCGGCCCAGTCCGCACCTCAACCCTTCGTGGGCGGCTCGTCCGGTGGTGGCGGCGCGGTCCACTACGCCAACTGCGCCGCGGCGCGGGCAGCCGGCGCAGCACCCCTGCGCATCGGAGAACCCGGCTATCGGCCAGGACTCGACCGCGACAAGGACGGCATCGCCTGCGAGTGATCGGCTCCGACTCTGCCTAGATATCCCAGGGTCGTATCCGGTCAAGCGGCGGCGGGTTGGCGGTGTGCCCACGCGGTGTGCTCGTTGTAGGGGGTGCGGTGTTTGAGGCAGCCGTGGAGGATGCCGACCCAGCGGTTGCCGAGGGCGCGGAGGGCTTGGTGGTGGGTGTCGCCGGTGCCGCGTCGTT
>JAIUOP010000012.1 GCA_020161815.1 Actinomycetota bacterium | reverse complement strand
CCACGGACCGTGGCGAGGCAGACGACGTCGTGTCGGGCAGATCCCATGACCGTCAGCGGGCAGTTCTCATGACCGCCAGCGGGCAGCTTCGTGGCCGTCTCCGGGCAGTTTCTCGTGGCCGCCGACAGTCAGCGAAGCCCGGGCCGCGAGGAGCTCACGGGCGAACGTGGGGAAGGTATTCGGAAAGGACATGGGCTGAACCTGCCGGTCACGAGCAGGTCGGGGCCACGATCGGCTGCTGGTTGTGGACGACACGCTGTCGCCCGCGCCGCATGTGGAAACCGTGCCGCCGCAGGTGGAAACCGGTCCCCATGGTGCGCTTCACCGCGTGTGGCCCACCTGTGTGGTCATCCGTACGCGTGAGAGAGTGACACCGCACCGTGGTGCGCACTGTGGGAGCGGTGACGCGGTGGCGCCATGGGCCGGAGCTGACCCATCCGCGTGGTCATCCGTACGCGGGCGAGAGTGACACACACCGCCTCGCAGTGCGGCCTGACGGTCGCCGGCGTCCTTGGTGCCCTTCACCGCGTGTGGCCCACCTGTGTGGTCTTCCGTACGCGGGTGAGAGTGACACCGCACCGTGGTGGCAGTCTGGGAGCGGTGACGCGGTGGCGCCATGGGCCGGAGCTGACCCATCCGCGTGGTCATCCGTACGCGGGCGAGAGTGACACACACCGCTTGGGGCGGCCGCCCCGCTTCAGCGTTCGGCGTCCGCGCCGCTTCCGCGGGCGGCGGCCACCACGGCTCCACGGGCCGCCCTGGCCTCGTCAGCCCGAGCCTCAGGCCTCGTCTCGGGCGCCGACCCAGGAATCGATGTCGGCGAGGGCCTGCGCGCGAATCGCTTCCGGCGCCCTGCTCGCCAGCAGGCTCATCCGCGCCAGCCGGGCGAGCTCCTGATCGGAGAGTCCGTGCACGTCGCGGGCCGCTTCGTACTGCGCGAGCAGTCGGCTGCCGAAGATGAGCGGGTCGTCGGCCCCAAGGGCCACCGTGGCCCCCGCCTCCACCAGCCGCCGCAGGGGCACCTCCTCGGGGACGTCGAAGACCCCCAGGGCGACATTGCTCCCCGGGCACACCTCGAGGGCCACCTCGTCGGCCACCACGCGTTCGAGCACGCGCGGGTCCTCGACGGCGCGCACCCCATGGCCGAGTCGATCCGGGGCGATCGCGTCCAGGGTCTCCTCGACGGCGGTGGGACCGAGCAGTTCGCCGGCATGGGGGGCCAGCGCGAGGTCGGCTCGTCGGGCGATCGCGAAGGCGGGCGCGAACTCCTCGGTGACCCCGCGTCGCTCGTCGTTGGACAGGCCGAAGGCGACGACCGCACCCGGCCCGTCACCGGCATACCGCGCTGCGAGGCGGGCCAGCGTGCGGGCCTCCAGCGGGTGACGCATCCGGCTGGCCGCCACCATCACCCCGACGGCGGCTGCCCCCGGCTCCCGGGAGACCGAGGCCGCCTCATCGAGGACGATCTCCAGCGCCGGCGTGATCCCTCCGACGAAGGGCGCATAGCTCGTCGGGTCCACCTGAAGCTCCAACCACCGCGACCCCTCGGCGCCGTCGGCCAACGCCGCCTCGCGGACGATCCGGCGCATGTCCGCCTCGCCCCGCACGCAGGCGCGGGCAGCGTCGTAGGTGCGCTGGAACCGGAACCACCCCCGCGCGTCCACGGTGTCATACCGGTTGCCGACGTCGTCGGTGAGCGAGGCGGGAAGCCGTATGCCGTGCTGCCGCGCCATCTCCTGGACCGTCGCCGGCGCCATGGAGCCGGTGAAGTGCAGGTGCAGGTGGGCCTTCGGCAGGGCCGCGAGGTCACGCCGGACGCGGCCAGCCCACGCTGCGGGCGATGCCTCCGCCGCCGGTGGTGCTTCGGTCACTCGTCGCCGAACTCGTCGTCGAACTCGTCGTCGACGATGTGCATCGCCGCCTCCTCGGCCGAGGCGGCGCCGCCGTCGACGCCCACGTCCTCGGCGAGCAGCTCGGCGTCGACATCGGCGAGGATCCCGTGGTCGGGGGCGATCAGGCGGCCCGAGCGACGCGCACCCACCTCACCGTCACCGAGCCAGTCATCGTCGGCGTCGATGGCATCCGGGTCGTCGCCACCGAGGCGGTCGACGTCCAGACCCGACTCGTTGTCGGGGGCGCCATAGGCCGAGTCGGGATCGGCGACCTCCTGGGCGATCCGCTCGTCGATGGTCTCCTCGTGGCGCGGGTCCCAGGACTCGGGATGCCGGTAGTGGGTCGGTGCGTACTCGGGCGGGACGACGCCGGTGTCGAGGGGATCCTGCACTGGACCGGAGTCGAGGGTGTCCGAGGCGTCCAGCTGGGCGCCGTCCTCGACGATGGGTCCGTCATCCTCGCGGGAGTGCTCGCTCATGGCCCCACCCTAGTCGCGGGGGGTGGCCGGTCGACGGGCCCCGCAGGCAGAGCGAGGCCCCCGCAGGCCGCGACGTGTCCGGGCTCGGCCGGGCTGGGCTGGGCTTGTCCGGGCTCGGCTCAGGCCCCCTCGGGGTTGCCGACGCTGGGCACGTAGGGCGCGGAGCCGCCGTCCGCCATGAGCTTCTCGCACGCCGCGAGCGCCACGCACGTCGCGACCCCGGCCATCGCGGTCTCGACCTCGGCCAGCTCCGGGAAGGAGGGGGCGAGCCGGATGTTGCGGTCGTGCGGGTCGTGGCCGTGCGGGAAGGAGGCGCCGGCCGGTGTCAGGGCGATGCCGGCCTCCTTGGCCAGCGCCACCACGCGCGAGGCGGTGCCGTCCATGACGTCGAGGCTGACGAAGTAGCCACCGGTCGGGCGGGTCCAGTGCGCGATGCCCAGTCCCGCGAGGCCCGACTCGAGGGCCGCCTCGACGGCCGCGAACTTCGGCGCCAGGATCTCGCGGTGCTTGGCCATGTGGTCGCGCACGCCCTGGGCCGACCCGAAGAACTCCACGTGCCGGAGCTGGTTGACCTTGTCGGGCCCGATCGAGGCGAACTGCTGGTGCCCCAGATACCACCCGACATTGGCCTCGGACGCGGCGAGGAAGGCCACGCCCGCCCCCGCCCAGGTGATCTTGCTCGTCGAGGCGAACATCAGCGGCCGGTTCGGGTTCCCCGCTGCCGAGCAGAGCGTGATGATGTCGGCCGACTTCGCCTCGTCCTCGGTGAGGTGGTGGAAGGCGTAGGCGTTGTCCCAGAAGATCCGGAAGTCCGGCGCGGCCGTCTCCATCGCGGCCAGGGCCGAGGCCTTCTCCAGCGAGATCGTCGACCCGGCCGGGTTGGCATAGGTCGGCACGATCCACATGCCCTTGATGCTCGAGTCGTCCTTGACCAGGGCCGCGATGGCCTCGACGTCGGGGCCGTCCTCGAGCATCGGGACGGTCACCATCTCGATCCCGTGCGAGGCGAGCATGGTGAAGTGTCGGTCGTAGCCGGGCACCGGGCAGACGAAGGTGACCTTCTCCTCCCGGCTCCACGGGCGGGGCGACTCGGGGGCGCCGTGGAGGAGCAGGTGCACCAGGCACTCGTGCATCATCGTCAGGCTCGAGTTGCCGCCGGCGACGACCTGGGAGGGCTCGACCCAGAGCAGGTCGGCGAACATCTCGCGGATCTGCCGGATCCCGGTGAGCCCGCCGTAGTTGCGCACGTCGACCCCGTCGGCGTCCTTGACGCTGGTCGGCAGGGCGCGCATGGCGTCGGCCAGGTCGAGCTGGGCATTCGAGGGCTTGCCACGCGTCAGGTCCAGCGTGAGCCCACGGGCCTTGAGGGCGTCGTATGCCGTGCGCTGCTCGGCGAGGGCGGCCGAGAGCTCAGCGGGGGTCAGGTCGGCGAGGGGGGAGTGCGCAGTGGTCACGGTCACATCGTCCCAGACCGCTCCGCCGGCGCGGTTTCGTGTCCGTTGCCGACGTCACGTATGCTTGGCGTTCGGTGTCAGCACCATGCTTCGGCGTGCCCGCGAGGGTGGTGGAAGTCAAGGTCTGTCACCGACGGAACTCTCCTCCCCAAGGAGTCGTTCCGTAGGGCAGTGGCTCAATTGGTAGAGCACCGGTCTCCAAAACCGGCGGTTGGGGGTTCGAGTCCCTCCTGCCCTGCGTCGCACGCGTGGTACGTCCACACCAGCGGTCCGGGAGTCATCCGGGCTGGAGGTCCGGCACCTGCCCGCGCACCCGACCAGCCCGAAGTCTTGACCAGCACCACCATGACCACCCGATGTGAAGAGGCACCGTGACCGACGTGGGACACTCCCGCAACGCTCGCCGCTCCGGCAAGGACGCGGCCAAGCGGGGCAACCCCATCTCCCGGTGGTTCTCCGGGATCGGGCTGTTCATCCGGCAGATCCTCGACGAGCTCCGCAAGGTCGTCCGGCCCACGCGCTCGGAACTGTGGAACTACACCCTCGTCGTCATCGTGTTCGTCACGGTGATCATGGCGCTGGTGTCGGCCCTCGACTACGGCTTCAGCAAGCTCATCGCGCTGGCCTTCGGCACCTGACGCCCGCGTCAGGCTCACCTACGCCCGCCCACCCCACGCCCACCACAGAAGAGGTCATCAGTGTCCGACCAGTGGACCACCGACGAGACCGAGTCGGCGCAGGACGGTTCCGCCGCTCCTGAGGTGCTCGACGACGTCGTCACCGAAGCGCCCGAGACCGAGGCCACCGCCGAGGGCATGGACCCCGCTCCCGCTGACGTCGAGGACACCGACGACGAGGACATCGACGAAGAGAACGTCGACGAGGACGGCGACATCGAGCCGGTCGTCGACCCGGTCAAGGCGTTCAAGGACGACCTCGCGAGCAAGTTCGGTGACTGGTACGTCATCCACAGCTACGCCGGCTACGAGAACCGCGTCAAGGCCAACCTCGAGACCCGCATCACCTCCTTGAACATGGAGGAGTACATCTTCGAGATCCAGGTCCCCATGGAGGAGGTCACCGAGATCAAGGGCGGGCAGCGCAAGCTCGTGCGCCGCGTCCGGATGCCCGGGTACGTCCTCGTCCGCATGGACCTCACCGACGCCTCGTGGGGCGCGGTCCGCCACACCCCCGGCGTGACCGGCTTCGTCGGCAACGCGCACCAGCCGGTGCCGCTCTCGCTCGACGAGGTCTACTCGATGATCAAGCCGGCCGACCTCGAGGCGCAGGCGGCAGCGGGCGCGACCGGAGCCACCGGCGCCGGTGCGGCCGCGGGCAAGGGCAAGGAAGCCGTCATCGTCGACTTCGAGATCGGCGAGTCGGTCACCGTCATGGACGGCCCCTTCGAGACCCTCCCGGCGACGATCTCCGAGATCAACCCCGACACCCAGAAGCTCAAGGTTCTGGTCAGCATCTTCGGCCGGGAGACCCCGGTCGAGCTCTCCTTCAACCAGGTCGCCAAGATCTGAGCGGAAGGGAGCAGCCCGCCGCCCACCTGGGCGTCGGGCGCGGCAACCGGGTCATCGCCCCAGGCGTGGGCCCACCACACAAGGAAGACAGCGCATGCCTCCCAAGAAGAAGAAGATCTCCGGGTACATCAACCTGCAGATCCAGGCCGGTGCCGCGACGCCGGCTCCGCCCGTCGGCCCGGCCCTGGGTCAGCACGGCGTCAACATCATGGAGTTCGTCAAGGCGTACAACGCGGCGACCGAGCACCAGCGCGGCAGCATCATCCCGGTCGTCATCACCGTCTACGAAGACCGCACCTTCTCCTTCATCACCAAGACGCCCCCGGCGTCGGAGCTGATCAAGAAGGCCGCGGGCGTGCAGAAGGGCTCCGGCGAGCCGCACAAGACCAAGGTCGCGACGCTGACCAAGGACCAGGTGCGCGAGATCGCCGAGACCAAGATGCCCGACCTCAACGCCAACGACATCGAGGCCGCGATGAAGATCATCGCCGGCACGGCGCGTCAGATGGGCATCAACACCCAGCTCTGAGGCCCGGCCACAGGCAGCAGGTATGCCGTGAGCGCACGGTGCGCTCACGGCATACCGAACCGCTGGACTCACCCGAGTCCGGCGGGTGGGAGGGCCAGCGCTGGCCCGCACCACGACTCCACCTCCACCACCAGGAGCAGAAATGAAGCGCAGCAAGGCCTACCGCGCCGCTGAGGAGCGGATCACCGAGGGCAAGATCTACGCCCCGCTCGAGGCCGTCCGCCTCGCCAAGCAGAACGCGTCGGCGAAGTACGACGAGACCGTCGAGGTCGCCTTCCGTCTCGGGGTCGACCCCCGCAAGGCCGACCAGATGGTCCGTGGCACCGTCAACCTCCCGCACGGCACCGGCAAGACCGCCCGCGTGCTCGTCATCGCCAACGCCGACAAGGCCGAGGCCGCCCGCGCCGCGGGTGCCGACTACGTCGGTGGCGACGACATGATCGAGAAGATCTCCGGCGGTTGGCTCGACTTCGACGCCGTCGTCGCGACGCCGGACATGATGGGCAAGGTCGGACGCCTGGGCAAGGTTCTCGGTCCGCGCGGTCTCATGCCGAACCCCAAGACCGGCACCGTCACCATGGACACCGCCAAGGCCGTCTCCGACATCAAGGGCGGCAAGATCGAGTTCCGCGTCGACAAGCACGCGAACCTCCACTTCATCATCGGCAAGGCCTCCTTCGACGAGAAGGCGCTCGTGGAGAACTACGGCGCTGCCCTCGAGGAGATCCTGCGACTGAAGCCGGCCGCCTCCAAGGGCCGCTACGTCCTCAAGGCGACGATGACGACCACGATGGGCCCGGGCATCCCGCTGGACGCCAACAAGACCCGCAACCTGCTCGAGGAGGAGACGGCTTCGGCCTGATCCCTCGCCTGCCAGGGCGTATGCCGTGAGCCGGTCACCCGTGGGGTGGCCGGCTCACGGCTTTCCTCATTCGGGGGACCGCTGGGCCGCGGTCCTCCCACAATGGCTCTCGTGGCGTGGGGTCGATGGAGGAGAGCGGTGCTGGGTGCCCTCTGTGGTGCCCTCGTGGCGCTGGGTGCGGCGTCACCGGCGCTCGCCGGTGACGGGCCGGTCGTCTCGATCGCGGACGGCGCAGTCCTCGAGGGCCCGCCGGACGAGGCGAGCTCGCCCCAGGCCCAGCCGGCGAGCCTGACCGTCGTGATGGACGCCCAGGGCCCTCCGGTCACCGTCACCCTCGACTCCGGCATCGGCACGGAGGTCACCACGTACTCCCGCTGGGGTGATCAGGTCTCGGTCACGGCGCCGCCGACCGATCGCCTCGTCAGCCCCTAGGCCGATTTGGGGGAGCGGCGCCCCAGCCCGTACCCTTGGTGACGACCAATGACCGCCGGTCTCCCCGGGCACCCGCCCGAGGACGAAGGTTCCGCGAGAGCGGGCGTCCAGCGCAGGCCACGATCGCGAGATCCGTTCGACTTCCAAGGTATGCCGTGTGCGCACCTTCCCGGTCGGTGTGACCCTCGAGCCCCGTGCCCTGCGCCGGGGCTCTTTCTCTTGGGCCCTCACCCGGTGGCCGATCCACCGGAAGGAGGCCGACATGTCACGATCCGACAAGGCGGCGGCGATCGCCGAGCTGACCGAGAAGTTCCGCTCGAGCAACGCCGCAGTCCTCACCGAGTACCGCGGGCTCACCGTGAGCCAGCTCACCGAGCTGCGCACGACCCTGCGTGGCAATGCGACCTACGCCGTGGTCAAGAACACGCTGACCGAGCTGGCCGCCAAGGAGGCCGGCGTGGACGCCTTCGAGGGGCAGCTGGCCGGACCATCGGCCATCGCATTCGTCGAGGGCGACCCGGTGTCCGTGGCCAAGAGCCTGCGTGACTTCGCCAAGGCACACCCCCTCCTGGTGATCAAGGGCGGCGTTCTCGAGGGCAAGGCCCTCTCCGCTGCGGAGATCACCAAGCTCGCGGACCTCGAGTCCCGCGAGGTGCTCCTCGCCAAGCTGGCCGGCGCCATGAACGCCTCGCTGGCCAAGGCGGTCTACCTCTTCGCTGCTCCGCTGTCGCAGGCCGCTCGCACGGTCGACGCGCTGCGGGCCAAGGTCGAGGCGGAAGGCCCGGTGGCTGCGGCCGCCGCGCCCGCTGCCGACGCCGCGGACGAGGCCCCTGCTGCTGAGGCCCCCGAGGCCGAGGCTGCCACCGACGTCGCCGCGGGTGGCGACTCCGAGGCCTGATCCCACTCGGGACCAGCGCCACAACCCAACGCCACTCACGGCATACGAAAAGATTGAAAGGAAGCCAATCATGGCCAAGCTCAGCACCGACGAGCTCCTTGACGCCTTCAAGGAGATGACCCTCATCGAGCTCTCCGAGTTCGTCAAGAACTTCGAGGAGACCTTCGGCGTCACCGCCGCTGCCCCGGTTGCCGTTGCGGCCGCCGGCGCCCCGGCTGCCGGTGGCGGCGACGCTGCCGCCGAGGACGAGAAGGACGAGTTCGACGTCGTCCTCGTCTCGGCCGGCGAGAAGAAGATCGCCGTCATCAAGGAGGTCCGCGCGCTGACCTCCCTCGGTCTCAAGGAGGCCAAGGACCTCGTCGACGGCGCCCCGAAGCCCGTCCTCGAGAAGGTCGACAAGGCCGCTGCCGACAAGGCGAAGGCCCAGCTCGAGGAGGCCGGCGCCACCGTCGAGCTCAAGTGAGCCCGACTGCCGCGTGAGCGGGAGCGCCCCTTCACCAGAAGCGGGGCAGGTCCACCCGGACCTGCCCCGCTTCTGCTGCCGGACGGCCGCGCTCGTCCACAGCCCGGGAGCACCGGGACGCGCCGTGATGCATTCGTGGCTTGACTCACGCGCAGGTGGAGTTCATCCTTTTGCCGTCGCACCGCTTCGCACGGTCCTTGGGGGACCCAGGAGGGCAGGAGCGACAGGCACGGCCCGCAGGGCCCCGCGAGGGGACTTGACCGGGCTGGTCTTCCGTGCTCGCTTTTGATACAGTCGGTCCTTGCGCCATCTTCTCCCATGACCTCTCAGCGATGAGTCGTCCATTCGCCGTGCCCTGCGCTGCGGCTGGACCACTGCTCGAAGGGCCCATGGCGAGTGGGGGCGCCGCCTCCTGAAAGTCACCAGGCCAGTGGAAGGACCATCCTTGGCTGCGCGCACCGCGTCCCAGACCACCCTCCCCGCACGGACCGTTTCGGGCCGTCTCTCCTTCGCGAAGATCCGCGAGCCGCTGGAGGTGCCCGACCTCCTCGCCCTGCAGACCGAGAGCTTCGACTGGCTCCTGGGCAACGAGCGCTGGCAGGCGCGCGTCGCCGCGGCCAAGGCCGAGGGGCGCACCGACGTCCCCGACCGCTCGGGCCTGGAGGAGATCTTCGAGGAGATCTCCCCGATCGAGGACTTCGGCGGCTCGATGTCGCTGTCCTTCCGCGATCACCGCTTCGAGGAGATGAAGTACTCCATCGACGACTGCAAGGAGCGGGACCAGACCTACTCCGCGCCGCTGTTCGTCACCGCCGAGTTCATGAACAACATGACCGGCGAGATCAAGAGCCAGACCGTCTTCATGGGCGACTTCCCGCTCATGACCGAGCGCGGCACCTTCATCATCAACGGCACCGAGCGCGTCGTCGTCTCCCAGCTCGTCCGCAGCCCGGGCGTGTACTTCGAGCGCACCGCCGACAAGACGTCCGACAAGGACATCTACACCGCCAAGGTGATCCCCAGCCGCGGTGCCTGGCTCGAGTTCGAGATCGACAAGCGCGACATGGTCGGCGTCCGCGTCGACCGCAAGCGCAAGCAGTCGGTGACCGTCCTCCTCAAGGCCCTGGGCTGGACCGAGGCCCAGATCCTCGAGGAGTTCGGGGACTACGAGTCGATGCGCCTGACCCTGGAGAAGGACAACATCGCCGACCAGGACGCGGCGCTGCTCGACATCTACCGCAAGCTGCGCCCGGGCGAGCCGCCGACCAAGGAGGCCGCGCAGTCCCTGCTCGACAACCTCTACTTCAACGGCAAGCGCTACGACCTGGCCAAGGTCGGTCGCTACAAGATCAACAAGAAGCTCGGCATCGAGGGTGACCCCTCGGCGTCGACGCTGACGATCGAGGACATCGTCGCGACGATCAAGTACATCGTGGCCCTCCACAACGGTGACGAGACCCTGCCGGGCCGTCGCCGCGGTGAGGACGTCGAGGTGCGCGTCGAGACCGACGACATCGACCACTTCGGCAACCGTCGCCTGCGCAACGTCGGCGAGCTCATCCAGAACCAGGTCCGCACCGGCCTCTCCCGGATGGAGCGCGTCGTCCGCGAGCGGATGACGACCCAGGACGTCGAGGCGATCACGCCGCAGACCCTGATCAACATCCGTCCCGTCGTGGCGGCGATCAAGGAGTTCTTCGGCACCAGCCAGCTCTCGCAGTTCATGGACCAGAACAACCCGCTCTCGGGCCTGACCCACAAGCGGCGCCTGTCCGCGCTCGGCCCGGGTGGTCTCTCCCGTGACCGCGCCGGCATGGAGGTCCGTGACGTCCACCCGAGCCACTACGGCCGCATGTGCCCGATCGAGACCCCGGAAGGCCCGAACATCGGCCTGATCGGCTCGCTCGCGTCCTACGGTCGGATCAACCCGTTCGGGTTCATCGAGACCCCGTACCGCAAGGTCGAGAAGGGTCGCCTCACCGACGACGTGCACTACCTCTCGGCCGACGAGGAGGACGAGCACGTCATCGCCCAGGCGAACGCCACCCTCTCCGAGGACGGCACCCGCTTCGCTCACGAGCGCGTCCTCGTGCGCGTCAAGGGTGGCGAGGTCGAGTACGTCCCGGCCGAGGACGTCGACTACATCGACGTCTCCGCGCGCCAGATGGTGTCCGCGGCCACCGCGCTCATCCCCTTCCTCGAGCACGACGACGCCAACCGCGCCCTCATGGGCTCGAACATGCAGCGCCAGGCCGTGCCGCTCGTCCGCTCCGAGGCCCCGCTCGTGGGCACCGGCATGGAGTACCGCGCCGCCGTCGACTCCGGTGACGTCGTCGTCGCCGAGAAGGCCGGTGCGGTGACCGAGGTCTCCGCCGACCTGGTGACGGTCGCGCACGACGACGGCACCTACCGCACGTACAAGATCAACAAGTTCATGCGGTCCAACCAGGGCAACAGCTACAACCAGCGCGTCGTGGTCTCCGAGGGTGACCGCGTCGAGGCCGGTGCGCTCATCGCCGACGGTCCCGCGACCGACGGCGGCGAGATGGCCCTGGGTCGCAACCTGCTCGTGGCCTTCATGCCGTGGGAGGGTCACAACTACGAGGACGCGATCATCCTCTCGCAGCGCCTCGTGCAGGACGACGTCCTCTCCTCGATCCACATCGAGGAGCACGAGGTCGACGCCCGTGACACCAAGCTCGGCCCCGAGGAGATCACCCGGGACATCCCGAACGTCTCCGAGGAGGTCCTGGCCGACCTCGACGAGCGCGGCATCATCCGCATCGGCGCCGAGGTCCGCGACGGCGACCTGCTCGTCGGCAAGGTCACGCCCAAGGGTGAGACCGAGCTGACCCCGGAGGAGCGCCTGCTGCGCGCCATCTTCGGTGAGAAGGCCCGCGAGGTCCGCGACACCTCCCTGAAGGTGCCGCACGGCGAGACCGGCACCGTCATCGGCGTCAAGGTCTTCGACAAGGACAACGGCGACGAGCTGCCCCCGGGCGTGAACCAGCTGGTCCGCGTCTACGTCGCGAACAAGCGCAAGATCACCGACGGCGACAAGCTCGCCGGTCGTCACGGCAACAAGGGCGTCATCTCCAAGATCCTCCCGGTCGAGGACATGCCCTTCCTCGAGGACGGCACGCCGGTCGACGTCGTGCTCAACCCCCTCGGTGTGCCGGGTCGAATGAACATCGGGCAGATCCTCGAGCTCCACCTGGGCTGGGCCGCCAGCCGTGGCTGGAAGATCGAGGGCAACCCGGAGTGGGCCAAGCAGATCCCGGATCACTCCCGCTCCGCCGAGCCGGGCACCCGCGTGGCCTCCCCGGTCTTCGACGGTGCCAAGGAGGACGAGATCGTCGGGCTGCTCGACAGCACCCTGCCGACCCGTGACGGCGTGCGCCTGATCGACCACACCGGCAAGGCGCGCCTGTTCGACGGTCGCTCCGGCGAGCCCTACCCCGAGCCGGTCTCGGTGGGCTACATGTACATCCTCAAGCTGCACCACCTCGTGGACGACAAGATCCACGCGCGCAGCACCGGTCCCTACTCGATGATCACCCAGCAGCCGCTCGGCGGTAAGGCCCAGTTCGGTGGCCAGCGCTTCGGTGAGATGGAGGTCTGGGCCCTCGAGGCGTACGGCGCGGCCTACTCGCTCCAGGAGCTGCTCACCATCAAGTCCGACGACGTCAACGGCCGCGTGAAGGTCTACGAGGCGATCGTCAAGGGCGACAACATCCCCGAGCCCGGCATCCCCGAGTCCTTCAAGGTGCTCATCAAGGAGATGCAGAGCCTCTGCCTCAACGTCGAGGTCCTGTCCAGCGATGGCCAGACGATCGAGATGCGCGAGGCCGAGGACGATGTCTTCCGCGCGGCGGAGGAGCTCGGCATCGACCTGTCCCGGCGCGAGCCGAGCAGCGTCGAAGAGGTCTGACAGGCGACCGTATGCCGTGGGCGCGGCTTCCCGCGAAGGCGAGCCCACGGCATACGGCACCGGCGGCCAACCCACCTGACAGACCTGACTGAGAAACGAACGAGAGAAGGAAGCACAGAGTGCTTGACGTCAACTTCTTCGACGAGCTGCGCATCGGCCTCGCCACCGCGGAGAGCATCCGCACGTGGAGCAACGGCGAGGTCAAGAAGCCCGAGACCATCAACTACCGCACCCTCAAGCCCGAGAAGGACGGCCTCTTCTGCGAGAAGATCTTCGGCCCGACTCGCGACTGGGAGTGCGCCTGCGGCAAGTACAAGCGGGTCCGCTTCAAGGGCATCATCTGTGAGCGCTGTGGCGTCGAGGTGACCCGGGCGGCCGTGCGCCGCGAGCGGATGGGCCACATCGAGCTCGCCGCGCCCGTCACCCACATCTGGTACTTCAAGGGCGTCCCCTCGCGCCTGGGGTACCTCCTCGACCTCGCCCCGAAGGACCTCGAGAAGGTCATCTACTTCGCGGCCTACATGATCACCAGCGTCGACGAGGAGCAGCGCCACAAGGACCTGCCCTCCCTCGAGGCCCAGATCCAGGTCGAGAAGAAGGAGATCGAGAACCGCCGCGACGCCGAGGTCGAGGCGCGCGCGAAGAAGCAGGAGGAGGACCTCGCGGCCCTCGAGGCCGAGGGCGCCAAGGCCGACGCCAAGCGCAAGGTCCGCGACTCCGCCGAGCGCGAGATGAACGCGATCCGCCGCCGCGCGGACCAGCAGGTCGAGCGCCTCACCCAGGTCTGGGACCGCTTCAAGAACCTCAAGGTCCAGGACCTCGAGGGCGACGAGATCCTCTACCGCGAGATGCGCGACCGCTTCGGTCTGTACTTCGAGGGCGGCATGGGTGCCGCGGCGATCCAGAAGCGCCTCGAGACCTTCGACCTCGACGCCGAGTCCGAGCTGCTGCGCGACATCATCGCCAACGGCAAGGGCCAGCGGAAGACGCGTGCGCTCAAGCGGCTCAAGGTCGTCTCGGCCTTCCAGACCACGACCAACCAGCCCTCGGGCATGGTCCTGGACGCCATCCCGGTCATCCCGCCGGACCTGCGCCCGATGGTGCAGCTCGACGGTGGCCGCTTCGCGACCTCGGACCTCAACGACCTGTACCGCCGGGTCATCAACCGCAACAACCGCCTCAAGCGACTGCTCGACCTCGGCGCGCCCGAGATCATCGTGAACAACGAGAAGCGGATGCTGCAGGAGGCCGTGGACTCCCTCTTCGACAACGGCCGTCGTGGTCGCCCGGTCACGGGCCCCGGCAACCGTCCGCTGAAGTCGCTCTCCGACATGCTCAAGGGCAAGCAGGGTCGCTTCCGCCAGAACCTCCTCGGCAAGCGCGTCGACTACTCCGGCCGGTCGGTCATCGTCGTCGGCCCGCAGCTCAAGCTGCACCAGTGCGGCCTGCCCAAGCAGATGGCCCTCGAGCTGTTCAAGCCGTTCGTGATGAAGCGCCTGGTCGACCTCGACCACGCGCAGAACATCAAGAGCGCCAAGCGCATGGTCGAGCGTCACCGCTCGGTCGTGTGGGACGTCCTCGAAGAGGTCATCACCGAGCACCCCGTGCTGCTCAACCGCGCGCCCACCCTGCACCGCCTGGGCATCCAGGCCTTCGAGCCGCAGCTCGTCGAGGGCAAGGCCATCCAGATCCACCCGCTCGTCTGCACGGCGTTCAACGCCGACTTCGACGGTGACCAGATGGCCGTCCACGTGCCGCTCTCCGCGGAGGCGCAGGCCGAGGCCCGCATCCTCATGCTCTCGAGCAACAACATCCTCAAGCCGGCCGACGGTCGCCCGGTGACCATGCCCACCCAGGACATGATCATCGGCCTGTTCCACCTGACCTCGGAGTCCGAGGACGGCCCCGGCGCCGGTCGCGTCTTCTCCTCGGTCGCCGAGGCCCGGATGGCCTTCGACGCCGGCGAGATCGCGCTCGGCACGCCGGTCAGGATCCGCCTGCGCGGTGTCGTCCCGACGCCGCTGGTGGAGCTGCCCGAGGGTGTCGAGGTCGACGAGCAGGGCTTCCTGGCCACCTGGCTGGTGGACACGACCCTGGGTCGCGCCCTCTTCAACGAGACGCTCCCCGAGGACTACCCCTACGTCAACGACCAGGTCGACAAGAAGCGCCTCTCGACGATCGTCAACGACCTCGCCGAGCGGTACAGCAAGGTGCAGGTCGCGGCGAGCCTCGACGCGCTCAAGGAGTACGGCTTCCACTGGGCGACCCGCTCGGGCACCACGGTGGCCATCTCCGACGTCGTCACCCCGCCGCGCAAGATCGAGATCCTCGAGGGCTACGAGACCAAGGCCACGAAGGTCCAGACGCAGTACGAGCGCGGTCTGATCACCGACGAGGAGCGCCGCCAGGAGCTCATCGAGATCTGGACCCAGGCGACCAACGAGATCGCCAAGGAGATGGAGGCCAACATCCCGGCCTCGAACACCATCTTCCGGATGGTCTCCTCGGGTGCCCGTGGCAACTGGATGCAGCTGCGCCAGATCGCCGGTATGCGTGGCCTGGTGTCGAACCCGAAGGGTGACATCATCCCGCGACCGATCCGCGCGAACTTCCGCGAGGGCCTGTCGGTGCTCGAGTTCTTCATCTCCACGCACGGCTCGCGCAAGGGCCTGGCGGACACCGCGTTGCGGACCGCCGACTCCGGCTACCTCACGCGTCGTCTCGTCGACGTGTCCCAGGACGTCATCATCCGTGAGGACGACTGTGGCACCGAGCGTGGCCTGGCGATGCCGATCGCCGCGGTCAACGAGCGCACCGGTGAGCGCATGGTCCACGACGACGTCGAGACCAGCGTCTACGCCCGCACCCTCGCCGAGGACGTCACCGACGCCCAGGGTGAGGTGCTCGCCGAGGCCGGCATCGACCTCGGTGACGTGGTCATCGGCGCGCTGTTCGCCGCCGGTGTCGACAGCGTGAAGGTCCGCTCGGTCCTCACCTGCGACAGCCACGTCGGCACCTGCGCCAAGTGCTACGGCCGCTCGCTGGCCACCGGCAAGCTCGTCGACATCGGCGAGGCCGTCGGCATCATCGCGGCCCAGTCGATCGGTGAGCCCGGCACCCAGCTGACGATGCGGACCTTCCACACCGGTGGTGTGGCCGGTGACGACATCACCCAGGGTCTGCCGCGTGTCGTCGAGCTCTTCGAGGCCCGCACCCCCAAGGGTGTCGCGCCGATCGCCGAGGCGACCGGTCGGGTCACGATCGAGGAGAGCGACAAGGCGCGTCGGATCCTGCTCACCCCGGACGACGGCAGCGAGCAGCACGCCTACCCGGTGAGCAAGCGTGCGCGCCTGCTCATCCAGGACGGCCAGCACGTCGAGGTCGGCACCGCGCTGACGGTCGGCAACATCGACCCGAAGAACGTCCTGCGCATCCTCGGCCCGCGCGCCACCCAGATGCACCTGGTCGACCAGGTGCAGGCGGTCTACCGCCAGCAGGGTGTGTCGATCCACGACAAGCACATCGAGGTTATCGTCCGGCAGATGCTGCGCCGCATCACGATCATCGAGTCCGGCGACGCCGACCTGCTGCCGGGTCGCCTCGTCGAGCGCGGTGCCTTCGAGGCGGAGAACCGTCGCACCGTCGCCGAGGGTGGCAAGCCGGCCTCGGGTCGTCCCGAGCTCATGGGCATCACCAAGGCCTCGCTCGCGACCGACTCCTGGCTCTCCGCAGCCTCCTTCCAGGAGACCACCCGCGTCCTCACCGAGGCCGCGATGGAGGGCAAGTCGGACCCGCTGCTCGGCCTGAAGGAGAACGTCATCCTCGGCAAGCTGATCCCCGCGGGGACCGGCCTCATGCGCTACCGCAACATCAATGTGGAGCCGACCGAGGAGGCCAAGGCGGCGATGTACTCCATGCCGACCTACGACGACTACGGCTACGGCACCTTCGGGGCCGGCACTGGCGAGGCGATCCGCCTCGACGACGCCGAGCTGGGCCTCGACCGGTTCTGACCGGTCCACACCGCCAAGGGCGGGTATGCCGGGAGCTCAGCTCCACGGCATACCCGCCCTTCGGCGTTGGGGCCCGACGCTCCGCCGGCGCACTCGGTGTCGTGTTGGTGGGGCCAGGACCACACCAAGAACACACTCAGGCGTCCCGGCGCAGACGGGGACGGCGTCGCGTCATGTCCGTGAGTCTGCTCCGAGTCCGGCGGCGAGTCCGGCGATTTGGGGGACAAACCCCTCCGCCGGTAGCATGGAACACCGTGTCTGGCTAGGACCAGACGTCAGCCGTGCGGGACGGAGATCGCTTCCGAGCGTTCGATCCCAGCGCATGGCCAGCCCACCTCTCGCCGGGCGCCCCCTTCGACGCTCACACCCACGGGTGTGCGCTGGAGCGGGGAGTGCAGGGGAGAGCACCCGACGGCGACACACCCGAACGCGGGGGTGGACCCCGACGGCATGACAAGGACGTCACCGGCACCGCCCACCCCGGGCGCCGGGACGACAGACCAGATCAACGAAAAGGAACCAGGTTGCCCACCATCAACCAGCTGGTGCGCAAGGGCCGGCAGAACAAGTCGAGCAAGGTCTCGACTCCTGCGCTCAAGGGCTCTCCGCAGCGCCGCGGCGTGTGCACGCGTGTGTACACCACCACCCCAAAGAAGCCGAACTCCGCGCTCCGCAAGGTCGCGCGCGTCAAGCTGACCTCCCAGATCGAGGTCACGGCCTACATCCCCGGTGAGGGCCACAACCTCCAGGAGCACTCGATCGTGCTCGTCCGTGGCGGTCGTGTGAAGGACCTCCCCGGTGTCCGCTACAAGATCATCCGTGGTGCCCTCGACACCCAGGGCGTGAAGAACCGCAAGCAGGCCCGCAGCCGCTACGGTGCGAAGAAGGTGAAGGGCTGATGCCTCGCAAGGGACCCGCTCCGAAGCGGCCGCTGCACACCGACCCCGTCTACGGGAGCCCGGTCGTGACCGCCCTGGTCAACAAGATCCTCCTCGACGGCAAGAAGACGACCGCCGAGCGCATCGTCTACGGCGCCCTCGAGGGCTGCCGCGCCAAGACCGGCACCGACCCCGTGGTCACGCTCAAGCGTGCCCTCGACAACATCAAGCCGACCCTGGAGGTCAAGTCCCGCCGCGTCGGTGGCGCGACCTACCAGGTCCCGGTCGAGGTCAAGCCGAACCGCGCCACGACCCTGTCGCTGCGCTGGCTCGTCGGCTACTCCCGTCAGCGTCGCGAGAAGACGATGACCGAGCGCCTCATGAACGAGATCCTCGACGCCTCCAACGGCCTGGGTGCCGCCGTGAAGCGTCGCGAGGACACGCACAAGATGGCCGAGTCGAACCGGGCCTTCGCGCACTACCGCTGGTGACCCCAGCGGGAGGTATGCCGTCCGCCCACCGTGAGCGGACGGCATACCTCCCCGGGGCGCAGCCCCACAAACGAAACGCACCACACGAAGCGAACGAGAGCGAAAAGCAGTGGCACAGGACGTCCTGACCGACCTCAACAAGGTCCGGAACATCGGCATCATGGCGCACATCGACGCCGGCAAGACCACGACGACCGAGCGTGTCCTCTTCTACACCGGTGTCAACCGGAAGATGGGCGAGACCCACGACGGGGCGTCGACCACCGACTGGATGGAGCAGGAGAAGGAGCGCGGCATCACGATCACGTCGGCCGCCGTGACCTCCTTCTGGGACGGCCACCAGGTCAACATCATCGACACCCCCGGCCACGTCGACTTCACCGTCGAAGTGGAGCGCTCGCTGCGCGTCCTCGACGGCGCCGTCGCCGTCTTCGACGGCAAGGAGGGCGTCGAGCCCCAGTCCGAGACGGTGTGGCGCCAGGCCGACAAGTACGACGTGCCGCGCATCTGCTTCGTCAACAAGATGGACAAGCTCGGTGCCGACTTCTACTTCACCGTGCAGACGATCAAGGACCGCCTCGGCGCCGAGCCGCTGGTGCTCCAGCTCCCGATCGGGTCCGAGTCCGACTTCGTCGGCGTCGTCGACCTGATCGAGATGCGCGCGCTGGTCTGGGAGGGCGACGCCAAGGGCGACGTCACCATGGGTGCCAAGTACGACATCCAGGAGATCCCCGCGGACCTCAAGGACAAGGCCGAGGAGTACCACAACGCCCTCGTCGAGCGCGTCGCCGAGTCCAGCGACGAGCTCATGGAGAAGTACCTCGAGGAGGGCGAGCTCAGCATCGCCGAGATCAAGGCCGGCATTCGCGCCCTGACCGTGCGCTCCGAGCTCTACCCCGTCATCTGTGGCTCGGCCTTCAAGAACCGCGGTGTCCAGCCGATGCTCGACGCCGTCGTCTCCTACCTCCCGAGCCCGCTCGACGTCCCCGCCATGCAGGGTCACGCCCCGGGCAACGAGGAGGAGCAGATCGAGCGCAAGCCCTCGATCGAGGAGCCCTTCTCCGCGCTCGCGTTCAAGGTCGCGGCGCACCCGTTCTTCGGCACGCTGACCTTCATCCGCGTCTACTCGGGCCGCATCGCCGCGGGCACGCAGGTGATGAACTCGACCAAGCTCAAGAAGGAGCGCATCGGGAAGCTCTTCCAGATGCACGCCAACAAGGAGAACCCCGTCGACGAGGCGCTGGCCGGCCACATCTACGCCGCCATCGGCCTCAAGGGCACGACCACCGGTGACACGCTCAGCGACATCGCCAACCCGGTCGTCCTCGAGTCGATGACCTTCCCGGAGCCGGTCATCCAGGTCGCCATCGAGCCCAAGACCAAGGGCGACCAGGAGAAGCTCGGCACCGCGATCCAGAAGCTCGCCGAGGAGGACCCGACGTTCCAGGTCTCCCTCGACGAGGAGACCGGCCAGACGATCATCGCCGGCATGGGCGAGCTCCACCTCGACATCCTCGTGGACCGCATGCGCCGCGAGTTCAAGGTCGAGGCCAACGTCGGCAAGCCGCAGGTCGCCTACCGCGAGACGATCCGTCGCACGGTCGAGAAGCTCGACTACACCCACAAGAAGCAGACGGGTGGCTCGGGCCAGTTCGCCAAGGTGCAGATCACGATCGAGCCGCTCGACACCGCCGACGGCGAGCTCTACGAGTTCGAGAACGCCGTCACCGGTGGCCGCGTCCCGCGCGAGTACATCCCCTCGGTCGACCACGGCATCCAGGACGCCATGCAGTACGGCACGCTGGCCGGCTACCCGCTCGTCGGGATCAAGGCCACGCTCGTCGACGGCGCCTACCACGACGTCGACTCCTCGGAGATGGCGTTCAAGATCGCCGGCTCGATGGCCCTCAAGGAGGCCGTCCGCAAGGCCGACCCGGTCCTGCTCGAGCCGATGATGGCCGTCGAGGTGCGCACGCCCGAGGACTACATGGGCGACGTGATCGGCGACATCAACTCCCGCCGTGGGCAGATCCAGGGCATGGAGGACATCTCGGGCGCCAAGGTCGTGCGCGGCCTGGTCCCGCTGTCGGAGATGTTCGGCTACGTCGGGGACCTGCGGTCCAAGACCCAGGGCCGGGCGAGCTTCTCCATGGAGTTCGACTCCTACGCCGAGGTGCCCAAGTCGGTCGCCGAGGAGATCATCAAGAAGACCCGGGGCGAGTGACCTAGACTGGTCGCTGGTCTCCACCCGAGAAAACCACTCACACATCCAGACGACGCTTTCGTCCTGCCCGGTCGAGCGTTACATCAAGAAGAGTCCTGAGGAGGACACAAAGTGGCGAAGGCAAAGTTCGAGCGGACCAAGCCGCACGTCAACATCGGCACCATCGGTCACATCGACCATGGCAAGACGACGCTGACGGCTGCGATCTCCAAGGTCCTGCACGACAAGTACCCGGACCTGAACCCGCAGTTCGCGTTCGACGACATCGACAAGGCGCCCGAGGAGAAGCAGCGCGGTATCACCATCTCCATCGCGCACATCGAGTACCAGACCGAGGGTCGTCACTACGCCCACGTCGACTGCCCGGGTCACGCGGACTACGTGAAGAACATGATCACCGGTGCGGCCCAGATGGATGGTGCGATCCTCGTCGTCGCCGCCACCGACGGCCCGATGCCGCAGACCAAGGAGCACGTCCTCCTGGCCCGCCAGGTCGGCGTCCCCTTCATCGTCGTGGCGCTCAACAAGGCCGACATGGTCGACGACGAGGAGATCCTCGAGCTCGTCGAGATGGAGGTCCGTGAGCTCCTCTCGTCCTACGAGTTCCCCGGCGACGACGTCCCGGTCGTCAAGGTCTCCGCGCTCAAGGCCCTCGAGGGCGACGCCGAGTGGGGCAAGACCGTCCTCGAGCTCATGGACGCCGTCGACGAGTACATCCCCGAGCCCGAGCGTGACACGGACAAGCCGTTCCTCATGCCCGTCGAGGACGTCTTCACGATCACCGGTCGTGGCACCGTCGTCACCGGCCGCATCGAGCGCGGCATCCTCAAGGTCAACGAGGAGGTCGAGATCGTCGGCATCCACGAGGGTCCCGCGACCAAGACCGTTGCCACCGGCATCGAGATGTTCCGCAAGCTGCTCGACGAGGGTCGCGCGGGCGAGAACGTCGGCCTGCTCCTTCGTGGCGTCAAGCGCGAGGACGTCGAGCGTGGCCAGGTCGTCGTGAAGCCGGGTTCCATCACCCCGCACACGAACTTCGACGCCAACGTCTACATCCTGGGCAAGGACGAGGGCGGCCGTCACACGCCGTTCTACGACAACTACCGCCCGCAGTTCTACTTCCGCACCACGGACGTCACCGGCGTCGTCAAGCTGCCCGAGGGCACCGAGATGGTCATGCCCGGCGACAACACCGAGATGGCCGTCGAGCTGATCCAGCCGATCGCCATGGAGGAGGGCCTGAAGTTCGCCATCCGTGAGGGTGGCCGGACCGTCGGCGCCGGCCGCGTCACCAAGATCACCAAGTGACGCGCGGGGGGCTCCGCCCCCCGTGAGCTCCCCACCTGCGCGGAGGCTCAGAATCGAGAAGGGCCCCGTATGCCGCGGCATACGGGGCCCTTCCGCGTCCCTCCCCGAGGGCGGCGTTGGCCGATCGGTCAGACCCCTGAGCCGAATGGCTCATCCCTCCGGGTCGACCTTCTGGAGGGTGGACCGGCCGCACTACTGTCCCCGCAGGAGCAGCGCTGGGCCGCTCCACCAGCACCAGCCGAAAAGGGGTCCCTCATGGCCATCCTGCGCACTCTGGCGACAGCCGCCGTCCTCGCCCTCAGCACCGTGACCGCGACCTCGGCCACGGCCGAACCGCTGGACGTTGCCAAGCCGATCGGCGCGATGGCCACCAGCTCGACGACCACGATCTGCTACTGGGTGCCGCGACTGCCCGGATGCCCGCGACGCTGAATTTCACTAGTATGCCCGCCATGGTGGCCCCACGACCCCGCGGGCCAACGGTGCAGCGGCCCGCGGCGATCGGGGCATCGATCGTCCTGACCCTCATGGTCGTGGTCATCTCGTTGGAGCGTCCGCCGGGTCCGGTCGGCGTCGTCGCAGACATCATCCTCATCGGTCTGGCACTGGCCAGCGGTTGGCTGCCGGTGCGGGCCGGGGTCGCGATCGGCGTCGTCCTCACCGCGCTGCTGGCTTTCCCGGCGGATGACACCTTCGCCGTCTTCGCCTGCCTTGTCCCGATCGTCGTCCTCGGGGTCATCGGTCGCCACCGGACCAAGGCCCTGCTCTCGCTCTGGTACGTCGCGGCGTTGGGAACCATGATCCTGATCCGTGGCGACGGCGAGACCACCGACGGCACGCTGGGAGCGATCCTCTTCGTCCTCGTCCTCGTGGGCGGGGCATGGCTGCTCGGATCGGCCCTGCACGGACTCGAGCGCCAGCGCGAGGAGGTGCGTCGTTCGGCCGTCCGGCGTCTCCAGCTGTCCGTGGCGCGCGATCTGCACGACACCGTCGCGCACTCCCTGTCGCTCATTGCGTTGCGCGCCGACCGGGCCCAGTCCACGCACAGGCCCGACGATGACCTGCGGGCCATCGGCGACGAGAGCCGGCAGGCGATCCAGGACCTGCGGGGGATGCTCACCATGCTGCGCCGGGACATCGACGTCGAAGACGAGGATGCGGTGCTGCACGACGGCGGGTCCTGGACGATCGACCCGTTGCTCACCATCCTCGAGCGCGACCTTGCGACCCTGCGCGCTGTCGGCTTCGACGTGGCGGCCACCACCGAGGGCGACGTCGGCTCCCTCACGCGCACCGCCGACCGCACCCTGGCCAAGGTGCTCCACGAGTCGCTGTCCAATGTCCACCGCCACGCCGAGCCGCGCACCCAGTGCACGGTCATCATCACCGTGTCGGCCAGGGTCGTCGAACTCGCCGTCGTCAGTGTCGCCCGCAGCGGGGAGGGCAGCCCCACCCAGAGCGGCCTCGGCCTCATCGGGATGCGGGAGCGCGTCGAGGCGCTGGGCGGGGAGCTGCAGGCCGGGCGTATGGGGAACCGGTGGGTCGTCCAGGTGAGCCTCCCTCGCGCGGTCAATCGCGCCCTGGCGCTGGAGGAGGAACGGTGAGTGGCGAACCGGTCCGCGTCGTCATCGTCGACGACGACATGTTCGTCCGTGGCGCCCTGGGCGATGCCCTCGACCAGCACCCACAGGTCACCATCCTCGGCAACTGCGCCGATGGCACGCAGGCCGTCGAGTTCGTCGACACGCACCCGGTCGATGTCGTCCTCATGGATGTGCAGATGCCGACGATGGACGGGATCCAGGCGACCAGCTTGATCCGCGCCGCACACCCCAGCACGCGCGTCCTGCTCATGACCTCCTTCGACGAGGACCGGGTCGTCCAGGCCGCCCTCGCCGCCGGGGCCTCCGGTTTCGTCCTCAAGAGCTCGAGCCTGGCCTCCCTCGCGTCCGCGATCCGCACGGTCCACAGCGGCGCGTACGTTCTGTCTCCCGAACCGGCCCAGCGGCTGGGTCGTGGTCGCCGACCCGCG
This sequence comes from Actinomycetota bacterium, assembly GCA_020161815.1. Lineage (GTDB taxonomy): Bacteria > Actinomycetota > Actinomycetes > Actinomycetales > Dermatophilaceae > Phycicoccus_A. The sequence goes on along the minus strand of JAIUOP010000012.1, from coordinate 66,609 downwards.
CCGGAGGGTGACGTCACGTTGACCGACAGCGAACGAGAGGTCCTCTCGCTGGTCTGCCAGGGCCAGTCGAACCCGGCAATCGCCGCAGGCCTGTATCTGTCGGAGTCCACGGTCAAGCTCCGCCTGGCCTCGATCCAGGCCAAGCTCGGCACCGCCACCCGGATCCAGACGGCCATTCGGGCCATCGAGCTCGAGCTGGTCGACCAACCCGGCAACTGACCCTGACCGATCGGCCAGACGTGAGTCCCCGACCGGTCAGGACAGCTCCTCAGATCTTCCTCCGAACACCCTTGCTCCCTAGCGTCTTGGCTTGAGCCACAACGATTCTCATGGCTCGTCATCACTCGTCGAACCACCGCTGCAAGGAGGACACAGCATGTATCGGAAACTCACCGGCGTCGCCATCGGGCTCGCCCTCATGTGCGCCACGCCTTCGCTCGCCGCCGCCGCTCCGGGCGACTCCACGGCCGCACAGGACGCCGCCACCAATGCGGCGCTCATCGCCAAGGCCAACAAGAAGCAGATCGTCCGGGACGCCAAGGCAGGTGGCGGTCTGGAGTCGATGAGTGCGGCCAGGTCCGAAGCCGAGGCCACCGCGCTCGCGCCCTACGGGACCTACCCCAGCCGCAAGGGGGTCATCCTCGTCACGTCCGACGCCTTCAAGGGCCTCATCCCCACCGGGCACGCGGGGATCATCTACTCCTCGGGCACGATCGTTGAGTCCCTGAGCGGCGGGGTCACAACCGGCAGCAACAACTGGTACAGCACGAAGAAGCAGGCGTATGCCGTCTCGGTCGGCACCACGAGCGCCACCCAGGACGCGACGGCCGCGAACTGGAGCTACAACCAGCGCGGCAAGCCCTACAACTGGAACTACCTCAACACGGGTACTCGGTCCGCGTTCTACTGCTCGCACCTGGTGTGGGCCTCGTTCAAGGACAACTTCGGCGTCGACCTCAACACATCGGCCTGGCTCGGCGCGGTCCACCCGATGGAGTTGGTCGACACCCCGAAGACCTACCTCATCTGGCGCAAGGCCTGACCCCGACCACCTCGACGCACGGAGACCGCAGATGATCATCAAGTCCGTACTCACGGTTGTGTCTGCCATCGCCCTGTTGTCGGGGTGCGGCCTGTCGGCCGCGTCCCAGCCCCCGGCCGGTTGCCCGGCCGGCGGCTGGGACGCCGCCCTGGTCTGGTCGAGTGGCACGGATCCTGCCGGCGACATCGCCTTCGTCAGGGGTGGCGAGGTTGTCGGCCGGCAGAGCCTGCCCTTCCAGGGGCTCGACCCGGCGCCCTCCGACGGGATCTTCCGGACCGAGGGTGCGGCGTGGCTTAAGTCCAATGGCGACACCGGCCGGGACCGGACGACCGTCCTTCGCTATGACACCCGGGCCTGCGCGGCCGAGGGACATCGCGTCGACGAGCAGGTCATCCGGGCGGTCATTCCCCACGCCGAGGGCTTTGTCACCACCAACACCGTCAACGGGGAGGCCCGGGTGATCCGTCGTGATGGGGCCGGCAAGGTCGTGGCCACGTCGGCCTTCCCCGACCTGACGGTGACGGCCCTGCGCGAGAACGGGGACGCGGTCCTCGCGCTCGGGTCGACGATGGGGACCGAGTCCGACACAGCCGTCCTGCTGGAGCTGGACGGGACGACCCTCAAGGAGCGTCGGCGTGTGACTCTCGACGGCGTCGTCGGGTCCGACGACCTCGTCGTGCGTGGCGACCGCCTCTACTACCCCAAGACCGTGGTCCGCCGCACGCCCGGTGGCGCCGAGGTCGAGGGCTCCGCGCTCGGCGTGGTGACCCTCAGCGATCTCGGCCAGTCGGAGGTGGACCTGGGGACACCCGCCCCGGCCGTCCTCGCCGCCGACGAGCTGGCCATCTACGTGGCGCACACCTTCATGAACCCGTCCTTCCGGGACCCCAACGAGTACCACACCGTGACCCGGCTCGACACGGCCACCGGTGCGGTGCAGTCCTTCGATGCCGGTCCGGGCCTGCTCAGCATCGCCGTCCGTGGCGATCGGCTCTTCGCGGTCAACCAGGTCGATCGGGGCACCCCGACGGTGACGACCTATCGCCTGCCCGACTTCACCCGGATCGCCTCGGCCACCGTGCCACCCCCGCAGGGGCAGTACTTCTACGTCGCTGGCCTGCTCGCCCCGTGAGCGTCGTGCTCACCTCGACTCGGCGGGGACACTGGGAGCATGCGCGTCGAGCTGTTCGTGGCGGACCCGGTTGCGTCGGTCGCCCTCTACGTCGACATCCTGGGCTCCACCATCACCGGGCGGGACGAGTCGTCCGACTACGCGAGCCTCGAGCTCGAGGGGTCACGGGTCGCCATCCAGGGCCGCCGGTGGTTGCCTTCCGGGCACCCGCTCGGCCGCCCCGGGCCGCCGGGGCTGGGTGTCGAGATCGTCCTCCCCGTCGCTGACGTGCGAAGCCGGTATGCCGCGGTGCTGGCCTCCGCGTGGCCGGTCACCGAGCTCGTGGACCAGCCGTGGGACCTGACCGACTTCCGGGTCCAGGACCCCGACGGCTACTACCTGCGCGTCACCAGCACCCGCCCCGCCTGAACCGCCGGCCCAGTCCCCGGCCACGCGAACTCAAGTGCGCGCCCGCGCCTGCCAGAGTCGCAGGGCCTCGACGTGGCGGGGGTCAGGCTGATGGGCGCCAGGTCGTCGGGTCGTCGGCGACCGGGGGCAGCTGGGGCCGCGCCTGCTCGGCCAGCATCTGCAGTGCCCGCCGCCCCAGGACCTGCTGCGCCGTCGTCACCCGCTGGGCGCGCCCGCGCCCGATGAAGGTGACGAACCAGTGCAGCAGCGTGGTCACCCTCGACTTGAACCCGGTGATGTAGACCAGGTGCAGCCCGAGCCAGGCCAGCCAGGCGATGAACCCGCCGAACTGGATCTTGCCCATCGACACCACCGCGCTGAAGCGCGAGATCGTGGCCATCGAGCCCTTGTCGAAGTAGCTGAACGGCTCGGGGGAGGGCTTTCCGTCGAGACGTGCGGTGATGACCTTCACGGCATACCGCGCTCCCTGGATGGCGACCTGCGCGACACCCGGGAGACCGCGCAGCGCCATCATGTCGCCGATGACGAAGACCTCCGGGCGACCCTTGAGGGTCAGGTCGGGAGCCACCTCGACGCGCCCGGCCCGGTCGAGCCCGGACTCGCTCTGCGCGGACAGCTGCTGGCCCAGCGGTGAGGCCGAGACGCCGGCGGCCCAGACCTTGGCCTTGGACTCGATCCGGGAGCGGGTGCCGTCCTGGCTCTCGATGACCAGCCCGTTGGAGTCGACGTCGACGACCTTGGTGGAGGTCAGGACCTCGATGCCCATCTCCTCGAGCTTGGCCCGGGCCTTGCCGCCGAGGTTCTCACCGAAGCTCGGCAGCACCCCGGGGCCGGCGTCGAGGAGGACGACGCGTGCCTCGCTCGGGTTGATCACCCGGAAGTCGTTGCGCAGGGTGCGCTGCGCCAGCTCGGCGATCTGGCCGGCCATCTCCACTCCCGTGGGACCGGCGCCGACGACGACGAAGGTCAGCAGCCGGCGCCGCTCCTCCTCGGTCGGTGCGAGCTCGGCGAGCTCGAAGGCACCGAAGATCCGGCCGCGCAGCTCTAGCGCGTCGTCGATCGTCTTCATGCCGGGCGCGTGGTCGGAGAACTGGTCGTTGCCGAAGTAGCTCTGGCCCGCGCCCGCGGCGACGATGAGGCTGTCATAGGGCGTGACCGTCTGGCGCCCCATCACCTCGTGCGCGACGGTCCTGGTGTCGAGGCCGATGTGGGTGACCTCGCCGAGCAGGACGCGCGCGTTCTTCTGGTGGGAGAGGACCTCACGGGTGGCGGGCGCGATCTCGCCCTCGGAGAGCACGCCGGTGGCCACTTGGTAGAGCAGCGGCTGGAAGAGGTGGTGGGTGGTGCGCGCGATGAGCGTGACGTCGACGTCCTTGCGCCGCTTGAGGGCGCGGGCGGCGAACAACCCGCCGAAGCCGGAGCCGATGATGACAATGCGGTGCTTGGTCTGCGTGTCGCTGGGAGTGGTCACGCTGGGCTCAACCGTCATGGACCAACGCTAATGCCACCGTCCGAGCCTTTGTGAAGGATTTCACAAGCCGCCCGTTGCCATTTCGCCCACGGAGGTTGACATCGTTTATCGATATGCATAACGATACTCGATGTATCGACAGTCGATACATCACAGATCAAGGGGGTGCTCCGTGAAGGAGCTCAAGACATCCAAGGACCTGCTCGCCTTCGACCGTTCGGATCGGGTAGGTCTGCGCATCATCCTGTGGGGGGCCATCGGCCTGATCGTCGGAGGGCAGGTCTACGAGCCGCTCTCGGCCTGGGTGAAGGGCCGTTCGCTCGACGTCCCCTTCTTCAGTCCCGTGCAGGTGCCCGAGCTCGATGCGGTCGGCACCGGCCACGGCCTGGCCGACTACCCCCTCACGGTGGGCGACCCGCAGCCGCTCGACTACCTCCTCGCGATCATCCCCGGACTGGCCCTGCTCGCCATGGCGGTCGTCGGCGTCGTCCTCATCCAGCGGATCATGAAAGCGGTCGCCGCTGGGGACCCGTTCGCTCCGAACCAGGTCGGACGCCTGCGCTGGCTGGCCGCCCTCCTGCTGGTCGGCAGCATCGTCCACACGTTCCTGACGCTGTCCTGCCAAGGTGCGATCATCGGGCGACAGGACCTGGGCGGTCTCAGTCCGGCGGTGAGCTTCAGTCTGCCGTTCTTCCCGATGCTCTTCGGGATGGTCATCGCGATGCTCGCCGAGGCCTTCAGGGTGGGTGGCCGCCTGCGCGACGACGTCGAGGGGCTGATCTGATGCCGGTTGACGAGCCGCATCGTGTCGTGTGTCGCCTCGACGAGATCCTCGAGGCCCAAGGCATGACCCTGGCGGCGCTCGCCGAGGCGGTCGGGGTCACCGTCGTCAATCTCTCGGTCCTGAAGAACAACCGGGCCAAGGCGGTCCGCTTCTCGACCCTGACGGCCATCTGTGAAGCCCTCGACTGCCAGATCGGAGACATCCTCGTCCTCGAGGGTTGAGTGAGACCCGGCCGAGGGTCTGCGGAGGTGCAGGAGGGGGTCCGCAGACCCTCGATCGTTGGCGCCATCCTCGATGTCCGAGGTGCCCACCGGCGCGACGCGCCACGGAGGCGGGGGTGCGCACGCGGCATACCGTCGCGGTGTAGGGGCCGATTTGGGGTATGCCGTGGGGCTCTGGCACACTTGTCAGGTTGCTTGGCGTGTGGTCGCCTCCCCAGCTTCCCGGCGAGGATGGGACCACCCACCGCTTCGAGCACCCGAACCGCGTCTCACGGCGGGGCGGGCGAAGCGAAGAGTCAGGCGTTCCGGGTCTCCCGGAAACTGTGATCCCACGAACGGGCGTCATGCGAGAGCATGCCGCCCGGGGCGCGGAGCGAGGGCGACACGCCCGACCGCGGGGGTCGGAGCTTCCAGGGGATCCGGCCACAGACGTAAGACCGAAGCCAAACAGAACGGAAGCCTGATATGGCGGGACAGAAGATCCGCATCCGGTTGAAGTCGTACGACCACGAGGTCATCGACAACTCCGCGCGGAAGATCGTCGACACGGTGACCCGTGCCGGCGCGACGGTGGTGGGCCCGGTGCCGCTGCCCACGGAGAAGAACGTCTTCGTGGTCATCCGTTCGCCGCACAAGTACAAGGACAGCCGCGAGCACTTCGAGATGCGCACCCACAAGCGCCTCATCGACATCATCGACCCGACGCCCAAGGCCGTCGACTCGCTGATGCGTCTCGACCTCCCGGCTGACGTCAACATCGAGATCAAGCTCTGAGGCGTTCGAGATGACTGTTACCAAGACCCAGAAGGGTCTGCTGGGCACCAAGCTCGGCATGACCCAGGTGTGGAACGCGGACAACCGCCTCGTTCCCGTCACCGTGATCCAGGTCGGCCAGAACGTGGTCACCCAGGTCCGTTCCGCGGAGACCGACGGCTACGCCGCGGTCCAGATCGGCTACGGCGCCATCGACCCGCGCAAGGTCACCAAGCCGCTGACCGGCCACTTCGAGAAGGCCGGCGTCACCCCGCGCCGCCACCTGGTCGAGCTGCGCACCGCTGACGCGGCCGACTTCACCCCGGGCCAGGAGCTCTCCGCGGAGATCTTCGAGGCCGGCGCCCCCGTCGACGTCACGGGCACGACCAAGGGCAAGGGCTTCGCCGGTGTCATGAAGCGTCACGGCTTCGCCGGTGTCTCCTCCTCCCACGGTGCCCACCGCAACCACCGCAAGCCGGGCTCGATCGGTGGCTGCGCCACCCCGGGTCGCGTCTTCAAGGGGATGCGCATGGCCGGCCGCATGGGCGGCGTGCGCCAGACCACCCAGAACCTCACGGTTCACGCCGTCGACGCCGAGAAGGGCCTCCTCCTCGTCAAGGGTGCCGTTCCCGGCCCCCGCGGCGGTGTCGTCCTCGTCCGCTCCGCCGCGAAGGGAGCCTGAGTCAGATGGCAACCAAGACTGCTGAGAAGCTGTCGGTTGAGCTGCCCGTCGAGATCTTCGACGTCCAGACCAACGTTCCGCTGATCCACCAGGTCGTCGTCGCCCAGCTCGCTGCCGCGCGCCAGGGCACGCACGCCACCAAGACCCGCGGCGAGGTCCGCGGTGGTGGCAAGAAGCCGTACAAGCAGAAGGGCACCGGTCGCGCCCGCCAGGGCTCGACCCGTGCGCCGCAGTTCGCCGGTGGTGGCACCGTCCACGGCCCGCAGCCGCGGGACTACGCCCAGCGCACCCCCAAGAAGATGAAGGCCGCCGCCCTGCGTGGCGCCCTCTCCGACCGGGCGCGCCACGACCGCATCCACGTCGTCGAGGCCCTCGTGACCGGTGACGCCCCCTCGACCAAGGCCGCCCAGGCCCTGCTCGCGGGCCTGACCGACCGCAAGAACCTCCTCGTGGTCCTCGACCGCGCCGACATCGTGTCGCTGAAGTCGGTCCGCAACCTCGAGAACGTCCACGTCCTCGCGGTCGACCAGCTCAACACCTACGACGTGCTCTGCGCCGACGACGTGGTCTTCACCAAGGCGGCCTACGAGACCTTCGTCTCCGGTGGCCGTGGTGGTGCGATGGTCGCCGGTGTCGAGCCGCTGACCCTCACCGACGGTGTCGAGGCGGTGGCCCCCAAGGCGGCCAAGGCCGCGAAGGCCGTCGAGGTCCCGGCGGCGGACGCCGCCGAGGCGACCGAGGCCAAGGCCGAGAAGGCCGAGCTGCCCAAGGGCGCCAAGGCCCCACTCAAGGACGGCGGCGCCCCCAAGGGCTACACCGTCAAGGGCAACGCCGACAGCGGCCTCTACCACGAGCCGGATGGCCAGTGGTACGACGCCACCGTCGCCGAGTTCTGGTTCAAGGACGCTGCTGCCGCTGAGGCCGCGGGCTTCACCAAGGCCGGCAGCAAGAAGAAGGCGGACGAGCAGTGAGCAGCACCATCAACCGCAAGCACGCGCGCGACATCCTGATCGCGCCGGTCGTGTCCGAGAAGTCCTACGGGCTCCTGGACGAGGGCAAGTACACCTTCATCGTCGACCCGCGCTCGAACAAGACCGAGATCAAGATCGCCGTCGAGGAGATCTTCGGCGTCAAGGTCGACTCGGTCCACACGATGAACCGTCCGGGCAAGGCGCGCCGCACCCGCTTCGGGGTCGGCAAGCGCAAGGACACCAAGCGCGCCATCGTCACCCTCCGCGAGGGCACCATCGACATCTTCGGCAGCGCCGGCGCCTGAGGGGACTGAGAGAACATGGGTATCCGCAAGTACAAGCCGACGACGCCGGGCCGTCGTGGCTCGAGCGTGGCAGACTTCGTCGAGATCACGCGCTCGACGCCCGAGAAGTCGCTCGTGCGTCCGCTGACCAAGACCGGTGGCCGCAACGCCAACGGCCGCATCACCACCCGTCACATCGGTGGTGGCCACAAGCGCGCCTACCGCGTCATCGACTTCCGTCGCCACGACAAGGACGGCATCCCGGCGAAGGTCGCTCACATCGAGTACGACCCCAACCGCACCGCCCGCATCGCGCTGCTGCACTACGCCGATGGCGAGAAGCGCTACATCCTGGCCCCCAAGGGCCTGGAGCAGGGCCAGCCGATCGAGGCCGGTCCCAGCGCCGACATCAAGCCCGGCAACAGCCTGCCGCTGCGCAACATCCCGACGGGTACGGTCGTCCACGCCGTCGAGCTCAAGCCCGGTGGCGGCGCCAAGATCGCCCGCTCGGCCGGTGTCCGCGTGCAGCTCGTCGCCAAGGACGGCCCCTACGCCCAGCTGCGTATGCCCTCCGGCGAGATCCGCAACGTCGACGCGCGCTGCCGCGCGACGATCGGCGAGGTCGGCAACGCCGAGCAGTCCAACATCAACTGGGGCAAGGCCGGCCGCATGCGCTGGAAGGGCAAGCGCCCGACCGTCCGTGGTGTCGTCATGAACCCGGTCGACCACCCGCACGGTGGTGGTGAGGGTCGCACCTCCGGTGGCCGCAACCCGGTGAGCCCCTGGGGTCAGCCCGAGGGTCGCACCCGCCGCCCCGGCAAGCCGAGCGACAAGCTCATCGTCCGTCGCCGTCGTACTGGCAAGAAGCGCTGATAGGAGCCTGGAATGCCTCGTAGTCTCAAGAAGGGCCCCTTCATCGACGACCACCTTCAGAAGAAGGTGGACGCCCAGAACGATGCCGGGACCAAGAACGTCATCAAGACCTGGTCGCGCCGTTCGGTCATCAGCCCGGACATGCTCGGCCACACCTTCGCCGTGCACGACGGCCGCAAGCACGTCCCGGTCTTCGTGACCGAGTCGATGGTCGGCCACAAGCTCGGCGAGTTCGCCCCGACCCGCACCTTCAAGGGTCACATCAAGGACGACAAGAAGGGACGTCGTCGCTGATGTCCGAGAACACCGCCACCACCGAGGTGGAGACGTCCAAGGCCGTCGCCCGCCACGTCCGCGTCACGCCGATGAAGGCGCGCCGGATGATCGACCTCATCCGCGGCAAGAACGCCACCGAGGCCCTCACCGTCCTCCGCTTCGCCCCGCAGGCCGCGGGCGAGCCGGTCGGCAAGGTCCTCGCGTCCGCGATCGCGAACGCCCGCGTCAAGGCCGACAAGGCGGCGCAGCGCTTCGACGAGGGTGACCTCGTCGTCGTCGCGGCGTTCGTCGACGAGGGTCCGACGATGAAGCGGTTCCGCCCGCGTGCCCAGGGCCGCGCGAGCCGCATCAACAAGCGCACGAGCCACATCACCGTGGTCGTCGCTCCCAAGGTTGCCAAGAACGGAGGTAAGGGCTGATGGGTCAGAAGGTCAACCCGCACGGCTTCCGTCTGGGCATCACGACGGAGCACAAGAGCCGCTGGTTCGCGGACTCCACCAAGGAGGGTCAGCGGTACCGCGACTACGTCAAGGAAGATGTCGCCATTCGCCGGCTCATGTCCGAGGGCATGGACCGCGCCGGCATCGCCCGCGTCGACATCGAGCGCACCCGTGACCGGGTCCGCGTGGACATCCACACGGCCCGTCCCGGCATCGTCATCGGTCGCCGCGGCGCCGAGGCCGACCGCATCCGCGGTGAGCTCGAGAAGCTGACCAAGAAGCAGGTCCAGCTCAACATCCTCGAGGTCAAGAACCCCGAGACCGAGGCCCAGCTCGTGGCCCAGGGCATCGCCGAGCAGCTCTCCGCCCGCGTGAGCTTCCGCCGCGCGATGCGCAAGGGCATGCAGTCCGCCACCCGCGCCGGTGCCAAGGGCATCCGGGTGCAGGTCTCCGGCCGCCTCGGCGGCGCGGAGATGTCGCGCACCGAGTTCTACCGCGAGGGTCGGGTCCCGCTGCACACGCTGCGCGCCAACATCGACTACGGCTTCTACGAGGCCAAGACGACGTTCGGTCGCATCGGCGTCAAGGTCTGGATCTACAAGGGTGACCTCACCGCGCGTGAGCTCGCCGCCCAGCAGGCCACCGCGCCGCGTCAGGGCCGTGGCCCGCGCCGCGACGGTGCCGACCGTCCGGCCCGCGCTCGTCGCACCGACGCCCCCGTCGCTGAGGCCCCCGCGGCCGAAGCTCCGGCCGCCGAGGCCCCGGCCAGCACTGAGGGAGAGTCCTGATGTTGATTCCTCGTCGCGTCAAGCACCGCAAGCAGCACCACCCGGGACGCTCGGGCGCTGCCAAGGGTGGCACGACGCTCGCATTCGGTGACTACGGCATCCAGGCGCTCACGCCGGCCTACGTGACCAACCGTCAGATCGAGTCCGCGCGTATCGCGATGACCCGGTACATCAAGCGTGGCGGAAAGGTGTGGATCAACATCTACCCCGACCGTCCGCTGACCAAGAAGCCCGCCGAGACCCGCATGGGCTCCGGCAAGGGTTCGCCCGAGTGGTGGATCGCCAACGTCAAACCGGGTCGCGTCATGTTCGAGCTCTCCGGTGTGCCGGAGGCCACGGCGCGCGAGGCCATGCGCCTGGCGCAGCACAAGCTCCCCATGAAGACCCGCTTCATCACGCGTGAGGGTGGTGACATCTGATGGCCATCGGTTCCAAGGACCTGGCTCCCAGCGAGCTCCGCGGCATGGACGACGACCGTCTCGTCGACGAGCTGCGCAAGGCCAAGGAGGAGCTGTTCAACCTCCGGTTCCAGTCGGCCACCGGCCAGCTGGACAGCCACGGCCGCCTGCGCGCCGTTCGCAAGGACATCGCGCGGATCTACACCGAGATGCGTGAGCGCGAGCTCGGCATCGGTGCCGCTCCGGCGAAGGAGTCGGCCAAGTGAGCGAGAAGAAGGACAACGTGAGCGACACCGCCACCGTCGAGCGCAACGACCGCAAGACCCGCCAGGGCTACGTCGTCAGCGACAAGATGGACAAGACCGTCGTGGTCGAGGTCGAGGACCGCGTCAAGCACGCGCTCTACGGCAAGGTCATGCGCCGGTCCCACAAGGTCAAGGCCCACGACGAGGCCAACGCGGCCGGTGTCGGTGACCGCGTCCTCATCATGGAGACCCGTCCGCTGTCGGCGTCCAAGCGCTGGCGCGTCGTGGAGATTTTGGAGAAGGCCAAGTGATCCAGCAGGAGTCGCGACTGCGCGTCGCCGACAACACCGGTGCCAAGGAGATCCTGTGCATCCGTGTCCTCGGCGGCTCGGGCCGGCGCTACGCCGGCATCGGTGACACCATCGTCGCCACCGTCAAGGACGCCATCCCCGGCGGCAACGTCAAGAAGGGTGACGTCGTCAAGGCCGTCATCGTGCGCACCGTCAAGGAGCGCCGCCGCCCGGACGGTTCCTACATCAAGTTCGACGAGAACGCCGCCGTGATCCTGAAGAACGACGGGGACCCGCGTGGGACCCGCATCTTCGGCCCGGTCGGTCGTGAGCTGCGCGAGAAGAAGTTCATGAAGATCATCTCGCTCGCGCCGGAGGTGCTCTGAGCCATGGCGAAGATGAAGATCAAGAAGGGTGACACCGTCCAGGTGCTCACCGGCAAGGACAAGGGCAGCACGGGCAAGGTCATCGCGGTCTACCGCGAGACCGAGCGCGTCCTGGTCGAGGGTGTCAACCGCGTGACCCGCCACACCAAGGCCGGTCAGACCGCGCGCGGCAGCCAGACCGGTGGCCTCGTGGTCCAGGAGGCCCCGATCCACGTGAGCAACGTGATGATCGTGGACTCCTCGGACAAGAAGCCGACCCGCGTCAAGACCCGCGTCGAGACCGTCGAGCGCGACGGCCGGTCCAAGACCGTCCGGACCCGCGTCGGCGTGCGCTCGGGCAAGGACCTGTGAACGAGATGACTGAGACTGCCACCAAGCCCCGCCTCAAGGCGCGCTACCAGGACCAGATCAAGGCCGACCTGCAGAAGCAGTTCGACTTCGGCAACGTCATGCAGATCCCCGGCGTCGTCAAGGTCGTCGTCAACATGGGTGTCGGCGACGCGGCCAAGGACAGCAAGCTCATCGAGGGTGCCGTCCGCGACCTGACCGCCATCACCGGCCAGAAGCCGGTCGTGACCAAGGCCCGCAAGTCGATCGCCCAGTTCAAGCTCCGTGAGGGCATGCCGATCGGCGCGCACGCGACGCTGCGCGGCGACCGCATGTGGGAGTTCCTCGACCGTCTCGTGTCCGTGGCCCTGCCGCGTATCCGTGACTTCCGTGGCCTGAACCCCAAGCAGTTCGACGGTCGCGGCAACTACACCTTCGGCCTCACCGAGCAGTCGATGTTCCACGAGATCGACCAGGACCGCATCGACCGCGTGCGCGGCATGGACATCACCATCGTCACCACCGCGACCAATGACGACGAGGGACGCGCGCTGCTCAAGGCGCTCGGCTTCCCGTTCAAGGAGAACTGAGCATGGCCAAGACCGCCCTGATCAACAAGTCGAACAAGAAGCCGAAGTTCGCGGTGCGCGCCTACACGCGCTGCCAGAAGTGCGGTCGTCCGCACTCGGTGTACCGCAAGTTCGGCCTCTGCCGGATCTGCCTGCGCGACATGGCGCACGCGGGGGAGCTCCCCGGCGTGACCAAGTCGTCCTGGTGACGTCCAGCCGCTGAGAACCACGAGGTATGCCGCGGGGCACCGTCCCGCAGCCGCCTCACCGCCGCCTGCACGCGGCATACGGAAGAAAAGACCACACGACATCGAAGGTCCGCGCCCGACGGGCGAGGAAACCACGGTGAGAAGGGGCGGACCAGCCTCATGACCATGACAGACCCGATCGCGGACATGCTGACCCGCGTCCGGAACGCCAACTCGGCGCACAAGGACGCAGTCTCCATGCCGTTCAGCAAGCTCAAGTCGCACATCGCGGAGATCCTCCAGGCCGAGGGCTACATCGCCGGCTGGTCGGTGGAGGACGCCGAGGTCGGCAAGACGCTGACGATCACCCTCAAGTACGGCCCGAACCGGGAGCGCTCCATCGCCGGTGTGCGCCGCGTCTCCAAGCCGGGCCTTCGCGTCTACGCCAAGTCCACCAACCTGCCCAAGGTGCTCGGTGGCCTCGGTATCGCGATCATCTCGACCAGCTCCGGACTGCTGACCGACAAGCAGGCCGCCAACAAGGGTGTGGGTGGGGAAGTCCTCGCCTACATCTGGTGAGAGGAGAGCCGACATGTCGCGTATTGGACGCCAGCCGGTCACCGTTCCGAGCGGTGTGACCGTCTCGGTCGACGGCCAGAATGTCACCGTCAAGGGCCCCAAGGGCGAGCTCAGCCACACCGTTGCCGCCCCGATCACCGTTGAAATGGGAGACGCCGGCAGCAACATCGTGGAGGTCAAGCGCCCCGATGACGAGCGCAACAGCCGCTCGCTCCACGGCCTGACCCGCACCCTCATCAACAACATGGTCATCGGCGTCACCGAGGGCTACGAGAAGAAGCTCGAGATCCACGGCACGGGTTACCGCGTCATGGCGCGGGGCTCCAACCTCGAGTTCGCCCTCGGCTACAGCCACCCGATCACCGTCGAGCCGCCGGCCGGGATCACCTTCGCGGTCGAGAACCAGACCCGCTTCTCGGTCCAGGGCATCGACAAGCAGCTCGTCGGTGAGGTGGCCGCCAACATCCGCAAGCTCCGCAAGCCTGACCCGTACAAGGCCAAGGGCGTGCGCTACGCCGGCGAGCACATCCGCCGCAAGGTCGGAAAGGCTGGGAAGAAGTAAGCCATGGGACAGATCATCAAGCGTGCCAAGGGCAAGGCGGCCGCGCGCGGCCGTCGCCACAACCGCCTGCGCAAGCACCTCGCCGGCACCACCGCGCGTCCGCGTCTCGTGGTCTCCCGCAGCGCCCGTCACATGTTCGTCCAGGTCGTCGACGACACCGTCGGCAAGACGCTCGCGTCGGCCTCGACCATGGAGGCGGACCTGCGCGCCTTCGAGGGTGACAAGACCGCCAAGGCCAGATCAGTCGGCAAGCTCGTCGCCGAGCGCGCCAAGAAGGCCGGCGTCGAGGCCGTCGTCTTCGACCGTGGCGGCAACAAGTACCACGGCCGTGTCGCGGCGATCGCCGACGGCGCCCGCGAAGGAGGCCTGACCCTCTGATGAACGTCAAGAGCAACGAGATGAGGAACATCTGATGCCAGGACCCCAGCGTCGAGGCACCGGGCCCGCCGCCGGTGGCGACCGTCCCGAGCGCGGCGAGCGCCGCGGTCGTGACGACCGTCGTGGCGGCCGCGAGCCCCGCGAGGCCGAGAAGAGCCAGTACCTGGAGCGCGTCGTGACCATCAACCGGGTCGCGAAGGTCGTCAAGGGTGGCCGTCGCTTCAGCTTCACCGCGCTCGTCGTCGTCGGCGACGGCGAGGGCACCGTGGGTGTCGGCTACGGCAAGGCCAAGGAGGTGCCCGCGGCGATCGCCAAGGGTGTCGAGGAGGCCAAGAAGCAGTTCTTCAAGGTCCCGCGCATCCAGGGCACCATCCCGCACCCCGTCCAGGGTGAGAAGGCGGCCGGTGTCGTCATGCTCCGCCCCGCCAGCCCCGGTACCGGTGTCATCGCCGGTGGCCCGGTGCGTGCGGTGCTCGAGTGCGCCGGCATCCACGACGTGCTGTCCAAGAGCCTCGGCTCGGACAACGCGATCAACATCGTCCACGCGACGGTCGAGGCCCTCAAGGGTCTCGAGCGCCCGGAGGCCGTGGCGGCTCGCCGTGGCCTGCCGGTCGACCAGGTCGCCCCGGCCGCCATGCTCCGCGCACAGGCCGCGGGCGTCGAGGCCGAGCGCGCCGCCGCAAAGGCTGGTGCGTGATGGGTCGGCTCAAGGTCACCCAGACCCGCGGCAAGGTGGGCACGCTGCAGCAGCACCGTGACACCCTGCGCAGCCTGGGTCTGAAGCGCATCAACGACGTCGTCGTCAAGGAGGACCGCCCGGAGATCCGTGGCATGGTCCGTGCGGTGGCCCACCTGGTCACCGTCGAGGAGGTTGACTGACCATGGCTGAGAAGAAGGCCACCAAGGCTGCGGCCGGCGCCGCGACCACGGGCACCGCGCTCAAGGTCCACCACCTGCGTCCGGCCCCCGGAGCCAAGACCGCCAAGACCCGCGTGGGTCGCGGTGAGGGCTCCAAGGGCAAGACCGCCGGTCGAGGCACCAAGGGCACCAAGGCCCGCTACCAGGTTCCGGAGCGCTTCCAGGGTGGCACCACGCCGCTGCACATGCGCTTCCCGAAGCTGCGCGGGTTCAAGAACCCGTTCAAGACGACCTACCAGGTCGTCAACCTCGACAAGATCTCCTCGCTCTACCCCAACGGTGGCGACGTGACGATCGAGGACCTCGTCGCCAAGGGCGCGGTCCGCGACGGTGAGCTCGTCAAGGTGCTCGGCACCGGAGAGATCACCTCGGCCGTGCACGTCACCGCGGACGCGGTGTCGGGCAGCGCCAAGGAGAAGATCGAGGCGGCAGGCGGTTCGGTCACCCTCGCGGGCTGATCGATCCCCCCACGCCATTTCGTATGCCGCGGACTCGGCCCCCGGCGAAGGTCACCTTCGTCGGGAACCGGCTCCGCGGCATACGGCGTTCTCACCGGTGCGCCCCGCGCTGGTGAGGGCTCCCCGGGTGGACCGGGGTAAGTTGTGCCTGATTGTTCGTGACTGACGCGGCCCGGTGTGGTCGCCCCCTGGAGGACCCGTGCTCACCGCCTTCGGCCGCGCGTTCAAGACGCCGGACCTGCGCAGGAAGCTCCTGTTCACCCTTGCCATGATCGCGGTCTACCGGCTGGGCGCGCACGTGCCGACGCCGGGTGTGAGCTACAAGCTGGTGCAGCAGTGCATGGAGGGGGCCGACACCACCGGGGGCTTCCTCGGGTTGGCCAACCTCTTCAGTGGTGGCGCGCTGCTCCAGCTGTCGATCTTCGCGCTGGGGATCATGCCGTACATCACGGCGAGCATCATCGTGCAGCTGCTCACGGTGGTCATCCCCCGGTTCGAGGCCCTCAAGAAGGAGGGCCAGGCCGGGCAGACGAAGATGACGCAGTACACGCGCTACCTCACGATCGGGCTGGCGATCCTGCAGAGCTCCACGCTCATCACCTTCGCCCAGAACCCGAGCCAGCTCTTCGGCAACCCGAACTGCACGACCATCCTCACCGACAACTCGATCGTGACGATCCTCATCATGGTGCTCACCATGACCGCCGGCACGAGCATGGTCATGTGGCTCGGCGAGCTCGTCACCGACCGCGGCATCGGCAACGGCATGTCGATCATGATCTTCACCTCGATCGCCGCCGGCTTCCCCGCCTCCCTGTGGGCGATCCAGCAGCGTGACGGGCGGTGGGACCTGTTCTTCGGCGTCATCCTCATGGGCTTCCTCATCATCGCGCTCGTCGTCTACGTCGAGCAGAGCCAGCGGCGGATCCCGGTGCAGTACGCCAAGCGGATGGTCGGGCGGCGCGTCTACGGCGGCACGTCGACGTACATCCCGCTCAAGGTCAACATGGCCGGTGTCATCCCGGTGATCTTCGCGGCCTCGCTCATCGCGCTGCCCGCGCTGGCGGCCCAGTTCGTCTCCAAGCCCGACGGCACCGGGCCGGCCTGGGCCACGTGGGTGCAGACCTACTTCGTGCGTGGCGACCACCCGCTCTACATGATCGCCTACACCCTGCTCATCCTGTTCTTCACCTTCTTCTACGTCTCGATCACGTTCAACCCGACCGAGGTCGCGGACAACATGAAGAAGTACGGCGGCTTCATCCCCGGCATTCGCGCTGGTCGACCGACCGCGGAGTACCTGCAGTACGTCCTCACCCGGATCACTGTCCCGGGCGCGATCTACCTCGCGTTGATCTCGCTCATCCCGCTCGTCGCCCTGGTGCTCGTGGGGGCCAACCAGAACTTCCCCTTCGGCGGCACCTCGATCCTCATCATCGTTGGTGTGGGTCTCGAGACGGTCAAGCAGATCGAGTCCCAGCTCCAACAGCGGCACTACGAAGGGTTCCTCCGCTAATGCGACTGCTCATCCTCGGCCCGCCCGGAGCGGGCAAGGGCACCCAGGCCTCCCGGATCGCCGAGCACTTCGGCATCCCGGCCATCTCCACCGGCGACATCTTCCGCGCCAACATCAAGAACGAGACCGAGCTCGGGCTCCAGGTGAAGTCGATCCTGGCCTCCGGTGGCTACGTCTCGGACGAGATCACCAATGCCATCGTCGAGGACCGTCTCGCGCAGGAGGACTGCGCCGACGGGTTCCTGCTCGACGGCTACCCGCGCACGCTCGGCCAGGTGGACGCCCTCGACGCGATGCTCGCCGCCCGCGGCGTGGCCCTGGAGAAGGTGCTCGAGCTGACCGTCGACGAGGACGAGGTCGTCGAGCGGATCGTGAAGCGGGCCGCCGTGAGCGGTCGCGCCGATGACACCGAGGAGGTGGCCCGCGAGCGGATGGCGGTCTACCGCCGCGAGACCGAGCCGCTGGCCGCAGTCTACGACGAGCACGGGATCCTCGTGCGCGTCGACGGCATGGGCGAGATCGACGAGGTCACCGCCCGCCTCATCGCCGCCCTCACCTGAGGCTCGTCGCGCCCCTCCCAGACAGTCGAAAGTAGACGAGGAGTCGTCCCAAAGTGTCTGGGACGACTCCTCGTCTACTTTCGACCGGGCCCGTGTCGCGGGGCTGTGGATAACTCAAGGCTCCCTCGCCGTATGCCGCGAGGCTGGGTCCGTGAGACCACGTCCACTGCCGTCCGAGCTGGACGCCAGAGCCTTCAGCGCTCGGCAGGCGCAGGCCCTTGGAGTGTCCAAGGGCCGGCTGCGGAGCTCGGGCCTCGTGCACCCCACGAGGGGTGGCTATTGCACGAGCCCGCCCGATGACCTCTTGCACCGCGCGAGGGTCTGGGCCGTTGCCATGCCCGATGTTCGCGCCTTCTCCCATGTCACCGCGGCCCTCATCCATGGCCTGCCGCTCACGCGCAGGCTTGAGGAGCTGGCCCTCGCAGGCACCCTCCACGTCATGGCCCGCACACCGGACGGCCGCACCGACCGTCCGGGTGTGACCGGCCACCGCGGTCTGGAGCTGCGGGCCGTGGACCTGGTCGATGGCTTGTGGGTCACCTCGCTCGCCGACACCTGGTGCGACCTGGCCACCCTCGGTCCACGTGTGCTGTCCGTCGATGACCTCGTCGTCATCGGGGACCACGTCGTGCGCATCCTTGACGAAGGCTCCGATGTGGTCGTTCGCCCCGGCAGTTCGACCTCCCCTGGCGTCCGGGCGCTCCACCAAGCCCTTGGCCAGCGGGTCCGTCCTCGCGGCAAGGTCCTCCTGCGACAGGCCCTGGACCTCATCCGGCCGCGCGTGAAGTCGCCCATGGAAAGCCGCTCGCGGCTCATGTTCGTGCGCGCCGGCTTCCCCGAGCCGGAGGTCAACATCAGCATCACGGACGATCTGGGGGAGTGGCTCGCCGAAGGTGACCTCGTCTGGCGCGACAAGCGCGTCGTGGGCGAATACCAAGGAGCCGTGCATGGGGAGATCAAGCAACGCAGTGCGGACTCAGCGCGCGGACACCTGCTGCGCCGACATGGTTGGACCGTCGAGGAACTGTTCGCCGACGACGTCTTCCGCCCGCCGAGGCGCGTCGATGCCCTGCGCCGGTTCGCGGAGCACCTCGAGCTCGACCCCCGCACCCTTCTGATCGCCTGATGTGCCGACGCAACCGCACACCTCTCTCAGGCAGTCGAAAGTAGACGAGGAGCCCTCCCAGCACGTGTGGGACGGCTCCTCGTCTACTTTCGACTGTCTTGGAGGGTGCGGGGAGGGCTCGGTTCGTCACCTAGGCTTGGTCGTCATGGGTCTGTTCAACCGTGAGCGCATCGTCGGCAAGTCCCCCGAGCAGCTCGCCCTCATGCGCGTCGCGGGCCTGCTCGTCGGCCGCACCCTCGAGCTCCTGGCCGCCGAGGTCGGTCCCGGCATGACCACGCTCGAGCTGGACACCCTCGCCGAGACCCACATCCGCGACCACGGGGGCATCCCCAACTTCCAGCTCGTCCCGGGCTACCGCCACACCCTGTGCACGAGCGTCAACGAGGAGATCGTCCACGGCATCCCGTCGGCCGACCGGGTCCTCCAGGCCGGCGACCTGCTCTCGATCGACTGCGGCGCCCAGGTCGGCCAGTGGAACGGCGACGCGGCCTTCTCCTGCATCGTCGGCGGTCCCGAGGCCGGTCGCCCCGAGGACCTCGCCCTCATCGAGGACACCCGCGACTCGCTCTGGGCGGGCATCGCCGCCCTCGCCGTGGGCAGACCCCTGTATGCCGTCGGCGCGGCCGTCGAGGACAGCCTCACCGCCGCGGGGGAGCGGCGCGGCATCGAGTACGGCATCGTCGAGGACTACGTCGGCCACGGCATCGGCACCTCCATGCACATGGGCCCCCAGGTCCCGAACTACCGCGTCTCGGGCAAGGGCCCGACCGTGGTCGAGGGCACGACGATCTGCATTGAGCCGATGGTGACCCTGGGCCCGGAGGCCAACCACGTCCGCGACGACGACTGGACCGTCGCGACCGACGACGGATCGCGTGCCGCGCACTGGGAGCACTCGATCGCCGTGACGAGCGCGGGTGTCCATGTGCTCACGGCGATCGACGGCGGGCAGGCCCGCCTCGCCGAGCTCGGCGTCCGCTTCGCGCCGATCGGCTGACCACGCCGGACGAGCCGAACCCCCTTGGGCCCGAACCGGCACCGCCCGGCCCGACCAGGACGGCTCAGCCGCCGACGAGATCCGGGTGGTGGATGGCGGCCACGTCCGGGTGAGCGCGCAGCCGCGCCTTGAGCAGGTTGTCGCCGAAGGTCCCCGAGATCACGTTCGCCGGGTCCTGCTCCACGCCGCGCGCCTCGGCGGCCAGTGCCTCGGGCAGGGCGACTCGCGGCCTGGCCTGGTCCAGCGCCGGATTGAGGAAGAACGGGATCGACAGCCGCGTCTGCCCGCCGGAGGGCGACAGCACGCGGTGCATCGTCGCGCGCAGGTACCCGTCGGTGGCCCACTCCATGAGCTCACCGATGTTGACGACGAACGCTCGCGGCGGCACGGTCGCATCGATCCAGCCGCCCTCGTTCGCCACCTCGAGACCACCCTTGCCCGGCTCGACCATGAGCAGGGTCAGCACGCCGGGGTCCTTGTGCGCCCCGACCCCCTGCCTCTCCTCGCCGTCACGACCTGGGTACCGCACCAGCTTGATCAGCGTCGAGGGCCGGTCGGCGAAGGCGGCCTCGAAGTGGTCGGCCGGCGCCCCGAGCGACTCCGCCCACGCCGCGAGCAGCCGATGGCCGATCGCCGTGCACCGATCCGACCAGTCGGTGAAGACCTCGCGCAGGCTCGGCTGGGCCGCCGGCCAGAGGTTGGGGCCTTCCAGGCGCAGGTATGCCGGGTGCTCACCAGCCGCTGCCCACTCGCCGTCCGCTCCGCTCACCACGGCGGGGCGCTCGGCGCCGATGTCGATCTGCTCGCGCCAGTCGACGCGCCCCTGCGTGAGCTCACCCCCGGTCCGGGTGTAGCCCCGGAACTGCGGACTGCGCGTCATCTCGACCGCGAGCTTGTCCTCCTCGGGCAACGCGAAGAAGTGCTCGGCCTCGGCGAAGGCGCCATCGACGACCTCGTCCGGGATCCCGTGCCCGACCAGTGCGAAGAAGCCGACCTCGTGCGTCGCCCGCAGCAGGTCCGCGCGGAAGGCAGCTGCCGCCTCAGCGCCCGCGTCGAGGCGGGTCAGGTCGAGCACGGGGAGGGCCGAGGCAATCACCGGGCCAGCCTCTCGCGCCGGTTCGTGGGCGGGCAACACGTTCGCGCGGAGATGAGACGGCACGACTCCATGGAGCCCGACACGACAGTCGAAAGTAGATCAGGAGCTGCCTGACACCTCCACGAGCGGCTCCTCATCTACTTTCGACTGTCTGGGAGGGGGAGGAACAGCGGGAGGGCGCGACCGCTCGGCGCACCAGCACCACGCTGTGGCGAAGGTCGCGCTCCTGAGCCCGGAACGAGGGGTCACCGGCCTCGACCGGGTCGATAGGGTCGGAGCAGACCCACGTCCTTTCGTGTGCAGGAGCATCGATGAGCAATGACGCGACGATGACATTGGCCGGCGACTTCCCGGCGCACGACCTCCAGGACTGGCGCGCGCTCGCGGCAGGCGTGGTCAACAAGACCCGCTCGGAGGACGCCAGGCTCAGCCCCGAGCAGGCCGAGGACTCGATGCGCAGCCACCTCGCCGGCGGTCTGACCGTCGACCCGCTCTACCTCCGCCCGGCCACCGCGACCCCGCTCGGCCTGCCCGGCGCGATGCCCTTCACCCGCGGCCGCGCCCTGCGTGAGCCGGGCTCGGCCTGGGACGTCCGCCAGCTCCACGACGACCCCGATGCCGCCCGCACCCGCGCCGCCGTCCTCGACGACCTCGAGCACGGCGTCACCAGCGTCTGGGTCCACGTCGGCACCGATGGCATCGCCGCCGCCGACCTCGCCGAGGTCCTCACCGACGTCCAGCTCGACCTCGCGCCCGTGGTCGTGTCCTCGGTCGACGCCCAGCCCGAGGCGGCAGCCGCGCTCGCTGCCGTCCTCGCCACCCACCCGGACGCGACCGGCAACCTGGGCCTGGACCCGATCGGCGCCGCCGCCCGGCTCGGCACGAGCCCACGCCTGAACCACCTCGCCGACGCCGCCCGCGACCTTGACGCCGCGCGCGTTCGCGCCCTCACCGTCGACTCGCGCGTCTTCCGCGATGCCGGCGCCACGGCGATCGACGAGGTCGGGTATGCCGTCGCCACCGGTCTCGCCTACGTCCGGGCCCTCGTGGCCGGCGGGCTCACCCCCGGCCAGGCGTTCGCGCACGTCGAGTTCCGCGTCAGCGCCAGCGCCGACCAGTTCCTCACCATCGCGGCCCTGCGCGCCCTGCGCCGCCTGTGGGCCCGCGTCGGCGAGGTGATCGAGGTCCCCGAGGCCGATCGCGGCGCCCGCATCCACGCGGTGACCAGCCTGCGCATGTTCACCCGTGACGACCCGTGGGTCAACGTCCTGCGCAGCACGATCGCGACCTTCGCGGCCAGCGTCGGGGGAGCGGACGCGATCACCGTCCTGCCCTATGACACGGTCGCCGGCCTCCCGGAGAAGTTCTCCCGGCGCCTCGCCCGCAACACCCAGGTCGTGCTCGCCGACGAGTCGAACATCGCCCGCGTCACCGACCCGGCCGGTGGCTCGTGGTATGTCGAGGCCCTCACCGACGACGTCGCCACCCGGGCCTGGCGGGTCCTGCAGGAGGTCGAGCGCGCCGGTGGGATGGCTCAGGCCCTCGCTGCCGGTCGGATCGCGGCGCGCCTGGAGGCCGCCCGCGCCGAGGATGCCCGGGGCCGCGCCACCCGGGCCCTCCCGATCACCGGCGTGAGCATGTTCCCCCTCGCCGGTGAGACCCCCCTCGCGCGCACCACCCGCGCCTCCCTGCCGACGGTAGGGCTGGCGCCGCACCGCGACGCCGAGGCCTTCGAGGCACTCCGCGACCGCGCCGCCGCCGCAGCGACCAAGCCGACTGTCGTCATCGCCGCCCTCGGCTCACGCCGCGACTTCGGCGCCCGCGAGACCTTCGTCGCCAACCTCCTCGCCGCCGGCGGCATCGCCACCGAGACGGTCGAGGGCACTCCCGGTGAGGTTGCCGCGGCCGCTGCCGCACGGCATACCTCCGTCGTGGCCCTCGCCTCCTCACCCAAGGGGTATGCCGCGCACGCCACCGACACCATCGGCGCCCTGCGCGAGGCCGGGATCGAGACCCTCGTCATCGCCGGACGGGCCCGCGAGCTCGGCGAGGACGCCGACCAGGTCGATGCCGAGGCCTACGACGGCGTCGACGTCGTCGCGCTGCTCGACGACCTGCTCACCAGACTCGGCGCTCCGGCCGGAAAGGACGCCTGATCATGACGACGCAGATCCCGGACTTCAGCACCGTCGAGCTCGGCGACGGGCGGCCCACGGGCGCCGAGGCACCCGCCGGTGAGGCCTGGCTGACCCCGGAGCAGATCGAGGTCAAGCCGATCTACACCGAGGCCGACCTCGAGGGGCTGGACTTCCTCGACACCATCCCGGGCGCGCCTCCGTTCCTGCGCGGGCCCTACCCGACGATGTACGTCAACCAGCCGTGGACGATCCGTCAGTATGCCGGCTTCTCCACCGCCGAGGAGTCCAACGCCTTCTACCGACGCAATCTCGCGGCCGGGCAGAAGGGCCTGTCGATCGCCTTCGACCTCGCGACCCACCGTGGCTACGACTCCGACCACCCGCGGGTGACCGGTGACGTGGGCATGGCGGGCGTGGCCATCGACTCGATCTACGACATGCGGACCCTCTTCGACGGCATCCCGCTGGACCAGATGAGCGTGTCGATGACGATGAACGGCGCCGTCATCCCGATCCTCGCGCTCTATGTCGTCGCCGCCGAGGAGCAGGGCGTCGCGCCCGAGCAGCTGACCGGGACCATCCAGAACGACATCCTCAAGGAGTTCATGGTCCGCAACACCTACATCTATCCGCCCGAGCCGAGCATGCGGATCATCTCCGACATCTTCGCGTTCACCTCGGAGAAGATGCCGCGGTTCAACTCCATCTCCATCTCGGGCTACCACATGCAGGAGGCCGGGGCGACGCAGGACCTCGAGCTGGCTTACACCCTCGCCGACGGCGTCGAGTACATCCGTGCGGGCAAGGCGGTGGGCCTGGACGTCGACGTCTTCGCGCCGCGCCTGTCCTTCTTCTGGGCCATCGGGATGAACTTCTTCATGGAGGTCGCCAAGATGCGGGCGGCCCGCCTGCTCTGGGCGCGGCTGGTCAAGGAGCAGGGCGCGACCAAGGACAAGTCCCTGTCGCTGCGGACCCACTCCCAGACGAGTGGCTGGAGCCTGACGGCGCAGGACGTCTTCAACAACGTCGTCCGCACCGGCATCGAGGCGATGGCCTCCACCCAGGGTCACACGCAGAGCCTGCACACCAATGCCCTCGACGAGGCGATCGCGCTGCCGACCGACTTCTCGGCGCGGATCGCCCGCAACACCCAGCTGCTCATCCAGCAGGAGTCGGGCACCTGCCGCACCATCGACCCGTGGGCCGGCTCGGCCTATGTCGAGCGCCTGACCCACGACCTGGCGCAGCGGGCGTGGCAGCACATCGAGGAGGTCGAGGCCGCCGGCGGCATGGCCAAGGCCATCGACGCCGGGATCCCGAAGATGCGGATCGAGGAGGCGGCCGCCCGCACCCAGGCCCGCATCGACTCCGGGCAGCAGCCGGTGATCGGGGTCAACCTGTACCCCGTCGATGGGGACGAGGAGATCGACGTCCTCAAGGTCGACAACGCCGCAGTGCGCGCCCAGCAGATCGCCAAGCTCGAGCGCCTGCGCGCCGAGCGCGACCAGGCCGAGGTCGACGCCGCGCTCGCGCGCATCACCGAGGCCTGCCGCGGCGGGGGCGGACGTGACCTGTCGACCAACCTGCTCGCCCTGGCCATCGACGCCGCGCGCGCCAAGGCCACGGTTGGCGAGATCTCCTCGGCGATGGAGGAGGTCTTCGGCCGCTACACCGCGCAGATCCGTACCATCGGGGGCGTGTACAGCGCCGAGGCCGGCCACGATGCCACCGTCCAGCAGGCCCAGCGGCTCGTCGAAGAGTTCGAGGAGGCCGAGGGTCGTCGCCCGCGCATCCTCGTGGCCAAGATGGGTCAGGACGGGCACGACCGCGGCCAGAAGGTCATCGCGACCGCCTTTGCCGACCTCGGCTTCGACGTCGACGTGGGCCCGCTGTTCCAGACGCCCGAGGAGGTCGCCCGGCAGGCCGTCGAGTCCGATGTCCACGTCGTCGGCGTCTCCTCGCTCGCGGCCGGACACCTCACCTTGGTGCCGGCGCTGCGGTCCGCGCTCGACGAGCTGGGCCGGGAGGACCTGATGATCGTGGTCGGTGGCGTCATCCCGAGCCAGGACTTCGCCGAGCTGCGCGAGCACGGCGCCGATGCGATCTACCCGCCGGGCACCGTCATCTCCAAGGCCGCGATCGAGCTGGTCACCGACCTCCGCTCGCGGCTGGACGCCTAGGCCCGTATGCCGCGGGCGCCCCTTGACGTCGCTGCGCTCGCCGACGCGGTCCGCGCCGGCGAGCGCGCGGCGGTGGCGCGGGCGATCACCCTCGTGGAGTCCTCGAGGGCCGACCACCGTGAGCAGGCGAGCGACCTGCTGGGCCGGCTCACGGCAGACACCGGACGCGCGGTGCGCGTCGGGATCACCGGGGTGCCGGGAGCGGGGAAGTCGACCTTCATCAACGCGATGGGGACGCGGCTGGTCGAGCGCGGTGAGAAGGTCGCCGTCGTCGCTGTCGACCCTTCGTCGCGGCGCACCGGCGGCTCGATCCTCGGTGACCGCACCCGCATGGCCGACCTCACGGCGAGTGACTCCGCGTTCGTGCGGCCCAGCCCGTCGGGGCGGCACCTGGGCGGGGTGGCGCGCGCGACGCGCGAGTCGATGCTCGTGCTCGAGGCGGCCGGCTTCGGCGTCGTCATCGTCGAGACCGTCGGCGTGGGGCAGAACGAGATCGCTGTCTCGGAGATGGTGGACACCTTCCTGCTGCTGACCCTGGCGCGGTCGGGTGACCAGCTCCAGGGCATCAAGCGCGGCATCCTCGAGCTCGCCGACGTCATCGCGGTCAACAAGGCCGACGGTGACGGCGCAGGGCCGGCTCGCGTGGCAGCCCGTGAGCTGGCCGGGGCCATGCGACTGATGATGCCCGGGGACGTGCGGCGTCCACCCGTGCTCACCTGCTCGGCTCAGACCGGTGATGGCCTGGACGAGGTGTGGGCCGCCGTCTTGGAGCATCGGAAATGGTTGCAGGACAACGGTTCTCTCGAGGAGCGGCGGGCGCAGCAGCAGGAGGACTGGATGTGGGCCATGGTCGACGCGCACCTGCACGACGCCGTACGTCACTCGGGTTCGGTTGTCGCACAGCGTGATCGGCTGGCCCGGGACGTCCGGGAGGGGCGGCTCAGTGCCGTCGACGGCAGCGCCCTGATCCTCGAAGCCTTCAAGGGCGACCAGGCACGCTGAGCGCCAACAGCTCGAGGCGCAGGGCCAGGCGGGTCCTCGGGTCGGAGAGGTCCACGCCGCCCGCATCGAGGAGCTCAGCGATGCGGGTCATCCGGTACCGCAGGGTGTTGGGGTGGATCGCGAGCTCGGCTGCGGCGGCCCCGGCGGCGCCGTAGTGGTCCAGCCACGCCGCGAGGGTGCGCAGGTGGGTCGTGCCCTCCAGGTCGTCGTGACGCGCAACCACGGCGAGCGGAGTGACGCCGAGCCGCTGACGCAGCGGGGTCGTGGCGCGGGCCAGCGTCAGCGCGACCCAGGCCTCCTCGATGGTGCGACTCGGTCCCGAGGTCGCGCCCGAGCGCAGGGCCTCGGCGACCTCGCGGGCCTGCGTCAGCGAGGCAGGCAGCTCGCTCGGGGTGCTGGCCCGGCCGCCCGCCCCGACGGCGAGCGCGGCTCCGTCGGCAGCCACCGCGTCCAGGACGCGGCGCATCCAGCTCCACGACCCCGGTGTCGACTTCCGGGTCGGGGACCCCTCACCGTCATCGCGCACGAGGGCATAGGCGACGTCGGCGACGTCGATGAGCCGGGGCCGCGGCCAGGAGCGGCGGCGGAAGATCGCCTCCCACACGTCGAGTCGGCGGGTGACGTCCTCGGGCTCACCCGTGGGGTCGGTGCTGGTGAGGGCCACGACCCGCCAGGGCCCCGGGGGGAGGTCGAGGTGGGAGCTGGTGACCCCACTCGGGCCGCTGCCGGTGAGCACCTGCCGGAGCCGGTCCATGGCCAGGCGGCGGGTGAGGTCGGCCTGGCTGCGGAGCTGCAGCAGGTGCAGGGCGACCACGGACGCCGTGCGCCGGAGCTCGGCCACGACCGACACGGCCGGCTCCTCGCCCACGACCGCCCAGATCGACCCCAGCCACTCACCGCCGGCGTGGACGGGGATGACATAGCGCGTGCCGACGGGGGAGTCGGGCGAGCCGGTGACGAGGAAGGGCTCCGGGGAGGCGGCCAGGCGTCGGAAGACGCCGCGCGCCCGTTGGTGTCGGAGCACGTCGTCGGGGACCCGTCGGCCCACGATTGTCGACACCCGGGCCGGGTCGGTGACCTCCTGCCGGGAGGAGTAGGCGAGGACGCGCGAGTGGACGTCCTCGATGGTCACGGGTCCGCCGACCAGTCCCGCCGCGGCATCGGCGATGGCGAACAGCTCGTCGCCCACCGGTGCCTGGCTGCCACCGCCCGGTCCACCCACACCCAGTGCACGGTCGACGAGTCCGCGGAGCAGCCACACCAGGTGGGCCCACGACACGTGCTCGGCCACACCGAGGAGGGCGAGCCCATGGGACCTGGCGGCTGCCGCCACCTCCGGGAGCTCGGCGACGGTCGTGCGCAGGGCCACGGCGGGGACGCGCCGCGCGGCGGCCTCGACCACGAGGGCCCGAGCCGAGCCCGGGTCGTCCACGCCGACCCCGAGGGTGAGGTCGCCCGAGACGCCGACGCCGCCGCGGTCGACCTCGGCCAGGGTGACGTCGTCGATCGCAGCGCCCTCCGCGGGGACGACGAGCGTGACCAGGCCGGGGAGGCTCCGCACCAGGTCCACCACGGCGATCATGGTCCTGAGTGTAGGGCTGAGCGCACAACCTAGAACCACTTGCTTGGGGCTTGAGCACAATCGGGGCGCGAACCTGCCGCGCCATGCTGGGGGGCGAGCCCACGGCATACGCCCGTGGCCGACGCCCCCGCCCGCCGACCCGAGGTGACGCCGTGTCCAACCCCACCGCCCCCCGCCACGTCGCCATCGTCGGTGCCGGCATGGTCGGCCTGTCGACGGCCTGGTTCCTCCAGGAGCACGGCGTCGAGGTCACCGTCCTGGAGAGCGTGGCCGTGGCAGCCGGCTCCTCGTGGGGCAATGCCGGCTGGCTCACCCCGGGCATCACCACGCCGCTGCCCGAGCCGTCGGTGCTCAAGACCGGCATCAGCGCGGTCCTCTCGCCGAAGTCGCCGGTCTACGTCCCGCCCAAGCTCGACCCCAACCTCGCCCGGTTCGTCGCCGGATTCACGCGCAACAGCACGACCAAGGGCTGGGCGCGCAACATGACCTCCCTCGTGCCCTTCAACGGCCTGGCGCTGCCGGCCTTCGACGAGCTCACCGCCGGAGGCGTCAAGGAGCCCACCCGCGAGGCCCGCTCGTTCATCGCCGGGTATGCACAGGTCGAGCAGCGCAAGGTGCTCTTCGAGGAGATCGAGCACATCAAGAAGTTCGGCCAGGCGATGGACTTCGAGGCCCTCACCGGCGACGAGGCGCGCGCGATCGAGCCGGTCCTCAGCGACAAGATCAAGGCGGCGATCCTGCTCAAGGACCAGCGCTTCATCGACCCGGGCGCCTACATGACCGCGCTCGCCGACTCCTTCGTCGAGCGCGGCGGCCACCTGCGCACCGGCATCGAGATCATGGGCATCGACGACCGCGGGTCATCGGTCACTCTGCGTGGCACTGCGGGCTGGTCCGACACCTTCGACTCCGTCGTCCTCGCGACCGGTGCCTGGCTCGGCGAGCACGCCCGCACCTTCGGGGTCAAGCAGGTGGTGCAGGCCGGCCGTGGCTACTCCTTCAGCGTCGCTGTCGAGGACCTGCCCAACGGCCCGGTCTACCTGCCCGCCGCCCGCGTGGCCTGCACGCCGATCGGTGACCGGCTCCGCGTGGCGGGAATGATGGAGTTCCGGCGCCCGGAGGAGGCGCTCGACCCCCGCCGCGTCAAGGCCATCGTCGAGGCCGCCCGGCCGCTCCTCAAGGGGGTGGACCTGGACCACCGCGAGCACGAGTGGGTCGGCTCACGCCCCTGCACCGTCGACGGCCTGCCGCTCATCGGTGCGACCAGGTCACCGCGCGTCCACGTTGCCGGTGGGCACTCGATGTGGGGCATCACCCTCGGCCCGATCACCGGCAAGCTGCTCGCGCAGCAGATCGTCACCGGTGTCGCTCCCGCGGAGCTGGCTCCCTTCGACCCGCTCCGCTGACGAGAGCCGGGACTGCTCGCGCGGGCTCAGCCCTCGAGCGGGGTGGTGCGGCCACGCGGGGCCACGCCGCGCCGCTTGGCGGCCCAGAGCAGGATCCACGTCGCGATCGCCATGACGGTGATGCTGATGCCCGCCGACACCGGCGAACCCGTCGTCGAGGTGTCGACATAGGACTCCTCGAGCCCTCCGAGGAGGATGCCGGAGAAGGTCACGGTGAGGTTGTTGACCACGTGGAGGGCGATTCCCGCCTCGAGCCCGCCGGTGCGCCAGGCCAGCCAGCAGCCGACGATGGCCAGGGAGCCGATGTCGATCCAGATCCACGGGTCCATCGACCCGTGGGCGGCGGCGAAGAGCACGAAGGACAGGGCCATCGTCACCCAGAGCGCCACCCGGGGTGACCGGATCCACGCGCCGATCGACTGCACGAGGACCCCGCGGAAGAGCACCTCTTCACCGGCCGCCTGCAGGGGCGTGGTCAGGGCGTTGACGATGAGCAGGCCGACCCACTGCTCGGGGCGCGGCAGCACCTCCTGGCCGAAGACGAACCACGAGATCGACAGGTAGACCACCCACAAGGGCGTCATCCACGCCATCGCCTCGAGCAGCCAGCGCCAGCGCAGCCGCCCGGTGACGGAGAAGAGCCGCCCCATCGGTCGCCAGGCACCGATGCGGGTGGCGATCATCCCGGCGGGGATGCCCGAGGCGAGGACGAGGTTCATCCACAAGTTGGTGCCGACACCGAGCTCGAAGGTCTCGCCCTCCGGCATCCCCCCGGTCAGGGCGAAGACGGTGGACAGCAGTCCGGCGAAGACCAGCCAGAGGAGCAGCGTGAGCAGGATCGTCGCGATCGGCCGCCACCAGCGGTGGTGAGGGCCACGCAGCTGGTGGACATAGGGCCGGGGCAGGGCCTCCTGCGCCGCGATCCGTTGCCGCTCCAGCGCGGCTCGGCGGACCGGTGCGGTGCGCCGCGCCATGTCGACGAACGCGTGGAGCAGCGGATGCACCCGGCCCCACTCCAGGGCGCCGATCTGGGGCTGGAAGAGCGTGAGGACGAAGAACGGGTGCGGGGTCCAGGTCAGCACCTCGGCCGGAGCATCCGGGGCGGTGGCCTCGACCACCCAGCCGTGGTGCTGCAGGGTGGCCAGGGTCGCCGGCGACGGGCCGTAGGAGCGGTAGTGGACGCCGGTGAACGGCTGGCCGGCGAGGAGGGCGGCGAACCGGGATCCGGGGGCCGGAGTGACGAGCCGTTGCTCACCCACGAGCGAGCAGGCCAGTGGCGCAACGGCATTGGCGTCATCGACCCCATCGACCTCGGCGTGGGTGCCCGGCTGGTGCAGCACGTTCCGCACGAACTCGACAACGGCATACTGCATGCCGCCGCAGGTGCCGAGCAGCGGCAGCCCGGTCTCCCGGGCGAATCGGATGACGGCCACGACCGCCGCGTCATCGGCATACGGACTCCCGGGAGCGATCCACAGGCCGTCGTATGCCGTGGTGCCGGCGGCGATCTCGGCCATTCCGGGGGAGTCGGTCGCCACCCAGGTGGTCTCGACATCCGGCCCGAGGAGCCGGCGCGCGGCCTCGAGCTCACGGTGGCTGGCCTTGCTGGGGTCGAGGTCGCCGACGATGGCGATGCGTGTGGTCATGGCTCCATCCTCATCGGCGACCAGCCCCGACCGAATCGGCCCTGGGTCCACGATCGCTCACTCACGACTCATCCTTTGGTCGAGCCAGCCGCAGCCAATGGTCGACCTCGGCGGCCGTGCGCAGGCGCAGCACTGGGGGAGCGGCAGGATCGGACTCCCACTCCGCCATCCGGCGCCGCTTGTCGGCGAAGGACCGGAAGTGCCACAGCAGGATCGACTCCCGTGAAAGCACCATCGGCCAGCTCTCGACGTTCTCCCCGCAGATCGGCTCCTTGGTGTGGGCTCGCACGAGGGTCCGGCGCAGCAGGCGGCCCAGGCTGAGCCACCGCGGCAGGTCGAGCGCGACCACGAGCTCGGTGCGGGGGAGGACGGCCGGGCGGATCGCACTCCATGCCGAGTCCATGACCCACGAGTCCGTGACGGCGATCCGCGCCGCTGCGTCGCGCAGGTCCTCCTCGGGCGTCTTGACCCAACCGGGCTGCCAGGCGAGGGCGTCGACGTCGATTGCCGGTATGCCGTGGCGCGCCTCGAGTGCGCGGGCGAGGGTGGACTTGCCGCTCCCGGTCACGCCGAGCAGCAGGATCCGGCGGGCGCGGGTCGCGATCGGGTCGGTGAGGGAGGCTCGAGCCACGCCCGCGAGCCTAGGTGAGCGGACGGCATACACCCCGATTTCGTGCTCAGCGGGGGGCGCGGCTAGTATTGAACGTCGGTCACGTGTGCCCGGATCACTCCGGGCGGGACGGGGCCGAAACCCCGGGTTCGCTCACCTGCAGACGAGCGTGCCCACCAACGGATTGAGAGGGTATGGCCAAGAAGGACGGCGTCATCGAGATCGAGGGCACCATCGTTGAGGCGCTCCCCAACGCGATGTTCCGCGTGGAGCTCACCAACGGGCACAAGGTGCTCGCACACATCTCGGGCAAGATGCGCCAGCACTACATCCGGATCCTCCCCGAGGACCGCGTGGTGGTGGAGCTCAGCCCGTACGACCTCACCCGCGGCCGCATCGTCTTCCGTTACCGCTAAACACCGACAGCATCGACGAGACAGCGAAGGCACATGAAGGTTCAGCCGAGCGTCAAGAAGATCTGTGACAAGTGCAAGGTGATCCGCCGCAACGGTCGGGTCATGGTCATCTGCGAGAACCTGCGCCACAAGCAGCGCCAGGGCTGATCGCAGGGGTCCACACCCCAGCACGAAGCACAGCACTTCGAGCACACGCACAAGTGAAGAAGCACGCAGCACCCGTCCCCCGCGACACCGGCGCAAGCCACTGACGAGCGGGACGTCACCCGTGGCCCGGAGGCCGCGGATCGGAGCCTGATCCGAGCCGGTGCTGCACCAGACCTCCGGATGATTCGAAAAGGAACCATCACCAGATGGCACGTCTTGTTGGAGTGGACCTCCCGCGCGAGAAGCGCGTCGAGGTCGCACTGACCTACATCTTCGGAGTCGGTCGCACGAGCGCCCAGAAGGCCCTCGCCGCCACCGGCGTCAGCCCCGACACCCGCGTCAAGGACCTCGTCGACGAGGACCTGGTCAAGCTCCGCGACTGGATCGAGGAGAACCTCAAGGTCGAGGGTGACCTCCGCCGTGAGGTCGCCGCCGACATCCGCCGCAAGGTCGAGATCGGGTCCTACGAGGGGCTGCGTCACCGTCGTGGCCTCCCGGTTCGCGGTCAGCGGACCAAGACCAACGCGCGCACCCGCAAGGGTCCCAAGCGCACCGTCGCCGGCAAGAAGAAGGCCGGTAAGTGATCCTGGCGTCCGCGCCGATCGCTCACTGACTTCGACTGCATCCGAAGAACTCGTAGGAGAGAGAACACATGCCTCCCAAGGGCCGTATGGCTGCCGGCGCCAAGAAGGTGCGCCGCAAGGAGAAGAAGAACGTCGCCGTGGGCCAGGCCCACATCAAGAGCACGTTCAACAACACGATCATCTCGATCACCGACCCCACCGGGGCCGTCATTTCCTGGGCCTCCGCCGGCCAGGTCGGCTTCAAGGGTTCGCGCAAGTCCACCCCGTTCGCAGCGCAGACCGCTGCCGAGGCCGCCGCGCGTCGCGCGATGGAGCACGGCATGAAGAAGGTCGACGTCTTCGTCAAGGGCCCGGGTTCCGGTCGTGAGACCGCGATCCGCTCCCTGACCGCTGCCGGCCTCGAGGTCGGCACGATCCAGGACGTCAGCCCGTCGCCGCACAACGGTGTCCGCCCGCCCAAGCGCCGTCGCGTCTGAGCGCACGACCAGACTTCGCGAAAGAGAGTTAGACAGACATGGCCCGTTACACCGGACCCATCACGAAGAAGTCCCGTCGCCTCAAGACCGACCTCGTCGGTGGCGACAAGAACTTCGACCTGCGTCCCTTCCCGCCCGGGCAGCACGGCCGTCGCCGGAGCCAGGAGAAGGAGTACCTCACCCAGCTGCAGGAGAAGCAGAAGGCTCGCTTCACCTACGGCGTCATGGAGAAGCAGTTCCGTCGCTACTACAAGGAAGCGGCCAACCGCCCCGGCAAGACCGGTGAGAACCTCCTGACGATCCTCGAGTCCCGTCTCGACAACGTCGTCTACCGTGCCGGCCTCGCCCGCACCCGTCGCATGGCCCGCCAGCTGGTCACGCACGGCCACTTCGAGGTCAACGGCGTGCGCGTCGACGTCCCGTCCTACCGAGTCGAGCCGTACGACATCATCACCTGGCGCAAGCAGTCCACGGAGACCTTCCCGTGGAAGCTCGCCCAGGAGACCTTCGGCGACCGCACCCCGCCGGCGTGGATGCAGGTCGTCCCGGGGTCGCTGCAGATCCTCATCCACCAGCTCCCGGTCCGGGCGCAGATCGACATCCCGCTCACCGAGCAGCTGATCGTCGAGCTCTACTCCAAGAACTGATTGGGCTTCGCCCAACCGGTTCTCGGATCCACAAGAACTGACCCATCGGTTGGTATGCCGCCCGCTCACCCGAGCGGGCGGCATACGCACCGATCGGCGCGGCCCACGGACAGAGGTGTGCCGCGCGGCCGGGTTCGCACCCCGGCATACGTGACCGTCATATAGCGGGTGGTCACGGGAAGGAAATGACCAGTGCTCATCGCCCAGCGCCCGGTGCTCTCCGAGGAGAGCGTCAACGAGTTCCGCAGCCGCTTCGTCATCGAGCCGCTCGAGCCCGGCTTCGGCTACACCCTCGGCAACTCCCTGCGCCGCACCCTGCTCTCGAGCATCCCCGGTGCCGCGGTCACCAGCATCCGCGTCGACGGTGTCCTCCACGAGTTCTCCACGATCCCCGGGGTCAAGGAGGACGTCACCGAGATCATCCTCAACATCAAGGACCTCGTCGTCTCCTCCGAGATGGACGAGCCGGTCGTCATGTACCTGCGCAAGCAGGGTGCGGGAGCCGTCACCGCCGCGGACATCGCGCCGCCGGCCGGGGTCGAGATCCACAACGCCGACCTGCACATCGCGACCCTCAACGACAAGGGCAGCCTCGAGATGGAGCTGACCGTCGAGCGCGGTCGCGGCTACGTCTCGGCGCAGCAGAACAAGACCGGCAACGAGGAGATCGGCCGGATTCCGGTCGACTCGATCTACTCCCCGGTCCTGGCCGTGACCTACAAGGTCGAGGCGACCCGTGTCGAGCAGCGCACCGACTTCGACCGCCTCATCGTCGACGTGGAGACCAAGAAGTCGATGGCTCCGCGTGACGCGCTGGCCTCGGCCGGCAAGACCCTCGTCGAGCTCTTCGGCCTGGCCCGTGAGCTCAATGTCGAGGCCGAGGGCATCGACATGGGCCCGAGCCCGTCCGACGCCGCGCTGGCCCAGGACCTGGCCCTGCCGATCGAGGACCTCGACCTGACCGTCCGGTCCTACAACTGCCTCAAGCGTGAGGGCATCCACACCGTCGGTGAGCTCGTCTCGCGCAGCGAGGCCGACCTGCTCGACATCCGCAACTTCGGTGCGAAGTCGATCGACGAGGTCAAGGCCAAGCTCGTCGGCATGGGCCTGCAGCTCAAGGACAGCCCGCCCGGATTCGACCCGTCCGCCATCGGTGGCTACGACGACTTCCACTTCGGTGGCGACGACGACGACCTGTCCTTCGCCGAGGACGAGCAGCTCTGACCTGCGCTGGCCACGCCGCCGCAGCCCTTTGATCCCAAGGAGTAAGCAATGCCCACCCCCACCAAGGGTCCCCGCCTCGGAGGCGGTCCGGCGCACGAGCGCCTGATCCTCGCCAACCTCGCGACCTCGCTGTTCGAGCACGACTCGATCACGACGACGGAGGCCAAGGCCAAGCGCCTTCGCCCGCTCGCCGAGCGCCTCGTCACCTTCGCCAAGCGTGGTGACCTCCACGCCCGTCGCCGCGTCATGACCGTCGTGCGCGACAAGGGCGTCGTCCACCGCCTCTTCGTCGAGATCGCGCCGGACATGGCCGACCGCCAGGGCGGCTACACCCGCATCACCAAGATCGGTGCCCGCAAGGGCGACAACGCCCCCATGGCGGTCATCGAGCTCGTCCGAGAGCCGGTCGCCAAGAAGGCCGTCGTCAAGTCGGGCCCCAGCTCTGCTGGGGAGGCCGCCGCGGCCACCAAGCGCGCATCCAAGGACGCCGAGAAGGCCAAGGCCGCCGAGGTGACCGAGGCCGAGGAGCTGACCCTCGACGACAACGCCACGGACGAGGCGGCTGCGGCTCCCGCGGGCCTGGTCGAGCTCCCCGAGGGCGCCGTCGCCACCACCGAGGACGGCACCGCCCCCGAGGGCCACGACGTCAAGGGCAACGCGGACAGCGGGCTCTACCACGTCCCCGGCTCGCAGTGGTACGACGCGACCGAGGCCGAGTTCTGGTTCGCCTCCGCCGAGGACGCGGAGAAGGCCGGCTTCAAGCCCGCCGGTGGCGCCGCCAAGCAGAAGGTCGAGGACGACGAGGCCTGAGCCTCATCCCCTGTCGAATCGGGCCGCTCTCCCACGTGGAGAGCGGCCCTTTTCACTCTTCCCGCAGGGCGTGGTGGAGGGCACGGCGCGCCGCTTGAGCGCGCGCGATGACCTCCCAGGGCTCGTCCTCGTCGAAGACGTCGAGGTCGCCCTCGACGGCCCCGGCGGTCAGGAGGAGGTCGCGGTCCTCGAGCCATTCGCCCTTGAGGTATGCCGTGAGGCGCGCCTCGCGCTCGATCACCTCCTCCACCCACGCCCGCATCCGGGCGAGGCGGTCGGTGTCGGCGCGGAGCTGGTCGAGCAGTCCTTGAGCCGCGCCTCCACGGGCAGCCGCGCCGTCGTCATCGACCTCAGGCTCGGGTTCGTCATCGAGCTCGGTCTCGACGTCGTTGACGGCATCGGTCACGGTCGGGCCTCGTCATCCTCGTCGGTGTCCTGGAAGGACCGGGCGACCGCAAGCAGGAGGCGACGCATGAGCGCGTCGTGCTCGGCCAGCACCTCATAGATGGCGTCCTCGTTCAGCGCCTCCGGGGTGACTGCCCCGCCGGCGGCGGCGAGGACCTCGTCGCGATCCTCCAGCCACTGGTCCTGGTAGTAGCCGCCCAGCCCCTCGGCCCGCTCGACGGCTCGTGGCAGGAACGCCAGGAAATCCTTCACCCGAGCGCAGTCGGCGCGCACCTCCTCGAGCTGGCGCTGCGCGCGATCGGCGTTGGCGGTGGCGGTGTCGAGGGAAGTCACAAGGGCAACCTAGCGGCCCGGGCATCACGCCGGTCGACCACGGTGCCCGAAATGCCGTGCAAGCGGGACGAGGCCGAGCACCGCGACCATCGGCACGGCATACCCGATCCGCAGGTTGCCGGACCCGATCGCGCCTGTGAGGACCGAGCCGAGGAGGGCGCCGACGTAGTTGAACTGGTTGAACCGGGCGATCACGGCGTCGACGCGCCGCTGTCGGGCGGCAGGGTCCGCGCCGCCTCCGGCGATCCGGGCCGCCGCCGAGAAGGACAGGGGCGCCACCACGGCCATGCCGAGTCCGACGACGAAGAAGCCGGCCACGGCCACCGGCCAGGTCGGGGCGAAGACCACCACGGCCAACCCGACCGCGCCCAGGACAGCACCACCGCGGATCATGGTCGCCGCACCGTACCTCGCCGTGGCCGCATCGCCCACGAGGCGAGCGAGCAGGGTGGCCACGAGGTAGGGCATGGTCGCCAGGGTGTAAAGGGAGGCGCTCGTCGCCGGCGCGGCGAAGACCTTCTCGCTGGCCAGGTACAAGGGGCCCCACGCGGTCGTGGCCGTGTCGACCATGTAGAAGAGGATCAGGCCGATCCCGACCATGACGATCGGCCGCCAGGGAACGCCCAGCCTGGTGGTGTCGGCGTCCGGGATGGCTGCGTCCCGTGGGAAGTAGGGCGCCGCGGTGGCCGCCAGCGGCAGCATGGCCAGCGCCGCGGCCCCAACCCATCCCACCGCATCCGCGGTGAGGAGCGCGATGACCGTGGCGAGCAGGCCGCCAAGGGTCCACGCGCCGTGGAAGGAGGGCAGCACGGGCCGACCCACGTGGTGCTCCAGGGTGACGGCCTGCATGTTGGCCGCGGCGTCCACACCGCCGACGCCCAGGCCGTAGATGGCCAGGCCGGTGACGAAGACGGCGAACGACCCGGACCCTCGCACCGACCAGCCCATGACCACGGTGCCGACCGCGAGCAGGATCAGTCCGGCGCGCAATCCCCGGGCCGAGCTGGCGGTGCGGGCGATGCGCTCGGCTCCGACCGACCCGACGCCCGCCAGCAGGACCATCATGAGCATCAGGCCGGCGAGGCTGAGCTCGCTGAGGTCGAGGGCCTGCGAGAGCACCGGCAACCGGGTCGTCAGCGAGATGAACAGCAGACCCTGCACCAGGAAGGCTGCGGCAATGGCGAGGCGGTGGCGGGGCAGGTTGGCGGTCATCGCCGCACATCCTGCCCTCGATAGGGTGCTCCTCGTGCGGATTCGACTCGATTGCGCCTACGACGGCACCGACTTCTCCGGGTGGGCCGCGCAGCCTGGTCGTCGCACTGTCGAGGGGGAGCTGTCGGCCGCGCTCACCACGGTCCTGCGTGCGCCGGAGCCCGTGAGCCTCACCGTGGCGGGGCGCACCGATGCCGGCGTCCACGCGCGGGGGCAGGTCGCGCACGTGGACATCGATCCGAACCTGTATGCCGTCGTGCCGGGTCGCTCGGACCGCTCACCCGAGGCGGCCCTGGCCGCCCGACTGCGGGGCGTGCTGCCTCCGGATCTCGTCCTGCGCGCGGTCTCGGTCGCTCCTGCAGGGTTCGACGCGCGCTTCTCGGCGATCTGGAGGCTCTATCGCTATCGGCTGTGTGATGAGCCTGGGGCGCTGGACCCGTTGCGGCGCAGGGACACCGTTCTTGTTCGAGGGCGTCTGGACGTGTCGCGGATGAACGAGGCCGCCGCAATGTTGCTGGGACTCAACGACTTTGCGCCCTTCTGCAAGAGGCGGGAGGGGGCGACCACGATCAGGACGCTCACGGCATACGAATGGACGCGACTGCCTGACGGGACGGTCGAGGGGACGGTCGTCGCGGACGCCTTCTGCCACAGCATGGTTCGTGCACTGGTGGGGTGCGTCGTGCCGGTGGGTGAGGGTCGCGTGCAGCCCGACTTCGCGGGCGAGGTCCTTCGAGGTGGGGTGCGTGATCCCCGGGTCAAGGTGATGCCGGCCCACGGCCTTAGCCTGGAAGAGGTCGGCTACCCACCTGACGCCGAGCTCGCCGCGCGCGCCGATCAGGCTCGTGCCACCCGCTCACTGCCGGTGGCAGAAGGGACCTGATGGGTGGTCCGGCCTGCAGTCGATCAAGGAAGCGCGTGCTGACCTGATGCGCACGATCGAGGTCTGCTTCGGCGATCGCGTCGATCTGGTGGAGCGCATGGCCCGTCTGGACGATGAGCCCCCCCGGTGTGGGGTCGCCGCTGTGGGAGTCACCGCCCTTCATCGGCCCTGCCGTTGATGATCCAGACGTGATTCGTGCTGCGCAGGAACTGAGGAGGTCGCTGGGCCATCAGGAGTACGCCAAGGCCCTTGGCTCCCATCCGCCCACGCACGCGGTCAGTTCGAGGGCCGAGCGTGGCTCCACATGGGCGTGCTGATCCTCGTCGGGGGCGTCCTCCTCACCATCAGTGCCGTCGAGAAGTGGGGCCCACTCGCCATCCTTGCCGGGTTCGTGCCGGCCGGGTTGCTTGTCCTCCTGGGCTGCCGCATCTGTGAGGCGGGTGGGAAAGCGGTTGGTGAGCGGACGGCATACGGCTGAGAATGTTTCCTCGTGGGTCACCTCGACGTCAACGGCATCGGCTTCTCCCTCCCGGACGGGCGGGTGCTGCTGCGTGACGTCCACCTCCGGGTGGGAGAGGGGTCCAAGGTCGCCCTCATCGGGCCCAATGGCACCGGCAAGACGACCCTGACGCGCATCATTGCCGGTGACCTCGCGCCGCACGAAGGGGCGGTCACGCGCAGCGGTGGGCTCGCCGTGATGCGGCAGTTCATCGGCAAGGTCCGCGACGACTCCACCGTCCGGGACCTGCTGCTGTCGGTGGCGCCCGAGCCGATCCGGTTGGCCGGGGCCGAGATCGAGCGCACCGAGCTCGCGATGATGGAGCGCGACGAGGAGGCCGACCAGCTGGCCTACGCCCAGGCCCTCTCGGACTGGGCCGACGTCGGTGGCTACGACTGGGAGACGCACGCCGACGTGTGCACGGTCGCAGCCCTGGGCATGCCCTTCGAGAAGGCCCAATGGCGGCGGGTCACCACCCTCTCCGGGGGTGAGCAGAAGCGGGTCGTGCTCGAGTCACTCCTGCGCGGCCCGGAGGAGGTGCTCCTCCTCGACGAGCCCGACAACTATCTCGACGTGCCCGCCAAGCGCTGGCTCGAGGACTCGCTGAACGCCAGCCCCAAGACAGTGCTCTTCATCAGCCATGACCGCGAGCTGCTCGACCAGGTGGCCACGCGCATCGCCACGCTCGAGCCGAGCGCGGCGGGCAACTCGATCTGGGTGCACCCGGGCCGCTTCTCGACCTACGAGCAGGCGCGGATCGAGCGCAACGACCGACTCGACGAGCAGCGTCGCCGCTGGGACGAGGAGCACGTCAAGCTCAAGGAGCTCGTCGTCGCGATGCGCACCAAGGCCAAGTTCAACGACGGCATGGCCTCCCGTCTCCAGGCCGCCGAGACGCGGCTGGCGAAGTTCGTCGAGGCGGGGCCGCCCGAGGCGGTGCCGCTGCGGCAGAACGTCCGGATGCGCCTGACCGGGGGTCGCACGGCCAAGCGCGCGGTGATCTGCGAGGGGCTCGAGCTGCGCACCGGGGCCGAGGGCGAGGCCGAGCTCATGCGCCCGTTCGACGCCGAGATCTGGTTCGGGGAGCGCGTCGGGATCCTGGGCTCGAATGGCTCGGGCAAGTCGCACTTCCTCCGGCTGCTGGCCGCCGGTGGCTCCGACCCCGATGTCGAGCACCGGCCGGTCGGCGACATCCAGCCAACTCCGGTGCATCACAACGGAGTTGCCCGCCTGGGCTCGCGCGTGCGACCCGGGTGGTTCGCCCAGACCCACGACACTCCGAGCCTGCACGGCCGGACCCTGCTCGAGATCCTGCACCGCGGCGATGACCACCGGACCGGGATGCCGAGGGACCTCGCCGCCCGTGCCCTCGATCGCTACGGCCTGGCCAAGGCGTCGGAGCAGGTGTTCGAGTCCCTGTCGGGGGGACAGCAGGCCCGGCTCCAGATCCTGTTGCTGGAGCTCTCGGGAGCCACACTGCTGCTCCTCGACGAACCCACCGACAACCTCGACCTGCACTCGGCCGAGGCCCTTGAGGATGCGCTCGCCGCCTTCGAGGGCACGGTGCTTGCGGTGACCCACGACCGGTGGTTCGCGCGCGGCTTCGACCGCTTCCTCGTCTTCGCCTCCGACGGCCGGGTCATCGCCAGCGACGAGCCCCTCTGGGACGAGGCCCGGGTGGCTCGTCATCGCTGACATGCCAGAAGTGATGGTATTTTTCTGCCATGAGGACGACAATCGACGCGGCGGGGCGGATCGTCGTGCCCAAGGCGTTGCGCGTGGCCATGGGATTCCAGCCCGGGCAGCAGGTCGACATCGTCTTCAGTGACAGTCGGCTCGAAGTGGAGATTGCACCCTTGGATGCGATGGTGACCACGGACTCCGGCTGGCCGGTCATCACGCCCGTCGACCCCCCGGAGCCACTGACAGACGACATCGTGCGCGAGGCCATCGAGGCCACCCGCCGGTGAGTGAGGTCCTCACGGCGGACACCAGCCTGATCATCGCCGCGGTCTCGTCGTGGCACCCGCGTCACGACGACGCCAGGGGGGTGGCCAGGCGCATCACGCATCTCCCCGACCACTGCCTGATCGAGGCCTACAGCGTGCTCACCCGGCTGCCCGCTCCGCACCGACTGTCGCCGGCTGTGGCTGGCGCGGCCGTCGCGGCGCTGCCCGTGGAGTTGGTTGGACTGCCACTGCCGGCACGCGTGTCCTTGGTCAAGAGGCTTTCGGACGCCGGTGTGCGGGGAGGGGCTGTCTATGACGGCCTCGTCGCCGAAACCGCCCGTCATCACGGACTCACCCTGGTGACGCTCGACGTCCGAGCTCGCTCCACCTACGAGGCCATCGGCGCGGACTGGCGCGCGCTCTAGGTAAAGGCTTGTCAAAATCTGTCGGCCCACCCCCCATGTAAAGCGTTTTCGCACCTAGCGTCCATGTCGAGACCCCTCGCCCCCAGGAGACGCCGATGTCCCGTCGCCCGTATACCGTGATCGCCGCCCTCGCCTTGGCTGCCGCCCCGCTCGTGGTCGCCGCCACTCCGGCGGCCGCTGCCCCGACGAGCGTGACACTCGTCGGCTCGCTCCAGAGCGAGGCCGGGTGCGACGCCGACTGGGACCCGGCCTGCGCGGCGACCCACCTGACGAAGACGGGCACTACGTGGAGTGGCACCTACGCGCTGCCCGGCGGCTCCTACGAGTTCAAGGTCGTGATCAACGACTCGTGGGTCGAGAACTACGGGGCCGGCGGCGCCGCCGACGGGCCCAACATCCCGCTCTTCCTCGGTGGACCGGCCACCCTCGCCTTCAGCTACGACGAGGTGACCCAC
The DNA here is from genome assembly GCA_020161815.1 of Actinomycetota bacterium. Taxonomy (GTDB): domain Bacteria; phylum Actinomycetota; class Actinomycetes; order Actinomycetales; family Dermatophilaceae; genus Phycicoccus_A. Next base: position 24,862 of record JAIUOP010000012.1, on the reverse strand, counting down.
GCGATCTCGTTCACCCCGCTGGGACTGGCCGGTGGCACGACGCCGGCGGACACGGCATACGCCAAGGACAGCCTGCGCAGCCCGCTGACGCGCGAGAACTTCTACTTCGTCATGGCCGACCGCTTCGCCAACGGCTCCACCGCCAACGACAACGGTGGGCTCACCGGCGGTCCGCTCACGACCGGGTTCGACCCGACGAACAAGGGCTTCTACCACGGCGGTGACCTGCAGGGCCTGACGAGCAAGCTCGACTACATCAAGGGCATGGGCACGACCGCCATCTGGCTCACCCCGAGCTTCAAGAACAAGCCGGTGCAAGGGGGCCCCGGGCAGGAGAGCGCCGGCTACCACGGCTACTGGATCACCGACTTCACCCAGATCGACCCGCACCTGGGCACCAACGCCGACATGAAGGCGCTCATCGACGCGGCGCACGCCAAGGGCATGAAGGTCTTCTTCGACATCATCACCAACCACACGGCGGACGTCATCGACTACCGCGAGGGCAGTTACAGCTACCGCACGAAGAAGAACTACCCCTACAAGGACGCGACCGGCACCGCGTTCGACGACCGCGACTACGTGAACCAGGCCTTCCCCGCGATGGACCCGGCGACCTCCTTCCCCTACACCCCGTTCGTCCACGCGGGCGAGGAGCAGGTCAAGGTCCCGGGGTGGCTCAACGACCCGCTGATGTACCACAACCGCGGGGACTCCACCTTCGCCGGCGAGTCCTCGACCTATGGCGACTTCGTCGGCCTGGACGACCTGTTCACCGAGCGGCCCGAGGTCGTCGAGGGCATGGGCGAGATCTACAAGACGTGGGTCGACTTCGGCATCGACGGCTTCCGCATCGACACCGTCAAGCACGTGAACCTCGAGTTCTGGCAGAAGTTCATCCCCGACATCCTCGGCGAGGCCAAGGCGATCAGAAACGACGACTTCTTCGCCTTCGGAGAGGTCTACGACGGCAACCCCGAAGTGATGTCCACCTACACCACGGCCGGCAAGCTCCAGGCCACCCTCGACTTCGGCTTCCAGCAGCAGGGCATCGACTTCGCCAAGGGCAAGCCGGCCAACGTGCTCGCCGACTTCTTCGGCAAGGACGACTGGTACACCGACGCCGACTCCAACGCCTACCAGCTCCCGACCTTCCTCGGGAACCACGACATGGGGCGTGCCGCGATGTTCCTCCAGGACGCGGCGGCCGACGACGCCGACCTCATGGCGCGCGTGAAGTTCGCCAACGCCCTCATGTTCACCATGCGTGGCAACCCGGTGACCTACTACGGCGACGAGCAGGGCTTCATCGGCACCGGTGGCGACCAGCTGGCCCGACAGGACATGTTCGCCAGCCAGGTGCAGGTCTACAACGCCGAGAAGGTCCTCGGCGGCCCGAGCGGGTCGATGGACCGCTACAACACGAGCGCGCCGCTCTACACCTGGCTGCGCGACCTGGCGAAGGTGCGGGCCAAGTACCCCGCCCTCGCCGACGGCGCCCAGGTCAACCGGTATGCCGCGCAGGGCGCTGGCATCTTCGCCGTCTCCCGCTACGACCGGGACGCCAAGGTCGAGTACGTCGTCGCCGCCAACAATGCGACGACGCCACAGAGCGCCACCTTCCCGACGTGGACCGCGGGCAAGGGTGCGGTCTTCACGCCCGTCATGGGCACCGGCACCGCGGTCAAGCCGGCGGCGGACGGCAAGGTCACCGTGACCGTGCCGCCGCTGACGGTCAGCGTGTGGCGCGCGAACAAGGCTGTGGCGACCGGCTCCTCGGCCCCCACGGTCACGCTCAAGCTCGGCGCCGGCTCGTCGGTCGCCGGTCGGGCCGAGATCGCGGCCGACGTCAGCACGCCGACCTTCGCCCAGACGACCTTCCTCGTGCGGCCGGTGGGCACCACCGAGTGGCAGGTCATCGGCACCGACGACAACGCGCCCTTCCGCGTCTTCCACGACGTCTCCGGTATGCCGTTGGGCTCGGTCCTCGAGTACCGCGCCGTCACCAAGGACGCCGCCGGGCGCGTTGCGGCGACGGGCTCGTGGGCCGTGGTCGGCAAGGCCCAGGGACCGGCGGTCGAGGCGCCCTTGGGTGACCCCGTTCCCCAGCCCTCGGCCGTGTCGGTGCCGGGCACCCACAACTCCGAGATGGGCTGCCCGGTGGGGCTCGGCGTGAGCGGGGACTGGGCCCCGGACTGCGAGCAGGCCCAGCTCTCCGTGGATGCCAAGGACCAGATCTGGAAGAAGTCCTTCACCCTGCCGCCGGGCAGCTACGGCTACAAGTACGCCCTCGACAAGTCCTGGACGACGAACTACGGCGCCAAGGGCGAGTTCAACGGCGGCAACATCGACTACGAGACGACGACGGGGGCGGTGAGCTTCTACTTCGACGCGGCCACCCACTACGGCACCTCGGATGCCGAGGGCCCGATCATCACCGCGCCCGGGTCCTTCCAGAGCAAGCTCGGCTGCCCGGATGACTGGGACCCGTCGTGCATGCGGCCCTGGCTCCAGGACCCCGACGGAGACGGGGTCTACACGTGGGCGACCAAGTTGATCCCCGCGGGCACGTGGGAGTTCAAGGTGGCGCACGGCCTGAGCTGGGCCGAGAGCTATGGCGAGGGTGGGGGCAACATCGTCCTCACCGTCCCGGCGGCGGGCGCGACGACGACCTTCGCCTACGACTCGGCCACCCACGTCACGACCGTCTCCAGCCGCTAGTCGCACCCCCCCTGGGGGTCAGTTGGCGATGGTGACGTCGATGCCCGAGAGGGTGGCGCGGAAGCCCGTGTCGATGACACGCACCTCGGTCAGGCGCATGCCCTCCGGCACGCCCTGCACGGGCTGACGGATCGTCACGAGCGCGCGCGCCGCGGCCGAGGCGACCGAGTCCAGCCAGTCGGGCCCCCGGAGGTCGATCGTCCGGGGCTCGATGACGAGCAGGCCGCCCTCGGCCCGGACGATGCCGGCGGCGCGGACCGGGATGTCCTGGCCGAGCACGGTCACGGTCCGGGAGAGGCCTGCCTCACCGGGCCCGGCGGCATACAGCTCGACCCCGGGCCCGACCTGCTGTGCGGCCGACGCCCAGGGCAGCGTGACCTCCAGGTCGAGGCGATCGGCCGTGATCCCCTTGTCGCTCACGGTGACCCCGGTGCCCCTGGCGACCACGTCCCGGAAGGTGCCGCCGTCGGTGAGCACCTCGCTGCTGCCCAGGTCGAGGGCGCCGAGCCAGGTCTGGCCCTGCTCCAGGCTCGTCGGCGCCGACGGCGTGGCGGTGGGCGAGGGCGACACGATTGTGGACGGCGAGGCTACGGGGTCCGCGTCGGTGCCCAGCGTGAGCAGCAGCACGCCGGCGCCGACGAGGGCCACGACGATCGTCGTGAACACGCCGAGCAGGAAGTTGCGCACGGTCCGCAGCCTCGCCCCGCTCAGCGGAAAGCCGGCACTCCCGTGAGGGCCTGACCGATGACGAGGGCGTGCATCTCGACGGTGCCCTCGTAGGTGAGGACCGACTCGAGGTTGTTGGCGTGCCGCATGACGGGGAACTCACCGCTGATGCCGTTGGCGCCGAGGATCGTCCGTGACGTGCGGCAGATCTCGATGGCCTTGGCGATGTTGTTGTACTTCCCGACCGAGACCTGCTCCGGGCGCAGACCCACCGAGTCCTTGAGGCGCCCCAGGTGGAGCGCGAGGAGCAGGCCGAGCTGGAGCTCGGTCGACATCGCCGCGAGCTTGCCCTGGGTGAGCTGGAAGGCGGCGAGCGGCTTGCCGAACTGGGTGCGCTCCACCGAGTAGCGGCGGGCCGACTCAAGGCACGTGCGTGCCGCGCCGAGTGCACCCCAGAGGATGCCGTAGCGCGCCTCGGACAGGCACGACAGCGGCCCCTTCAGGCCGGTGACCTCGGGGAAGACGGCGTCAGCGGGCAGGCGCACGCCGTCGAGGGTGAGCTCGGCGGTCACTGACGCCCGCAGCGAGAGCTTGTGCTTGATCTCGTGGGCCCCGAAGCCGGGTGTGTCGGTGGGGACGACGAAGCCCCGTATGCCGCGCCCGCCGGGCTCGTCCGTGGTGTTGGCCCAGACGACGGCGACGTCGGCGATCGAGCCGTTGGTGATCCACATCTTGCGGCCGGTGAGCACCCAGTCGTCGCCGTCCCGGCGTGCCCGCGTGGACATCGACGCCGGGTCCGAGCCGTGGTCGGGCTCGGTGAGCCCGAAGCACCCGACGACCTCTCCGGCGGCCATCCGCGGCAGCCACTGCTCCTTCTGCTCCTCGGAGCCGAACATGTGGATCGCGCCCATCGCCAGCGACCCCTGGACCGAGACGAGGGAGCGGATCCCCGAGTCGATCGCCTCGAGCTCGACGCAGGCCAGGCCGTAGTCGACCGACGACATGCCGGCGCACCCATAGCCCTCGAGGTGCATGCCGAGCAGTCCGTGGCGGCCGAACTCCGCGGCCAGCTCCCGCGCCGGCACGGTGCCCTCTTCGTACCACTGGGCGATGTCGGCGGCGCAGAGGTCGGCACTCACCTTGCGCACCATGGCGCGCACGTCCTTCTCCTCCTCGGAGAGCATCGCGTCGAGGTCGACGAGGTCGAGCGGGTCTGCGGAGGCCTTGCGCGGGGGAGCAGTCTTCACCCTCCGAGGCTACGCCTCTCCGCCCGGCGCGCAGGCAGGTATGCGGCGACACCGAGCGCGCTGAGCGCCCCGACGACGAGCATGGTCGTGGCGATCGAGGTCGCATCGGCGAGCCGGCCCGCGAGCGGGCTGGCGACGGCGAAGGCGAGGAAGGCGACCATCGAGTTCAGCGAGAGCACCGTCGATCGGTTGGCGGCACTGGCCTCGCGGTGCAGCAGGGCGCTGTGCGGGGGTCCGTTCATGCCGTGCATCGAGTAGGTGAAGAGATAGGCCGCGACCAGCCCGATCGGGCCGACGGCCAAGGACATGACGATGACGCCGAGCGCGTTGAGGCCGCGGCCGAGCATGGCCGCCCGAGCGACTCCGAGGCGCGCCGAGGCGCGGCCCGCGAGCCAGGTGCCGGCGGCGAAGATGCCCCAACCGGCCGCTGCGACCGGGCCGACGAGGGCGCCCGCCCGCTGAGCCGAACCCAGCAGCTCCTCGAGCCGCAGTGGCATGAGGGCCTCGAAGGCGATCATCCCGGTGGACCATGCGACCTCCGCCAGCAGCAGGCCGGCGATGACGGGGTTGCGCACCATCAGGCGCAGCCCGTCGCGGATCACCGCCGTGGACTGCCGGGCCGACGCGCGCACGGCGGCCGCTCGCGTGGCGGCGGGCTCGTGCCGTGGTGTCTCCCGCAGCCAGGCGGCGCTCGCGAGGAGGTGGACGACGCTGAGCGCGACGAAGGCCCACACGGCGACGTCGAGCGGGGGCTGGCTCCGGAACGGGTGCCACCAGATGAGGGCACCACTGAGGACGGCGCCGGCCGCCATCGCCAGTCCCAGGATCGTGCTCGAACGCGAGAGCTCCTGGTCGACGTCCTTGCCCGGCTCGACCTCGTGGACCGCGTCGACGAACCAGGCCTCCAGCGGACCGGAGTCCAGGGCCCGGAAGGCCCCCATGAGCGCGGCCGCGGCGACGAAGGCCCAGAAGGTGTGGGCGAGCGCATAGAGCAGGGCGGTCGCGACGTTGAGCACGGCCGCGACGAGGTAGACGGGGCGACGGCCGAAGGCGTCCGCGAACCCACTCGTGGGCAGCTCCAGCAGGAAGCAGACCACGCCCGAGACCGCCATGTAGGTCAGGGCCTGCGTGGTGCTCAGTCCTCGCGAGGTCGCGAGGAGGACGAAGATCCCGACCACGAAGCCGACCGGGAACCACCGGGTGAACGTGAGCAGGTAGAAGACCCGACGCGGGTCGACGGGGGTGGTGGCGGAGCTGGGGGAGGGGGCCGGACTCATCGGCGAGGCACCTGCTCCATGTCGACCGGGTAGGACGAGACGTAGACGGCCACCCGCTTGGCCTCCGGGTTGCCCTGGCCCACGCGGCGATAGCGCTGGATCACCTCGTCGATCTCTGCAGTCATGGCGGTCAGCTGCTCGGGGGTGGCCACGACCATGGTGTCGCCCATGCCCGCGGCGTCACCCCACGCGCGCGGCCAGGCCGGGCGCAGCTCCAGCCAGCGCCCGAACTTGCCGGCGAAGTGGCGCAGCCAGTCCCGCTCGAGCCACCCGAAGGCGGCCTCGGCGTCCTCGTCGCCCTCGAAGTCGCTCGGCTCGAAGACGGTGAAGTCCGCCGACGCCGCCCAGAACCGGCGCTTGCCGTCGCCCTCGCCGGTGTCGACGACGAGGCCGACCTCCGCGAGCTTGCGCAGGTGGTAGCTCGTGGCGCCCGAGTTCGTGCCGAGCACCCCGGCGAGGGCAGTCGCCGTCGAGGGGCCGCCATTGCGCAGCGCCCCCACGAGCCGGCTGCGCAGGGGGTGGGCCAGCACCTTGACCGAGTCCTGGTTCAGGCGAACGGAGGAAGGGGCGTCGCTCATGAATTGCACAATACCTTTGCACAATCCGTTTGCAAAACTATTGTGGGTATGCCGGGTGCTCACCCATTCCTGCAGGTCACCCGGGGTTTTCGCAGGCGCCGCCGGCGATTTGGGGCGAGTCGAGCACGCTCGTAGACTTGAGAAGTTGTGCCGTGCGCCCTCTGAAGGAAAGCGATCCGCAGGAACTCACCCGCGGATTCTCGCCTGCGGGGAGCACGCGGCATACGCCTCACCCACCCGCCTCACGCAAGGAACACCTCGTGAAGACCTACACCCCGAAGGCCGGCGACGCCGTCCGTCAGTGGCACGTCATCGACGCCACCGACGTCGTGCTCGGTCGCCTCGCCACCCAGGCTGCCGTGCTGCTGCGCGGCAAGCACAAGGCGACATTCGCCCCGCACGTCGACATGGGCGACTTCGTCATCATCATCAACGCCGAGAAGGTCGCCCTCACCGGCGCCAAGGCGGAGCAGAAGCGCGCCTACCGCCACTCCGGTTTCCCGGGTGGCCTCAAGAGCCGCACCTACGTCGAGATGCTCGACCAGTTCCCGGAGAAGGCCGTCGAGAAGGCCATCCGCGGCATGCTCCCCAAGACCACCCTCGGCCGCCAGCAGCTGACCAAGCTCAAGGTCTACCGCGGCGCCGAGCACCCCCACGCTGCCCAGCAGCCCAAGCCCTTCGAGATCAGCCAGGTGGCCCAGTGATGACCGACGTGACCATCGACACCGACTTCGGCACCGACGCCGACGACAACGAGATCACCTCCTACACCAGCGAGTCCGACACCAGCGTCGCCGCCGAGCCGGCCCGCCGCCCGTCCGCGTCCGCCCCGGGTGCCGCGACCGGTCGCCGCAAGCAGGCCGTCGCCCGCGTCCGCATCGTGCCGGGCACCGGCGAGTGGACCATCAACGGCCGCACCCTGGAGTCGTACTTCCCGAACAAGGTGCACCAGCAGATCGTCAACGAGCCGCTCAAGGTGCTCGAGCTCGACGGCGCCTACGACGTGCTGGTGCGCGTCCACGGCGGTGGCCCCTCCGGCCAGGCCGGTGCCGTCCGTCTCGGTGTCGCCCGCTCGCTCAACGGCGTCGACGAGGAGCTGAACCGCCCGGCGCTGAAGAAGGCCGGCTTCCTCACCCGTGACCCGCGCGTGCCCGAGCGCAAGAAGGCCGGTCTCAAGAAGGCCCGCAAGGCTCCGCAGTACAGCAAGCGTTGATCAAGCGCTGACCTGGCGCGGCATACCCGGTATGCCGTGGCCTGCCGACGGCGGCATCCTCACCACCGAGGGTGCCGCCGTCGCGCGTTGGCGGTAGGTTCGTGCGCGATTCATCTCTGGAAAGGCCCTCCTTCATGTCCCGACTCTTCGGCACCGATGGTGTCCGCGGCTTGGCCAATGTCGACATCACCGCCGAGCTGGCGCTGAACCTGTCGACCGCTGCCGCCCACGTCCTCGGGCGCGAGGCCCGCGCCGCAGGCCGCAAGCCCAAGGCCGTCGTGGGCCGCGACCCCCGGGCCTCGGGGGAGTTCCTCTCCGCCGCCGTCGTGGCGGGCCTGGCGTCGGCCGGAGTCGACGTTCACAACGTAGGCGTGCTGCCCACGCCGGCCGTGGCCTTCCTCACGGCGGACATGGATGCCCACTTCGGCGTCATGCTGTCCGCGTCGCACAACGCGATGCCGGACAACGGCATCAAGTTCTTCGCCGCCGGCGGGCACAAGCTCCCCGATGCCGTCGAGGACGAGATCGCGGCCCAGCTCGAGGCGGACTGGGAGCGTCCCGTGGGGGCCGAGGTCGGCCGCGTGCTGGAGAACCGCGCCGGGCAGGCCCGGTATGTCGCGCACCTGCTCTCCGCCCTGCCGAACCGGCTCGACGGGCTCACCGTCGTCCTCGACTGCGCACACGGTGCGGCCAGTGAGGTCTCCCCGGAGGTGTTCCGGCTCGCCGGTGCGGAGGTCTACGAGATCGGGGCCTCTCCGGACGGCCTCAACATCAACGACGGCTACGGCTCCACGCACCTGGATCGCCTGCAGGCGGCGGTGCTCGAGCGCGGCGCCGACCTCGGGATCGCCCACGACGGTGACGCGGACCGCTGCCTGGCCGTTGCCCACGACGGCTCGGTCATCGACGGGGACCAGATCATGGGCATCCTCGCCGTGGCCCTGAAGTCCCGCGGCGCCCTGGCCGACGACACGCTCGTGGCCACGGTGATGAGCAACCTCGGACTGCTCCAGGCGATGGAGCGCGAGGGCATCACCGTCCGCCAGACCGGCGTCGGCGACCGCTACGTCCTCGAGGACATGCGCGCCGGGTCCTACACCCTCGGCGGGGAGCAGTCCGGCCACGTCATCCTGCTCGAGCACGGCACGACCGGCGACGGCGTGCTCACCGGGCTCCTGCTGGCGGCGCGCGTGGCCGAGACCAGGACCCCGCTGCTCGAGCTCGGTCAGGTCATGACCCGGCTCCCGCAGGTGCTCATCAACGTCAAGGGCGTCGACAAGGCCCGGGTCGAGTCGGACGCCCCGCTGCAGGAGGCCGTGGCCGAGGCCGAGACGGAGCTCGCGGGCAACGGCCGCGTCCTGCTCCGCAAGTCGGGCACCGAGCCGCTCGTGCGCGTCATGGTCGAGGCCGGCACCGCCGAGCAGGCCCAGGCCGTCGCCGAGCGCCTGGTCGCGGTCGTCAAGGAACGCCTGACCCTCTCCTGACCTGACCTTCCCCCCCGATTCGAGGTAAAACCGCCCGGTTCAACCGGCGGTTTTACCTCGAATCAGCGGGGGAGAGGGGGGTGCTGAGGGGGGCGGGGTCAGGTGCTGCGGCCGATCTGGCCCACGTGGCCGGCTGTCAGGGTCGAGAGTCCCCGTCACCGTCAGCGTCCGGCACACTCTGGTGGCGGGCGGCGTGCGCCTCGTCCTCGGCGCCGATCTGGCCGACCTTGGTCGGGTTCAGCACGCGGTCGAGGAAGGTCTTGGTCCGCTGGTGCTGCGGGTTGCCGATGACCTGGTCGGGGGCGCCCTCCTCGACGATGTAGCCACCGTCCATGAAGATCACCCGGTCGGCGACATCGCGCGCGAAGGCCATCTCGTGGGTGACGACGAACATCGTCATGCCCTCGGAGGCCAGCTTGCGCATGACCGAGAGGACGTCGCCGACGAGCTCGGGGTCCAGGGCCGAGGTGGGCTCGTCGAAGAGCATGAGCTCGGGGTCCATCGACAGGGCGCGCGCGATGGCGACCCGCTGCTGCTGCCCACCGGAGAGCTGGCCGGGGTAGGCGCCCTCCTTGTCGGCGAGGCCGACGCGCAGCAGGTTCTCCCGGGCCTTGGCCTCGGCGTCGGACTTGGAGCGCTTGCGCACCACCATCTGCCCGATCGTGCAGTTCTCGAGCACGGTCAGGTGCGGGAAGAGGTTGAACTGCTGGAAGACCATGCCCATGTCGGCGCGGACCTTGTCGATGTCGCAGTCGGGGTCGGTGACCTCGACGCCCTCGACGAAGACATTGCCGCCGGTCGGCTGCTCGAGCAGGTTCAGGCAGCGCAGGAGGGTGGACTTGCCCGACCCCGACGGGCCGATGACGCAGATCACCTCCCCCCGGTGGATCTGCCCGGAGATGCCCTTGAGCACCTCGTTGTCACCGAAGGACTTCTTGAGGTCGACGACGTCGACGACGACCTCACGGTTGGCGAGCTGGCTGGCGCTCATGGTCAGCGCTCCTTCTTCTGGCGTGCCTCCATGCGGCGCACGATGATCGACAGCGGGAGGGTGATGAGCAGGTAGCAGAAGCCCGCGATCACGAGCGGGGTGAGGTTGGCGTTGGTGTTGGCCAGGTCCCGTCCGTACTTCGTGAGCTCGAACGCCGCGCCCGACAGGCCGAGGATGTAGGCGAGCGAGGAGTCCTTGACGAGGAGGATCAGCTCGTTGGTCAGGGGCGGGGTGACGATCCGGAACGCCTGCGGGAGGACGATCTTGCGCGTGGCGGTGCCGGCCGGCATACCGAGGGACCGGGCGGCCTCGATCTGGCCCTTGGGGACCGCCTGGATGCCGGCACGGATGGTCTCGGCCATGTATGCCGAGGCGACCAGTCCCAGCGCCAACCACACGGTGCCGTACGGGTCGAAGGGGATGAGCATCCCGGGGAAGGCCAGCGGCAGCAGCCCGAAGGCGATGAGGACGACGATGGCCGGCAGGCCGCGGAAGAACTCGATGTAGATCGTGGAGAGCCAGCGATAGGGCGCCACGGACGACAGCCGCATGAGGGCGAGGATGGTGCCGTTGACCAGGCCGAAGACGAAGGCGCCGATCGTGTAGACGATGGTGTTCTTCAGCGCGTTCGGGAGCCCCTGCTTCAGGGTCGCCTCGATCATGTCGGGACGGAAGAAGACCTTCTGGATCTGTGGCCAGTCCGCCACGAAGAGGATGACGAGGAGGACCGCCGCGAGGACGACGTACTGGATCATCCGCATCCGCTGCGCGCGTTTGCGCGGCGACATCCCGGTGCGGGCTGGTCGGTCAGCCGTCACGGTGCTCATCGGGGCTCCTTCGGTGGATCACGAGCGGGTGTTCATGCGCCGAGGCGGCGGAACGGACTGAACCGTACCGCCGCCTCGAGGTGGTGGAAAGGCTTGCGCCATCACTTGGGAGCGTCGACGCCGAACCACTTCTTGTAGATCTCGTTGTAGCTGCCGTCGGCCTTGGCGTCCTTGAGGACCTGGTTGGTCAGCTCGGCGAGGGCCGTGCCGTTGGCGTTGTCCTTCTGGAACATGAACCCGTACTGCTCGCCGGTGTTGAACTCCTTGACCACCTCGGTCGTCGGGTTCTCCTTGGCGTAGTCGAAGACGACACCGTTGTCGTTGACAGCAGCGTCCGCACGACCGGCAAGCACACCGGCGAGCTGGGTCGGCATGTCGTCGAAGACGACGACCTCGTAGCCGTTGGCGTCCTTGTTCTTGTTGCCGTACTCCTGACCCGTGGTGTCGGTCTGGACGGCGAGCTTCTTGCCCTTGAGGTCGGGCAGGTCCTTGATGCCGGAGTCCTTCTTGACCAGCAGCGCCTGGGTGGCCTCGAAGTACGGGTCGGAGAAGAGGATGGCTTCCTTGCGCTTGTCGTTGATCGTCGTCGCCGCGGCGCCGGCGTCGCACTTCTTGGCGGCGAAGACCGCACCCGAGGTGATCTGCGCGAAGTCGATGTCCACGATCTCCTGCTCGGCGCCGAGCTTCTTGGCGACCAGGTCCATCACGTCGACGTCGAAGCCGACGACCTTGCCCGAGTCGTCCTTGAACTGGAACGGCTTGTAGGACAGGTGGGTGCAGACCTGGAGCACGCCGGACTTGAGCAGCGTGGGCCCGCCGCCCGCGGCGGAGGTGGAGGCGTCGCCCGAGCTCGACGACGAGCCACAGGCGGTGAGGGCGAGAGCGGACAGGGCAGCGGCCGCCGTAAGGGCGACGCGCCGGCGTGAGGCGAAGGACACCGAACTACTCCTTTGGGTCATGAGTGGTGGGGCTACGGTCGCACCACACCAGAGTGAAGGCAATCACATCGCCGAGCACCCGACACCGGTCTGCCCAAATCGTGACCAAGCGGTGACCGCGGCCTCTCAGGATCGGGCGTGGTGCGCGGCGATGAGGCGGGCGTACTCCAGCCCGGAGTCCTTGACGGTCCGCTCCTGGGTGTCGTAGTCGACGTGGACGATCCCGAACCGCTTGTCGTAGCCGAAGGCCCACTCGAAGTTGTCCATGAGGGACCAGGCGAAGTACCCGCGGATGTCGGCCCCCAGCTCCATCGCCTCGGCGACCGCGGCCAGGTGGGAGTGCAGGTATGCCGTCCGGTCCGGGTCGTGGACCGCGCCGTCGTCGCTGACCACGTCGGGCCAGGCCGAGCCGTTCTCGGTGATGTAGACCGGGAGGACGCTCTCGCGCCAGCTGCGCAGCAGGATGTCGCGGTGGGCCGCCGGGTTCTGCTCCCAGCCCATGTCGGTGAGGGCCCCGGCGGCCGGCACCGGCTCCACGCCCTCGCACCCCGGCATACGGGTCGGGTTGGACTCGGGGTCTCCGGCGCGCACGCGGGTCGGGAAGTAGTTGTTGATCCCGAGGTTGTCCAGGGGCGCACTGATGGTCCGCAGGTCTCCGTCGTGGATCCACCTCGCCTCGCCGAGGTGGGCGACGTCCTCGAGCATCGTGTTGGGGTAGCTGCCGTGGAAGAGCGGGGAGAAGAAGATGCCGTTGAGGACGTTGTCGGCGCGACGGACGGCGTCGAGGTCGGCCTCGCTCGGCTCGTCCGGACCGATGACCTGGGTGGGGTTGAGCGTGATCGACACCTGCGCGGTGGTCCCCCGAGCAGCACAGCGCTCGCGGATGACCGGCACGGCGGTGCCATGGGCCAGCATGAGGTGGTGGGCGGCGATGAGGCCCTCGCGCTCGTCCTCGTGGCCCGGGGCGTGGTGGGCCAGGGAGTAGGACAGGATCGAGGAGCACCACGGCTCGTTGAGGGTGGTCCAGTGGCTCACCCGGTCGCCGAGGGCTTCGACGACGGCTCCGGAGTACTCCGCGAACCACTGGGCGACGTCACGGTTGAGCCAGCCGCCCCGGTCGTCGAGCACCTGGGGAAGGTCCCAGTGGTAGAGGGTGACGACGGGTCGAATGCCCTTCTCCAGCAGGCGATCCACCAGCTTGTCGTAGAAGCCGATGCCCTCGGGGTTGACCTTCCCCACGCCGGTGGGGATGACGCGCGGCCACGCGACGGAGAAGCGGTAGGCGTCCAGGCCCAGCTCGGCCATGAGGTCCACGTCGGAGGCCCAGCGGTGGTAGTGGTCGCATGCCGGGTCGCCGGTGTCCTTGTTGGCGACCTTGCCCTCGATGCCGCAGAAGGTGTCCCAGATCGAGGCCGAGCGCCCGCCCTCGGTCGTGGCGCCCTCGATCTGGAACGAGGCGGTCGCGGCGCCGAAGACGAAGTCCGCGGGGAAGGTCTGGAGGGTCTGCTCGGAGATGGCCATGGTTCACGCTATCGCCGCGGAACGACTCAGGTGGGGCCGATGTCCCCCAGCACCGTCACGAGGTGGGTTGCCCCGGTGGTCAGTTCGTACTGCGCCCCCACGATGGCCAGCGAGCCGTCGGCGATCCCCTGGGCAATGCGCGCGGAGCGCTCTGCGATGAGGGCGGTCGTGTGCCGCAGGTGCTCGCGGCCGATCTCGTCGGCACTGGTGAGCCCGGCACGATGTGCCGTGAGGATGCTCGGGGAGACTCGCTCGACCAGGTCGCGGAGGAAGCCGCCGGGGATGTCCCCGCTCTCCACGGCCTTCAGGGTCGCCGAGATCGCCCCACAGGAGGTGTGGGCGAGCACGACGATGAGCGGGATGTCGAGCACCTCGACGCCGAACTCGAGACTGCCCAGGACGCTCGGGTCGACCACGTGCCCGGCCGTGCGCACGACAAAGACGTCACCGAGTCCCTGGTCCACGACGATCTCGGCCGCCACGCGCGAGTCCGCGCAGCCGAAGAGGGCCGCGAACGGATGCTGGCCCTCCGCGACCCGCTCCCGGCTCTGGACGCTCTGGTGCGGATGCGCGCTCTCTCCGCGCTGGAAGCGCGCGTTGCCGGCAACGACCTCGGCCCACGCCTCGGCAGGGGTGCGTCGACGGTGGGGCGGTGGGGGCTGAAGCGTCCCCACGTCAGTCGGTGAGCGGATTGAGCAGACCGGTGTCGACGTCGTAGATGAAGCCGGCCACCTGGGCCCGCCCGGTGATGAGCGGGTGGCTGCGCACGGCGGCGACGTCGTGCCGCAGACCTTCCTTCTGGTCCTTGACCACGTGGAAGCCCTGCCAGGCCGCATTGGTGCCCGAGGAGGCGCTGATCCGGTCGCGCAGCTGCTGCTCGGTGCTGCTGGCCATCGCACACCGGGTGTGCGGGACCACGAGGATGCGCTCGACCCCGAGCAGGTGCACCGACAGGACGAGGGCCTCGAGGGCGTTGCTGGTGACGCGGCCACCGGGGTTGCGGAAGATCTTGGCGTCCCCGGGCTGGAGCCCGATCATGCCGAGCGGCTCGATGCGGGAGTCCATGCAGGTCACGACCGCGACGCCGGCGTGCGCGACGCCGTCGAAGCCGAGGATCGCGTTCGTCCTGGCGTACTCGCGGTTGGCGGCGAGCAGGTCCTCGAAGGCGGAGAGGTCGTCCATCAGGTCAGTCCTTGTCGCTTGGCGATGGTCATGGCCACCGGCTTGGTCACCTCGGCGAAGAAGTCGTTGCCCTTGTCGTCGACGACGATGAAGGCCGGGAAGTCCTCGACCTCGATCCTCCAGATCGCCTCCATCCCGAGCTCGGGGTACTCGATCACCTCGACGCTCTTGATGCAGTCCTGGGCCAGCCGGGCGGCGGGCCCTCCGATCGAGCCGAGGTAGAAGCCGCCGTGGGCCTCGCACGCGGCGGTCACCTGCTGGCTCCGGTTGCCCTTGGCGAGCATGACCATCGAGCCGCCCGCGGCCTGGAACTGTTCGACATAGGAGTCCATCCGACCGGCGGTCGTCGGCCCGAAGGAACCGGACGGCATACCCTCCGGCGTCTTGGCCGGGCCGGCGTAGTAGACCGGGTGGTTGCGAAGGTAGTCCGGCATCTCCTCGCCGGCGTCGAGGCGCTCACGGATCTTGGCGTGCGCGATGTCGCGGGCGACGACGAGCGGCCCGGTGAGGGACAGGCGGGTCTTGACCGGGTGCTTGGTCAGCTCGGCGAGGATCTCTGGCATCGGGCGGGTGAGGTCGATCGCCACGACGTCGGAGGCGTCGTCATCGTGGGTCAGGTCGTCGTGCGTGGTGTCGGGCAGGAAGCGGCCCGGGTCGGTCTCGAGCTGCTCGAGGAAGACCCCCTCGGGCGTGATCTTGCCCAGGACCTGCCGGTCGGCGCTGCACGAGACCGCGATGGCCACGGGCAGGGAGGCGCCGTGGCGGGGCAGCCGGATGACCCGGACGTCATGGCAGAAGTACTTGCCGCCGAACTGGGCGCCGATCCCGAACTGGCGGGTCAGCTCGAGCACCTGCTCCTCGAGACCGCGGTCACGGAAGCCGTGTCCGGTGGCCGCGTCGCCGTGGTCGGGGAGGTCGTCGAGGTACTTGGCGCTCGCGTACTTCGCTGTCTTGAGGGCGAACTCGGCACTCGTGCCGCCGATGACGATGGCCAGGTGGTACGGCGGGCAGGCGGCCGTGCCGAGCCCCCGCAGCTTCTCGTCGAGGAAGGCGAGCATCGCTTTCTCGTTGAGGATCGCCTTGGTCTCCTGGAAGAGGTAGGACTTGTTGGCGCTGCCGCCCCCCTTGGCCATGAAGAGGAACTTGTATGCCGCCTCGTGGCCGGGCGCGGTGTCGGAGTACATCTCGATCTGGGCGGGGAGGTTGTTGCCGGTGTTCTTCTCCTCCCACATCGTCACCGGGGCCATCTGCGAGTAGCGCAGGTTGAGGCGGGTGTAGGCGTCGCGCACGCCCTCGCTGATCGGCCGCTCGTCGTCGCCCTCGGTGAGGACGTGCTGGCCGCGCTTGCCGACGACGATCGCCGTCCCGGTGTCCTGGCACATCGGCAGCACCCCACCGGCGGCGATGTTGGCGTTCTTGAGCAGGTCGAGGGCCACGAAGCGGTCGTTGTTGCTCGCCTCGGGGTCGGCCAGGATGTTCGCGAGCTGCTGCAGGTGCGCCGGCCGGAGGTAGTGCGCGATGTCGTGCATCGCCGTCTCGGTGAGCAGGCGCAGGGCCTCCGGGGCCACCTGGAGGAACTGACGGCCACCCGGGCCCTCGACCACGTCGACGCCCTCGGTGGTGAGCAGCCGCCACGGGGTGTCCGCGGCGCCATTGCCCCCGGCTCCGGGCAAGAGGTGTTCGAAGGGGACGTCGGCCATGGTCAGCCTTCCAGCTCGTCGCGGGTGGGGGAGTAGGCGCCGGCATGCCGCACGGTGACGCCACTGGTCATCAGGGCTCGCGTGATGGCGGGCTCGAGGTCGGCCTCGGTGGCCTCGGCGAGGGCGGCGCGGGCTGCGGCCGAGCCGGCCAGGCCGGTGTCGAGCAGCCCGGAGATCAGGCCGGCCATGAAGGAGTCGCCGGCGCCGACGGTGTCCACGACGAGACCGGGGTCGAGCACGCGAGCCTGCACACGGCATACGGTGCCGGTGGCCGGGACGCGGTAGGCGACGCCCTCGCCCCCCAGGGTCACCACGGTGAGGGCTGCCCCGAGGTCGGCCCAGTGCGCGAGGACCTCCTCGACGGTGCGGCCGGGATAGAGCAGCTCCAGGTCGTCGCTGCTGGCCTTGACGACGTCGGAGAGGCCCACGAGGTGCTCGACGACCGGACGGTAGTCCTCCGGGTCGCCCATGATCGAGGGGCGGATGTTGGGGTCGTAGGAGACCGTGACCTCGTCGTGCACCTCGGCGATGGTCCGGGCGACGGTCGCCGCCCCTGGAGCCACCGTGGCAGCGATGGACCCGGTGTGCACGTGACCGACCCCGCTGCGCACCGGGACCGGCGCGAGGTTCCAGTGCAGGTCGAAGACATAGGTGGCCGCGCCGCTCTCGTCGATGGTGGCATCGGCGACCGACGTGGGCTCGGCCGTCCGGCTCGTCGGCAGGACCTCCACCCCCTGGCCGCGGACGTGCTCGAGGCAGGCCCGACCGCGGTCGTCCCGGCCGAAGGTCGTGGCGAAGTCGGTGGAGTGGCCCAGTCGCGCCAGGCCGGTGGCCACATTGGCCGGAGAGCCTCCGACATGCTCGCTGACGGCACCGTCCGGGGTGCGGACGACGTCGATGAGCACCTCACCGATCACGAGTACTCGACTGGTCATGGCTGCCTGCTCTCCCGAGGCGCGTTGATGTCCTGATCCGACTCTAGTCAGAGTTGGCCTGCCCCGATTCGGTGACCGGCATCTGCGTCGGCGACGATGGTGCCGTGAGCGTGACCGAACCGACACCGCCCCCCGCGCGGAGCCGCTATGCGATGGGCTCGTTGCCCAACATGGCCCGCTCGCTCCTCGTGATCGCCGCCCTCATGGCCCTCGTCATCTTCATGGTGCCCAGGGTCAACTCCCTCTCGGGGCCACCGGTCGACATCCCGGCGACGGCGCAGCGGGTCGCCGCCGAGAGCGGCTGGCCGGTCGCCATCGCTGCCGGGCTCCCCTCGGGATGGAAGGCCACGAGCGCGCGCTATGTGCGCACGGGCGAGGGCGCGATGACCTGGCTCGCGGGGTACCAGGCACCCAGTGGCGACTACGCCTCGGTGGAGCAGACCCGTGACCCGTCGTCGACCTGGGTCGAGACCGAGGTGAACCGCGCCTCGGAGCAGGGCACGGTCGAGGTGGGCGGGCGCACCTGGACGAAGTACGTCCGCTCCTCCAAGACCCAGAACTCGCTCCTCCACCGCCCTCAGGCACCGGGCGAGCTGACGACCCTGGTCACCGGCACGGCCAGCTTCGAGGAGCTCGCCGTGCTCATCGAGCACCTGGAGCCGGTCAGTCCGTGAGCCGCGCCTGGGCGGCGTCGAGCCATGTGTTGCAGTGCTCGGCGAGCCGCTCGCCGCGCTCCCACAGGCTCATCGACTCCTCGAGCCCGACCTGCCCGCTCTCGAGCCGGGACACGATCGAGGCCAGCTCGTCGCGCGCCGCTTCATAGGGCAGGGCGGCGATGTCCTCCGGGATCGGGGTCGGATCAGCTGGCGTGGCCACGCAGGCAGCCTACGCGTCGGCGCCGACGACGCGGACGGCGAAGTCTCCGTGGGCGACGACGACGCGCAGCAGGTCGTCGACGTCGAGCGCCTCGGGGTCACGCACGAGCGTGCCGTCGGCCTCGGCCACGATCGCGTAGCCCCGGTCGAGCGTCGCCTGCGGTGAGAGGGCACGCGCGTGCCGGCGCAGGTGGGTGATGCCGTCGCGCTCACGGGCCAGGCGGGCCTCCACGCGGTGGTTGGCCCGGCCGCGCAGGCCCTGGACGACCTCGCGCTGCGCCCGGACGTAGGCCCCGGGGTCGGCCATGACCGGACGACTGCGCAGGTGGTGGAGCCGCTCGCGCTCGCGGTGGACGTGCGCGGTGAGGATGGTCCGGAGCCGCTCACGGGCGGTGCCGACGATGGCCGCCTGCTGTGCTGCGTCCGGCACGACGAGGGAGGCCGCGTCGGTCGGGGTCGAGGCACGGGCATCGGCGACGAGGTCGAGCAGGGGGGTGTCGACGTCGTGACCGATCGCCGAGACGACCGGGGTGGTGGCTGCGGAGACGGCGCGCAGCAGGGCTTCGTTGCTGAAGGGGAGGAGGTCCTCGATGCTGCCGCCACCGCGCGCGATGACGATGACGTCGACCTCGGGCTCCTCGTCGAGGCCGGCGAGGGCCGCGCACACCTCGGTGACGGCGGTCGGCCCCTGGACGGCCACCTCGCGCAGCGCGAACCGGGCGCTGGGCCACCGCCGCCGGGCGTTCTCCACGACGTCCCGCTCCGCGGCGCCGCCCCGGCCGGTGACGAGGCCGATCGTGCGGGGCAGGAAGGGCAGGGGGCGCTTGCGGTCGCGGTCGAAGAGGCCCTCGGCGGCGAGCGTGGTCCGCAGCTGCTCCAGCCGCGCGAGCAGCTCGCCGATCCCGACCGGCCGGATCTGGCGGGCGTCGAGCTGCAGGCTGCCGCCGCGGGGCCAGAAGACCGGCTTGACCTGGGTGACGACACGCGCGCCCGGCTGGAGGGGCGGCATGGCGTCGAGGGCGGTCGCCCGGATCGCGACCGAGAAGCTCATGTCCACGTCGGTGTCGCGGAGGGTGAGGTATGCCGTGCCGCTGCCCGGTCGGCGGGTGAGCTGGACGACCTGGCCCTCCACCCAGCAGACCGACATCTTGTCGACGTACTCCCCGACCTTCACCGAGAGCAGCCGCACCGGCCAGGGCTGCTCGGCGCTCGTCTCCGCCGCCCGCTGCGGCAGGACCGGACGAGGGGGTGGTGCGCTCACGCGCTCATGCTAGGGGTGCCCACCCACACGAGCAGTCGAAAGTGGACGAGGAGCCGCCCCCGGTGACCCGGGACGACTCCTCGTCTACTTTCGACTGTCTGGGAGACAGGGGGAAGGGGGTGCGGGTCAGGCGACGTCGCTGTGGTCGGCCGCGTCGCGCTCGGAGATCGAGCCCGAGATGTCGCGGTCGCGTCGGTCGACCCCGGTGACCAGGTGGAAGGTCGCGCCGGCGATGGCGGCACCGATGATCGGGGCCACCCAGAACAGCCACAGCTGCCCCGGAGCGCCGGCACCGTTGAAGAAGGCGACACCCATCGAGCGGGCCGGGTTGACCGAGGTGTTGCTGATCGGGATCGAGATGAGGTGGATCAGGGTCAGGCCCAGGCCGATCGCCAAGGGGGCGAAGCCGGAGGGCGCCTTGTCGTGGGTCGCCCCGAGGATGATGTAGAGGAAGAACGCGGTGAGCAGAACCTCGGCGCAGAACACCGCGGCCATCGAGTAGCCACCGGGGGAGTTCTCGGCGTAGCCATTGGCCGCCATGTGCCCGACCGGGTCGAAGCCGGCCTTGCCCCGGGCGATGCCCCACAGGGCCGCACCTGCCGCGAGGCCGCCGATGACCTGGGTGATGACGTAGGCCGGCACGTCCTTCCACTCGAAGCGCTTGGCGACGGCGACACCGATGGTGACGGCCGGGTTGAAGTGGGCGCCACTGATGTGGCCCACGGCGTACGCCATGGTGACCACCGTGAGGCCGAAGGCCAGCGCGACGCCCACGAAGCCGATGCCGAGGTGGACGCTCTGGCCGGCCACGAGGTTGGGGGCCATGAAGCCGGCCGCATAGATGGCGGAGCCGCAGCCGCCGAAGACGAGCCAGAAGGTGCCGAGGAACTCGGCGCCCAAGCGCTGGACCAGTGAAGGTGTGTACATGGGGCCATTGTGACGGGAGTGCCCGCCGCAACGCGCGTTGGACGCGCTGCGCAGGGGGTCCGGACCTCAGCAAATCGGTGGGCGGGCAGGGGCCACCTACGATGGGGACCATGAGCCACGCACTGTCAGGGACGTCCAAGCAGGTGCTGCTCGCGGCCCCTCGCGGCTACTGCGCCGGGGTCGATCGCGCGGTGGTGACGGTCGAGAAGGCCCTCGAGCTGTACGGGCCGCCGGTCTACGTCCGCAAGGAGATCGTCCACAACAAGCACGTCGTGACCACGCTGGAGAAGCGTGGCGCCATCTTCGTCGACGAGACGCACGAGGTGCCCGAGGGCGCCACGGTCATCTTCTCCGCGCATGGCGTGGCCCCCGTCGTGCACGAGGAAGCCGCCGCCCGGTCCCTGAAGACCATCGATGCCACCTGCCCCCTCGTGACCAAGGTGCACCGTGAGGCGGTCCGGTTCGCCGATGCAGACTTCGACATCCTGCTCATCGGCCACGAGGGCCACGAGGAGGTCGTGGGCACCTCGGGTGAGGCACCCGAGCACATCCACCTCGTCCAGGGCCCGGACGACGTGGACAACATCGAGGTCCGCGACCCGGACAAGGTGGTGTGGCTCTCGCAGACCACGCTGTCGGTCGACGAGACCATGGAGACGGTGCGCCGCCTGCGGGAGAAGTTCCCCAGCCTCCAGGACCCGCCCAGCGACGACATCTGCTACGCGACCCAGAATCGTCAGCTGGCCGTCAAGCAGATGGCGCCGGCCACCGACCTGATGATCGTCGTCGGGTCCCGCAACTCCTCGAACTCGGTCCGCCTCGTCGAGGTGGCCCTCGAGCACGGAGCCCGTGCCGGCCACCTCGTCGACTACGCCGCCGAGATCGACCCGGGCTGGCTCGACGGCGTGGAGACCGTCGGGGTGACCTCGGGCGCCTCGGTCCCCGAGATCCTCGTCCGGGAGGTGCTCGAGTTCCTCGCGGGGCGAGGCTTCACCGACGTCAAGCCGGTCGTGGCCGCCGAGGAATCCCTCATGTTCGCCCTGCCCAACGAGATCCGCCGCGACCTCAAGGCGGCCGGCCTGAGCGACAAGATGCGTCACGACGCCGCCTCGCTCGAGGACGCCGGCTCCCTCCACTGACCTGCCGCAAGGAGAGCTTCATGAAGATCGCCATCGTCCTCGGGAGCACCCGCCAGGGCCGCAAGGGGGAGGCCGTCGCCCACTGGGTGCTCGAGCAGGCCCGGCAGCGGGACGACGCCGAGTTCGCCCTCCTCGACCTCGCCGACTTCGACCTGCCGCTGCTGACCGAGCCCACTGTCCCCGGCGCGGCGAATCGCAACTACGAGACGCCGCAGACGCGCGAGTGGAGCAAGGCCATCGACGGCTACGACGGTTTCGTCTGGGTGTCGCCGGAGTACAACCATGGCGTGCCTGCGGCGCTGAAGAATGCCTTCGACGTGCTCTATCCCGAGTGGGGGCACAAGGCCGTGGCGATCGTCGGCTACGGCGCCGACGGGGCGGTCCGGGCGACCGAGCACTGGCGCGTGATCTTCGCCAACGCGCACCTCGTCGCCGTGCGGGGCCAGCTCTCCCTCTCGACGATGACCGAGTGGGCCGGCAGCACGTTCGCGCCGAACGAGCGCCGGGCCAAGGAGCTCTCCGGCGTCCTCGACCAGCTCGTCAGGCTGGCCGGCGCCCTTGCTCCGCTGCGGCAGCAGGGCTGAAGGCGGCGTCGAGGTCCAGCTCGGGGCGCGCCTGGCCGGCCGCCTCCGCGGTGGCGGCGTCGATGAGCTCGTATGCCGTGAGCACGCGTGGTCCGGCCTCCACCGGGGGCGTGGGGGGCAGGTCCTCGGAGACCAGTCCGAGCTCCTGCATCCGTCGCGCCGTCACCAGCACCCGGCTCTCGAGGGTGCCGACCATGGCGTTGTAGGCCTCGACGCTGCCGGACAGGGCGCGCCCGAGCTTGCTCGCGTGGGACCCGAGGGTGGCGAGGCGGCCGTGGAGCTCGCGACCGAGGTCGAGCAGGGCGGCGGCATTGCGTGAGAGCGAGTCCTGCTGCCAGGTCAGGGCGACCGTGCGGAGCAGGGCCATGAGGGCGGCCGGACCCACCAGGGCCACGCGCTGCTCCAGCCCCCACTCGTGCAGGCCGGGATCGGCGTCGAGGGCCGAGGCGAGCATCGCGTCGCTGGGCAGGAAGCAGACGACCATCTCCGGAGTGGAGGGGAAGGCCGACCAGTAGTCCTTGGCGGTCAGGGCCGAGACGTGGCCACGCAGCACACGCGCATGCTCCTTGAGCAGGTCGCCGCGCTCCGCTGCCGTCAGGTCCTCCGACTGCGCGTCGAGGAAGGCCGCCATCGGTGCCTTGGCGTCGATGACGAGGTGGCGCTCCCCGGGCAGCCGGACGACGACGTCGGGGCGCACCGCCCGGGCATGTCGGTTGACTCCCGTGGCCTGCTCGGTGAAGTCGCAACGCGCCATCATCCCGGCCGACTCCAGCACCCGGCGGAGCTGGACCTCCCCCCACGCCCCGCGCACGGTCGAGGAACGGAGCGACCCGGCGAGCGAGGAGGTGGCGCGGCTCAGGCCCGAGGTCTCGTCCTCGACCCGTGCGAGCACGGCGCGCAGTGAGCCGAGCTGCTCGAGCCGCTCGCGCTCGATGCTGCCGACCTGCGTCTCGACGCGACCCAGGGCCTCACGCAGGGGGGCGAGGAGGGCCGCGGTCTCGGCGTCCTCGGTGAGGCTGGTCTCCAGGTCGAGGACCCGCTCGGCGAGGAGCGCGGCCTCGGTGCGAGCGGACGCCAGCCGAGCGGCATACACCGCACGCATGGCGACTGCCGTGGCAGCCGCGCCCACCACGGCGGCCAGGCCGAGCGCGAGGAGGAGCTGGGGGAGCGAGAGGTCCATGGTCAGACCCTTGCAGAGAGCACCGACAGGCCGCGGAAGAGCCGGCGTCCCGGTGCGTGGCAGAACGCACCGGGACGGGCAGTGCGCCGGGCCGAGGACGTGCTCTACCCCGCCCTGGCATCGACCGCCAAGGCGATGGGCAATGGTCGCCGCGCCGAGCTGGTCGACGTGCTCGCCCAGGGCGAGCGCTCGGTCCAGGAGCTCGCCCTGTCCATCGGGCAGTCCGTCGCCAACACCTCCCAGCACCTCCACGTCCTCCTCGACGCGGGCCTCGTGACCACCCGGGCCGAGGGCACCCGGGTGCACTACTCGCTGTCCTCGCCTGCCGTCGCCGACCTCTGGCTCGCGCTGCGGGGCGTGGCCCAGGCCCATGTCGAGCGGCTGGACGAGCTGGCGCACGACTACCTCGGTGACCGGGCGTCCCTGGGTGCGATGAGCAGGGACGAGCTCGCCGAGCACCTGACCCGCAAGGACGTCGTCGTGCTGGACGTCCGACCCGAGGCCGAGTTCGCCGCCGGTCACATCCCCGGAGCGGTCCACGTCTCGCCGGGAGAGGTGGCGGCCCGCCTGGCGGAGCTGCCCGAGGGCGTCACCTACGTCGCCTACTGCCGTGGCCCTTTCTGCGTCTACTCCGACGACGCGGTGCGAGAGCTCTCCGACGCCGGCCGCGACGCCGTCCGCCTCGACGGCGGGCTCCCCGAGTGGCGGGCCGACGGCCGGCCGGTGCAGACGGGCGCCTGACCGGCCGCATCGTCCGCTGGGTAGCCTCACGTCCATGTCAGAGCAGAACCCGGCGCCGCCTGACTTCACCGCCATGCTCAACGAGCGGCTGCCGCGCAAGCGCGCCATCGCCCAGGGCCTGGCGCGCGACGGCGAGGGTCATGTCCTGGTCTGCGAGCTCACCTACAAGCGCGAGTGGGACCTGCCGGGCGGCGTGGTCGACCCGCGCGAGTCGCCGGCCACCTGCCTCGAGCGCGAGGTCCGTGAGGAGCTGGGACTCGAGGTCCGCGCAGGCGCCCTCCTCGCCGTCAACTGGCTGCCGCCCTACAAGGGCTGGGACGACGCCGTCCTCTTCCTCTTCGACCTCGGCGTCCTCGACCCGGCGACCCTGGACCCCTCCCGGTTCCTGGCCCGGGAGATCCGGGCGGTCCACTGGGCGCCGGTCCCGGCCCTCGGCGACCACATGGCGCCGTATGCCGTGCGGCTGGTGAAGGCGGCGCTGGGGACCGAGCACACGGCATACCTCGAGGACGGCCGTCCTCGGGACGGTGGGCGGGGATGAGCAAGCGCACCTTCTGGATCGGGCTGGCCGCAGTGACCGGGGCCCTACTCCTCCTGCCCGCGCTCCTCGTCGGGCTGCTCGCGATCGCCAACGGCCTGACCGCCGGCAACGAGCAGCTGGTGCGCGCCGGTGGCGTGATGGCCGGGCTGGCGGCCATGGTCGGCGGCATCCTGTGGTGGCTCATCCGGCGTCGCCGCGCCGACTAAATGTACCCGGCCACCACGTTGGTTACAGCCTGCTGACCGGTGGCTTGCCTCCGAGTGCGCTGTGGCGACGTTCAGTGTTGTAGTGCTCGAGCCATGGCGCAAGGGCGGCCGTGCGGTCGGCGTTGCTG